>JAJEFE010000147.1 GCA_022820625.1 Gammaproteobacteria bacterium | reverse complement strand
TCCTTGTGAACGTCCAAACCCACGTACGCGTTATACTCCTTCATGGCCTGCCCTCCTCAATGTGGCTCTGTGCTAAAGGCTCCGACCCCAAACATAACCCACGATGCTTGAGGCCAGGGCAGGTCAATCCATGATGTCTAGCCCAGAACTTCGCCCCACAGGTTCCTGATCCAGGCGCGCTCGTCGGCGAAGGCATCGCCGGAAACGACGCGGCCGCTGCCGATCAACGCCAGTTCGTGGGCGCTGCCGCGCAGGTTGAGGTAGATCGACTTGATGCGGTCGGCCGTGGTGCCCGGAACCAGCCCGTTGCGCGCCAGCGCCTCGAGTTGGCGAACGTTGTCGGAATACTCCACCAGGTCCGGGTATTGCGCCGCGTGCGCCAGCACCCAGTATTGGACCAGGAACTCGATGTCGGCCATCCCGCCGGCGTCCTGCTTGATGTCGAACTCGCCGCCGCGGCTGCGTGACAGTTCGGAGCGCATTCGCCGGCGCATCTTGACGACCTCGGCCTTCAGGTCCCGCCGATTCACATGATGGATGAGGATCTCGCGCCGTTCGTTCTCGAATTCCTCGCGCACGCCGGCATCCCCCGCCACGGAACGGCTGCGCAGCAGCGCCTGGTGCTCCCATACCCAGGCCTGGGTCCGCTGGTACGACCGGAAGCTGTCCATGCTCGACACGAGCGCGCCCGACTGTCCGTTGGGACGCAACCGCATGTCCACCTCGTAGAGGCGGCCGTAGCGCGTCTGGATGCTCAGCAGGCTGATCAGCCGCTGCACCAGCCGCACCAGGAAGACGCGGTTCTCGACCGGCCTGGCCCCCGAAGTCCGCTGCGCATCGCCACGGGAATCGTGCAGGAAGATCAGGTCGAGATCGGAACCGTAACCTGTCTCGATGCCGCCGAGCTTGCCGTAACCGACTATCGCGAAGCCGACCCGCCGCTGAGTTTTCCCGGTACTGCACATCGGCGCGCCATGGCGTTCGGCCAGTTCCGAGTACGCCATGTCCAGCGCATACGCCAGGATCAACTCGGCAGTGTCCGTGAGTCGATCGCTGACCTTCATCAGCGGCAGGTTGGCCATCCGGTCGGCCACCGCGATCCGAAACACGGCGCCGCGCTGGAACGTGCGCATGACCTCGAGCTGCGATTCGACGTCGTCGGTCACGCGCAGGCGGACCGCCCGCTCCAGCGCGTCTTCCAGTTCCCCGCGCGTGGGTGCGGCGTCGAAGATGCGCTCGTCAAGCAGTTCATCGAGCAGCAGGGGATGCTGTTCGACCAGCGTCACCAGGAACTCGCTGCGTTCTGCCAGCGTAAGCAAGCGCGTCAGCGCACCGGGATTCTCGCCGATCAGCGCAAGGTAGGCGCTGCGCCGGCAGATGGCCCGCAACAGCGGAATGAGGCGGCTGACAATCCACGACGGGTTCCGGTACTCGCGCAGCCGCAGCGCCAGGCGGGCAACGACTTCGGCCAGCCGCTGCCTCGACACCTCGTCCATCCGCCCGTACAGGTTGCTGTTGCGCAGGCCGTGGAGGTCGTCCGCCACCGCCCGGGCCTCCCGGACGCCGGCGTTTTGAAGGAGCCCCGCCATGTCCGCGCGCTCCCATGCGGCCGCCCAGCGTTCATCCTGTTCCGCGCCGGACCCGCCCGGAGCCTCGCCCGCGCTCGTGTCCCGGTCCGCGCCGCTGTCTGAAGCCTCCCCTTCCCCGCGGCGCTCGCCGCGCTCGTCGAACGCCAGCCGGGCGAACTCCGCATCGACGAGTTGCCGATGAACCTCCAGTTCGGCGGCCAGCTCCTCCCATTCGGATTTGCCCATCGCCCAGGCCAGGATTGCCCGCGAATCGGCATCCCCGGGCAGGCGCTGCGTCTGATGGTCCTCCATCGCCTGCAGGCGATTTTCCAGGGTGCGCAGGAATCGATACGCCTGTTCCAGTCCGGTGACGGCGCCGGACTCGAGGACGTCCGTGAATTCGAGCCGCCGCAGCGACCGCAGCAGCGAACGGGTCCGCAGCGCAGGATTCTGCCCGCCCCGGACCAGTTGAAACACCTGCACGATGAACTCGATCTCGCGGATGCCGCCCGGACCGAGTTTGATATTGTCCGCCAGGTTGCGCCTGGCCACTTCCTCGGCGATCAGCGCCTTCATCTGGCGCAGCGAGCGAAACACGCCGAAATCGATATAGCGGCGATAGACGAAAGGCGTCAGCACCTCGTCGAAAAGTTCGGCGCCGTGGCGCCGGCCGGTGATGAGCCGGGCCTTCTGGTAGGCATAGCGCTCCCAATCCCGGCCATGCCGGATCAGGTAGTTCTCCAGCGCCGACACGCTCATCGCCAGCGGCCCGCTGGAACCGAACGGCCGCAGGCGCGTGTCCACGCGGAACGCCCTGCCGTCCGCCGTCGCTTCGTTGAGCAGCTTGATCAACCATTGCCCCAGGCGGCGAAAGTACTCGTCCGGCCGGGTCCTCGGGCGATCCTCGAAGACGACGCCTTCCGGGTACAGGTACACCAGGTCCACGTCCGATGAAAAGTTGAGTTCGCTGCCGCCCAGCTTGCCCATGGCCAGGATCATCATTTCCACCGGCGTACCGTCGCCGTCCACGGGCTGCCCGAAACGCTGAAGCAACTGCGATTGCGCATAGTCGTGAGCGGCCACGATGGCGCCATCGGCCAGCAGGGACAGGTCGGCGAGGTTCGTGTCCAGGTCCGACCATCCCGCCAGGTCCCGCCATGCGAGGCGCGCCATCTCCACGTGGCGCACCTGCCGGAGCACCGTCATCGCCTCGGCCTGGGAGCGGTCGCGGACGCGGAACCGCTCCGCCAGGCGTTCCGGGGAGAGCGGTTCCGCGTCCGCCAGGCGTTCCAGCAAGGCCTCGGGATGGCGAAGCAACGTGGTCAGGGCGAAGTCGCTGCAGATGGCCACGCGGGGCAGCGTTTCCGCCGCCCGCGGATGTTCGGCCAACAGAACTTCGGGAATCCCGGCAAGGCGCTCCCTGACGCGTTGCCAACGGCCAGCGAGATGGTGCGGCAGATCGGACGGAGCGGTCAGGTTCATCGGCATTCCACAAGCCGGCGGGTACGAAAGCGCCTCATGCGTGAATTGCAGGAAGACTGCTGCCGCCGCCCGCCGGCGCAGACCGGAACTCTATCATCAACGCGTGCCGTCCGTGACATGCGGGCCCGCACCATGAAAAAGCCCCGCGCAGGGGCGGGGCTTTTCCGTTCGGCTGAAGTCGGCGACGCTACATCATGCCGCCCATGCCACCCATGTCGGGCGGCGCCGCGGGAGGATCGTCCTTGGGCAACTCGGCCACCATGGCCTCGGTGGTGAGCAGCAGGCCCGCCACCGAACTGGCGTTCTGCAACGCCAGCCGGGTCACCTTCGTAGGATCGATGATGCCCATCGCGACCAGGTCGCCGTATTCGTCGGTGGCGGCGTTGAAACCGTAGTTCCCTTCGCCTGCGGCAACCTTGTTGAGAACGACGGAGGCATCCTGATTACTATTGGCCACGATCTGGCGTAACGGCTCTTCGATCGCCTTTCGCAGGATCTTGATACCCACATTCTGATCTTCGTTGTCGCCCTTCAGATCATCGAGCGCGGGCTGTGCGCGAATGAGCGCAACACCGCCGCCGGGAACAACGCCCTCTTCCACGGCTGCGCGCGTGGCGTGCAGTGCATCTTCAACCCGGGCCTTCTTCTCCTTCATCTCGATCTCGGTGGCCGCGCCGACCTTGATGACCGCCACGCCGCCGGCGAGCTTGGCCACCCGCTCCTGCAGTTTTTCGCGATCGTAGTCGGAGGTGGACTCCTCGATCTCCTTGTTGATCTGGTCCACGCGTCCCTTGATCTCGGCCGCGCCGCCGGCGCCGTCGATGATGGTGGTGTTTTCCTTGCTGACCTGGATCTTCTTGGCTTCACCAAGATCCCCAAGGCTCGCCTTCTCCAGCGACAGGCCCACCTCCTCGGAGATGACCTGGCCGCCGGTGAGGATGGCGATATCCTGCAGCATTGCCTTGCGCCGGTCGCCGAAACCCGGAGCCTTCACCGCCGCGACCTTGACGATGCCGCGGATGTTGTTGACCACCAGCGTCGCCAGGGCTTCGCCCTCGACGTCCTCGGCGATGATCAGCAGCGGACGGCTGGACTTGGCCACGCCCTCAAGCAGAGGAAGCAGGTCCCGAATGTTGGAAATCTTCTTGTCGTGAATGAGCACGAACGGATTCTCCAACTCCGCCCCCTGGGTCTGCTGATCGTTGATGAAGTAGGGCGACAGGTAACCGCGATCGAACTGCATGCCCTCGACCACGTCGAGATCGTTCTCAAGCGCCGATCCTTCCTCCACGGTGATCACGCCTTCCTTGCCCACCTTGTCCATGGCCTCGGCAATGTTGTTGCCGATTTCATGATCGGCGTTGGCCGAAATCGTGCCCACCTGGGCGATGGACCTGTCGTCTTCACAGGGCTGGGACAGGTCCTGGAGTGCCTTGACGACCGCCGCCGACGCCTTGTCCACGCCCCGCTTCAGGTCCATGGGATTGAAGCCCGCAGCCACGGCCTTGAGCCCTTCCCGCAACACGGCCTGTGCCAGCACGGTCGCCGTGGTGGTGCCGTCGCCGGCCGCATCGGAGGTCTGCGAGGCCACTTCCTTGACCATCTGCACGCCCATGTTCTCGAACTTGTCTTCCAGTTCGATCTCCTTGGCCACCGACACGCCGTCCTTGGTCACGGTGGGGGCGCCGAAGCTCTTCTCCACCACCACGTTGCGGCCCTTGGGCCCCAGGGTGACCTTGACGGCGCTGGCCAGCACGTTGACGCCCTTGAGCATCCGCTGGCGCGCCTCATCGGCAAATCTCACTTCTTTTGCCATTTCATGTCTCCTGTGAAATTCTCAAAAAATCGTTGCAGCGGGGCCTCAGCCCTCGATCACCGCCATGATGTCGTCCTCACGCATCACCAGCAGTTCCTCGCCGTCCATCTTGACCTCCGTGCCGGAGTACTTGCCGAACAGGACCTGGTCGCCCACCTTGAGGTCAAGGGGCCGAATGTCGCCGTTTTCCAGCAGCTTTCCGTTACCTACGGCGAGAACTTCACCCTTGATGGGTTTCTCGGCCGCGGCGTCGGGGATCACGATTCCGCCGGGAGAGGTTCGCTCTTCCTCGGTGCGCCTGATGACGACGCGATCATGTAAGGGACGTATCTTCATTGATGGGTCTCCCTTTGATAACTCATTGAACTACGTTGGAAAAAACCTTGTACGCCGTCGCACTTGTTAGCACTCGGTCGAAACGAGTGCTAATGATAGGGGCGAATTGAGAGATTTCAAGACCCAATTGCGCGTGGCGCGAAAAAATCTCACTGCGTTCGCCGATCAATGACACGGGACGGCAGTGCCGCTATGCTTCCGAACAGACAGGCGTACGGCAGGTCAGGATCGATCGGCAATGAGTAATTCCGCTCTTCTGGTACTGACGACCTGTGCAAACGCGGACGAAGCGGACGAAATCGCCGGCGCTCTGGTGGAAAAGCGGCTCGCCGCCTGTGTCAACCGGGTGGATGGAGTCTTGTCCACGTACACATGGGAATCCCGGCTGCAACGGGACAAGGAAACTCTGCTGTTGATCAAGACCACGGATGCCCGATTCGACGAATTGCAGATCGCGATCAGGCGGCTGTCGAGTTATGACGTGCCGGAAATCATCGCCGTTCCGGTCTGCAGGGGTTCCAGGGCCTACCTGGGCTGGCTCGCGGAATCGGTGTCATGAGGAGACCCTTCGCATGACAAACACCACGACACGGTCGACTGCGCGCCGGCTGCTTCTCGCCGTGCTTGCCGCCGTGGCCGTCGCCGCAGCCCAGTTCAATGAACCACTACCGCCCGAGGAAGCCTTTCCCTGGATTGCTTTCGCCGATGCCGGCTCGGTGGTACTGAGCTTTCAGATTCCCGAGGGTTATTACCTGTACCGGCACCGGTTCGGCTTCGAGAGCCTGACCGACGGCATCATGCTCGGCACGCCGGAGCTTCCCGAGGGCCGTCCCCACGTGGACGAATTCTTCGGCGCCGTGGAAATCTATCGCGGCGATTTCCAGATTCGCATTCCCTACCGGAGCGCGGGCGCCGCGAACGAAATGCTGGTCCGGCTGGAACTTCAGGGTTGTGCCGACATCGGCTATTGCTACCTCCCCGCAAGCTGGGACAAGCGCGTGAGGCTGGCGGGCGATGAGTGACATGGCCCGGTCCGCGCTGCTGACGCTGGCGCTCAGCGCTGCCGCGCTGCTCGCCTACGTGGGCTACCGTGCCGTGGTTCCGGGGAATCTACCGGACGGCGCCGGAAATACCGCGGCATCCGTCAGCGTAGAAACGCTACCGGATTTCGCGCTCGAAGATCTCACCGGGGAATTGCGCTCCATTCATGGTTGGGAGGGCAACGCCCTGGTGATCAACTTCTGGGCCACCTGGTGTGCGCCGTGCCTGCGGGAAATCCCCCTGCTGAAGGAGTTCCAGGATGCCAACGGGTCCGCAGGGGTGCAGGTCGTCGGCATCGCCGTGGATCACCTGGAAGCGGTGCAGGCATTCGCCGAAGACATGGGCTTCAACTACCCGGTGCTGGTGGGACAACTGGCGGCCATGGAAGCCGCCGCCGAATTCGGGCTCGAGTTCTTCGTTCTGCCCTTTACTGTATTCACGGATCACCACAAACGCATCCTGGGCGTCCATAACGGAGAACTGCATGCGGAGCACATGGACGACTTCCTCCTGGTCCTGAACGCTCTGGAAGCCGGCACGATGGACATCGATGCAGCCCGGGCGCGTTTGAACCACTAGCAATATTCCCGGCAGCATCGCCGCGCAGGCACGGAGGGAACTGATATCGCTCCAAGCAAAGCCTGGTAAAAATTCACAAACATGCTCCGATTTGTGCTAAATTAGCGCGTAAATTTCGTCGATCATGAAAAATGGCACGTTTGCTTCTGATCAATGGCCCCAACCTCGGCCTGCTGGGACAGCGCGAACCGGAAATCTACGGTGCGGATACCCTGGCGGATATCGAGTCGCGCCTGGCGCAGTCTGCAGAACGGCAGGGCCACGACCTGCTCTGCTACCAGAGCGATGCCGAACATGAACTGGTCAGGCGCGTTCACTCGGCCCGCGACGAAGGCGTCGAACTCATCCTGCTGAACCCGGCAGCCTTCACCCACACCAGTATAGCGCTTCGGGATGCGCTGCTGGCCGTGAGCATACCGTTCATTGAAATACATCTGTCCAACGTCGCCGCGCGCGAGGATTTCAGGCATCGCTCGTTTTTCTCCGACGTGGCCCTGGGCACCGTTGCCGGGTTCGGCGTCGCCAGTTACGAACTGGCCCTTGTCGCCGCCTCGCGTCATCTGGCCTAGGGAATCTTTCGCCGCGGACTGCCGGAGGAGGCTCTCGTGGACGTCAGGAAAATCAAGAAACTCATGGAGCTCGTGGAATCGCACGAGATCGCCGAGATCGAAATCTCCGAGGGCGACCAGTCCATCCGCGTGACGCGGCTGACGGCCGCGCCGGTCGTTCCGGCAGCTCAGCCCCCGGCGCCGGCGCAGGTTCCGGTCCACGTGCCCGAGCCACCGGCCTCCGAGCGGCCGGACTCCGCCCCGGCGGAGGCTGCCTCCGGCGGTCATGAAATCACCTCGCCCATGGTCGGCACGTTCTACGCCGGTCCGGCCCCGGGGGCCAAACCGTTCGTCGACCTGGGTTCCCGGATCGAAGTGGGCGATACGCTGTGCATCGTCGAGGCGATGAAGATGATGAACCCCATCGAAGCCGACGTGGATGGGACCATCGTGAGCATCCTCGTGGAAAACGGCGCCCCGGTAGAGTTCGGCCAGGTCCTGTTCCTCATCGAAGAATAAACGCGCATGCTGGACAAGGTCCTTATCGCGAATCGGGGCGAAATCGCCCTGCGTGTCCTCAGGGCGTGCCGGGAACTGGGGATCAAGACCGTCGCGGCGCACTCCTCCGCGGATGCCACGCTCAAGCACGTGCTGCTGGCGGACGAAACCGTCTGCATCGGTCCGGCGGCATCCACCGACAGTTACCTGAACATGCCCGCGGTGATTGCCGCCGCCGAAGTGACCGACGCGGTGGCCATACATCCCGGCTACGGATTCCTGTCCGAGAACGCCGGTTTCGCCGAGCGTGTGCAGGAAAGCGGGTTCATCTTTATCGGCCCTGAGCCGGAAACCATCAAGCTGATGGGTGACAAGGTTTCCGCCATCCGCGCCATGCGGGAGGCAGGTGTGCCGTGCGTCCCCGGTTCCGACGGTCCCCTGTCCGACGACAACGAAGAGAATGCCCGATGCGCCCGGGAAATAGGCTACCCGGTCATCGTCAAGGCCGCGGGCGGCGGCGGCGGGCGCGGCATGCGGGTGGTGCACAGCGAAGCCGCGCTGTTCAACGCCATCACCATCACCAGGGCCGAGGCGCTGGCTGCGTTCGGGAACGAACAGGTCTACATGGAGCGCTACCTCGAACAGCCCAGGCACGTGGAATTCCAGGTGCTCGCCGACCACCATGGCAACGCGATTCATCTCGGTGAACGAGACTGCTCGATGCAGCGGCGCAACCAGAAGGTCGTGGAAGAAGCGCCCGCACCGGGTATTTCGCAACAGACGCGCGAACGCATGGGCGAGCGTTGCGCCCGGGCCTGCCGGGAGATCGGGTATCGGGGTGCGGGCACGTTCGAATTCCTGTACCAGGACGGCGAGTTCTTCTTCATCGAAATGAACACCCGGGTCCAGGTAGAGCACCCGGTGACCGAAATGATCACCGGGATCGATATCGTCAAGGCCCAACTGCGGGTTGCCGCCGGCGAACCGCTCGATATACGCCAGGAAGACATTCGCTGGTCCGGGCACGCCATCGAATGCCGCATCAACGCCGAAGATCCAAAATCTTTCATGCCCTCACCGGGCACGGTGAATCTTTGGCACGCCCCCGGCGGTCCCGGTATCCGCGTAGACAGCCACCTTTACAGCGGCTATGCCGTACCGCCCTACTACGACTCCCTCATCGCCAAGGTGATCGCGCACGGGGACAGCCGGGCCGCGGCCATCGCGAGGATGGGCACTGCGTTGAGCGAGATCGTGGTGGAGGGTATCCGGACCAACGTTCCGCTGCACCAGGAAATCTGCCAGCACGCGGCGTTCAAGGCCGGCGGCACCGACATCAACTACCTGGAAAAAAGGCTCGGGCTGAAGTAGCGGCGCAGCCCGCGGGAACGCCGCAGAACCGTCCCCTGAAACGATTTTCGGTCCGCTCATCCGAGGCGTGGCGATCTCTTCCCTTGACCGTTGACCGTGATATGATTCGCTCTCGTTTTCGTACCCGATCATCCGTCAGATTCACTGCATTCCGAAGCGTCCGTGGGAGTGCCGGACGCCCGAAAGCCAGAGCCAGCGAGAAGAACAATAGGCAAGCGATCAAAATCGGCCATCAAGGGGAAACTCAGTAACAAGCCGCTCAGCGAAATCACGGACAAGGCGCTCAAGCGATACCTCAAGAGCCTGAACGGTCACGACCCCGCCAACCTCTATCAACTGGTGATCGGCGAGGTCGAGCGGCCGCTGCTGAAGAACGCCATGGACTACGCCGGCGGCAACAAGAGCCAGGCGGCGAAAATCCTTGGCATCAATCGCGGTACGTTGCGCAAGAAGCTGAAGCTTTACGATCTGCTGGAGGAATGAACGGCCGCCCGACGCGGCCCCGCCGCGCCCTTATCAGCGTCTCGGACAAGGCCGGCGTTGCCGACTTCGCCGGGGGTCTGGCCGCCCTCGGATTCGAGCTGGTTTCCACCGGAGGCACGGCCCGCGCGCTGCGCGAGGCGGGACTGGAAGTACTGGACGTTTCCGAACTCACCGGCTTCCCCGAAATGATGGACGGCCGCGTCAAGACGCTTCACCCGGCCATACACGGCGGGTTGCTGGCGCGCCGCGGAGTGGACGAGACCGCCACCGAAGCACACGGCATCCACTGGATCGATCTCCTGGCCGTCAATCTCTACCCTTTCGAAGCCACCATCCTGGATCCGGATTGCACCGAGGAAAGCGCGGTGGAGCAGATCGATGTGGGCGGTCCGGCCATGCTGCGCGCCGCAGCGAAGAACCATGCCCGACTCACGGTGGTCTGCGATCCAGCCGACTATTCGCGAGTACTGGCGGCAATTCGCAATGACGATGCAACGGCCGATCTCAGGCGGGAACTGGCTGCAAAGGCGTTCACCCACACCGCCCGCTACGACGCCCTGATCAGCAACTATCTGCGCGACGATCTCACGGACTCGTTCCCCGACACCCTGGTGCTGGCGGGAACCAAGACGGGCGAGCTGCGCTATGGCGAAAATCCGCATCAGCGGGCCGCGTACTATCGGCTGGCGGCCGCCGAGGGTACCGGCATCGCCGCCGCAAACCAGCTACAGGGCAAGGCGCTCAGCTTCAACAACCTGGCGGATGCCGATACGGCGATACAGTGCGTTGGCGCCTTCCAGGATTGCGCCTGCGTGATCGTCAAGCACGCCAACCCCTGCGGCGGCGCCATCGCCGCCACGCCGAAAGCGGCGTACGAACTGGCCTACGAGACCGATCCCACCTCCGCCTTCGGCGGCATCATCGCCTTCAACCGGCCATTGGACGCCGAAACGGCGCGGGAAATCGTCACCCGGCAACTGGTTGACGTGGTGGTTGCACCGAGCGTCCTGCCCGCCGCCCGGGACGCCCTGGCAGCGAAAAAAAACGTTCGTCTGCTGGAGGCCGCATGCGTGCCCGTCGACCGTTCCAGCGGCTGGGATCTGAGGAGTGTCGCGGGTGGCCTGCTGGTGCAGGAGCGGGATCCGGGGATGCCGGAAGACGTGGAACTGAAGATCGCCACCCGGCGCGCGCCGTCCAGCGACGAAATGGACGACCTGGCATTCGCCTGGATCGTCTGCAAGTACGTGAAGTCCAATGCCATCGTCTACGCACGGGAGGGCCGGACGCTCGGGGTGGGCGCCGGACAGATGAGCCGCGTGGTGAGCGCGCGGGTGGCGGCCATGAAGGCCGCCGACCAGGACCTGAAACTGACCGGCGCAGCCATGGCGTCGGACGCCTTTTTTCCCTTCCGCGACGGCATCGACATCGCCGCCGAACACGGTATTACCTGCGTGATCCAGCCGGGAGGTTCCGTTCGCGACGCAGAAGTCATCAAGGCAGCGGACGAGCACGATATCGCCATGGTATTCACCGGCATGCGCCACTTTCGCCACTGATGAAGATTCTGGTCATAGGCAGCGGCGGGCGGGAACACGCCCTGGTCTGGAAGTTCGCGCAGTCGCCGCGCGTCACGGAAATCCTCGCGGCGCCCGGCAACGCCGGCACGGCGATGGAGCCAGGGACCAGCAACGTCGCCGTGGCTGCCGACGACCTGGACGGATTGCTGGACCTTGCGCAATCCGAGGACGTCGACCTGACCGTCGTCGGACCCGAGCAACCGCTCGTGGACGGCGTGGTCGACCGTTTCGAGGCGGCCGGACTGAAGTGCTTCGGGCCGCAGGCCGCTGCCGCTCGCCTGGAGGGCTCGAAAGCCTTCACCAAGGCCTTCCTGGCCCGCCACGACATACCCACCGCTGCGTACGAGACCTTTACCGAACCGGACGCCGCGCTCGCCTACATACGCTCCTGCACGCCGCCCATCGTCATCAAGGCCGACGGACTGGCCGCCGGCAAGGGCGTGACCATTGCCGAGACCTTCGGCGAGGCGGAACGCACGGTACGGGGCATGCTCGAACAACGCACCTTCGGCGAAGCCGGCGCCACGGTCGTCGTGGAGGAGTTCCTCCGCGGCGAGGAGGTCAGCTTCATCGCCGTGGTCGACGATACCCGCATCGTGCCGCTGGCAAGCTCCCAGGACCACAAGACCCGCGACGAGGGCGACCGCGGCCCCAACACCGGCGGCATGGGCGCCTATTCTCCGGCGCCCGTCCTGACACCCGAAATGCACCGCCGGGTCATGGACGAAATCATGATCCCCACGGTCACCGGGATGAGCGCCGAGGGCATGGCCTACCGGGGCTTCCTCTACGCCGGCCTGATGATCGACCCGCACGGCAAGCCAAGGGTGCTGGAATACAACTGCCGGTTCGGCGACCCCGAAACCCAGCCCGTCCTGGCCCGCATGCGCAGCGACCTCACCGAATTGTGCCTGGCCGCATTCGACGGCTCACTGAACTCGATCGATGTCGAATGGGACCCGCGAGCCGCGCTGGGTGTGGTGCTGGCCAGCGGCGGCTACCCCGGCAGCTACGACACCGGCGCCCCCATCTCCGGCCTGGACACCGACTTCGGCGACGATGCCCTCGTCTTCCACGCCGGCACCCGCGAAGACGACGGCGCCATCGTCACCAGCGGCGGCCGCGTCCTGTGCGTCGTCGGCCTCGGCAGCACGGTCGCAAGCGCAGCCAAAGTAGCCTACTCCTCAGCGGCCCGCATCGACTGGAAAGACGTCTACTACCGCCGCGACATCGGCTACCGGGCCATCCGCCGCGAGCGCGACTCAACGGAATAGCGGTCGTTCCCGGGTATAACGGCCGTTCTTGCGCCGCGTGGACGTGAGCGGCCATCGTAGTCGGCTTTTCGGGTAGTATTCTGGATTCGGCCGGTCTGCCGATGACCGGCCGGCCAATGCGGGGCTGCTGCTGCGCATTTGGGATGTCGCCTTGCCGACGCCTCGCTTCGAATCGGGAGTACGCGATGATAACAAGGTCTCTTGCCGAACGATCGTCCAGCGACTGGATCAAGACAGCCTGCTGGCTCGTCATCGCCTTATTCGTCATCTCGAAAACTGCCGGCGTGCTGCAGGGCCAGCCGCTGTGGAGCGTGTTCGACCTGTCGAACCTCGGGTTGCTTGGGACGCTGGCCGCCGTCGCCCTGATCGTCCGGATCTTCATGGCGCCGCGACTCGTCAGGGCGGCGACGATGATCGAGCCGAACGAGATCAGAACGGTGATTATCTCGTTCTCGTTCGTGTTCATCCTCATGGCGGCCTACTACATCCTGAGACCCGTCCGCGACGCGATGGCGAGCGACTGGACGAACACCGAGATCAGCGTTCTCTGGAACATGCAACTGGTGCTGAGCACGGCCGTCGTCGCCCTGTACGGGCTCGCCTGCTCGCACGTGCGTTTCAGGCTGCTGGTGCCCGCCGTCTACATCTTCTTCGCCGTAACGTTCTGCATGTTCTATTTCGGCTCGGGTTTCGTCACCGACGGCGTACCGCTTGAAGGTGGTCTGGCGACTTTTCTGGAGACCCTGACCCGAGGCCCGGTCACCAGCAACATCTTGCTGGACAAGAGCTTCTACCTGTGGGTCAGCCTCTTCAGCCTGTTTCACGTCTCGGTCTTCTGGAGTTTCATGGCCGACACGTTCAGCAAGGAGCAGTCGCGCCGCGCGTTCGCGTTCATCGCCGCGGGCGCGAGCGCGGGCGCCGCAACGGGACCGCTGGTTGCGAACCAGTTGGTCTCCGGCATCGGGACGGACAACCTCATGCTCCTGGCCTCCGGTATGCTGCTGATCGCGACCCCGGTGGTGCTCTACCTGCAGCGTCTGAAGCGCGTCGACCTGCACAATGAGGATGTCGCCGCAGATCTCAGCGCCGCAAGGATCGGCGGCAATCCGCTCGCGGGCTTCAAGACCTTCTTCACGAATCCCTACCTGCTCGCGATCGGCGCATTCATCCTGCTCTACACGACGATCGGCTCGTTCGTCTACTTCCAGCAGACGGACCTGCTCAGGGAATTCACCCGCGAGGAGCGAACCGAAATCCTCGCAGGCCTGGCCTTTGTCGTGAACCTGCTGACCTTCGGGCTCGGTCTCTTCGCGACCAGCCGAATCGTCACCCGATTCGGCATGCCGACGACGCTCGCGCTCGTGCCGGTGTTCATCTGCGCGGGACTGCTGATTCTCGCTTTCGCACCGATTCTGACGGTCCTGCTGGCACTTCAGGTCGCTCGGCAGGCTGGCAACTACGGCATCACGCGTCCTGCACGCGAGATGCTGTTCACGAACGTCGACCGCGAGACGCGCTTCAAGGCGAAACCGGTAATCGACGTGGCCGTCTATCGCGGCGGCGACGCTGCAAGCAGCATCGCCTTCGCTGGCCTGACCGACGGACTTGGACTTGGCATCGCGGCCATGGCCGCCATCGGCGCGGGCATCGCAGCAGTCTGGGGCGCTGCGGGCGTCTATCTCGGCCGGGTCTTCGGCAGGACGGTCGGGGTCGATGTCGCCGAGGGCGATGCGATCGCTGCGGTGCCGCAACGTCAGGCGGCGACCTGAACGGGTGTCGACGAGGACGGCGAGGCGTGCCGGGTCGATTCTGAGCCCTCGCTCAGCCGTATCCGAGAAGCCTCCGTAGGCCACGAAAGGCGGGGTAGGGTTCCGTGATCACGTAGGTGGGGATGGCTTCCAGGTAGTAACGATAGCGCCCTTTTGCTTCGAAGCATTCCCTGAAGCCTGACCGTTCCAGCGGCTCCAGCAGCCGGGGTACGATGCCGCCGGCGATGAACACGCCGCCCCTGGCGCCGACGGTCAGCGCCAGGTTGCCCGCCACCGCACCCAGGACCTCGAAGAACATATCGCGCGCCTCGCAAGCCAGCGCCTCGCCGTCCGCCGCAGCCCGGCTCACCTGTGCCGGACTGGGGCGGTCGGCGTTTCGGCCCTGCAATGCGGCCAGCGCCATGTAGACATTGACCAGGCCGGGTCCGGACAAAAGGCTTTCCGCCGAGCAGTGCCCGTGTTGCGCCCGGATACGGTCGCTCACCGCCTGCTGTTCGGGCGTGACGCCGGTAAAGGTGATGTTGCCGCCCTCGCCCTCGACCACCGCCCATTGGTCGCCGCAGGGCGCCACGGTGGCTACCCCGAGGCCGGATCCCGGACCCAGCGTCGCCATCGCAGTTCCGGCCACTGCAGCGCCGCCGCCCACCTTGTGCAGGTCGGCGGCGGTGAGCGCCGGTAATCCCCAGGCCACGGCTGCGAAGTCGTTCACCACGACCAGTTCCCGCAAGTCGAGTTCGCCCATGAGCGATCCCTGGGAGAATCGCCAGCCGAGGTTCGGCATGCTCACATCGTCTTCGAGTATGGGTGCGGCGACAGCCAGGGCGGCGGAACCGGGGCAGTCGGGGCACTGACGCAGATAGCCTCGCAAGAGTTCCTGAAGGCTGTCGAAATGGCGATTCTGGAAGACTTCGGCTGCCTGTATCCGGCCGTCGCCATCGATCACGGCGCATCGCGACTGCGTGGCGCCAATATCGGCAATCAGATTCACGCGGCGATTCTAACCCGCAACGGCGGCCGGTGCGGCTCAGCGCACAATCACCGGCGCGGATGGCTCGCATCGAAGCGTGCTGCCGGAGTATCAATATGACCGACTCCGCCACAACGGCGGCGAAGCCTCGTGGCCCGACCTGGCTGCGACTAGGCGTTCAGGTCCGGGATCCGGGAACTCTCCAGGTGCGTGATCATGTCCTTGATCATGAGCTTGCGCTTCTTCAGGCGCCGCAACATGATCTGGTCGACATAGGGATCGGTCGCCAACCGGGAGATTACCTGGTCCAGGTCCTGGTGCTCTATTCGCAACTGCTTCAGTCGCGCCACGTTCTTGAATGCGTCAGTTTCTATTTTGTCTGTCACTACTCAACTATTCTGCACCGCGCTGAGCCAGTCCCGCCCGAGGTCGCCGACCGCCAGGAAATGAGGGTTCAAAAGGCGATCCTTCGTGTTGTACCTGAGCGGCTGGCCCGCCAGGTCAATCATACCCCCACCGGCACTCTCCAGGATAGCCTGTGCAGCCGCTGTGTCCCATTCCGAGGTGGGTCCCAGACGGGGGTAGATGTCGGCCCGGCCGTCGGCGACCATGCAGACCTTGAGCGAACTGCCCATGGGTTTCATTTCGTATGGGCCGAGCCGTGCAAGGAAAGCCGACAATCCGGGGCCGGGGTGGCTGCGGCTGCCCATGACGTTAAGCGGCGCAGACCGGGCTTCGGAGGCGTGCGCGGTTGCGGCGGCGCGCGCCGGCATCAGCGGCCCGCCTGTTTCCCGGCGCCAGGCGCCCTCGCCGAGCGCGCCCGAGTACTCCAGGTTCAGCGCGGGCGCGAGCACCACACCGAGCACCGCCCGATGGTCCTCCACCAGCGCGATGTTGACCGTGAATTCGCCGTTCCTCTTGACGAATTCCTTCGTTCCGTCCAACGGGTCCACCAGCCAGTATCGGCGCCACCGCCGCCGCTCCTCCCAGGGCGTGGGCACGGACTCCTCCGACAGAACCGGCAGGACGGGATGCAGTTGCGCGAGTCTCGAGGAAATGATGCCGTCGGCGGCGCGGTCCGCTTCGGTGACCGGCGAATGATCGGCTTTCAGTTCCACGCTGAAGTCGCGCGCGTAGACCGACATGATCGCATCGCCCGCCACCCGGGCGATCAGCCGGACTTCCTTGAGGATCGTGATGAAATTCATGCCCGCCGCGCCCCGGGTTTGAGTATCATCATGCCGTCCATGTCGGCTCCCTCCACCACATCCCTGCACAACGGCGATCCCGTGGTCGCCTGGGACTGCGTGGACACCGTCCTGCTGGACATGGACGGCACACTTCTGGACCTGGCGTTCGACAATTACTTCTGGACCGAATTCATTCCCGCGCATTATGCACAAGTGCGCGGTATGCGCGAGAAGGATGCACGGGAAGCATTGCTGGACCGTTACCGTTCAATCGAGGGCAGACTCGCCTGGTATTGCATCGACCACTGGAGCGAAGCCCTGGACCTGGACATCCGTGCCCTGAAGCGAACCCAGCGCCATCGCGTCTGCTACCTGCCCGGCGCCACGGATTTTCTCGCGTGGCTGCGCGAAACGGGCAAGCGGGTGCTCCTGGTTACCAATGCGCATCCTTACACGCTGGCGCTGAAGGTCGCCGAGACCGGCCTGGACGCGCATGTCCATGACATGGTGAGCTCGCACAATTTTCTTGCACCCAAGGAAACACGTCTGTTCTGGCATCGGTTTCATGCCGGGGAACCGTTCGATCCGAGTCGCACGGTGCTCATCGAAGACAGTCTGCCCGTACTTCAGGCGGCTACCGAGTTCGGCCTGGCGTCCACCGTGGCCATTCGGCGCCCCGACTCGCGGCGCCCGCCCCGTCAGATAGACGGCTACCCGTCTGTGGACGGCGTCCGCGAATTGTTGAACCCCGCCCAGGCAGCCCACCCGCCGGTCGCTGCGGCGAGCTGCAATTCATAAGCCGCCGAAAGCGGTCGGGCGCGATCGCATGCACGGCAAGCCTGCCGTCGGGATTCAGCGCCTGCTGCGCCGCCTGCCCCTGCGTGCGGACCTGTGGGAAGGCTTCCCGCCGCTTCGACGGTGGGGTGGCGGCCGTCGCGGCCGTCGGGGTGGCTTGCTGACGGTGACCAGGGCCTCCGGGTCGATCCTCTCGACCGGAATCTTGCGGCCTATCAGCGCCTCGATATCCGGCAGCGAAGCGGCGTAACTCTCGCACCCGAAACTGATCGCGTCGCCGGAAGCGCCGGCCCGGGCCGTACGGCCGATCCGGTGCACGTAATCTTCGGGATCCTGGGGCAGGTCGAAATTGAAGACGTGGCTCACGTCGGGAACGTGCAGTCCCCTGGAAGCCACATCGGTGCCGATCAACACGGCGAGTTTCCCGGACAGGAAATCCCCGAACATCCGGAGGCGCTTTTTCTGCGGGACGTCGCCGGAGATGGCCCTGGCGTTGACCCCGTTGTGCGCCAGGAATCGGCCCAGACGATCCGCTTCGCGCCGGGTGTTGACGAAGACCATGGTTCGCCGCGCATCCATCTGCTTGAGCAACGTGAGCAGCAGCGGGATCTTCTCGTCGTTGGCCGGAAAGTAAATGCTCTGTCTGACGCTGTCGACCGTGACCTTTTCCGGTTCGATGCGTATGAGCTGCGGGTCGTTCATGTGCTCGTAGGCAAGCTCCAGCACGCGATGGGAGAGAGTGGCGGAAAACAGCAGATTAAGGCGCTTCTCCCGATCCGGCAGGCGCCGCAGTACGAAGCGAATGTCCCTGATGAAGCCCAGGTCGAACATTCGGTCGGCTTCGTCCAGCACCATCACCTGGACGCGCCTGAAGGAAAACACGCGTTGCTTGAAATAGTCGATGATCCGTCCCGGAGTACCGACCAGGATATCGACGCCTTCGGCCAGTTCACGCCGCTGCTTTTCGTAGTCGGTTCCGCCGAAGGCCAGGCCCAGCCTGAAGTCGAGGTGTTTGCCCAACTGTTCGGCATCGGCATGGATCTGCACGGCCAGTTCCCGGGTCGGGGCAAGGATCAGGGCCCTGGGGCCGTTGTGTTGCGGGGCGATCGGCTTGCTGTCGTGAAGACGCGTGTACAGCGCTACGAGATAGGCGGCGGTCTTCCCGGTACCGGTCTGCGCCTGTCCGGCCACGTCCTGCCCGTCAAGGGCGAGAGGCAGGGTCTGCTCCTGTATCGGCGTGCAACGCCTGAAACCCGCATCGGCGATCCCTGCCAGAACCTTTTCGGGGAGAGGCAGGGAAGTGAACGGAACCTCGGTCAGATGATGGTCCGCAGCAGCCGGGACATCGGACTCCGGGGGAAGGACTTGCAAATTACGTTCTCAAAGGTTCAGAATAGCGCCTACAGGGCGAGCGTACTCGCCTTCCCGGATACCCACTACGTTCCCAACGACTGTCGCAAGGAAGCTTTAGGTAGCGGCATTTTGCCTGATGGGGCGGGCGGCGTCACTTAAGCCTTGCGTGCTCGCGCTATTGGGCGATTCCTTCCGGCGAGCGGAATCACTGGATACAGGAATATCGGAGGATCATGCAGGTGAGCGAGAATATCGTCCATACGTCGGACAGCAGCTTCGAGGAAGACGTGCTCAATTCGGAGCGTCCCGTCCTGGTCGACTTCTGGGCGGAATGGTGCGGGCCCTGCAAGATGATCGCGCCGACGCTCGATGCGATCGCGGACGAGTACAGGGATCGCCTCAAGGTCGTGAAGGTAAACGTCGACGAGAATCCGCAGACGCCGATGAAATACAACGTTCGCAGCATACCCACGTTGATTCTCATGAAGGGAAGTTCCGTGGAGGGTCAGCAGATCGGGGCCGTCGGCAGAGGCAGGCTGGCCGCGTTCATCGACCAGCACGTGGGCACGCAGTCGTAAACACAGGTTTGGATAGCTATCAGTGAGGGGATACTTGGGTAATCCAGGACGAGCCCGGTCGAAGAACAGTCCGCGGCAGCAGCGCAGCAACGACGGGAAAAAACGCCCGCCGCGCCGCCGCCGTCGGGACGAGTTCCCGGACGACGACGATTTCGATGTGATCCCGGCTGCCGAACTCGAGCAGACGAAGACCGCCATGAAGCTTGCCGATCTGAAGAATCGGCCGGCGTCGCAACTCGTGGAACTGGCGCATTCCATGGGTTTGGAGAATCTTGCCCGCTCCCGCAAGCAGGACATGATCTTCTCCATCCTCAAGGCCCATGCCAGAAATGGCGAGAACATCTACGGTGAGGGGGTTCTGGAGATATTGCAGGATGGTTTCGGCTTCCTGCGTTCATCCGACAGTTCCTACCTGGCGGGTCCCGACGACATATACGTGTCGCCGAGTCAGATCCGCCGCCTGAGCCTGCGCACCGGCGATACCGTATCGGGACTGATTCGACCGCCCAAGGACAACGAGCGCTACTTTGCCATGCTCAGGGTGGGGGAGATCAATCACGACGCGCCCGAAAACGCCAGAAGCAAGGTCCTGTTCGAGAACCTGACGCCGCTGTTCCCCACCAACCGGTTGAAGCTGGAGCAGGGCAACGGCAGTACGGAAGACCTGACGGCGCGGGTCATCGACATGGTCGCGCCCATCGGCAAGGGGCAACGGGGGCTGATCGTCTCACCGCCCAAGGCCGGCAAGACCATGCTGTTGCAGAACATCGCCGCTCCCATCGTCGCCAACCAGCCGGAGTGCGACCTGATCGTGCTGCTCATCGACGAGCGGCCTGAGGAAGTCACCGAGATGGAGCGCACGGTCAGGGGCGAGGTGGTTTCCAGCACCTTCGACGAGCCGGCCACGCGGCACGTCCAGGTGGCGGAGATGGTGATCGAGAAGGCCAAGCGTCTCACCGAGCACAAGCGCGACGTGGTGATCCTGCTGGATTCGATCACGCGGTTGGCGCGGGCCTACAACACGGTGGTGCCATCATCCGGCAAGGTGCTCACGGGCGGTGTGGACGCCAATGCGCTGCAGCGGCCCAAGCGGTTCTTCGGGGCGGCGCGAAACATCGAGGAGGGCGGAAGCCTGACGATCATCGCCACGGCGCTGGTGGACACCGGGTCGAAGATGGACGAAGTCATCTACGAGGAGTTCAAGGGCACCGGCAACATGGAAATCCACCTGGATCGGCGGATTTCGGAAAAACGCGTGTTCCCGTCGATCCATATCAATCGCTCGGGCACCCGCAAGGAAGAGTTGCTGACTCTGCCGGACGAGTTGCAGAAAATGTGGGTGTTGCGGAAGGTGCTGCACTCCATGGACGAACTGGCGGCCGTGGAGTTTCTGCTGGACAAGCTGCAGGATACGAAGACGAACGCGCAGTTCTTCGAGGCGATGAAGCGCTGACCAATCCGCTCGTTTCGGCTGCGGACATGCGTTGACCCCGGCAAGAAACGCACAATGCAATCCCTTAGGCGTTGAGAATTCAAACTGTTCCTCTTTTGCTCCGCGCCAGGCCAGGCGTCGACTCGCAATGCATTGTGGTATAGATTCCGCTTTCCGCATGAACCGAAGAGACGCCCGTGGCTGCATCGCACAGGACTGAACAAATACGAAACATCGCCATTGTCGGACACGCCGGGTCCGGCAAGACAACCCTGATCGAGGCACTGCTGAAGCAGGCAGGCGCCATTCGCTCGGCGGGTTCGATAGACAGGGGCACCACGGTCTGCGATTTCACCGATCACGAGAAAAGGCTGGGGCATTCCCTGGACACGGCGGTCACGCACCTGGAACACGACGGCCGCCTCATCAATCTGCTGGACAGCCCGGGTTATCCCGACTTCATGGGCCGCGCCCTCGGGGCGCTGCCCGCCGCGGAGACGGCCGCGATCGTGGTCAGCGCCCAGGCGGGTGTGGAGCTGCTCACCCAGCGGATGATGGAGTCCGCTTCCCAGAGCAATCTCTGCCGGCTGATCATCGTCAACAAGATCGACGCGCCGGATGCGGATCTCGAGGGGGTGTTGGCGGCGATCGTAGAAACCTTTGGCCGGGGCTGCCTGCCCGTGAACCTTCCCGCCAACGGCGGCACGACCGTGGCCGACTGCTTCTTCGAGCCCGCCGACTCGACGCCCGATTTCTCCTCCGTCGAGGAAGCCCATACGCAAATCGTCGACCAGGTCGTGGAACTGGACGACGACCTCATGATGTTGTACCTGGAGGGCGAGGAAATCTCGCTGGAACAACTCCACGATCCCTTCGAACGGGCGCTCAGGCGCGGTCACCTGATTCCGGTCTGTTTCGTTTCGGCCCACACCGGCGCCGGCCTGAAACAGTTGCTGCGGGTGTTTTCCGAGCTCATGCCGAGCCCGCTGGAGGGTAACCCCTCCGAGTTCCACACCGGCGAAGGGGAGTCCGCGACACCGCACAAGATCGATCCGTCGAATGCGAACGGCAACTTCCTTGGACACGTGTTCAAGATCAATGTGGATCCCTACGTGGGCCGGCTGGCCACGTTCCGCGTGCACCAGGGCGAAGTCAGGACCGGCGGGCTTGTGTATATCGGCGACCAGCGCAAGGGCGTGAAGCTGGCGCACATCTATCGCGTCCAGGGCAAGCAACTCGAGGAAGTGCCGGCGGCCGTGGCGGGCGACATCTGCGCCGTTTCCAAGATCGAGGACATCGGCTTCGACGACATCCTGCATTCCAGTCATGACGACGATGAAGTGCGAATGCGGCCGGTGGCCATCCCTGCGCCCATGTACGGTGTCGCCCTGGAGCTGACCCAGCGCGGTCAGGAGAAGAAGCTCTCCGACGCGCTGCACAAGATGACTGCCGAAGACCCGAGCCTGCAGATCGAATTCAATGCACAGGCCAATGAAACGGTCCTGCGCGGCATGGGCGAGTTGCACCTGCGGGTCGTCATGCAGCGCATGAAGGACGAATTCGGCATCGACATCAGCACGCGGCCGCCGAAAATCGCCTACCGGGAGACGGTGCTGCGCCCGGCCGAGGGACACCACCGCCACAAGAAACAGACGGGCGGCGCGGGGCAGTTCGGCGAGGTCTTCCTGAAGATCGAACCGCTGCCCAGGGGGGGCGGTTACGAGTTCTCCAACAAGGTGGTCGGCGGCTCGATCCCCGGCCAGTTCATTCCGGCGGTGGAGAAAGGCGTCAAGCAGGTGCTCGAGGAGGGCGCCATCGCGGGTTATCCGCTGCAGGACGTGAAGGTGATCGTCTACGACGGCAAGCACCATCCGGTGGATTCCAAGGAGGTGGCCTTCGTGGCCGCCGGCAAGCGCGCCTTCGTCAATGCCATCACCAAGGCGCGTCCGATCGTGCTGGAACCCATCGTCAAGATCGAGGTGACTACCCCGAGCACGTCGGTGGGCGACATCACGGGCCATCTGTCGGGTATCCGCGGGCGCATCGCCGGCAGCGACTCGGTGCCGGGGAACCGGGTGAAGATTTCCGCCCGGGTGCCGCTTGCCGAGCTGGGCGATTACCAGACGACCCTCAAGTCGCTGACGGGCGGCGAAGGCATGTTCACGATGGATTTCGATCACTACGAGATCGTGCCGCAACCGGTGCAGAAGGAGCTGGAGAGAAGCTACAAGCAGCCCGACGCGGAGGATTCATAGCCGTTGTCGCGACGGCATCATCGCGCAGACGCAAAGGAAGCGGATGTTGATCCATGCGAGTCCGTGGCGAAAGCATCAGGTCGCCCAGTGAGCTGCGCTTGCGGCCGCAGATGAGTTAGCGGCGCCCTGCCCTGTTTCCGATGAAGGCAGCGGACAACACAAGGGGCTGGGAGTTCTGGATCGACCGCGGCGGTACCTTCACCGACGTGGTCGCCAGGAGTCCGCAAGGCGAGATCGCCTCCGTCAAGCTGCTGTCGGAAAACCCGGGGCACTACGCCGACGCCGCCGTTCACGGCATCGGCCTGTTCTCCGCCGGTGAGGACCCCGCACCCATTGCCGCGGTTCGCATGGGAACCACGGTGGCCACCAACGCCCTGCTGCAGCGCCGCGGCGCGTCCACAGCGCTGGTAACGACCAGGGGTTTCGGCGACGCGCTGCGGATCGGATACCAGAACCGCCCGGATATCTTCGCGCTTGAAATCAAGCTGCCCGAGATGCTCTACAGCCAGGTGATCGAGGCGGAGGAGCGCATCTCTGCGACGGGCGAGGTGATTACGCCCCTGAACCAGGCGAGACTGCGCAGCGAGCTTGCCCAGGCGCGGGCCGGCGGCGTGAACAGCGTCGCGATCGTCTTTCTTCACGGCTACCGCTTCCCCGAGCACGAACGACTGGCCGGCCGGATCGCCGGCGACCTGGGGTTTGAGCAGATTTCCGTATCCCATGACACCAGCGCCCTGATGAAGCTCATCTCCCGGGGCGATACCACGCTGGCCGACGCCTACCTCTCCCCGGTGCTGAGCCGCTACGTGCGCCAGGTGCGCGAGGGGCTGGCCGAGCGGCTGGGTGACGCGCCGCTGCTGTTCATGCAGAGTCACGGCGGGCTGGTGAGCGCGGATGCGTTTCGCGGCAAGGACAGCATTCTCTCCGGTCCCGCAGGCGGCGTGGTGGGTATGGCGGAGACCGCTTCGGCGGCGGGGCTTCGACGCCTGATCGGATTCGACATGGGGGGCACGTCCACCGACGTATCGCTATACAACGGCGAGTTCGAACGCTCAGGCCACATGACCATCGCCGGCGTCCGTTTCAGCGCCCCGGTGATGCGGGTCGAAACCGTGGCGGCGGGTGGCGGCTCGATCCTCAGGTTCGCTTCCCAGCGGCTCCAGGTTGGGCCCGAATCCGCCGGCGCGTATCCGGGACCTGCCTGCTACCGCAACGGCGGGCCTCTCACCGTCACCGATGCAAACGTGCTCCTGGGCCGCATACAGCCGGACCACTTTCCCGAGGTTTTCGGCCCGGAAGGGAACGAGGGTATCGATGCCGAAGTGGTTTCACGGCGCTTCGAGCAACTCGCAAAGGAGGTCCGTCGGCAAACCGGCAAGCCGGTGGATATCGATCGGCTGGCGGCCGGTTTCCTGCGCATCGCCGTGGAGCGCATGGCCAATGCCATCAAGCGGATTTCCACCCAGCGCGGGCACGACGTCAGCCGCTTCACGCTGTGCTGCTTCGGCGGCGCGGCGGGACAGCATGCCTGCCAGGTGGCCGACGCGCTGGGCGTGGAGCAGGTCTTCCTGCACCCCTTGGCCGGGGTACTGTCCGCCTACGGCATGGGCATGGCGGAGATGCGCTCGCTCCAGCAGCGCAGCGTCGAGCAGTCCCTGAGCGAAGAACTGCTGCCGGAACTTGAATCGGTGTACGCCGAACTCGAGGCCGCCAATGCGCGGTTGCTGGCACGCCAGGGCGTGGACGCCGCGCAGCTGCGTTTCGTCCGGCGCGCGATGTTCAGGGTGGCCGGATCGGACACGTCTCTGATCGTGTCCTGGCATGGCGACGCCCGCCGAATGGCGCAGGAGTTCCGCCGTGCGCACCAGGCGCGTTTCGGATTCGAACCCGGCCGTACCGCGCTGATCGTCGAGTCGGTGGAGTCCGAAGCGACGGTGCCCGGCGCCCGGGTGGCGGAACCCCGCTGGACCGGCGGCGAGCGCGATCCCGAGGCGGAAGCCGTTCGGGACGCCTGGTTCGGAGACCGGCGCGTGCCGACCCGTATATTCCGTCGCGAGCGTCTTGCCGCCGGGTGCCGGATCGACGGGCCGGCGATCCTCGTCGAGGACAACTCCACCCTGGTCATCGAGCCGGACTGGCGCGCCACGGTCAACGAATTCGGCCACGTGATTCTGGCCCGGCACACGCCGCGGCCCGCCTCGGAACGCATCGGCACGGAGGCGGACCCGGTGATGCTCGAGGTCTTCAACAACCTCTTCATGCACATCGCCGAGCAGATGGGCGTCGTGCTGGAGAACACCGCCCATTCGGTGAACATCAAGGAACGCCTGGACTTCTCCTGCGGCGTGTTCGATCCGGAGGGAGACCTCATCGCCAACGCACCGCACATGCCGGTACATCTCGGTTCCATGGGCGACAGCGTCCGGACCATACTCGCCCATCGCGGCGACTCCATGAAGCCCGGCGATACATTCATGTTGAATGCTCCGTACAACGGCGGAACCCATTTGCCCGACGTCACGGTGGTGACCCCGGTATTCGATGCCGAAGGCGGGGAACTGATCTTTTCGGTGGCCTGCCGCGCCCATCACGCCGACATCGGCGGATGCTCGCCGGGGTCGATGCCTGCCAGCAGCGCATCGATTCACGAGGAGGGCGTCCTGATCGACAACTTCCGGCTGGTGGAGAGCGGCGGGTTCCGGGAGGACGCGGTCCGCAGGCTGTTGGCCTCGGGCGAGTATCCTGCCCGCAATCCGGATCAGAACGTGGCGGACTTCAAGGCTCAGATCGCCGCCAATACCCGCGGCGTGACGGAAATCGGCGCGATGGTGGAGCACTTCGGGCTCGACGTGGTTCACGCCTACATGGGCCATATCAAGCGCAACGCAGAGGAATGCGTCCGTGACGCCATCGCCACATTGCGCGACGGCAAGTGGTCGGTGGGACTCGACGGCGGCGAGACGATTCGCGCGCGCATCGCCATCGATCACGGACAACGCAGTGCCCTTATCGATTTCGAGGGCACCTCGCCGGAGAGCCCGGGCAACTTCAATGCGCCCGCCTCGATCGCCCGCGCCGCCGCGCTGTACGTGTTCCGAACCCTGGTCGAGGAGGACATCCCCCTGAACCAGGGCTGCATGAAACCGCTGACGATCCGCCTGCCCGATGGGTCGCTGGTCAGTCCCCGCTATCCCGCCGCCGTGGCGGCCGGCAACGTGGAGACGTCCCAGTGCATTACCGATGCGCTGCTGGCGGCGCTGAATGTTTGCGCGGCGTCCCAGGGCACCATGAACAACCTCACCTTCGGCAACGAGCGGCATCAGTATTACGAGACGATCTGCGGCGGTTCCGGAGGCGGCCCCGGATTCGACGGCGCGAGCGCCGTGCATACGCACATGACCAATTCCCGGCTGACCGATCCGGAAGTCCTGGAATGGCGGTTTCCGGTTCGCCTCGAGCGGTTCTGCATTCGTTCCGGCAGCGGCGGCCGGGGGCGCCGTAACGGCGGCGACGGCGTGATCAGGGAGTTGCGATTTCTCGAACCCATGAACGTATCGATCCTTTCCAACCGGAGGCGCCTGGCGCCGTTCGGGTTGCAGGGCGGCGCGGATGGACAGCCGGGACGAAACTACGTGATCCGCGCCAACGGAGAAGTCGAGCAGCTGACCGCAACGGCGGAGGTGCAACTTCAGACGAACGACCGCTTCGTGGTGGAGACACCGGGAGGCGGAGGATACGGCCCGGCCAGATCTTCAGGCGATGACTGATACCGGACAAGCAGGCAACCGCATCGAGGCCATGACGGACCTGCGTCCGGTACTTCCGCGATTGACGCATTCGGAATTCGACCCCTGGGCTCACCTTTGGCAGAATTGCGCCCTTCACCGAACAAGGGAATTCAAATGAAGGGCAACGACGAGATCATCGCGATCCTGAACCGGGTGCTGCGCAACGAGTTGACCGCGATCAACCAGTACTTCCTGCACTCCCGGATGTACAGGGACTGGGGCATCAGCGAGCTGGCGGAGCATGAGTACAAGGAATCCATCGAAGAGATGCAGCACGCGGACAGCCTCGTGGAGCGGATTCTCTTCCTCGATGGACTGCCCAACCTGCAGGACATAGGCAGACTCATGATCGGTGAAGACGTCCGCGAAATGCTCGAGTGCGACCTCCGGCTTGAGCAAGCCGCCATACCGGACCTGCGCGAAGGCATCGAACTGTGCGAGCGCGAGAGCGACTATGTCAGCCGCCAGCTACTGGACGATATTCTGAAGAACGAGGAAGAACACGTCGACTGGCTGGAAGCGCAGTTCGACCTGATTGAAAAAATGGGGATCGAGAACTACGTACAGCTCCGCAGCGGCGCCGCCTGATTTCACCAGCCGATTCGGCTCAGCACGACCGATCCTGCACGGTTTCGCTGCAACGACTCAGGCTGGCTGAAACGAATGGAGTCGGCCGGGTTACGCGGCCTGGGCCGCGCCGGTCGCATCGGTGGCCGGCGTGCCCACATGAACGTCGCGGATCACCTCTTCGGCAAATTCCAGGCACCGGCCGCAGCTGGGTTCCGCGCCCAGTTCCCTGTATATGTCCCGAGCGGACCGCAACCCCGCGTGGGCGGCGCGGCGGATGTCCTGCTCCCGGTATCGGCGACAGATACAGACAAACATGATGCGAAAGTATGACAAATAGGAATGATTGTCAATAACAAACGCGAACAGCATACATTTGCCGCGCCACCGGGGACTTGAACGCACGAATGGGTTGGTCAGCGCCTCAACAGGCTCTCCGCACCCGCCAGTATGCGCTCCGGCAAGGGCATCCGGCGCTTGTATGAAACCTTGTAGAGATCCGACTCGGCCACCGCCTCTGCTAGAAAATCGTCGCTGGTCCGAATTTCGTCGATCAGTCCCAGTTCCAGGGCGCGGCTGCCGTACCAGTACTCGCCGGTGGCCACCTGCTCGACATCGAGTTGCGGGCGGTGGGTGGCGATCTGCGTTTTGAACAGGTCGTGAACGTCCTCGATTTCTTCCCGGAGTTTTTCCCGCCCTTCTTCCGTATTCTTGCCGAACAGGGTCAGGGTGCGCTTGAAACGCCCGGCGGTCACCTGCTCGAAATCGACGCCCTTGTCCTCCAGCCAGCGGTTGAAATTGGGCAGCTGGGCGATTACGCCGATGGATCCGATGATCGCGAACGGCGCGGCGATGATGTGGCTGGCCACGCAGGCCATCAGGTAACCCCCGCTCGCCGCCACCTTGTCCACGGCGATGATCAGCGGCAACTCCTTCTGACGTATTCGCAACAACTGCGATGCGGCGAGTCCATGCTCGTGTACGGTGCCGCCGGCATTCTCCAGCCGCACCAGCACCCGGTCGCCCTCCGAGGCCACCGCGAGAATCGCCGACACCTCTTCCCGAAGCGACGTCGTCGCTGTCGCACGGATGTCCCCCTTGAAGTCGATGACGAAGACACGCTGGCGCCGGGAGCCCTTCTTGTCGAGCTCCTTGCGCTCGGCCTTGCGCTGTTTGGCCGTCTGTTTGAACTGGGCCTTGCCCAGGACCGCGCGGCTGACCGTATCGCCCAACTCCTCGAAGCGCCTGTTCAGGTGTTCGACTGTCAGCCCGCGCTGTTCGGCGCCCCGGCGCATTTCCGAGATGATGAACCCGCCGACGACGACGATCGCCACGACCACCGTGCCGAGCTTGGCAAGGAACAACCCATAGTCGAATGCATACTCAAGCATGATGACGCTCTAGCCAGTCACAGACCGACGTTATCCTTTTCGAAGACTCTCTCCGCCCGGTAACTCGAGCGCACCAGCGGTCCCGCCACGACCTCCAGGAACCCACGCTCAAGGCCCCAGCGGCGATACATCGCGAAATCCTCCGGTGGAACGTAACGCTCCACCGGGAGGTGGTTCATTGTCGGCCGGAGGTACTGTCCGAACGTGACTATATCCACGCCGTTGTCGCGCAGATCGTCCAGCGTTTCCCGTATCTCCACATCGGCCTCGCCAAGCCCCAGCATCACGCTGGACTTGGTCAACACGCCGGGTCGATACTGCTTGGCACAGGCCAATACGCCCAGAGTCTGATCGTAGCCGGCCCTGGGGTCCCGGACCGGATGGGTCAGGCGGCGCACGGTCTCGATATTCTGCGCGAACACGTCCACGCCCGAGTCGATCACCGTCCTGACGCTTGCGCGGTTCCCCGCAAAATCCGGCGTCAACGCTTCCACCGCGGTCGCGGGGTTTCGCCGCTTGATGGCCGCGACGCAGGCCGCATAGTGCCCGGCGCCGCCGTCGTCGAGGTCGTCCCTGTCCACCGACGTGATGACCACGTACTTCAATCCCATCAACTCCACCGAAGCCGCGGCGTGATCCGGTTCTTCCGGGTCCAGCCAGCCCTGCGGATTGCCGGTGTCCACGGCACAGAACCGGCACGCGCGGGTGCACACAGACCCCATCAGCATCAGCGTCGCGGTGCCGGCGGACCAGCACTCGCCGATGTTGGGACACATGGACTCCTCGCACACCGTCGCCAGCCGATGCTCGCGCACGGTGCGCTTGACCCTGGCGTATTTCGCCCCCGAAGGAATTCTGGCCTTCAACCACGGCGGCTTGGGGAGAACCATGCCGTCGGCGCCCGGTCCGCCCGGCTTGACGCCGTTCTTGACGGCCATGAAGCCCACCGGCGTCCGGTATTTCCGGCCGCTCTCGACCACGGGTATGCCGCGAAATTCGCTCACTGGTGCTCTATCCAACCGATAATTGCGCGCCATTGGCCGCAGGCCCACCCCTGGCAAGGCGCGTCCTGCAGGCCGGCAGTACGTTGACGTATGATTATCGCATGCTTTCCGAGATGCACGACAGGGGCGCGCTCCGGCGCGGGTTGGCTGCCATCTTGTGGGTCGCCCTGGCGGTGGCGCAGCCGGCACTTGCTCAGGATCTGCGCAGCCCGCTGTTTCAGGCGGCGGACGCGGCCCTGGCCGCCGCAGACGCGGCCAACGCAACCGTACTGGCGCCGGCAGCTTACGAGTCGGGAATGAGCGACTACAACGCCGCGGAAAACGACCTCGCCCGCGGGCGCAGCATCAACCGGATTCAGGGCAGGCTGGCGGACGCGGAAGCGGCCTTCAGCCAGGCCGCGGCGACCGCTGCAACGGCTGCGGCCACTTTCGCGCCCCTGCTGGAGGTCCGTGTGAACGCTATGGAAGCGAGGGCAGACCTGTTTGCGGCTGAGCTATGGGACGATGCGGAAGACGCCTTCAGGGCGGTCAGCCGGCGATTGGAATCGTCCCCCTCCGCTGATTTGGGCGACCGGGCCTTGACAGTGGAAAGTTTGTACCGTGACGCGGAACTCACCGCCATCAAGGCCCAGCATCTCAGCCAGACCCGTGCGCTGCTGGCCCAGGCGGCGCTCGACCGCGTGCCGCAATATGCGCCACGCACCCATGCCCAGGCCCAGGCGTTGCTCGCGCAGGCCGAGGCAGCGCTGAATGAAAGCCGTTACGACGTCGAACCCGCCCTCCAGCTGGCCGAACAGGCTACGTACGAAATACGGCGCGCCTTTTCCATGACCGAGCGCGTACGCGAGCTGGTGGACCTGGACAGGACCGTCGAAGACCTCATTCTGGAACATGAACAGGGTCTTGCGGCGATCGCCGCGGCGGCGGACCGCGAAGCGCGGCTGGACGCCGGACCGGGTCCGGTAATCGAGGACCTGGTGGCGGAAATCGAAGCGCTTCGCCAACGGGAGCGGCAACTCGAGACCGATGCCGAAGAAAACCGCATCCGGATCGCCGGGCTCGAGGACGAAATCCGGGAGCTGGACGAACAGCTCGGCGGGGTGTTTCGCGAACGCGTCGCCCTCGTGCAGCAGCTCGAAGCCGAAGAGCGGATTCGCGAACGGTTTCTCCGGATCGAGAACCTGTTCTCCGTCGACCAGGCGCAGGTAACGCGGGAAGGCGAAAGCGTCGTCATCACGCTCACGGGCCTGACGTTCGCCAGCGGTTCATCCCAGATCGACCCGGCCCACGCGCCACTGCTTGCGGCGGTCGGGGAAGCCGCGGACGTATTCCCGCAGTCCAGCGTCGTGGTCGAAGGGCACACCGATTCCTACGGCGGCGCCATTTCCAACATGTCCCTGTCACGATCCCGTGCCGAGGCGGTGGGCGCCTACCTGAGCGACCGGCTGGAAATCGCAGGCGAGCGGATCAGCGCACTGGGCTACGGCGAAACGCGCCCCGTCGCCAACAACGAAACGGCCCAGGGGCGGGCCCGAAACCGGCGCATCGAAGTGCGGATCACGCCCCAGCCGACAGGTTGACGGCACCCCGCCGCACAGCGCAGTTCAGCCTGCCGCGTTTGCCGTTTGCAACCATCCGGCGATGGATTCGGCCACCGGCCGGGTGATGAGATAGCCGTAGGACGTGTGCACGTCCAGGCGTCCGCGATCCCGGTAGTGATTGTAGAAGCCGGTGCAGTCCTGCAGCGCCTCCAGCGAGCCCAACTCCACCATCTCACCGTAGTGCGGTCCCAGCCGCGGATGCAGCGCGGTGATTTCGCCGCGAGCCGAAAAATTCTGCCACCGGTCGACGATCTCCGGGTAGCGATTCCGGCCGGATAGCCGGGCGCCCTGGACACCCCTCAGGATCATCGGGCTTGCCAGCGGGCTGCCCAGGGTCATGAACAGGCTGATTCGACCGTTCTCGCGGCGCTCGCCGTGGGAAAGTTCCCAGAGTGTGTCGTAGGCGATGACCGAGCCCAGACTATGGCCGATCAACAGCACCTGCTCGCCCACGGACCAGGCATCGACCAGCGCCTTGCGCACGATCTCGCGCACGGCCGTGGCGACCCCGCCCCAATTCATGAGATACCGGTGGGTTTCGGTCACGGTCAGACGCATCGAGCGCCTTGCAAACAGGCTTGAGAACAGGGGCGCCGCGTGACCCATCCGGAGCAGGATCCGTGTCTTGCGCCTGGCGAAGGCTTCGATATCCACGATATCTCCGTTGCTGGGCTCCGGTTGCTCGAGGATGCGCTCGATGCTCCGCTTGTCCAGTTCGATGTTGCGGTGCCTTCGATAAAAGGCGTGATTCCACGCCGCCGTGGTCAGGCACCTGGCGCCGTCCCGCAGCGGCGCTGCCGCATCCGGATCGACGCGTTCGAGCCCCGCCCGCATGCACCGGCCGAGCACCTGGCGGTGAATCCGTTCCGGCGGCTTGGGTTTCATCCCGGGAACGAAGATGATTCGTGCGGGCCTGCTCATGAGTGGGTGGTATAGACTATGGCGCCCGGCGATCCGTGGATGGAATTCCGCGCCCCGCCGAAGCCGGTGCGGCGCCCGGCCGCCCGCATTGCGTAAATTTGCCTGAACACATTGGAGGATAAACGGTGCGATATCTGCATACGATGGTCAGAGTAAGCGACCTTGAAGAGTCCCTGGACTTCTACTGCAACAAGCTGGGGCTGAAGCAGACCCGGCGCAGCGATTTCGAAGCCGGCCGGTTCACTCTCATTTTCGTGGCGCCGGAAGGGCAGGAAGAATGCCCGCTCGAACTCACTTACAACTGGGACCCCGAGGCCTACGGCGAAGGCCGGAACTTCGGCCACGTCGCCTACGAAGTCGATGACATCTACGCCACCTGCGAGCGGCTGATGCAGGCCGGCGTCACCATCAACAGGCCGCCCCGGGACGGGCGCATGGCCTTCATCCGCTCCCCCGACAACATCTCCATCGAATTGCTGCAGAAGGGCGCCGCCCAGGCCCCCGTCGAACCCTGGGCTTCCATGGGCAATACCGGTCATTGGTAGCGGCGGCGCGCCTGCGAGGCACGCGAACGGATGGGCAACCGTCTCAGCAGGTATTCCGGTCACGCGCGGTCAACGGTACAGCGGCAGCAGTTCCCGCTCGCCGGCTTTCGACGCGCCTGAACGCGTCACTGCGTCGGCCTGAGCCAGGGCCGCCCTGAGCGCACGGCCGTTCCACTCGGGCGATCCCGGGCCGTAGAGGCTTCGTTCAAGGTCGCCGATCGCCGCAGCAAGATCCGCAGGAAGCATCGCCGCCAGCCCGCCGAGGCTCTTGGGTTCCTCTCCGAAACGGGCCGCCCCCCACGCGAGCAACAGCCGGCGCGTCAACCCGGCATCGTTGGTGTTGCATGCGGCCCGTAACTGCCGCAACAGCCGGCGCTCGGATACCCTGGGTGCCTCGGCCACGGGTCGCTGAAGCACGGCGGCTTGCCTGGCCCGCCCGCTTTGCCGCCAGGCCAGGAGCGTCAGCATCCACGCTGCGAGCAGCGCGGCGCTGATCCCCTGCCACACGCGCTGCCCGGTCTGTCCGGCTTCCACCGTCGGCGCGTCCGGTGTCGGTGCAGGCGCCGGCTCCGCGCCCGGTTCGCGGCTCGGAAGGACCGTAACCGGCCTGGGTTCTATACGAGCCACCTCCCATTCCCGGCTGTCTACATTGAACCAGGGCAACTCGACCGCCGGGATGATCAGTCCCCCGGCCGTCTGGGCAATCACGGCGAACCGCTCCGTGCGCACCGCGCGGGTGCCGTCGGCGCTGCTTTCGCGGGCCAGTTCCGGTTGATCAGCATACTGCTGCAGGGAGGCCGTCTCGAACAGCGACAAGTCGGGAATCTGCGTCTCCAGTACACCCTCCACCTCGACTCTCAGGGTTCGGGTCTGGGGTATGCCGGCCGTGAACTCTTCGGGATCGCCGCTCCAGCGCTGTTCGATCGATACCCCGCGGGCCGGCAACCAGGCGGCCCCGGCCAGTTCCGGCGGGGGCGCCACCGCCGGCAATACCGACAGGCTGACCGGATCGGACCGGAATCGCTGCAGGCTGGAGAACCCCGATGCGGTAATGACCACCGCCTCGAACACCATGGGCTGGATGGTCAGTTCACCGGCGACCTGGGGGAACACGGCGTAACGGCGCTCCAGCACGATGAAGGTCCGGTCGTCGCGCACGGTCTGGTATTCCCGGTCCTCTCCCAGCGGCACGACAATGGATTCGCCGCCGGTCACGTCGGGCGGCGTGAGGCTCGAGCGCCCCGTGCTGACGGCGCGGTACAGCCGCTGCGTATAGATGACCTGGGACTGGACGTAGGCGGTGGCCGGCGAGATCTCCACCTCGAGGAAAATATCGCCCGGAGCGTCGCTCGCCAGAGCCGGCAGCACCTGCAATTCCACGGGGTTGGAGAGCGCGCCGGCCATTTCCACGGGCGGGAGCGTGAACGAGCCGGGGCCGGTGGGCATCAACTGGTAGCGCCACTCGGTGATCTGGGATGTGCGTCCACCCAACATCTGGATGCTGGTATTGCGGCTACGCTGCAGGACCTCGAAGTCGGCCGCGAGCAACGAGACATCGGGTTCGTCGCGAACCTGGCCCTCCACGGACAGTACGTAGGTAAAGGACTCGTTTTCCCTGACCGTGGACCGGTCCACGCTGGCGCGCAGAGTCACGTCCTGGGCGCCCGCGACGCACGTGGTCGCCAACAGCAAGATCGCCAGCAGTATTCGGGGCGGGTTCGCCGCATCGCGCCTGCGCGCAGGAACAGGGATGTTCCATGCGAGCCCGTGGCGCGAGTCCCGCTGCATGGGACGAAAGACCGCCTTGCCGAAGACAACAGATCGACCGGTTGGCATCGCCGTCACCAGGGCTGTTCCTCGTCGCCGGGCCAGACGTAGTTGCCGTCCTGATCGATTCCCAGGCGCTGGTACTGATAGAGGAACTTGCGCCGCAGCAGTCCGCCGGGATCCTCCGGAATTCGCCGCAGCCATTGCTCCGCCGCCTGCTCGGACGCCCACTCTTCCAGATCGCCCGGGGTTGGTACCGGGTCTCCTTCCGGCGGTTCGTCCCCCGCCTCGGCGGGCACCGGCTGCTGCTGCGCCTGCTCGTCACCCTCTTCGGCGCCCAGTTCGCCTTGGGGCTGCGATTCGTCGCCCGGCGAGGATTCCGGCTGATCCGACCCCTGGTTCTGCGCCGATGGCTGCGACTCGCTTTCGTCCCCGGACTCGCCTTCTCCGCCGCTGTCGCCCTGGGACTGCTGCGGCGGTTGCTGCATGAGAAGCTCCCGGTTGAACAGGGCGTCCTCGTGTTCCGGGTCGATCTCCAGCGCCTGATCGTAGGACTGGATCGCCTCGGCGAAGGCGCCCGTCCGCGCCAGGGCGTTCCCGCGGTTGTAGTGCCCGTCCGCGCTCCGCGCCGCTGACAGCGTCTCGGCGCTGGACTCGAACTGGCCGGCGCGGTACTGCGCTGCGGCACGCCAGGCGGGATCCTCGAACAGTTCGCCGGCCCGTTCGTGGTCTTGCGCCTCGAAGGCCGTCTGCCCCTGCTGATCCCGGCGTTGCCACAGGTCGGTCCAGGTCTGCGCCTCCGCGCGCTGGCCCGGCAGGGTCAGCATCATGACCCATACCACCACCCATCCGCGCCGAAACGACATCGCGAGCAAGGGCAGGAGGAGGAGCACCAGCCACACGCCCTGGTCCCGCCAGATCTCCGTGCGCAGTTCCTCACCGTCCTCGGCAAGCACACCGGCGAACGAGGATGCCCCGGCGAACAGCCGGTCCAGGTCGCGGTCGTCGGGCGTCAGCCCGGAGAACTGCCCGCCGCCGGCTTCCGCAAGACGCTGCAGTGCGGCGAGATTGACGCGATTGACCACCACCTGGCCGCTGGCGTCGCTCAGAAAGCCACCGCCGGCCTGCGGGATGGGACCGCCCTGGGCGGTTCCCACGGCCATCACGTGCAGGGTCATGCCTTCGCCGCGCAACTCGCGGGCCAGTTCCAAGGCGGCCGGCGACACGCCCGAGTCGCCGACCAGCAGTATTTCCCCGCGACTCGCCGCAGCCTGGCGAAGCAGTTGCGCGGCGCGGACGATTCCCGCCTCCGGATAGCTTCCACGGCTGGGCATGATGTCGCTGGACAGGCTCGACACCAGCGCGGCGATGGTCCGTGTATCGGTAGTCAGCGGCGTTACCGTGAAAGCGTGCGCCGAAAAGACCACCAGGCCGGTCTGACCGCTGTCGCGCCGCTGCAGCAGCGACAGCAGTTTCAGCTTGGCGCGCTCCAGCCGGCTCGGTTCCACGTCACCGGCGTCCATGGACCGGGACAGGTCGAGGACGACCACGAGGGCTTCGGATGACCGCAGCGCCGGCACCGGCATTCGCTCCCAGGTGGGCCCGGCAAGCGCGAGGATGGCTAGTGCGCACGCCGCTGCCGCACCGCACAGCAGCCAGCGCTTGCCGCGCTGCGCGGTGTCGGCGGCTGTCAGGACGAACGGTTTCAACGCATCGTCCACCCAGGTCCGCCATCGGCCTGAGGTCGAACTGCCGCGCGCCAGGCGCCAGACCAGCCAGATGCCCACCGGCAACAGCAGCAGCCAGAACGGGCGGACGAAGTGAAAGTCAGCCATCGGCCGCTTCCGGGACCGCCTCCCGGGCGCTCCTTCGCAGTGCCGCCGCGGCCCACATCAGGCTCAGCGCAAGCGCGGCGCCCAATGGCCAGAAGAAGTGTTCCTCGATGGGCCGGAATCCGGTCTCGTCGCTGGCGGCCGGCTCCAGTTCGTCCAGCAGCGCGTAGATCTGTTCGAATTCCTCGGTATTCCGCGCCCGGAAGTAGCGCCCACCCGTCCCCGCCGCGATGGTGGTGAGCGTCTCCTCGTCGAGGTCCGCGGAGGGATTGATCTGCCGGACGCCGAACAGCGAACGGACCATCAGCGCATCGGCGCCGATGCCGATCGCGTAGATCACCATCCCCCGTTCCCGCGCCAGGTCCGCCGCCTTCAGCGGATCCACGGCCCCGGCGGTATTGGCGCCGTCGGTCAGCATGATGAATACGCGGCGATTCTCGTCGATGCCGGCGTCGGTCAGGGTCTTGATGCCGAGCCCGATCGCATCGCCGATGGCCGTTTCCTTGCCCGCGAGTCCGATGACCGCCTCGTCCAGGAGCGTCTGCACGGTCCTGCGGTCGAAGGTGAGAGGCGCCTGGAGATAGGTTTCGCGCCCGAAGAGGATCAGGCCGATGCGATCCCCCACCCGGCGGTCGATGAAGTCGCGCGCCACCGCCTTGGTGGCCGTCAGCCGGTCCACCCACTCGCCGTTCAACTGGAAATCCTGTTCCTCCATGCTTCCGGAGAGATCCACGGCCAGGAGCAGGTCCCGGCCGGTTGCGGGCAAGGCGGTCGCCTCCCCCACGTACTGAGGCCTTGCCGCCGCCAGAATCACAAGCGCCCAGATGCACCACAGCAGGATCAATCGGCCCCGGGTCCCGCTCTCTGCGCCGCCTGCACCGCCGAGGCCGTCGAACTCCGCAAGGTCCGGGACCCTGAGCGCAGCGTCGCGGTCGACAGGATCGGGGGTCGACCAGCGGCGCACCAGCCACGGCAGCGGCAGTGCCAGCAACATCCACCACCAGGCCAAGTGCCACATGTCCTAAACCCCCCTCTTCTGGGCCCTGACCCAAGCCTGGCAAAGCAGCCCGAGCTCAAGGCAACGCTCGCGGTCGAGGCGTCCTGCGCCGACCCAGGGCGCCGACAACAACCCTCTGCCGGCTCCCCGCGAGAACGCCTCGCCCTCCCAGCGGCTGTCGAGCCAGGCAAGCCACGGTTCCCCGGTCAGGCCGGCCACCCGTTCGGGCTCATCGCTCGACGTCATGGCGAATCGCTTCAGCGTCGTGGAGAACCGTTGCGCGCAGAGTACGGGATCGCCGCCGCCCTGCAACGTCGCCAGCGCCGCCTTCAATTCTACCGAGGCAGCCCGGTGGCGCCAGCCGGCACGATAACGCAGCGCCCAGACAACCACGCCCAGGAGCACCGCTCCCGCAAGTATCCACCAGCCGATGGCGGGAGGCCACAAGCCGATCGCCTCGGGGAGGTGGATATCCCGCAACGGGAGCTGTGCTGGGTCCAGTGCCGGATTCATCTGCCTGCAAATCGTGCGCTGAGGACTTTCTGCGGGTCATTGTCGGTGCCGCATTCCAGGAGTTGGACACCCGGAAAGCGCGCCAGTTTCGCAAGCGTCGCGCGCCTCTCCAGGAACCGATCCCGGTAGGCGCGGCGTTCGGCGGCGCCGCCGGTGTCGATGGCGACCGAGCGGCTGCCGGCCAGAACCCGGTAACGCCCCGGAGGCGGCAGACTTTGCTCCACCGGATCGAAGAAATGCACCAGGGAAACGTCGCTGTGGCGGGCCAACTGGCGAAGGTGGCGTTCGAAGGAAGCGTCCAGCGAGCGGAAATCGCTGAGCAGGAAGATCTGGCTCCCCGGGCGTGCAACCCGGGTCAGGCGCTCCAGCGAATGAGGTTGTGCCGCGGCGGCGGCAGCGTACGGGGGTTCCCAGAACGCCGTGTCGCAGATCACCCGCAACATGCGCAACGCGGCGCGGCGGCCCAGGCGTGGCCGGAGTTCGACATGCTCGCGGTCGGAAAAGATCAGCCCGCCCAGGCGGTCGCCATTGGCCACGGCGCTCCAGGCCACCAGCGCCGCCGTCTGGGCGGCGCGCACCGCCTTGAACACGCCCTTGGTGGCGAACAGCATGGGCCTGCGCAGGTCGAGCCATAGGATTACGGGGCGGTCCCGCTCCTCCCTGAACACCTTGGTATGGGGTTTGCCGGTGCGCGCCGTCACCTTCCAGTCCATGGTTCTCAGATCGTCGCCGGGCTGATACGGCCGCGACTCGTCGAACTCCACACCGCGGCCCTTGAGCCTTGAGAGGTGGCCCCCGGCCTCAATGGCGCGCACCCGCAGCGCCCCGATCTTCAGGGACTCGCCCGCCGGTTTCAGCCGGATGAGTTCGGCCAGTTCGATACGGGCGGGCGAGGACGTCGATCGTACTGCACCGGCCGCGTTCATCAGGGCACCCCGATCCGCGCCAGCAATTCGTCCACGACCTCGTCCGCCGCGCGTCCCGCGGCCTCGGCCTCGAAGCTCAACAGGATCCGGTGCCGCAGGACATCGTGAGCGATGGACTGAACGTCCTCCGGCGTGACGTAATCGCGCCCCGCGAGCCACGCATGGGCCCTCGAACAGCGGTCCAGCGCGATGGTCGCCCGCGGGCTGGCGCCGTACTGCAGGAGGTCCCGCAGGTCTTCGCCGTAGCGCTCGGAGCGGCGGGTCCCGAGCACGACCTGGACAATGTATTCCTCCAGGGGCTGGGCGAGATGCACCTGCAGCACCTCGTGGCGCGCCGCGATGACCTCCGCCTGGGCCAGGACGGTGGTGGGCTCGAACAGTTCGGCGTCGTCCGCCGCCTGACTCGCTTCGCGGCGGTTGATTTCCAGGATCGCGTGCTCGCCCGCCGCATTGGGATAGTCCACCAGCACCTGCATGAGGAAGCGGTCCAGTTGCGCCTCCGGCAGGGGGTAGGTGCCTTCCTGCTCGATGGGGTTCTGGGTCGCCATGACCATGTACAGCTCGGGCAACCGATAGGTCACCGATCCCACCGTGATCTGGCGCTCCCCCATCGCTTCAAGGAGCGCGGCCTGAACCTTCGCGGGGGCGCGGTTGACCTCGTCCGCCAGGATGAGGTTGTGGAACAGGGGACCTTCCCGAAATACGAACGAACCGTCCTGCGGGCGGTAGATCTCCGTCCCGGTCAGGTCCGCGGGCAACAGGTCGGGCGTGAACTGCAGGCGGTGAAAATCCCCTTCCACGCTGTGGCTCAGCACCTTGATGGCGCGCGTCTTCGCCAACCCCGGCGCACCCTCCACCAACAGGTGCCCGTCGCACAGCAGCGCGACCAGCATGCGGTTGAGAAGCTGCTTCTGTCCGACCACGAGGCCGGACAGGTGCCCTTCCAGACTGGCGAATTTTTCCTGCAGTGACATCGGCGTGACGGTAGTCCAAGGCGGGAAATCTTACCTTTCAGAGTGTTACAGTCCAACTCCCGGAACCTGGCTCCCTTCACTTGAAGACAAGAACTCGATGTTGCACGCGGTTCAGGGGCCACGGTGTGCGATGACGAACGATGCCAGGTTCCTGCCGGCGGATTCTCCAGATCTCCCAGCCCTACACGCGGCCTCGCACCGACTTACACGTAGCGACGCTTCATTGTGGCCACGCGTGAGTTATCCGTAGCGGCGCCCCATCTCGGCGACGGATTCGCGCACGAGTTCCTCAAGCAACCCCAGGTCCACATCGTCGAGCTTGTTGACGTACAGACAGGACTTGCCGGTCCGGAACTTGCCCAGCCTGCTCAGAATCTCACCATAGTCCGAAAATCCCGGCATGATGTAGATGGCCAGGTTCTGCTTGCGGGGCGAAAAACCGACCACAAGCGAGTCGCCCTCCCGGCCGCTGGCGTATCGATAGTGATAACTGCCGAATCCGACAATGCTGGAACCCCACATCTTCGGGGGCTCCCCGGTCACCGCCTGCATCAACGCGAGAAGATGTCTGGCATCCGCCCGACGCCGCGGGTTCTCAACCCTGTCGAGGAATGCGTTCACGTCCGCGTCGTTTTGCGTTGTCTTGCGTTGTGACATCGGTTCGATCAATTCCGTTTGGGGGGTTATACCACGGACGATTCCGATGCGACGGACTGCCAGCGGTTGAAACTTGCGCACGGCCGCGTATGGTTGACCTTCACCTGAACCTCATGTGCAATTCTGATGACATTCGTACTCTGGGTGGAATTTTGACGCGACGCGAAAAGCGTACGGCAAAGGGTCGGCCGAGGTGAGCGGCTGGTATTGACCTAATTGTTGTAAGGGAGTTTTTTTGATCATGCCAATTGGAAACCGACGCCTTGAACCTTGCGGGGACACCCTGAGCTCCGTCATTGCTGCGCTTGCACTGCTATTCGGACACGCTGCCACCTCCCAGACGACCTTCGATCCGAGCCTCACGGAAGCGGTGGAGACCGTGCGGATCACGGCCTCGGGTCAGCGCTTTGTGCCACGCCAGAGCCTTACCCCCGGCGGGGCGCCCCGGCACACCGCCAACTACGACGTCAGGGTGACCTGGAATCCCGGCGGGTGGCAGGCGCGGGAGGAATGGCAACTCGATACGGTGTATCCGATCGAGACCAGCTTCGCCTACAACATGACGTACGGCGAGTCCGCCGGCGTCAAGGATGGGCAGGACAACTTCCGTGCAGCCCTCGATGGTCCGACCCCTCTGGCGGCGGCGAGGATCGGCGCCAACTTCAAGGACCTGTGGCTCACCAATCCGCTCATCCTGGCCGCGCACGCCGAAGCAGCGCTGCCGCCCGTGGAGTTCGTAAGCGGCGGCAATTCCCGGCAACGGATCGTGTTATCGGCACACGGCACGGAGTGGACCTTGGTCGTCGATCCCGCCATGGGCCTGCCGGAGGCAGTCACCGTCATGGAACAGGACCCCCTGAACGGCGAGGGCCCGAATCGCGTGGTGTTCTCCGACTGGCGGGAGGTAGCCGGCGTGCCGTTCCCATTCCAGGTCGAACAGTATCTGAACGGTGGGTTGCTGCGCCGGGAGATTCGATCCGCCATCGAGGTGAACCCCGCCGACGCGGCCAGCGTGCTCGCGGTGCCGGGCGACATCGAGCCCGGGGATGCCGCGCACCGGGACTGGGGATGGAGCATGTCGCACCTGTTGCTCGCCCGCGCCGGGCTCGGAGGTCCTTCGGACACTCCTCATTTCGATAACGTAGAGTTCCTCGAAGTCGGTCCCGACATCTATCAGGTCATCGGCGGCAGTCATCATGGGCTGGCCGTCGTCGGCCCTGAAGGCATCGCCGTGGTCGATGCACCCTGGTATCCGGAACGCTCCGACACCCTGCTCCGGCTGCTGGAGGAACGCTGGCCGGAACTGCCGGTACGATACATCATCATGACCCACCACCATCTCGATCATTCCGGCGGCTTCCGAAGCTTTGTCGAAGCCGGCGCAACGCTGGTCGCCCATGAGGACGCCATATCGTTCTACGAAGAGGCGCTGGCGCTGGCAGGCTTCCGCGGCATGAGTGCCATTGCGGTGGACGGTCACGCCGAATTGGACGGCATCGGACGCGCCATCGGCGTATACGACATCCCGAATCCGCATGCCGATGCGCACGTGGGCGCCTACGTGCCCGATACCAGGCTGTTTTTCAACTCGGATCTCTATTCGCCCGGCCGGGAGCTGCAATTCCCCATATCGATGCAAGCCCTTTTCACCGCCGTCCGCTACCATGGCCTGGACGTCGAACGGCATGTCGGCTCGCACGGAATGGGCTACGATTCGGAACCCGAGTGATTGCGACTCGTGGGCCAGTAACGGCGCAAGCCGGGCTGATCCGGACTTTCGTGGCCTGTTGAGTCGGTCGAGCACTGGAGGGCCTGAGTCATGACATTCAACATACGGCGGCTGTCAGCGATCGTGTGCATGTGGCTGCTCGCCGCCTCGGTCCAGGCACAGACCCTCGACACGGTCACCGCCCAGGGCCGGCCGCTGGTGCAGGATTTCCCCCAGTCCTCGCTCATCATCGACACCTCCGTCAACAGCTGCGAGCACTTCGGGATCTTCATCGCGTCCGAGCGTAACGCCCAGGCCCGCGGATTGATGTACGTGCCCGAGATGCCCGATGACGTCGGCATGCTGTTCATCCACCCCAGCGAGCGAATGATCTCCATGTGGATGAAGAACACGCTGATCCCGCTGGACATGGTGTTCATGGACCGCTCGGGCGTCGTCACCCACATCGCAGAGAACACGGTCCCCGGTTCGCTTGACACCATCAGCTCGATGCGGCCGGCGTTGGCGGTGCTTGAGATCAATGGCGGACTGGCTGCTCGGCTGGGGATCCAACCGGGCGACCGGGTGAGGCATCCGTTTTTCGGATCGCTATAGGAAAGACCGCGAACCGGAATCGAATGAACTCGGGAACGCTGTGTAACGGGGGAATGCGTGTGAATCCCGGAACGAAAAATCCATCGATATCGGGGACCGGATTCTGACGGTTACGGCGAATTTCAGGTAAGGATGCTTTCAGACCCGCTCGCTGTTGTCGCGCAACCAGGCCGCAAACGCGGCTTCATCGATTTCGCGTGAGGCCAGCAGGGTCACGACCTGCACGACGTCCACCTCGGCAGCCGTCAACCGCAATCCGTTCGCCGCCAGGAAGACATATGCAGACATGAAGCCCGCCCGCTTGTTGCCGTCGACAAAGGGATGATTGCGGATGATTCCGGCTGCGTATGCCGCAGCCATGTCGCAGAGATCGGGCTCACCGTACGCATGCAGTTGCCTCGGGCGGGCAAGAGCCGAATCCAGCAGGCCGGCATCCCGAAGACCCGGACCGCCGCCATGGGCCGCCAGCATCCGCCCGTGGAAGGCCACCACCACCGCCTTGCTCAACCAGACCGGATTCACTATTTCGCCAGTTCGCGCAATGCATTCCGGTACCGTCTCATGCCTTCCTCGGCGAGCTCCATCTGCCGCTCGAACTCGGGATCGAAGGGGGTTATCCGGTACCCCCCATCGGTCGTTTCAGTCAGGTAAATCACATCCCCCTCGCTCACGCGCAGGGTGTTGGCGGCGTCCCTGGGGAGCCGCAGATTCAGCGAGTTTCCTACCTTGTGGACCTTGAGCGCGTGCATCGCAAACCCCTCGTGCGTTTATACTTAAGTATATACACGTTAACGCACTCACCGGAAATTCTTGCGGCGATAGTGGCGATGTCGGTTTCCTGCGCCTGGGTGGCGGGAAATGGTGATGCGAGGGCGAGCACACAGGGTGCAAGAAACAACTGGCGAAGATTCGCGAACTTCATATTTGTCTCCGTGTAATAGTATTCAAGCAGCACGGCGCGCAGCGGGAGGTAACAGAACCGGCGAGGCTACAAGCGCTGGAGGAAATGAAGCGCCATGATTGACGACGACGATTTCGCAATGGAAGGACTCAAGTCGCTGCGGCGCGCGGTGGCCGAGGCGCTGGAGCGCAAGCGCCTATTGGGACAATACGCCGTATTCTGGAGAGATGGCCGCGTGGTATTCGAGGGTCCCGATGCACCCGATGCACCGGGGAGGTCCGAGCCCCGGAGTGAGCCAGACCCCGAGGAATGAGCAGCGTCGACACTTGAATCAATTGTTCCGCCGTTAGCTCCTCCATAGTCCCGTCGCGGTCTGGGCGCGAATGGTTCGGTCAGCGCCGGGAAAGCGCTGCCGCCTCAGCTTGAGTTCATGCCGGCGCCGTCGACAGTGCCGAGCAACTGCTCGCCGGTTTCGCTGTCCACGATCAGAACGCCCACCCGCTCAAGATGCCCGGGGTCCTCCACGACCCGCAATCGAGCTTTGAGACGCCGTCCGGTGTCGGCGCCGAAACGCCGCACCGCCAGCTGCACGAGGAGGGCGCGCTCGTGCGCCAGCCCTTCCCGCCGGCCGTCGGTGTGCCCTTCAGCGAACGCGTCCCGGCGGTAACCTTCCAGCCAGCGCTCGTTGTTCCTCTGCAGTATCGATTGTTCGGCCATAAGTTCCTCCAATTTCCTCTCGCGCTCCGGGTTCCAATCCCGAGGACGGAATTCCGGCGCGGTCGCGTGGAACCAGTCCAGGTAGCACTGGAACAGGCGCGTCTCGTCCTCGTCCCCGAAGTCCAGCCATCCGCGCACTTCGCCGAGAAGACCGATGGCGTCGACATACGACTTCGCGAATATCAACCGAGCCAGCGCCGCCATGCGGTTGCCTTGCTCAGGATACTGCGCCGCAGGGTCCCGCTAATCAAGCCAGCACAGGTCGGCGATGCGCTTTTCACCGCCCGCGCCGATGAACTCGGTGGGAAGCTCGCGCAGGCGCGCGGCGTCCACCGCCGCCGTCCATTCGGCGGGCAGCAGCGTGAGCAGGTCCCGCACCATGCGCGGGCGGCTCAGCATGAGCTTCATGAAGCGGTCCTGGTTGTCCCGCGGCGTGTCCATCGGCGAGCGGTGCCCTGTCTTGCGTACCAGGCCGCCGTCTACCGATTGAAGAGCCTTCGGCATGTCTCAGCGGCGCAATCCCGGGAGCTGTTGAACAGCGAGCACTACGGGCGGGAGTATCTGAGGGCACTGGACCTTTATGACGACCTGGAAGCGCCGGAGGACAACCCAAGACGATAGAATCGTGAATTGCGCACCGAAGTGGCGTACCTGGGGATCGAGGCATACCGTCAAGGGGAGTTTTCCAGAGGCCGCTTGCTGGAAGTCGGCAAGTCCATCGATTTCGCAGGCGATGATCTGCTTGTACTGGCAGAGGCAGCCCGCCGCTTAAATTAGGTTAACTGCCCAGCATCAGACAGTTCTGCGCTGTCATCACCTGCTGTAAACTGAAGTCGCGTCCTGATGGAGACTCAACGAGCATGAACGTTTCTCTTGGAAAATCGCAGCGCTCGAAATCGAAGAAATCAGCAGATAGCGTAATCATTCGTGTGAATCGGCGGGGAGGGTTGTATGTCGAAGATACCCAAGCTCTGCTGAATAGTCCGAAAATCAAAGAGTTAATCGAGAAAACCGCCAAAATAAAGACAGTAAACAGCTGAACCTCCGGGCGTCACTCAGGATGAAATTTCCGCCCGAATTCCATCCTTAAGGTCGTAGACATTGATGCGGCCTTGCCCAACGGCGGCCAATAGGAGTTTCTTGACGTGTCCTTTCGCGAAGCGATGATGCCGTGTGTCCTTGATCGCCCTATCCACATGGTGAGCAATTTTTCCCAGCCGTACGTAGTCGAGACTGCGGACGTCGACGTGCCGTGTCACGAGATCCTCGACCGGCGTTCGTCCGTTGGTATCGGCCAAGGAAAGACCGTCACTCCGTAGTTCCTCATCCGCCAGCCAGACGACATCAAGCTTGTCGACACGTTCGCCGGCCGCCGCGATCGCCAGCACGGCTTCCTCAATGTCGTTGCTGGCATCTGTATGGCACCGCCAAAATGAGAGTGCGTCTCCTTGCGTCCGGAGGTCCCCGGTCACCGCATCAGCCGAAATTTCTCCGTCCGCCATACCTGGCCGATCACGCCATTTGGCCCTCCTGATCTTGCGAGCGACGAACACTGGAGTCGCTTACTCTCCAAGATCCCCGGCGACGTCCCTTACGTAGTCGCGAAGCCAGGGCTCGGGTTCAGTATGAGCCGAAAGGACAGTTAGCATGCCTCGGTCGCCCCACAGTTCCGCTGCCTGCACAGCCGCGTCCCGGATTTCCACATCCCTTGCGGCCAGTCCGTCTCGGACGAGTCCAACGCGCCAGCGTTCGGTTCCTGGATGATCTTGACGCCCCAGGCATTGAAGAACCGAGGCCGCAATGCTTGCGCGTGCGGAGTCTAGCGAGAATGCCTTGAGCCAGGTCAGAACCTTTGAATCGTCCGTTCCCCTTAGCGCGTCAGCAATGATCTTCTCGGCTGGATGATGCATTCCGTCTTCAAGAGGGTCCTCCTCAAATGCAGCGCGCAGCTTGTCCTCAAGCCGCTTCTGCACTCGACATTCAAGGGGAGATTCGTTCTCCATCAGGTAGCTTGTTGAGACCATGAGACGACTATACCGAGTGGCGTTGCCGCCTACTAACCCTAAAACTGGTGAAAACACGCAAATTCGAATGTTGAAAAACTGCGCCGCATGGACCAAGAGCCGCTTTTCCTGACGGAAAGCGATTGAATTTATTACGGTTTTGCAGCCCCTCAGTGGCAGACGTTGTTCGATAGCCCGATCGTAAACGCGCCGATACGATTGTTCGCCGCCGCGATATAACTCAACCGCTGCCGCTCAAGATCAACCACCGCCACCTCCGGACTATCCGCCGAAGCCAGATACGCCCTTCGCCCATCCGCCGACCCCGCCGCATCCAACGGCGTGAAATTCAGCTCCCCCGAATCCACCACCGACCGCACGTTGTTATCGAAAATGTAGTAATTGCGATTCTCCGAACTGGCCAGCAGATTCATCCGGTCGAACCGCCCCACGGTGACCAGGTCGATCCCCTCCCCAACCACAACATCGCTGAACTCCGTGAACAGATGCTGCTCGATGGAGACAAACCGCCCCGTGTCCTTGTCCATCATGTACAGGAACACGCCTTCGGGCGTCGTATACGGCCGCGCCGGCGAAGCCCCAACCTCGAAGGTCTTGTAGATGACCTTTGAGAACGCGTTCACCCCGTAGACCTCCCCCGTGGTCTCGTTGGCGACATAGACATAGCGGCCATCCAGGCTGCGGCTTGGCGATGACAGCGCCTGCCCCGGTTCGTCGGCGACCGGGATCTCGTAAGTCCGCTGCACGTTGCTGTCGATCAGACCGACGGTGCCGTCGCGGCTGTTGCTGTACCAGATGTCCACCTCGTTGGGGTCGAAGAGCACGTCGGAGGTGGGCGGCAGGTCTTCCAGCGCGAACAGGATCTGTCCGCCGTAGGCGGAGAACAGCACGAACCCGCCGTCCTCGCTGTCGCTGAAGCCGATCTTGGAGCCGGTGGTGTCGAGCACCATGTGGCGGGGGGCGATGGGCAGTTCGACCTGCTTTGCGACGGTCTTGTTTCGCAGGTCGTACATGCCGACCAGGCGCTTTTCGAGGTTGGTGTAGATGAGCACGGGGGCGAACGGGGTCGCGACCATGTGGTCGACGCGGTCCTCGGTCTCGATGCGGTACACGACCTCGTTCCGGGTCAGATCGATCACATCGATGATGGGGTCTTCGGCGTCGGCGGCGAACATCAGGCGCTGGGTGTTGGAGATGTCCACGTCCTGGGCGGTCAGCGGGAGCGGGGCCAGCACAAGCGCCGCCACCGCACCGGTCAGTCCGGCCTTTCTCGCAAAGAGACCCATGTGCGCACCCGGATTCATCGCTAACTCAGTCCCAGGTACGGGTAGATGAGGTCGCTGACGGTGTGGAAGTTGTCGGTGACGAGGATCAGGCCGAAGATGATGATGATGGCCATGCTGGCCAGGCTCAGCGGCCGGGCGTTGCCGGCGAGGAAGGTGAGGATGCTGTCCACCTTGGAGATGTACCAGGCCGAGAGCAGGAACGGGATCGCCACGCCGATGCCGAAGATCATCATGATGGCGGCGCCGATGTAGGGGCTGCCGATGGCGCCCACGTAGACCACGAGCGTGGCGACGATGGCGCCGCCGAAGCAGGCGGTGCATCCCAGGGCGTAGCCGGCGGAGGTCAGCAGGGCGCCGGCCCGGTCGCGCAGGGACAGGGAGTTCATGGCCTGGCGGTCCGGAATGCGGCAGGCGAAGTCGCGGGTGCCGCGGAAGCCCACCCAGAGGCCCAGGAGGATGACGAGCAACCCCGAGATGACGGCCACCATGCGGCTGTATTCGGAGAAGGCGAGCTGGGCCTGGTGGCCCACGGCCCCGATGAAGGCGCCCGCCAGTGCGTAGAGGCTGAGGAACCCGAGCACGAAGGCGAAGGCGAGTTGCATGATCTTGCGCCGGATCACGGGCGTCAGTTGCGCCGCGCCGCCCGCGGTGGCGCCCGGCACGGTGGAGAAACCGGCGATGACGCCGCCGAAGACCACCACCAGTTGCAGCAGGCACGGGGTCAGTACCGACGACAGCAGCCCTGCCCCCAGGGCGAGGACGGCCACGGGGGTGATGTCCGCCCGGGACTTGAGCTCTTCCGGCAGGCTGTAGGGCGCTTCCCAGATGCCGACGAAGGTCAGGTCGCGCTCGCTGCCCAGATAGGGATTGGAGACGTAGAGGCGCAGCCGGTCGGCGTCTGCCTGATTGAGGATCTCGTTGCCCGCGGCGTCCCGCTTGGGGAAGCTGTAGACGCTCAGCCGGTGGTGCTCGGCGATGCTCGGCCCGTCGGAGATCTCGGGCAGGTACTCCTGCTCGCCGACCCGCAGCGTCGCGGTGGGCACCTGGTCGATGAGGTCGCCGCGGTGGATGGTTTCGGCGACGAAGAAGATCAGGTTCCGGTCCGGGCGCAGGTTGGCGATGATGGCGGCGCGGTCCACGTACTGGAAATACTCGTCCGTCGCGAAGGTGGCCGTGATCTCCAGGTCCGGTGTGCGGATGAGTTCCCGGGTGAGGTACTGGGATACGGTGCCGGCCTTCATCAGGCGCGCCTGGTCGCCGACGCCTCGCAGTAGCTGTTGTCCCTGCACGAAGTAAGGGAACACGAGCCACGTCAGGGCGATGGCGAACGCCACGAACAGGAGCGCGCCGAGCTGGACGGGGTTTACGCGGCGGGTTGCGGTGGTCGTGGTCATGGCGGATCGCGTCTAGCTTCCCTGGCTGATGGCCGCCGTCAGTTCTTCGCCCGGCGTGGAGAAATTGAAGACGTCGACCACTTGGCCGTCGGGGTCGATCAGGAACACGTTGGCGGAATGCTGCACGGTGTAGTTGTTGTGCGACTTGGTGACCACATAGCTTACCCTGAAATTATTGGCGGCGGCATTGATCTGGGAGACGTTGCCGCTCAGCCCGACCATGCGCTCGCCGAAGCGCGAGGCGTACCGGTCGGTGATCTCGGGGGAGTCGCGTTCGGTGTCGACGCTGATGAAGATGCCCACGGCGTCGGTGTCCCGGACCGCCTCGCCCATGTTCAGCACCATCAGCGGGCACACGTCGGGGCAGTGGGTGAAGCCGAACCCGAGGAGCACGTGGCTGCCGCGGAAGTCCGCTGCCGTGACGGTCCGGCCGTCGCGGTCCACCAGCTCGAAGTCCACGACGATGTCCTCAAGCGGGTTGCCGAGCGTCGGCTCGGAACTCATGGCGTGTTCGTGGACGTGTTCGGAGGCGTCATCGCTGCCCTGGACGGTGACCCTCGGGGCGATGCCGGCCTCCGGAGGGGCGCCGGCCTCGCCATGCTGCGCATCGGCCACGCGGGCCACGAGAACAAACGTCCAGATCCAGACGCCCACCCAGGCCAACACAAACACCGGGAGCGGTATCGCCCGCATAATCGCGTTTATCCGTTCCATGTGGCTTCCTCGCAGGCTCAACCCATGTCCAGGCCCTTATCCGGACAAATCAAGGGATTGGACACCGCCGTGCGCGACCCGTTCCGCACCTGACCGCTTCCTCGCCCGGCCGGTTCCACACCTGGCCTGCTCTTCGCCCGGCCGCCTAGTAATCGAGTATAACCCCCTCGAAGGGATTGATACCGGCGTGGAAATTGCCCTGGTCGCGCACGGTACGGGACTCCCCGTTCTCATCGTAGTGCACCCAGATGAGCCCGTGGGCGTCGCCGTTGCCGGGCATCTCGATCTTGCGGATCAGTTCCTTGGTGTCGACATCGTAGACGTAGATCCGGCCCTCGCCGTTACTGGTCGCCCACATCTCCTTGCCGTTGGGCGAGAGCAGGACGTGGTCCAGCTTGTAGGCGCTGTAGAGCGTCTCGGTGGCGTGGCCGGTCTGGGTGTCGATGATGGTGATGGTACGGCCCAGGTGATGCGCCGCCTCGCCCTTGTCGGCGACCCAGAGCTCGGTCTCTTCCGCGTTGAGTGCGGCGCCGTAGGGCCCGATGCCGGTTCCGTTGGTCCAGATGATCTCGCCGGTCCTGATGTCCACCTTGGCGGCCACGGAACTGCTCATGATCGGATAGATGTACTCCTTGGCGTTGTCGATGACGGCCCAGTTGGGGCGATAGCCGGGGATGGGATATTCGGCGACCACTTCCCAGGTGTCGGGGTCGATGGTGGCGACCCAGAACGGGCGCATGGCCAGCAGCGTGCCCTGGTACATCATCGTCACCCCCCGCATGCCCGTACTGCGTCCCGGCGCGTAGCCGGCGGGCTCCATGAGCGCGTAGATGTACTCGTAGTCCTTGTCGGTCCACACCGTGTAGATGAAGCCGCCCATGTCGACGTCCCTGACGCCGCCCAAGATCTCGTCGGTCTCGGGGTCGTACAGGAACAGCCCCAGCCCGTCGGGGTCGCGCACAAAGACGTCGAAGAGCACCTTGTCCCTGAAGACCTGGCCGTGGTGGAGCCGCGCGCCGATGGTGACCTGCGCCACCGGCTGCAGGGTGATGGCGTCGAGCTTGAGCATGGTCCAGGCGCCGGCCGGGTCCGGCGTGCCGTCGGCGGTGGGCTCGCGGGGACCGACCATGTAGGCGTACTTGCCGTCCGGCGACATGGCCGAGGTATGCACCACGGCGCGGAGACGCTCGGGGATCATGTGGGTGGCGATGATCTCCATGGTCTGGGCGTCGCCCACCACCAGCTGGTTGCTTGGCGGGGGCGCGTAGCCGTCGAACAGCACGGACGGCGAACTGGTGGTGCCCACATTCTCGTAGAAATACGTCTTGCCGGGCTCGGGCGTGAACTTGGGCTCGCCGGGGTCCCAGGTCGCCACGATCCGCGACGGGTATTCGCTCCAGACGCTGCCTTCGATGGAGCGCCGCGTCCAGGTCTCCTGCACCGAGACGAAGGTCTCCACCGCCTCCACCTGCAGGTCCCGCGGCGTCTTCGCAAACTCCTGCTCCTCGCCCTGATTCGCCCGCACCGCCGCCAGCGCGTCCCGCCAGCCCTGCACCAGGCCGATGTCCGGCGGCAGGTCCGCCAGGGTGCGAATGTACATGGCGATCGCCTCAAGATCGGTGTCGCTGGGATCCATTTCCGCAACGATCACGCCCATCATCGGGTTGTTCTCGAGCTGATCGAAGATATCCACCGGCTCAGGTCCGAAGTGCAACGTGGGCCCCACCAGGCCCTCGGCCGTCTCGCCGTGGCAGACCCAGCAACCGATGTCGGCGTGGAATAGCTCTGCGCCCCGTTCCACGAGCGCCTCCACGGAATCCTGCGCCGATGCGGTCACGCTCAACAACAGGCCGATGACCAGTCCCGACAAATGGCTGCGTTTCATACCGGTTTTCTCCGCGTCAATGTTCGGTGGCCGCTGTGGATGCGGCTGGACGGGAAAGTATAGCGCAGGCGATCCGGGTCCCCCGGTTACGGGATTTTCACGCGAGCCCTGGTGGGAGTGCCTGCCTGGGAGCGCCTGCAGATTCTTCCTGTCGGCCCCAGCGCCGCTGTTCGGCGAATCTTCTCGGAGACGACCCATGATCCGGGCGTCAGTGACCGCCGCGCAGATGCGCATCCAGAAACGATCCGACCATGGCGTTGCGGTCGGCGTCGTAGAAGGCCGGGCCGCCATGAGGCGAACTGTGAACCACCTCGAATGCTGCGGCCAGGCCATGCTGCTTGTACACGCCGTGCAGTTCGTGGGACTGGTTGATCGGCATCTGCGGGTCCTGGTCGCCGTGCAGCAGGAACAACGGCGGATCGTCGGCATCGACGTGGAACACGGGGCTTGCAAGGCGCGCAAGCTCGGATTTCTCATCCATCGCACCACCGAGCAGCGCCTCCAGCGCCGGCACGCGCACGTTCAGCCCGAACGGTGTCGACTGATCGAGAATGCTGACCAGATTCGTCGCCGGGTAGTAGGCGACGATTGCGTGGACGTCCGAAGACTGCTCCAGGTTGCCGCCGACGTTGCCCTCAAGCTCGGCGTTCCCGTTGGTTACGCCCACGAGTGCGGCGAGATGCGCGCCCGCCGATGAACCGAGAATCCCGATTCGCGACGCGTCATAGCCGTAATCGGCGGCGTGGGCACGCAGGAAACGAATCGCCCCCTTGATGTCGTGGCTCTGGGCGGGAAACGGCGCCACGCCGGAAAGCCTGTAGCTGACGCTGGCCAGCGCATAACCCGCCTCGACGAATGCAAGCGTCGATACCGATTTTCTGCTACCCGCGCGCCACGCGCCGCCGTGCACCCACACGAGCAGCGGTGGGTGCTCGACAGCGGCCGGCATGTAGAGATCGAGCGCGAGTTCGTGTCTGTCAACGTTCGCGAACGGGACGTCGGCCGTGACCGTGGCCCCTTCGGGCAGTTCCGGCGCCCCTCCCGACTGCCCGTACGCCGCGAACGCGGCAAGCATTGCTGCGATTGTCACTGCAATATGGTCCGTCTTCATGCTGGCTACTCCGTGTTGTGCGCTGCCGCCGTTTCAGTGCGGCCACTCAGTGTCGCGAAACAGGCGACCGGACTTCCGCGACTGCTTCTAGGGAGACTCCACGCAGGACCAGTCCTTGACCGTTTCCCCGGGCATCCACACCCAGTGCCTGCGCGCGGTCAGCGGCTCGGTAAACGTCTCCGGATCCGTGACGGTCAACGTGTAGTCGAGCCGCCGCTCGACGCCACTCAATTCAAAACGCTCAAGGACGTGCGCGTCCGCGCTCAAGGCGATACTTGAACCATAGTGCATGAAGTTGATCTGCGTCGTGGTCACGACCAGGTCGCCATCCTCCCAGCGCCCGACGGAGTGCCCCAGGATCGACGGGCTCGCCGCGCCCACGTCGGCGCCCGTGTCCGTGTCCGCGCCCGTATCCAAGTGGATGATGCGCACCAGGTCATACTCCTCGATCTTCAGGTGAATCTCGTCACCTTCGTCGACGAATTCAAAGGGCAGCGGATTGGACATGATCATCGGCATGCCCTTGGCGGTGCAGCCGGGAATCGGATTGTCCGCCACCGGATCGTAGGCCTCTCTCGCGGCCAGCGCGGCTTCCGTCAACGGGTAGTCGTTATCGGGGCGCAGGCTGAATGTTTGGCCGTATTCACGGCTCCAAACGCGGAAAATGCCGTTCGCCGACGCTTCGGCCGCCGCTACATCGGCCTCCGCAAATTCGCTGGGTTGCAGAATCGGCGCGTCCTCCGTCCAGCGCGGTCGCGCCACGGTCTGTATAAGCAGCTCCCGGCCATCCGGAAGCAGGACATTGTGGACCTCCATCGCGTGGGCCTCGAAACGCGCGGCCGGACCGGCGACGCGGACCCGGGTGCCCTCGGCCAGTGCCTCCGGTCCCAACCCGTGGCGGAGCAGTGTCGCCGGCGGCGTACTTTCAAGCTCCCACTCCTCGCCGTTGTCATCCTGCAGCCAGAAGCGCGTGTGCGGATTCCGCCAGAGAATTCGGGTGATGACGCCCTCGGCCTCGATCACGCGGTTGGTATCGTAGAAGTACGCGCGGGAGTGATGCGCCGATGCGTTGACAGGGGCGATCAGGACGATCGCGAAGCAATACAGGGCCAGTCTCGGCATGTTCCCCTCCAGTTTTTTCGTTATCGTGGCTTCAGCGCAAAGGGTGCCGAGTTCGCCCGGCGCCATTCCAGGGCGTTACTCCGCGCCGACATTCCGCAGCGTTACTCCGCGCGGCCCTCTTCGGCGCGCTCTGCCGCAATGTGTTCCTCGTAGATTTGCTCAAGTCGCTCAACCTCGGCGAGAAACCCTTCGGGATCGACGAAGGTATCCGGACTGTATGCCTGGCCCGGCTGGTACTTGTCGAGCAGCCCATACTGGCCGCCGTGGGCAGCGACCCAGACGTCCACATCCATGGCCTTCTGGCTTGCATAGGTGTTCGCAAAATCCTCCGCCACCCCGGGGTACGTGGGATCGACCACCAGCCGCTTGCCGTCGTTGATGGTGCCCATGTTCGCGACCACGACGTTGTAGTCGCGGCCGTCTTCGGTCACCTGCATGGAGTAGCTGGAGCTGCCCTCCGTATGTCCCGGATGATGGTGAACCAGCAGGCGAATGTCCCCCAGTTCGATGATCTCGCCATCGCTGATGATCCGGTCGACTTCCACCGGTTCGAACGACACGCGGCCGCCGAAATGCGGGTCGCTGAAACCGCCGTCCTCGAGCACCCTGCCGTCGCCCTCCGTGGCCCACATCTCGGCCTCGGCGATCTCCTTGATTTCCGCCAACGCAGCCGTGTGGTCCCAGTGCGCCTGCATGGTCAAGAGAATCCTCACATCCTCCAGGCGATAGCCCACCGACTCGATGTTCTCCCTGATAAGGGACGTGGAGTCCTCCAATCCGGTGTTGATCAGGATATGACCCTCGTCCGATGTGATCAGGAACACGCCCAGGCCGGCGGTACCAACCGCGTACAGATTCCCGATGATCCGATGTCCCGGGAACGGCTCCACCCAATCTGCGGGCTGCGCCTGCAATCCGGCCATGGGAGCCGCCAGCAGCAGGCTGGCCGGGACGAGGCGCGCGAGACATCGGAAGAGTGACCAGGATAATTCGTTGGTTGGCATTGCTGTCCTCCCCGGTAGCGCATTCTTGAAGACTTGTATTCGCGTCAACAGTCTACGCGATCCTGAGCGCCGCCCGACCTGTTACTTCGCCGTTCTCGACGAGTTCGTGCAGTTGCTCGGCTTCTTCCATCGGCCGGATTTCGGTCACGATCGGCCAGACCTCGCCGCGGGCCATGAGGTCGTAGGTTTCGCGGATCTCCATCGGCGTCACGTAGCGGCTGCCCAGGACGGCGAGCTCCTTGTAGAGGAGTTCCCTCGCGCTCAAGCTGAACGCCTCGCCCGCGCCTCCGAGCGTTACCAGCCGGCCGCGCTTGCCGAGCGCACGTGCGCCGGCTTCCAGCGTGCTCTTCGCGGACACGTAGTCGACGGCGGCGTCGACGCCCGCGCCGCCCGTCAGCTCCAGGAGCGCTTCGACGACTTCCACCGCAGACGCATCGACGACCTCGTCGGCGCCGGCGTCGCGGCACGCTTCGAACTTTGACGCCTTTGTATCCACCGCGATCACCCGCGCGCCGGCCCATCGCGCCATCATGACCTGATGGATGCCGAGTCCGCCGCCCGCGCCGAACACGGCGACGGTTTCGCCCTCGCGGATTCTCGCGTGGCGCAGCACCTTGTAAGGGGTCGCGAGCGCGTCCATTGCCACGCCCACATGCGCGGGCTGCCCCTGCCAGTCGAGCCCGTCCGGCAGGCGGATGAAGTTCCGCTCCGGCAGCTTGATGTACTCGGCATAACCGCCGTCGATCTCGCGGCCCACGTAACCGCCGAAGTTGTCGCAGAGCGGCTGGAAGTCTTCGACGCACATCCGGCAGTGGCCGCAGTTGAGATAGAAGTACGATGTGACGATGTCACCGACTTCGAGCGACGTAACGCCGGCGCCTGCCTCGACGATCTCCGCGCAGATTTCGTGACCGATGATGCGCGGGAACACGGCCGGCACGCGGCCGGCCTTGAAGTGCTGAATCGTCAGCCCGGCGCCGCAGGCAAAGACCCTGGCGACGGCTTCTCCCGGCCCCGCAACGGGATCGGGAACGTCGGTCCGATCGAACGGCGTGTTCGGCGCATGCAGGACGAGTGCTTTCATGCGTCGTCAGTCGATAGGCCGTCTTCGGCCAGGCAGTCTTCAGTCAGGCGGTCTTTGGCCAAGCGGCCATCCACCCCATGCAGGAGGACTTTCGCCATGGCTAGAAGATCATCTGCGCGGCTTTGAGCAGTAGGGTCCGATTGACGCCGTCAGAGTGCAGGAACGCTGCCACGTCGCGCACGAGCTTTTCGATACCCGTCTCCTTCATGTACCCCGATCCGCCGTGCAGCTCAGCGGCCCAGGTCACGATCTTCCACGCCGCGTGCGACGCAAACACTTTCGGGAAGGCGGACAGCGCGGGGTCCCAGGCGGTCTCGCGGTGATCGGCCATCCAGGTGGCCTTGCGCACGTAGGTGCGAGCGACGTCGAGCAGCATGTGCATCTCGGCCAGTTGTGTCCTGATGCCGTCGTGCTCGATCAGCGGCTTGCCGCCCTGTACGCGATTGCGGCACCACTCAAGCGAGCGCTCATAGGCGGCAGTCGCGGCGCCGAGCACGCTCGCCGCCGCGTAGGCGTTCGACGCGGGGAAGAAATCGACGAGCACCTGGAAGCCGTTGCCCACCTCGCCCACGACCTGCCCGTCGGGCACGAAGCAGTTCTTGAAGATGAGCTCCGCGTTGTTCGCGAGGCGCTCGCCCATCTTGTCGTGCACGCGGCCGATCGTGAAACCCTCGAGCCCGCGATCGATGACGAAACAGGTAGAGCCGTCGAAGAGCGACTTGTCCGCCGCGGTCTGGGCGAACAACAGGTAGACGCCGGCGCGATTGCCGTTGGAGATGAAACGCTTCATGCCGTTGATACGCCAACCGCCGTCGACCTTCTCGGCCTTGGTGTGAAAGGGCACGTCCTGCCGGATTAAGTAGTTTGAGCCGGTATCCGGCTCGCTGATGCCGATCGCGAGCACGCCCCGCGGGTCATCACGGAAGATCGGGATGAACTTCTCCTGCTGCTCGCGCGTCAGCGCCCACTGGAGGATCTGCGCGATCTTCAGCGTCTGCGCCATGACGACCGAGATGCCGATGTCGGCCCTGGCGAGTTCCTCGATAATCATCGCAGTCGTCACGCAGTCCGCGCCGCCGCCGCCCCAGTCCTCCGACAGCGTCATCGTGCGCAACCCGAACTCGTCGGCCTTCTCGACGATCTCCCAGGAGAAACTCTCTTCGGGGTCGGCACGGGCGTCCAGCTCGGCGGCGACCGGCGCGACAACCTCGGCATTGAAGCGGCGCACGGTGTCGAGCACGGCCGCCTGCTGCCTGTCGATGACAAAGGGTTCGGACACGGCGGCGTCCCTACGCCTCGATGCGGAGCAGCCGCATGAGGTTGCCGCCGAGGATCAGCGTTTTGTCTTCGTCGCTCAGGTTCGGCGAGTCGACGATGTGATGCATGGTCTCGGGCCACGGGAACGGGATGTCGGTGCCATAGACGACCTGTGTCGCGCCCATCTCCTCGACTAGATGCCGGATACCCTCCTCCGAGAACACCATCGAGTCGACGAAGATCTGCGTGCGCATGTACTCGCTAGGCTGCTTCGTGTTGAGGCAGGGATCCTCCGGGAAACGCTCGCAGGCGACCTCCGTGCGGCCGAGATAGGACGGCAGATAGCCGCCGCCGTGTGCGCCGACGATCCTGAGCCCCGGGAAACGGTCCAGCGTGCCGTCGAACATCATGTGCGTCAGAAACAGCGTCGTCTCGAATGGGCCACCGACCACATTGAACAGCCCGCCGCGCCCCTGCAACGTGTGCTCCATGACGAGGTTCGGCGCGCCGAGCGCAGGGTGCATGAAGACGGGCACGTCGAGCTCCTCGCACTTCGCCCAGAACGGATCGAAGCGTACGGTTGAAGGAAACTCGCCTTCGACCTGGCCGCCGACGCACGCGCCCCGGGCGTCCAGTTGCGTGACCGCGTACTCGAGCTGCGCGGCGGCGAGCTCCGGGTAGGGCAGCGCCGGAGACGATAACATGACGAAGCGGTCCGGGTGCCGCTCGACCCAGGTGGCGAGGGCTTCATCGGCCGTGCGCACGATACGGTCCGCGAGCGCCTCGTCCGCGCCATACCACCAGTGGCCCGAAATCGTCATCGACAGCGCCTGATAATCGATGCCGCGCTCGTTCATCGCCTCAATGCGCGAAGGTCCGAGTACCTGCCAGTCCGGGAAGCTTCGGTCGAGCGGCGTGCCGGCGATCACCTCGGACAACTCCGGGAACACAGCGTGGGCGTGAATGTCGACGGTGGTGACGCGGCGGCCGTTGATTGTGATCTCGCGGCGGGCCGACTGAGCGCCTGCATCGAGCCCGCGACCCGCGAGCCATGCGCTGCCGGCCGCGGCACCGATGGTTTTCAGAAACTCTCTGCGGTTCGCCATGCTCGTCTCCCGGGAAGGACACGCCAATGCCCCAATCGCTGTTCCAGGCGCCGATATTACGTTACCGTCGCCCCGGCAAACAGCGCCGAATACCCGGGACTCCGCCGAATACCCGGGACTCCCCGGCATGCCCGGGACTCCGCGGGATGCCGCGGGATGCCGCTGCACCGAGTTGCTATGATCACGGAAGACCTTGAGGGAGCATGAGATGAGATCTATCCGATTCGCTGCTTCGGGCGTACTCGCGGCCGCCCTGCTTTCCGGTTCGCCGGCCGCCGGGCAAGAGAGCCGAACGCCCTGGGGCGATCCCGACCTCGCGGGCATCTGGAGCAATCCCTTCGTCACGCCGCTCCAGCGGCCCGGGGAATACGGGGAGCGCGAATTTCTGACCGAGGAGGAGATCGCCGCCGCCGAAGCGGAACTTGTAGAACGGGCGCAGCGGCCGGGCCGCGACGGCCGCGAGTTTGCGGGCACGGAGAGGGACGTCGCACGGGCGTACAACCAGCACTGGTTCGGCGATCCTTCGCTGCAGCGGGGGCGGCGCACGTCGCTCATCGTCGACCCGCCCGACGGCCGGCTCCCGCCGCTGACCCCCGAAGCCGCGGCGCGGATCGCGGAGAAGACCGAGTTCCTGGCGGCGCTGCTGCAGGGAACGTCGGGCGGGCGGCCCGGACCCATCTCGCCGCGCCGCGGCGAGCCGTCGCCCGACTACAACCTCGACCGAATCAACCGCGCCGACGGACCCGAGGACCGCAGCGGAACCGAGCGCTGTTTCGGCTACGGCATGCCGCTCATGCTCGAGTCGGGCACCTTCGGCGGCGTTGCGCGGCTCGTGCAATCGGCGGAAGCGCTCGGCATACATTACGACGCGGGCCAGGGGCAGGGCTTCACGCGCATCGTCCCGATCACCGACCGTCCGCACCTGCCGGCGTCCATGCGCCTGCGCTACGGCGACGCGCGCGGCCGCTGGGAGGGGGACGCGCTCGTCGTCGACGTCAGGAACTTCACCGAGACGACGAACTTCCACGGCTCGCGCGAGAACCTGCACCTGGTCGAGCGCTTCACCCGGCTCGACGCCGAGACGCTGCGCTACGAAGTCACGGTGGATGACCCGACCACGTTTACGCGGCCTTTTACGATGGTTCAGGAGCTGACGAAGAACAGCGACTACGAGAACCAGGTCTTCGAGGGCGGCTGCCACGAAGGCAACTACGGCATGATCGGCATGCTGGCCAATACGCGGGCTGCGGAGCGGGCGTTCGCGGAGGGGCACGGCCCGGACCCGGCAACGCAGGACAACGCGACGGGCGGCAACGTCGAATAGCGCGGCGTGCCGGAGGACGGCGCGCTGGAGCGCGGTGCGTCAGAGTACCGTGCGCCGGAGTGCAGCGCGACGGCGTGCGGCGCGTCAGGCGATCAGGGTCTTTCGGGCGCGCCGGTCCTGGGCGAGGTCATGAACAGCGTGCGCCCGTCCGGCAGCGTGATGTCCCTGCCGTTGGCCCGGCGCGAGCCGTCCTTGGCGCGGTAGCCGTCGATGATGACTTCCGTCCCCGGGGCCAGCGAGTCCTTCGTGAAGCCGCGCCGGTAGAGCACGTTGGGCGTGCCGGCCTCGATGGCCCATTCCTCGACGGTGCCGTCCGGCTGCGTGACCTCGACGAAGAACCAGGTGTGCGGATTCGTCCAGCGTACGCGCTTGACCGTCGCGGTAAAGTGCACCGGCTGATTGGCGTCGAATTCGGCCGCGAACGCGTGGTGTGCCTGCGCGGCCCCTGCGCCGAAGGTCAAGGGCAACGCGGCGGCAATTCCGAAATACCATGATGCGTTCATCGGCTCGATCCTCCCGGTCATTATCATTGCTCCCCGGGCGGGTTGCCCGACCATAGCAGCTCGTAGAGTACGTCCTCCGGCGGAATCTTGCGCGTGACGTCGATGATCATCGTCTCGCCTTCCCATCTTTCGACGAGCGGCTCCTTGCGCAGGTGCCCGTAGATCGTCTCCTCGGCCTGCTCGATGCACTTGAAGTCGAGAATCTGCGCATCGGGCTCCAGGCGGCGCAGCAGCGGTACGCTGATTGTCCACGGGCGGGTGAAGACTTTCTCGTCTTCGATCGTCGCCTCGTACCGGATCGCGTTGGGGCCGATCGGCGTGTAGCGCTCGACAACGTGCAGCGCGTCGCTGTGGAAGTTGCCTGCCCGGTCGAACCAGGTATAGGGCGAGAAGTCGGTGACATCCACGACCAGCGTATCGCCCTCCCAGCGCCCGACCGAGTAGCCCATGAACGCCTCGCCCGGGTAGGGGGCGACCTCGTCGAGATTGATCGTGCGTTGCGCGTTGGCGAACTCGAACACCATCATGATCTTGTCGGTGCCCTGGATGACCTGCAACGGGTAGGGCATGTACATCGCGCGCGGCACGCCCGGCATGTAGCAGCCGAGTTCGGGATCGCGGTCAAGCCAGTTCGCCTGGTTGTCGCGCTTGCGCTCCGCGGCCCAGGGCTGATATGGAATCTCGCCGCCCTCCACGACGCCGAGGCCCGGCGGCACCCAGCCGACCGTGCCGAGCGCGACGACGGGCGCCGCGAGCACCGGGACGTCCTCGTAGACGCCGGCCTGCGCGACCATCGGACGTGCGTCGTGGGTTTGGAGATCCCAGTTCGCCGTGCTGTTGGTCTGCCAGATGCCGCTGAAGTCGGGCCGCCCGTCGGCTGTCCTCGGGAAGTCGACCGCCGGCTCGGGCGCGGCGGCGGCCTCGGGTTCGGGCCGCGGTACAGACTCGCCGGCGTCATCCAGGAAATGGAACGCGCCGGCCACCAAGGCGGCAGTGACGGCGGCGATTGCGAGGTCTCTGAACATCTTTTTGCGCTCTTCGAGTTCCCTCAATGGATCCGCGCAGGCTCCTAGAAATTCAGCGCATTCCCCAGGACGGGATTGACGCCGCCGTGGAAATTCCCCTGGTCGCGAACCACGCGGGGTTCGCCGTTATCGTCGTAGTGCACCCACACGAGGCCGTGGGCGTCGCCGTTGCCGGGCATGTCGATGATGTTCGTCAGTTCCCTGGACTCGGCGTCGTAGACGTAGATGCGGCCCTCGCCGTTGCTGGTGGCCCACATTTCCGTGCCGGTGGGGTCAAGCAGCACATGGTCCACCTTGTAGGCGCCGTAGAGGGTTTCGGTGGCATGTCCGGTCTGGGTATCGATGATGGTGACGGTGCGGCCCAGGTGGTGAGCGCCTTCTCCCTTGTCCGCGACCCAGAGCTCGGTCTCGTCGATGTTGAGCGATGCGCCGTACGGACCGATACCGGTGCCATTGGTCCAGACAACCTCGCCTGTTTCGATATTGATCTTGGCAGCATTGGAGAGCGAGTTGATGACGTACATGTTCTCCTTGGCCGAATCCACGACGAGCCAGTTGGGCCGATAGCCGGGGATGGGGTATTCGCGCAGCACCTCCCAGGTGTCCGGATCGATCTTGGCGATCCAGAACGGGCGCAAGGCCGTGAACCGGCCCTGATACATGCTCACCGCAGCGAACATGCCGGTCGCGCGGCCCGGCGCGTAACCGGCGGGCTCAACCAGCGCATAGATGTACTCGTAGTCCTTGTCGGACCACGCAGTGTAGGCAAAGCCGCCCAGGTCGACATCGCGGATGCCGCCGACAACCTCGTCGGTTTCCGGGTCCAGCAGAAAGACGCCGAGCCCGTCCGGGTCGCGCGCGAACATGTCGACGAGCACGAGATCGCGGAAAGCCTGCGCATGATGGATCCGCCCGCCGATGGTGAATTGCTTGATGGGCTGCAGGGTGAGGGCGTCCGCCTTGATCAGCGTCGCCGACGAATTCACCGTGGGCTCATTGTCCGCCTGCCCGGGCCTCGCACCGATGATGTACACGTAGCGGCCGTCGGGCGACATGACCGTACCGTGGACCGTCGCGCGCAGGCTCTCCGGCAACATGTAGCTGGCGATGATTTCCTTGGTCTCGGCATCGCCGACCACGATCTGGTTGCTGGGCGGCGGCACGTAGCCGTCGTACAGCACCGACGGCGAACTGGTCGTGCCCACGTTCTCGTAGAAGTAGGTCTTGCCGGGCTCGGGCGTGAACTTGGGCTCGCCGGGATCGAACGTGGCGATAACCTCGGTCTGGTAGTGGCTGGTGAGGTTGCCCTCCCTGGCCCGCCGGGTCCAGGTCTCCTGCACGGAGGCAAAGGTCTCGATGGCCTCCACCTGCAGGTCCCGCGGCGTCTTCATGAACTCCAACTGCTGCGCCTGGTTCGCCTTGACCGTCGCCAGCGCCGTGCGCCAGCCCTCCACCAGCCCAAGGTCCGGCGGGAGGTCCGCCAGGGTGCGAATGTACATGGCGATGGCTTCGAGGTCGGCGTCGCTGGGATCCATTTCCGCGACGATCACGCCCATCATCGGGTTGCTTTCGAGCTGATCGAAGATGTCCACCGGCGTGGGCCCGAAGTGCAGCGTGGGACCCACCAGCCCCTGGGCGTTCGGACCATGGCAAACGTGGCATCCGATGTCCGCGTGAAACAACTCGCCGCCTCGCGCCACCAATTCCTCCACGGTCTGGGCCGATGCAGTCCCTCCCAGCAGCAAGCCGATTACAATTCCCGGAAGGTAGTTGCGTATCATGCGCGTTGACTCCTCGTCTGCGTTCCGCCCGATGATCCCCGCCCGACGGCGAAGGGGCACCGATTATAGCTCAAGCCACCGCTCGTCCTTGACAATTCATTATGCTTGGGCGATTGAGTCGGAATACGCCCGAAAATAGTATTGATACGACCTTCTTTCGCGCGAGTGCGACACGGAAGACATGAATTCAAGCCAGCACAGGATTACAGGCAGCACAGGGCGCCTACGCCGAAACGCCGGTTTCCGAGCCGTGGGTTGGTTCCTCCTGGCAACGAGTCTCGAAGCCGTTCACGCGCAGTCCGCAGACCTTTTCTTCGAAGGCGTTCTCCTGGTGGAGCCCGCTCCGCCCGCCGAAGTGGTCGTACCGGTCGGCGCCGGTAACGCCATGGGTGGCGGCCAGCGCGGCATGGGCATGGGTGCGGCCGGAAATGATGCAGGCACTGGCGCTGCGGGCGGCGGCGGACAGGGCGCGATGGGAGCTGGTGGACAAGGCGGCATGGGTGGTGGCGCCGCGAGCGAGGATCCGGCGCCGGTGCAGTTCTTCATGCCCGCGGAACGCCGCTCCGAAGTCGCCGTCGTAATGATTCCAGGCGGCGGACTGCCGTCGTGGAGTTATACCGCCACTCCCGACGGCCGCGAGGGCTGGGCGCAGCAGTTCGCCCGCGCCGGGGTGCCGGTCTACCTGATGAATCCGCCGGCTGGTTTCCGCGAGGAACTCGGGCGCTGGAACAGGGAAACCGTCTGGCCGCTGTGGGGCATGGGGCCGGAGTTCGGGACCCCCTACCCGGACGGCAAGCACCCTGTCGAGGCCATCGACAATCTGCATGCCTCCTTCTACATCGCCCGGGCGCCCGGCGGCGCGGATCATCTTCGCTCGCTGCTGGACGAGATCGGCCCGGCGGTGGTGCTCGCCCATTCCGCCGGCGGATCGGCGATGTTCTCGGCAGCCCGGGCGCTGCATCCCAACCTTCGCGGCACCATCGCGGTGGAAACAACCAATTGCCCCACCGACGAAACCGCGCTCACGACCATCTATGTCGAGGGTGAGCGGGCATTCCTCAGCCTCTGGGGCGACAACCTCGACCGGGGCGCTCCGAGCATGCTGACCCGCTACGCGTCGTGCCGGCAGGCGAGCGAAATCATCTCGGCTGCAGGAGGGCGCGCCCAGACCATCCACCTGCCGGATGATCGTGGAATCGCGGGCAATTCGCATCTCATGATGCAGGACAGAAATAACACGGAATTAGGCGATATGATCCTCGAATGGCTCGGCTCGGAGTAGCGTAGTGGCCTCGCGAGGTGACAAGACAAATCACGTTAACTCGTTCGCGCGACGGCGCACACCGTCGATGAGCCGGCGGGACAGACGATAGCCAACGCCCTCCAGGTCGTCGAGCACCGGACTCACGGCAACCAGAAGACCTCGTGACTTCGCGGCGAGCAAGACCCCGGCGACACCAACCAGGGGTATTCCGGCATGCCGGGCCACTGTTCTGCCCCTGGCATCGTCGATCAGCAGGAATCTCCCCTGCCTCTGCAGGCACAGGGTTATCGCTTCGGCTTCTCCCGCGTCCACGACGCGGAGAAAATCCGCAAGTTGCGCATCGTCCGCAAGCGGAGCGACTCGCAACCAGCCTGCCGTGATCGCCTGCGCAATCCCCTTGGCCCCGGGCCGGCCGGATTCGGTTCGAGCTTCCCTGTGCACGGCTGGCGGAATGAGACCGTTGCCGAACAGGCGGCGAAGCAACTGCAGCCTCTCGATTCTGGCCAGGGCGATCAACGGGCCGGTGTCGGCGACGAACGGGGAATCCTTGCGGGGGATGGACTTCCCGTCATCCCCGGCTGAAGGCTCGCTGTGGCGGGTCACAAGGCTGTGCGGCACTCGTCCTCGAGTTCCGATGGCGGGTAGTCCACCGCCGCCACGCCCACCTGGCCGAGCAGGCCGATGAAGTCCTCGGCACTCAGGTCGGCCACCTTGGCTGCCTGCGGCAATGTCAACTGGCGTTGTTCAAATAGCTGCAAGGCGAGTGCCCGATGCACGCCGACATCGAGAAGCCGGTCATCGAAGGGGACGGCGAGGATGGTGGGCCGCCCGTGCTTCGTGACTATCGCGAGGCGTCCGTCCTCGGCGTTCCGAAGCAGTTCGGCTGTACGCTGCCTCAGGTCGCGAACGCTATACGAGGTAGGCAAACTCATGTGAATATCCCATGTTTGTGTACACAAATCGTAGCACAATTCTGACTTGCGAACCTCCTTTGCCGGAAGTCGTTGCTGCGGTTACGGTAAAGCGAAGTCGCGGAAGGATTGTCACCCAAGCGTGTTAACGGGCCGGCCATCGAGCCAGGCGCGGATGTTTTCGACGGCGGCCCTGAAGAAGACCCGATAGTTCTCCACAGTCACAAACCCCACGTGCGGTGTTATGACCGTATTCGGTGTCTTGCGCAATGGGTGATCCAGGGGCAGGGGCTCGACGTCGAAGACATCCAGCCCGGCGCCGCCGATGACTCCGGTTTCAAGCGCCTCCACCAGGGCGCGTTCGTCGACGATGGGCCCACGCGACGTGTTGATCAGGTAGGCCGAAGGCTTCATCAATTCGAACTCCAGGCGGGAAACCAGCGCCCGCGTGCTGTCGGCAAGACGCATGTGGATCGTCACCACGTCCGAACGTCTGAACAGCTCTTCCTTCCGCACGTATTCGGCAGGCGTTCCCTCGCATCGTTCGGGCGTCAGGTTCGGACTCCAGGCGATGACGGTCATGCCGAAGGCGTGGCCTACCCGGGCGACCTGCCTGCCGAGGCGGCCCAGGCCGATGATGCCGAGGGTCTTGCCGTGGAGCCCCTCGCCGAGGGTCGTTTGCCAATCGCCGGACTGGAGCGCCCGTTGTTCCGCGGTGATCCTGCGGGCCAGCGCCACGATCAGGCCCCAGGTCAGTTCCGCGGTGGGGCTTGGCAATATCGGCGAGCCGGAAACCGCCACTCCCTGACGCCCGGCTGCCGCGACGTCTATGGACGCATTGGTCATTCCCGGCGTGAACAGATGCTCCAGGTTGGGCAATTTCTTCAGGAGCGATTCCGGAAAGGGCGTGCGCTCGCGCATCACGCAGATGATTTCGAAGTCCCTGAGCCGATCGACGAGTGCGCTCTCGTCGTTCAGATGATCATTGAACACCGAAATCGAAACATCCCCCGCCAGCGGCGACCAGTCGGCCATCGCAAGCGCCACGTTCTGATAGTCGTCGATGATGGCGAGTCGTTTCATGGTCGTTCCTGGAGTGAGACAGGGGATTCCTTGGGCCGGTTACATGGGTTTTCCCGGCGATGGCGCAAACCGGCCCGATGGTATCATCGCGGCGTTGTTTCCATGGATTTCGAGGTGCCGGTGGGCCGGGCAAATTTCTGCAGATTTTTGGTGGCCGCGTTGACGGTCGTGGTCACCGCCAGTGCCGCGGCGCACCACTCGGTAGCCTACTACGGCGATGAGTACATCGAGGTCCGGGGCGTTCTCGTCGACGTGGACTGGATCAATCCCCACGTCAGGTTGACTCTCGAGGCCGATAACGGCGGCGGAACCTGGCGCATGGAAGGCAGTTCCGTCTATCCGCTCAGGGGCGCCGGCGTGACCGCGGACCTGTTACCGGTCGGGACACGTGTCACCGCGATCGGAACACAGTCCACCCGCGAAGACTTCATGATGCTGGTCGAAACCATTCGGCTGGAGAACGGCCGCGAACTGCCCCTGTGGGACCTGGTCGGCCGCGTACCGAGGGAACTTCCCGTGGTGGACGCGGCCACCGAGGATCGGGGCATCTTCCGTGTGTGGAGCGTGCCGTACCACAATATCCAACTCCAACTGGAGCAGTTGGGAGCACAGCCGTTCACGGAATCCGCCGTTGCAAGCAGGGCATCGTGGAACCCGCTGGACAACTTCGCCACCCGCTGCGAGGCCGAGGGCATGCCCCGGATCATGGTGAACCCCCATCCTTTCGAGTTCATCGACCGGGGCAGCGAAATCACGCTGCGAACGGAACTCTACGACATCGTCCGAACCATCCATATGGATCGGGACGCCCCTCCCGACGACGAACCGTGGTCCCGCCTGGGCTACTCGGTGGGCACCTGGGACGGCAACGACCTCGTTGTCACCACCACCCGTGTGAACTGGCCGTTTTTCGACAACGTGGGGACGCGGCAGAGCGAGCACGTGGAGATCACGGAGCGCTTCACGCTGACCGAGGATCAGACGCGTCTTGATTTCGAGGTCACCGTAGCGGACGAAACCACCTTTACCGAGCCCGCAATCCTTCGCGGGTATTGGCTGGCACTGGGCGAATCGATATCGGTCTACGATTGCGTGCCGGTTGAGCAGTAAGGGTTGCGGAGAGCAAGGACCAATTCACGGACTATCAAAGGGGAACCCATGACGCGTTCATCGCTGCTCATCCTTGCCGGCCTCGCCTGCGGCAGCGCGTGGGCCCACCACAGCTCGGTCGGAGTTTTCGACACCAGTCGGACCATCGAGGTGACCGGAACGGTTGAGTCCGTTTCCTGGCGTAACCCTCACGGCCGGATCGTGCTCGCCGGCGACGATGGCAGGGAGTGGCACGCGGAAACGACCGCGCTCAGCATGATGCGCAACCGCGGAATCTCCCCGGACGATGTGATCGCCGTCGGCGACCGCGTCACCCTCGCCGGTTCGCCGCCTGTCCGCGATGTTGCCGAGATTCTCGCTCGCAACGTGTTGCTGCCGAGCGGATACGAGTTCGATTTCGGATCGGGCAATCCCTGGTTCGAGGCGGGCAGGAACGGCAATCTCGTCGGCCGGGCAACCGAGGGCGCCGATGTATCCCAGGCGATCGCGGAAGCCGACGGCATCTTTCGCGTGTGGAGCACGGTCACAAGCGATCCCGACTCGTTTCCGATGTTCAGGGGCGGTTACCCGATGACGCCCGCGGGGGAAGCCGCGCTGGCCACGTGGGACCCATTGGACAACGATCTCCTGGGCTGCGGCACCAAGGCCATGCCGCTGATCATGATCACGCCGTTCCCCATCGACTTCTTGCGCCAGGGCGACGACATCCTGATGCGCATCGAGGAATTCGATGTGCGGAGGGTCATCCATATGACCGACGACGTCGTCCCGCAGGAGGAACACACCCAGTTCGGCTATTCACGCGGCCGTTGGGAGGGTACGACGCTGGTTGTCGAAACCGACAGGATCCACGCCCATTACATGGACATGGACGGCGCGCAACAAAGCGACCGGATCGCCCTGGTGGAACGCTTCATCCCCAACGAGGACTACAGCCGCCTCGACTATCGCATCACGATCACCGACCCGCTGTATTACTCCGAGCCTTTTGATCTGACCCGCTACTTCATCTGGCGGCCCGAGATGCGGGTACACCCATTCGAGTGCCTGGAGCGCTATTAGTCACTGAATCCGTGACACTGGATTCCTGAGCGATAACGCTTTAGGTGGCCGAATTGCTTGCGGTTTTTCTCAACTGGAGTATGCTCTTAAGTGATCATTATTGCGTTTTAATATCTTTTTATAGCATATGACAGCGAAAAACATGCTAACGACCGCGCCGCCCTACGCCGTCGAGGATGCCTTGAGGCGGCTGGGCTCCAACCTCCGAATCGCCAGAATACGCAGAAAGCTGACGATCAGGGAGGTCGCCGAGAAGATTGGTACGGGTCCGCGTCCCGTGTCGGACGCCGAGAAGGGCAAGCCGTCGACCGGAGTCGCCGTCTATGTTGCCCTGCTCTGGACCTATAACCTGTTGAATCGGCTCAATGACGTTGCCGATCCGGCACTCGACAAGGTGGGGTTGGCTCTCGCCATGAGCAGGGAACCCGTCCGGGCTCGCCGATCAAACCTTCTGGACGACGATTTCTAGGTCTTTCAATGAACGACGAGTGCTACGTGTACATCGTTCTGCCTGGCCAGACCGAATTCGTGACCGCCGGCCGATTCGTACTTGCAACCGATCGACACGATATTCCAATAGGAAGGTTCGTTTACGGGCGAAGCTACCTTACCCGGCCTGACGCCGTTGCCATCGATCCGGTGGACCTCAGACTTACAGCCGAGAATTTCGAAACGAGGCAACTTCACGGTGTATTCGGTGCGTTGCGCGATGCGGGACCGGACTACTGGGGCCGGCTGGTCATCGAGCGACATACGGGACAGGCCATGCTCGGCGAACTCGACTACCTGCTGTACGCACCGGATAACCGCACAGGCGCACTGAGTTTCGGACTGAATCGAGAACCGCCGGCGCCCCGCAGGAGGATCGCCACGACATTGGATTTGGCGGACCTGCAACGAATGGCCGACGCCATCATTGCCGACGATGAACTTCCTATGGATCCTGCTTCCCGGCAAGCAAGGATGTTGCTTCTCGCCGGAACATCCATGGGCGGTGCCCGTCCAAAGGCCGTCGTTCAGGATAACGATGACTTGTGGGTCGCAAAATTCAACCGGCCGGATGACCGTTGGAATCATGCACGAGTAGAGCACACGATGCTCGTTCTCGCCCGCGAATGCGGTCTGAATGCGGCGGAAAGCCGCGTCGAAGCCGTCGGTGATCGCGATGTCCTGTTGGTAAAGCGTTTCGACCGCGAAAGAACAGGCGCCGGCTATCGTCGTGCCCGTTTCCTGAGCGCGCTGACATTGCTGCGAGCGGATGACACTCATCACGACCGGGACAAATGGTCTTACGCCCTGCTTGCGGAAGAACTGCGAAGAATTTCGTCACGACCGGAGCAGGATTCTCAGGAACTTTTTCGGCGCATGTGCTTCAACGCGCTGATATCCAATACGGACGATCACCCACGCAATCACGCCGTCATCGCATTGGACACGGACTGGGGTCTCTCGCCTGCCTACGATCTGACCCCATCCATGCCGGTGAGCATCGAACGCCGCGACCTTGCACTCATCTGCGGGGACATGGGCCGCTACGCCCACAGGGACAACCTGCTCTCGCAGCATACCCGGTTTCTGATCCACCGTGCCGATGCGGAAACGGTGATTGGAACCATGGAACAGACGGTGCGCAACCGATGGTACGCGATCGCCAGATCCCAGGGGGTAACGGAGAAAGACTGCGAACGCATTTCGAGGGCGTTTGTCTATCCTGGGTTCAGGCTTTAGATCGCCCAGTAGGCCAAGTCCCCGCCTGTCGCAATCTCCGCTTAGTTCAACCCCCTCCTCTCCAGCAGCGGCTCCACGTTCGGTTCCCTGCCGGCGAAGTCCCTGAACAGGCTCAGCGCCTCCGCGCTGCCGCCACGGGACAACAGCGTGTCCCTGAAGTGCTGGCCGTTCTCCCGCGTCATGCCGCCGTTCTCCTTGAACCACTCCACGCTGTCGGCATCCAGTACTTCGCTCCAGATGTAGGAGTAGTAACCGGACGAGTAGCCGCCCATGATGTGGGAGAAGTAGGTCAGGCGGTAGCGGGGCGGCACGGTGGCGACATCGGCGCCCGCCGCGGCCAGCGCGTCGGCTTCGAACTGCATCAGTTCGTCGGCGGAGGGCACCTGGTCGGCGGTCAGCTGGTGCAGCGCCTGGTCGGTGATGGACGCAGCCAGGTATTCCGTGGTCGCGTAGCCCTGGTTGAACTGTTCCGCCGCCAGGACCCGGTCCAGCAGATCCTGCGGCATGGGCTCGCCGGTCTCGTAGTGCCGGGCGTAGTTTGCCAGCACTTCGGGCCACGTGGCCCACATCTCGTTGACCTGAGACGGGTATTCCACGAAGTCCCGCGGCACGCTCGTGCCGGCAAAGGACGGGTAGGTTACGTCTGAGAATATGCCGTGCAGCGCGTGCCCGAATTCGTGGAAGGTGGTAATGACCTCGTCGAAGGTCATCAGGGTCGGTTCGCCCTCGGGCGGCTCGGGGATGTTGAGGTGGTTCCCCACCACCGGCAGCTTGCCCTCCAGATGCGACTGGCTGACGTAGGCGTTCATCCAGGCGCCGCCGCGTTTGGACTCGCGCGCATAGGGGTCGAAGATGAACAGGCTCAGCGTGGACCCATCATGATCGAAAACCTCGAATACGCGCACGTCTTCCTGGTAGACGGGCAGATCGAAGCGTTCCTCGAATGTAATCCCGAATATCCGGGTAGCCGCGTAGAACACGCCATTCTCCAGCACGCTGTTCAGCTCAAGGTAGGGCTTGAGTTGCGAGGCGTCGAACTGGAATCTCTCCTGCCGAACCTTGTCGGTATAGAAGTCCCAGTCCCAGGCGGCCAGTTCGAAGTCGCCGCCCTCGGCGTCGATCATGGCCTGCAGGTCGGCCGCCTCGCGTTCGGCGTTGGCGGCGGCCGGCGGTGTCAGTGACGCCAGGCGTTCGTTCACCGCCGCCACGGTCTTCGCGGTCTGGTTGTCGAGAATGTAGGCGGCGTGGGTTTCGTAGCCCAGCAGCGCCGCCCGCTCGGCGCGCAGCATGGCCGTGCGACTCAGAATTTCGCGGTTGTCGTATTCGCCGCCGCGGTTGCCCCGGCTCATGGAGGCCGCCAGCATTCGCTCCCGCAGATCGCGGTTTTCCAGTGACGCCATCAGCGGCTGCTGGGTGGTATTGACCATGGGAATGACGAACTGGCCGGGCAGCTCCCGCGATTCCGCCTCGTCCGCCGCCCCCTCGATCTGTGCCTCGGTGAGGCCGGCAAGCTCTTCGCGGGTGTCGACGACCGTAAACATGGCATTGACCTCGTTCAGCACGTTCTGGCTGAACTCCGTCTCAAGCTCCGCCAGTTCCGTGTTGATGGCCCGCAGCCTTTCCTTCTGCTCTTCGGATAGTTCGGCTCCGGCACGGACGAAGTCGCGATGGGTCTCTTCCACGAGGCGCAGCGATTCGGGATCCAGATCCAGCCCCTCGCGGTTGTCGTACAGGGTCCTGACGCGCTCGAACAGCGCACCGTTGAGCAGAATCCTATCCCGATGCCCGGAAAGCTGCGGCGCAATCTCCACCTCGATTGCCTGCATCTCGTCGTTGGTATGCGCCGACATCAGGCCGAAGAAGACGCGCGAGACACGATTCAGAACCTGGCCCGACAATTCCATCGGCACCAGCGTGTTCTCCACCGTCGGTGCCTCGTCCTGATCGACGATCGCGTCGATCTCCGCCAGGTGCTCGGCCATGCCGGCTTCGAACGCAGGCAGATAGTGGCTGTCGTCGATCCGGTCGAACGGCGGATACTGCAGATACAGGGGGCTTTCAACGAGAAACGGGTTATCGCCGGACATGGTTTCTGAAGAATCTCCCACTTCGGTCATGGCATCGCTGCCGGTTACATCTGGAGCGCCGGCCCCGGAGTCCGCCGCGGGACTCTCCACCTCTTCCTCGGCGCAGGCCGCCATCAACAACGCGGCGAATACCAGGATGGCGGCACGGTGACATTTGCTGTTCATGATTTCCTTACCTCTGGTTCCGCCGCTTATCATGCGCCGATCGCGCCGGGCGAACCAATATAAAGGATTTGAGCTGCGCCATCATCGACAGTTGAACGGAAGGGAAATTCCTCATGATCGACCTCTACACCGCCGCCACGCCCAATGGCTGGAAAATCTCCGTCATGCTGGAGGAATGCGGGCTGCCCTATACAGTGCACCCCATCGACCTGATGGCCAGCGAGCAGAAATCGCCCGAGTTTCTCGCCATGAATCCCAACGGGCGGATCCCGGTGATCGTGGATCGGGAGAACGGCGGCTTCACGCTGTTCGAATCCGGCGCCATTCTCCTCTACCTGGCGGAAAAGACCGGGAAGTTTCTCTCTGACGACGAAAAGACCCGCATGTCGCAGATCCAGTGGCTGATGTTCCAGATGGGCGGACTGGGCCCGATGATGGGCCAGGCCAACGTATTCTTCCGCTACATGGAGGAACGGGTCCCCGCCGCGATCAATCGCTACCAGGCGGAATCGCGCCGCCTGCTGGAAGTGCTGGACACCCGTCTAGCCGAAAGCGAATTCCTCGCCGGGGATTACTCCGTCGCCGATATCGCCAACTGGACGTGGGCGCGGGGCTACCTCTGGCCGGGGCTGTCCATTGACGGCCTCGACAACCTGCAGCGCTGGCTCGCGGCCATTGAAGAGCGTCCCGCCGTGCAGAAAGGCGTCAGCATCCCCACCCGGGAAACCTACGACATGGCGACCGGCGTCTCGGGCGATCTCGAGGAATTCGCCAGGGAGGCACGATCGCTCGTCAACACTGGAAAATGAGAGACAGTCTCTGACGCGAAGCGATTTCCTAGTGGGTACCCATCGGCATTTGTAGTGAATTTATCCCAGTTTATGAATTTCTTGTAAACCAGGATAAATTCACTATAAGTGGCCGTTTGCGGAAGTCACTCTTGGAACTGCAGCCAGCGCTGCCACGTGCCGATAAAATCCCAGCTCAGACGTAGGGCGCAAGCACATCTGACAGACTGATCTCCCAGGAATGGGCCAGGTGGCGGAGGGCGAGGCTTTCGGTGCCGGCGAGTTCCGCGTCGGCACCGGCGATGCGCAGCGACATGACGAGCGTCAGCTCCTGCAGGTCCGGATCGGTTATCAATTCCGCGCGGTAATCGATGTACGCCAACTTGAGTTCCCGGTCGTCGAGGGCCAGCGCAACATCCGCTGTCGACTCGGCGATGTATGCATACTCGTCGGATACGTCCGGTGCGTTGTAGGCATAGGTCATTTCGCGGCAGATATCCGCGTAGACCTTCCGAACCCGCTCCCTTTCGTCAGAGGCAAACTCGCCGTCAATACACGCCACTGCGACCGCGCATTGCAGGACGGCTTCGGGTGTATCGGCTTCGTAGCGATGCGGTTCGAACAACCTTTCGTTCATATGACCCTGGCTCTGTCCAATTTCAGAATACCTTTCGGGGGCCATAGTCTATATGCTCGCGCACGTTCTCGCGCCCTCCTGCAGCTATCGAAGTTACCATGTGAACGGCTATCGGATGGAAATGGGTGGACAATCGGAGGATGTCGTGAGCGAGAAAGTAACCAGCCGCGCACATTGGAGTTTCTGGGTCATCGGCGCTGTCGCGCTGGTGTGGAACGCGATGGGCGTCGTGAATATCTTCATGCAGATGAATCCGGACGTGCTGGCAACCTATCCGGAGTCGCATCGCACGATCGTGGCAAGCCAGACGGGGTGGATCGCCGCCAGCGTCACGATCGCCATTTTCGGGGGTACGCTTGGCTGCGTCCTGCTCCTGCTGAGAAAGGCCGGCGCGATCTGGCTGTTCTACGCGTCGCTGGTTGCCACGATCGTGGTCGTCGCCCACACGCTGAGTCTGCCGGTCAACCTGAGTGCCTCGGACATCGTGTTGATTATCGTGATGCCGGTGGCGGTCGCGGCGCTATTGGCGTGGTACTCGAAGTGGACCGCGATCAGGGGTTGGATCGATTGATGCGTGTTCCGCGACCATAGTGGAGCGCAATCCAGCAATCTTACGGCGCAGCGTGAGCATCAGCCTGCCGAACTCTTGCGTCTGGTTACCCTGCTCACTGTCGGGATAAACCGGATTACTGCGAGGCGACAGGCGTCTCCACGCCCAACTGGTTCAGCAGAAAGGCATACTGTTCGGCCGTTTCCAGGTAGCGTCGAAATCGGCCCGACTGGCCGCCGTGCCCGGCCTCCATCTGCACGCGGTAGACCACCAGGTTGTCATCGGTCTTGCGCGCGCGCAGGCGCGCAACGTATTTGCTCGGCTCCCAGTACTGAACCTGCGAGTCCCACAGTCCCGTGCTGACGAACATGGCGGGATAGTCTTTCGCCTCGAGTTGATCGTATGGCGAGTACGAGAGTATGTAGTCGTAGTAGGCCTCGTCCTCCGGGTTGCCCCACTCGTCGTATTCGTTCGTCGTCAGCGGAATGCTCGCGTCCAGCATCGTCGTGACGACGTCCACGAAGGGTACGAGCGATACGATCACGCGGTATTTTTCCGGCGCCAAATTGGCCACGGCCCCGACGAGCAAGCCGCCTGCGCTGCCGCCCATGGCCGCCACGCGATCGGGCGCCGCGTAGCCCTGATCGACCAGGTAGTCCGTCACGTCGATAAAGTCGGTAAACGTGTTGAGCTTGTTCAGCAGCTTGCCGTCGTCATACCAGGACCGGCCCATTTCCTGGCCGCCGCGGATGTGCGCCAGCGCGTAGACCATGCCGCGGTCGACGAGGCTCAGGACGTTGCTGCTGAACCGCGGGTCGTTGCTGAATCCGTAGGAACCGTAACCGTACTGCAGGAGCGCCGCGGTCCCGTCCCGTTCGAAGCCATTGCGGTGGAGCACGCTGACAGGAATTTGGGCACCATCGCGCGCGGTGGCCCAGAGTCTCGCGGTGACGTAGTTATTTTTGTCAAAGCCCCCAAGCACTGGCTGTTCCTTCAGGAGCGTGCGTTCGCCGGTCCGGACATTCAACTCATACGTGCTGGCCGGAGTCGTCATCGATGTGTAGGTATAGCGAAGCTGGTCGGTGTCGGGCTCCGCATTGACCGAAAGGGCCATGGTATAGGCCGTCTCATCGGCGTCGACGTAGTGGGTCCGCCCGTCCTGCTCCACGATACTAACGCGCGTGAGCCCGCCGGAACGTTCCCCCACAGCCATGAAATCGTCGAACAGCTCGAACCCTCCGATAAAGACGTCAGCATCGTGCTCGATTAGGTCGCGCCACTGGGAGCGGTCTCCCCAGACATCCTCACCCACTTCCATCAATTTGAAGTTTTCGGCATTCCAGTTGGTGCGGATTACCCAGCGCGAGTCGAGATGGTCCGCCGAGTACTCGAAGTCGCGTTCACGAGGCGCGAGTATGCGAAACTCACCCGGTGCGGCGGCCTCCGTACAGCGCAACTCGCTGGACACGGTGCTGTCGAGACCGATGCAGATGTATTTCTCCGAACGCGTGGTGCTCAAACCCATATAGAAACTGTCATCAAGTTCCTCGTAGACGACCGGGTCGCTGCCCGCCTCGCCGCCCAGCGTGTGCGTCCTGACCCATCGCGTCAGGAGCGTTTCCTCATCGTTCACGACGTAAAATACCGTCCTGCTATCGGCGGTCCACGCAAGACTGGTCGAAAGCCCGGGGATTTGCACCGACAGGGTTTCACCGCCCCCGAGGTTCTTGACTCTCAAGGTGTATTGCCGGCGCCCGACCGTGTCTTCAACGTAGGCCAACAGGGCCTGGTCCGGGCTGACCTTCCAGTTGCCGACCTGGTAAAAGTCGTGTCCTTCGGCGAGTTCATTGACATCCAGCATGATCTCTTCCGGCGCGTCCATGTTGCCTTCGCGCCGCGCGTAGATCGGGTACTCCCGACCTTCTTCGAAGCGCGTGTAGTACCAGTAGTCCTTGTACTTGTACGGTACGGAGCTGTCGTCCTGCTTGATTCGACCGACGATTTCCTCGTACAAGGCGGCTTTCGAATCGTCCAGAGGCGCCATGACCGCATCGGTATAGTCGTTCTCAGCCTCGAGGTACGCGAGCATGTCGGGGTCGGCGCGTTCATCGTCGCGCAACCAATAGTATTCGTCCTGGCGCGTTGCCCCGTGGGGCGCCGTTACTTCATGCGGACGCTGCTCTGCGGCGGGGGGTGTTGCCGGTACCGAGTCGGTATCCGGCGGGAGCGCGACCCCGGGAGTTGGGTTGGTGGCGTCGATTGGTTCAGCTCCTGTTGGCCCGTGACGCTCCCCGCAAGCGGCAAGCAGAAGGAAAATCAAGGTTAATGCAACGCCGATGCGTGCACTATCGCTTGCGATATGTGTCGCGAATGTTTCCTTCATCATTGAGCAATCTATATCACACACAGCCTCCGAATGACTCGGCGATTCTGCTTGCCTCGGGAACTGGCGCCGGCCTGGCCTTCCTGGCCTGCGCGGGCGGTAGTGTTATTGTTCCTCGGTGGATGAACCTTGTCGGGGAGCCACAGGGAAGAACAACGAATGATTGATCAACCGCTATCCCGAAGAGAATTCGTCGCGCTTGCGGGCGCCGGCCTGGTCGCCGCAACGCGGCTGGTGCAAGCGCAGTCGCCGCAGCGTGTCTTCGCCTATGTCGGATCGTGGACCCAGGGACCGTTCGGCGTCGGCGGGGGCGGCGGCATCAGCGTATTCTCGGTCAACGTGGACGATGGATCGCTCGAACCGCTCAGCCGGACCGGGCCGGAATTCGACAACATGAATGCTGGATACCTCTGCACTTCGCCGGATGGTCGATTCCTGTACGCGAACGATGAAGTCGGCAACCTGAACGGCGAGTACGGCGCGGGCGGCGGCATCCTGTCGTTTGCCATCGACCCGGACGACGGGACGCTGACACCTGTCGGCGCCGTCGCGAACGTGCTGAAGCCGGCTTGCATCAAGTTCCTGGTGGTATAAGCGGTCGATGCAGCAGCAGTAGCCCGTGGCAAAAGTCACGGGCTGCTAGTGTTCATATTCATTGTGCCGCGTTTCGAGTTCGTAGAACGTGGCCTGGACGAAATCATCTGCTTCGCCCGTATCGTTCTGGTTGTATACGCCCGCCTTGAAATACATGTAATCCTTGTCGACGTCGTAGCCGCTCGCAGACATGTCGATGTTCTGCTCGGCGCGCACCGCGCCGTCCTGGCTGATGGTTACGCGGAGGGCGTTCCCCCGGGTTTCGATCTCGTAACCAAACCTCTCGCCCAGAGCGATGCCGTCGGCCGAGTTTGCTGCATCGCTGAAACGGCTGCCGATCAGGCCGAAATAGACGTCGTCGCCTCCGGACACTTCATGAGCGGCATATAGCGAACCGCGCGAATGACCTGGCAGTTTTCGGTAGTAAAGTCGGATTGGTTCGTCGGTAGCCGCATGGATCTGCCCGACAATTACCTTGCCCACCTGGTTCCTGTCGCCCGTCTCGGTTACGCGATCGATCGCCAACGTCGCGCGAAGCGTGCCGTCGATGCCGCCAGCCGCCCTGAGTGCCGATATCGGCGCACTCGACAGTACCCAGTTGTTCTCGTTCGGGCTGCCATCGTCGTTGATGGTGCGAATGCCGGTATCGCCACGCCGCAACATCTCGCGCAGTTCGGTGCGGGTATAGCGGGTATTGTTCGAGGTCCTGGCCCCGGCCACGGTGGCGCGAAACACCATGCCACCGTCGTCGGCCGTGAAGAAATAGCGTTCGTCGGTTGCGCCCCTGGCCAACTCCACCTCGGAAATCCGGTCGGATCGTCCATCCTTGTCGTCGTCAGCCGGCGTGTTCAGGTACCAGCCGAGCAGGTCGAAGTTTCTTCCCGGCGCCAGATCGGGTGAGAGGCCAAAGCCGCCGGCGCCAGAATCGATGATGCGCGCACTCATGTCAACGTCCTGCGCGACCTGGGCCTCGAGGCGAAAATCGTCGAATCGGACCTCCAAACCTCCGGAGCTTGCAAAGACAGACACACGTTCGGCCGGACCGGATGCAAACGTAACCACCACTTCACGCCAATTGTTACCCCTGTTCGGCTGCTGCTCGAAGAACAAGTCCGTGCCGACCTTGGCGCCGAGGTTGCCGGGTCCGCGCACGTATGCGCTGAGACGATAAGCGGTACCGGGTTGCACCGCGACGGTTTGCGTCACATAGGCCCCGTTTTCGGTCAGCTTGACCGCCCGCTCACCCTCGTGGGCGATATCCGACAAGGCCGTACCGGACCCGCTCGCATCGCCGTCGGTCCAGCCGGCCCAACCGTCCTCAAAACCGGGATTCACGATTTCGGCAGCTTGCGCAGCGCCAGTCGACGACAGCGCTACGGCAAAAACTCCGAGAAATAAACAATGGCTCGAGAACCGTGCCCGGCTTGGCGTCGCAGCGAACGGAGATTGAGTTACGACTTGTCTGTTACGCATCTCGGCATCCCCCATCAGCTGATAAGGATAGTAATTTAAATGGCCCTGTCGCAAACGTATTGAAGCGGTTGAGAGGGTCGATGAGGGCGTGTCACACGATGCCTCTTCCGGGCCCGCGACGGGTTCCAGGCTGTGCTCGGTTTCGGGGTCGGCCCGTATGTCGCCGGCGGTCGACCAGTTGGCCTCGGCCGGTTGATATGCCGACAGCACGGCAAGGTCGTGAGACTCGCCGGATTGTGCGGCGGCGCACAGTTCTCACGGAAGGGCGCAGACGCCTTTAATCCCATTCCTTCTCGACGCCGTGTCCCCGTTCCGGGTCCCCGTGCAGCGGAGTCACGAACCCGAGCAGGCATCCGTCCGAGCCGTCCCTGAGCCGGTGGCAGCGAACCCGGATGAGGTCGCCGGGCAGGACGTCATCGGGCTCGATGCCGTTCCAGCGAAGCGTCCCGGGGGTGGCGGCCTCCATGGCCCACAGGGTGGGCTCGCCGCCGGGAACCTTGCCGGGGACCTCGAGGAAGATCCAAGAATGCGGGTTGAGCAAGTGCACTTCCTGGACCGTCCCCTCGAGATGGGTGAAGTCTGAAAGCGCGTAGTTGCCGTGGGAATGATGCGCCCCACCGGGAACAGGGAAGACCAACAGGCAAAAGAGCAAGGCGGCTAGCGTCCGGATTTCGGACATCGTCGAACTCACCCATCGCTGCGCGCCGTGCCGGAGCGCAATGTCGGAGGATTGCGAGATTCTCGCACGCATCATCTGATTCGGGGAGGTGGCGGAAAGCCGTTGACGTAAACGCGCTCGTAGCGGATGGGGTTTCCGTCTGCATCGAGGAACCGCAACGACTGCTGGAACAGCTCGGGGCCCGGCCTGCCCGGCGGCGCGGTGGCCTCCAGGACGTAGAGACGATCCTCGTGCATGTAGATGGCCGCGAACGTCCGGGACCGGTCTGCGTTGGTGAGCTGGAGGTGACGGCCCTCGACGAGGTCCACGAAATTCCAGCCGAAGAACGTCGGCCGGATGTCGCGCTGGAGAAGCTGCCACGTCGCGTAGTCCATGGCGCCGCGGACGTCGACGATCCAGGACCCCACGCCCGTGGACGACGCGCCCGAGCAGCCGGTGTGAGCATCGGGCGGGCAGTTCCTTGCCCGCTCGATGTGGATGCGTTCGGCGTCGGTGTAGTCGACCACGGTCACCGAGTACCGGCTCGCGCCGTCGTCGTAGGTGTGCACCCGGGCCGGGAGCCCGGCCTCGTACTCCGACGTGTAGACGATCTCTTCCACCGTCGGCTCGCCCGGAAGATTGACTCTGAAGAAGTCGGCGAGGCTGGCGTAATCGACCCAGCCCTGGGCGAAGAGCGGCCCCGGAATGCACAGGATCAAGGCGACGGAAATCACTCGAACGAGGCGCATGGCATTCATTCTCCGATCGCTCCCACATCGCCTGACCGCACTCACGGGCTGGCGCCCGCCCGGGCGATGGCCAGATCGCCGACATCCAGCCGAGTGACGAGGCAAAACGACCCGGCCACAAAATCATACCGTAACGACCCGAACCGCGCAGACCACCCGCTCTTCCAGCCGAATTCCCGGTTCCGCGTCCCAATCTCCTTTCCCCAAATCTCATCGACAGGATAGAATCCCCCATGCTTCGATAGAATTTTCTATCCCTTGCGCGTTCCAGGGTAGAAGTCAGACATGAGCTATCCGAACAAGTCTGCACTGGTGTTGGCGGTAGTCGTTGCGGCGCTCGGCATCTGCGCCCACGAATCCGCCACAAGGGGCGGCGAGTTCGTTCGCCTGCCGGACTTCACGCTCACTCTCTGACCAGTTACCATCACTTCCACTCCGACGACCAGAGGCCCCATGAATAACACCAAACTGCTGATCGCGAGCTTCCTGACCATCTTCGTCGCCGGATTCGGTTTCGCCGTCCGAGGCGGACTCCTCCTGGAATGGGGAAGCGAATTCGGCTTCACGCAAACGGAGCTTGGACAGATCACGGGGGGCGGCTTCGTCGGGTTCGGCCTGGTGATCCTCATCGCGAGTCTCTTCCTCGACCGCTTCGGCTACAAGCCGTTCCTGTTGCTCGCGGGCGCCCTCCACGTGCTGTCGGTAATCGTGACGGTGGCGGCGACGTTCGTCTACAGCGGCGCCATCGACACCAACCCCGACGTCGCCCGCGCCGGCGCCTACCTCTGCCTGTTCTGGGGCGTGTTCATCTTCGCGATCGCGAACGGCATCTGCGAGGCCGTCGTCAATCCCCTGGTCGCCACGCTCTACCGCGACGAGAAGACCCACTACCTGAACATCCTGCACGCGGGATGGCCGGGCGGCATTATCGTCGGCGCCCTGCTGGGCGTGGCGATGATCGGCCGCGTGCACTGGGAGATCGTCCTTGCCCTCTACCTCGTCCCCACGCTGGTCTACGTGCTCATGATGGTCGGTGAGAAGTTCCCGATGTCCGAGGCGACCGCCGCGGGCGTCAGGTTCGGCGAGATGGTCAGGGAGTTCGCGGCGCCGATGATGATCTTCCTACTCGTCCTTCACGTCTGCATCGGCTACGTCGAGCTGGGCACCGACAGCTGGATCGCCAACATCATGGACACGGTGCTCGGAGGCATGGGGCTGTTCATCCTGCTGTACACCGCTCTCCTGATGTTCGTCCTGCGCTTCTTCGCCGGCCCCATCGTCCACCGGATCAATCCGTTGGGTCTGCTCTTCGCAAGCTCCGTCCTCGCCGTAATTGGCCTCTATGCGCTGGGCTCCTTCGCCACCGGCGTCACCATCATGGTGGCCGCAACCATCTACGGCCTCGGCAAGACCTTCTTCTGGCCGACGATGCTGGGTGTCGTGTCCGAGCGCTTCCCCAGGGGCGGAGCGCTCACCCTGGGCGCGGTCGGCGGCGTCGGCATGCTCTCGGCCGGCCTGCTCGGCGGCCCCGGCATCGGCTACCTCCAGGACCGCTACGCCTCCCAGCATCTCCAGGAGAACGCCCCCGCCGTATACGAGGAGTACAGGGCCGAAGGCACGAACCGGTTCCTCTTCTTCCCCGCCGTCCAGGGGCTGGACGGTTCCAGGGCCGGCCCCGTCATGGAGAGGGCCAAGGACTTCAGCATCGTTCTGACCCCGGATGAACAGGCGGTGCGAGACGCGTCATTCTACGGCGGCCAGACCGCACTCAAGGTCACCGCGCTCGTCCCGGCGTTCATGGCGCTCGGCTATTTGTTCCTGATCGTCCACTTCCGGCGCGCCGGTGGCTACAGGCAGATCGTTCTCTCGCCTTCGGCCGACCCCTGACCGCGGGCAGCGTTGCGCTGACGCAGGGTCACCAGCCTTCGGAAGGACAACGTGAAATTCCTGTCCCTTGAAGATGGTGGCCAGGGGGTGAATCGAACACCCGACACGCGGATTTTCAGTCCGCTGCTCTACCAACTGAGCTACCTGGCCCCTGAGCAGAGGCGGTATTAGACCGGTCTGCTCGCGATAGAGTCAAGAGTACTGACCTCGACGGGACCGCCCAGGGCAACCGACAGCGCCGCTCCGTCTCCGGGGTCGTCAGGTTGGCCAATCTGCAATTTCATTCCCGACCCGCTTCGAGATAGGCGTGGCACTCGTATTCCAGCAGGCGCATGTTTTCCTCCTGTCGACGATACAGCGGCATGCGCATCTGCCAGGACTCTGTGAAGACTTCCGGATCCTCGATGGTCACCTCGTAGACCATGTGATCCGGCCCCGTGCGGGTATAGCGTTCGACCACGTGCAACGCTTCGCTGTGGAAATTGCCTGAGCGATCGAACCAGGTCTGATCGGTGAAGTGCACCGCGTCGACGACCAGCGTGTCGCCGTCCCAGCGGCCGCGGGAGTCACCCATCCACAAGCGGTCGGGCATGTCGGCCGGATGGTCGCCGTCCAGGTAGATGTTGCGGACCGTATGGACGTATTCGTAGAGGATCGTAACCTGCGTTGGGGTCTGGACGATCTGGAATGGGTACGGCATGTAGGTGATGCGGGGCACGCCGACCATCCTGCAGTTCGCCTCGGGGTCATCGGTCAGGCGATTCTCGTAGTTCTCCGCTCGTTGTACGGCTGCCCAGGGCTGGTAAGGTATCTCGCCGCCGACCACAACCCCCTGCCCGGCCGGCACGCCCAGTTGAGCGGAATGGTCCTCGATATCCCACACGGCCGTGTTCAGCACCTGCCAGATGCCCTGGAGATCGGGCTGGCCGAAGGCCGTGCGGGGTACGGCGTAGGCTTCGGCGGCCGGCTGCTGGGCCACGACCGGCCCGGCCGCCAGAAACAAGAGTAACGCGGACAGTCCGAGGCAACCGCCACGCATCGCAACGGGACCGGGACGGGGGCCGGGGACGGGGACGGGGGCCGGGGCCGGGGCCGGGGCCGGCACATAGACCGGCAAGGGATGCTGCGGTACGGGCGAACAAGGAGCGAGATGTTCGCGCCTCCATCGGGACCGGGCTCACCGTGCCTCCGCGGCGGTCCGCGCTTCTTCGGGACTGATCCCCGGGAAAATCTCGAGCCCGACCTGGCGGTACACCTCCATCAGCTCGACGTTGTTCTCGTAACAGGCAAGCTCGGGAATCTCGTACGTTTCGTCGCTGATGCGCCGGTAGGGCAAGGCGATGGTGAAGGGTGCGGTATAGACATTCGGATCCTCGATCGTCGCCTCGTAATGGAGCGTATCCGGATCGATCAGGGTTACGCGCTCGACTACCTGCGCTTCCCGGGTGTAGAACCTGCCCCGCTGGTCGAGCCAGGGCATGGCGTTCTGGTTGTTCGTCTCGATGACCAGCGTGTCGCCGTCCCACCAGCCCCTGGAGTCCCCGTTCCACAGGCGAATTCTCTCCCCCAACGGCGGGCGGTCGTCGAGGCGGACGATTCGGTATGCATGCGCATTGTAGGAAAGGATCACCAGGTGGTCCGGCGTCTGCAGGAACTGCCGCGGTCCGCCGTGATACATCGTATTGGGCACGCCCGCCAGGAAGCAGGCTGCGTTGTGGTGCAGGTATCGAACCGGGTTGGCTTCCACCTGCTCGGCGGCCCAGGGCCTGATCGGGAGCAAGCCGTCCGGCGGGTCGATGATCGCGGTGGCGCCCCCGAGCGCATCCAGTTCGCCCGGATGCTCCTCCAGGTCCTCGTACGCCCCGCCGAACTGGCCGCCGGGCAACATCCAGTAGCCCTCCAGGTGCGGCCTGCCGTCGGGCGTGCGCGGCGGATCGAACGATTCGGCCGCTGCAAGCGCGCAGGCGTGGAACTGCGCCGGGGTATTGTCCGCACAGACCGACTCTTCAACCCAGTCCTGCGACGCGGCCACTGACGGTGCGAGCACGCCGGCAACCGCCGCAATCGCGAATGCGGCCAATTCCGAATGCTTCATGATTGTTCTTGGCGCTATAATTTTTCCGTCTCCGCTTCGAGTGGGCCGGGGGATATTCATGAATTCAAGACTTGCCGCCATTGTCGCCGGAATCGCCATGGCGTTTCCATCCATCCCGTCGTTGGGTCACCACGGCTCCAACGTCGTCTACGACCTGACACAGTCGATTACCGTCGCAGGAACCGTGACTGAATTCCAGTTTGTCAACCCTCACACGCAAATCCTGTTTGACGTGACGGGCGAAGACGGCTCGGTTGTCGGCTGGCTGGCGGGACTGCCGGGCAGCATCCGTCTGACTCTGGAAGAGGGTTGGTCCAGCGACACGCTCGAGCCGGGCGACGAGATTTCAATACTCGGTGCGCCTGCGCGAAACGACGCACCGTCGGTTTGGGTCGAGCAGGTTTTTCTCAACGGCGAACCGTTGCTGGGGGACAAGTACACGGGTTGACACGTTGCCCGTCGGATTGACCGGCCGTCATTTCGCGGATTCCGGTCGGAGCTGCGTTCATTCGCACTGCACCGAACCCAGGCTTTCTTCGCCGATATCGATCCAGTCCCAGGTGACGGTCACCGGCTCCGTCAACGACTCGGGGTCGACAATCGTCTGGGTGTAGCGGAGACGGTCGCCGTCATCCAGCAGGGCGAACTCCTCCTGAATCTCGACGCGGTCGGATTGTGGCCTGCCCGCATCGTCCAGCCAGGGCCAGCCGATGCGCGTCGTTCGCACCTCGAGCGTCTGATCCGTCCAGCGCCCGATGGAGTATCCGAGATCCGAAAGCGGGACGGCTTCGGGGTCATCGACAGGAGCCAGTTCGATACTTCGCACATTGCCGAACCCCGTGAGTCTCAGCTCGATGGAGTCGCCGCGATCGACAAATTCCACCGGAAGAGGCGAGATCATGGCCGGGGGCATTCCCATGGGAAGGCACGGGTCCGGACCGGGCTCTGTCGCAGGCCCTGCCCTGGTCGAGGCTGCAAATTGGGCCGACATTGATTGTACCGCCGGGCCGTACGTCCCCAGGCCCTCCACACTCCAGACACGAAACAGGCCAAGATGCCGGCGATCGACGATCTCGCTGTTCCACCCGTCCCCGGCGGATGCGTCGGCCCACCGCGGGCTACCTCCGCCACCGAACACGACTTCCTCGCCCGAGGGCAACAGCATGTTCGACACTTGCATCCTGCCGGCGCGCGTGGTCGACACGGAACCAGCCGCCCTTACCCGTTCATTGACGGGAAACATGGCCGCCTCAAGACCACGTCTCTCCAGCAGGTAGAACGCCCCCGTTTCCAATTGCCAGTCGGTTGCCTCGCCATCCGGTTCGACAGCCCGCACGGTGAAAACGACGTGCGGATTGCGCCAGCGGACGTTGACCAGTTCGCCTTCCAGTTCCCTGACCTCTCCCCGGTCGTAGTCGGCGAAGGAATGATGGGTCCAGCCCTGGGCGCAAAGGACAATCGTTCCAAGCACTACAACTACATTCTTCATCATTGATCCGGCCCTCCCGGCAGCATGCGCGAGCACCTCACGTTATTCACCCCAAAGAATACCAAGACCCTGGCGGGAAACCGCCAACCCAGCGCCAGATCGCCATCGCGAAGGCGCCTTGATTGTAGACTTCGGGAGAACCTGGCGTAGTATCCGCGTTTGCCGCGGACACAGCCGGCCGAGATTAACGACACCGTCATGAGCGAAGACAAGATCTATCCCGTACCCAAGGATGTTGCCAGCCGCGCGTGGGTGGACGAATCCGCCTACCACGATATTTACCGCCGGTCGGTGGAAGACCCGGAAGGCTTCTGGCGTGAACACGGCCGGCGCATCGACTGGATCAGGCCGTACAGCCAGGTCAGGGACGTTTCCTACGACGCGGAGGACCTGCACATCCATTGGTTCGCCGACGGCGCGCTGAATGTGGCCGCGAACTGCCTGGACCGGCATCTGAGGACCCGGGGCGAGCAGACCGCCATCATCTGGGAAGGCGACGACCCCGGCGACGACGCGCGAATCACTTACCGGGAGCTGCACGAGAGCGTGTGCCGCCTCGGGAGTGCGTTGCGGGCACTGGGCGTATCCAGGGGCGACCGGGTCACCATCTACATGCCTATGATCCCGGAAGCGGCCGTGGCCATGCTGGCGTGCGCACGCATCGGCGCCATTCACTCCGTGGTCTTCGGCGGGTTCTCACCGGAGGCGTTGCGCGGGCGCATAGAGGACTGCGATTCGAACGTCGTCATCACTGCCGACGAAGGCGTGCGGGGCGGCAAACGCATTCCACTCAAGGCCAACGTGGATGCGGCGCTGGCTGCCGAGGGCAAGACCCGGGTGGAAACCGTGGTCGTGGTTCGTCGCACGGGCGGCGAGATCGAGTGGCAACACGACCGCGATCACTGGTACGACCACATCACCAGCGCAGCGGACCCCTATTGCCCGGCAGAGCCCATGAACGCGGAGGATCCGCTCTTCATCCTCTACACCTCGGGATCCACCGGTAAGCCCAAGGGTGTGCTCCATACCTCCGGCGGCTACCTGGTGTTCGCCTCGCTCACGCATCAGTTCGTCTTCGACTACCACGACGGCGACATCTACTGGTGCACCGCGGACGTGGGTTGGGTGACCGGCCACAGCTACATTGTCTACGGTCCGCTGGCCAACGGCGCCACCACGCTCATGTTCGAGGGCGTGCCGACCTATCCCGATTCGAGCCGGTTCTGGCAGGTGGTCGACAAGCACAAGGTGAATATTTTCTACACCGCGCCCACGGCCATTCGCGCGCTGATGGCCGAAGGCGAGACGCCGGTCAAGCGCACGTCGCGCGAGAGCCTGCGCCTGCTGGGCACCGTGGGCGAGCCGATCAACCCGGAGGCGTGGGAGTGGTACTACCACGTGGTGGGCGACGGCAGGTGCCCCATCATGGACACCTGGTGGCAGACGGAAACCGGCGGCATCCTGATCACTCCCCTGCCCGGCGCCACAGCCCTGAAACCGGGTTCAGCCACGCGCCCGCTGTTTGGCGTGCAGCCGGCAATCGTGGACAGCGACGGGCAGGTACTTGAAGGCGAGGCGATGGGCAACCTGGTGCTGCTGGAAAGCTGGCCGGGGCAGATGCGTACCGTCTATGGCGATCATCAACGCTTCTTCGATACCTACTTCAGCCAATACCCGGGGACCTATTTCACCGGGGACGGCGCCCGGCGCGACGCCGACGGCTACTACTGGATCACCGGCCGGGTGGACGACGTCATCAACGTCTCCGGCCACCGCATGGGAACTGCCGAGGTCGAGAGCGCTCTCGTGGCGCACGCCAAGGTGGCCGAAGCCGCCGTGGTCGGCTGCCCGCACCCCATAAAGGGTCAGGGCATCTACGCTTACGTGACGCTGAATGTCGGTGAGGATCCCAGCGAAGACCTGCGCAAGGAACTGGTGGCCTGGGTGCGGAAGGAAATCGGCCCCATCGCCTCCCCCGACTGCCTGCAGTGGGCGCCCGGCCTGCCGAAGACGCGCTCCGGGAAGATCATGCGCCGCATCCTTCGCAAGATCGCCGAGGATGCGCCCGACGAGCTGGGAGACGTGTCGACCCTGGCGGATCCCGCGGTGGTCGACGAGCTGGTCGCCAATCGGATAGCGCTGTAGCTGGGAGCCCCCTGACCGGATGAACGATACCAACCATCAAGTCCGCTACGAAGCGGACGACCGTCCGCCGCTCGGACTGACCATCGGTCTCGCGGCCCAGTACTCGGTACTCGCACTCGCCGGGGTCGTGCTGACTCCGACCATCCTGATCAGCACCGCCGGAGGAAGCGAAGCGTACCTGACCTGGGCCGTATTCGGCGCCCTCGCCGTAAGTGGTGTGGCCACCATCGTGCAGGCGCTGCGCATCGGGCGAATCGGCGCGGGCTACATCCTGGTGATGGGCAGTACGGCGGCCTTCCTGCCGATGAGCGTCACGGCGATAGTAGAGAGTGGGCCGGCGCTACTGGCCACACTCATCGTCATGGCGTCCATGGTGCAGTTCCTGCTCGGCGCGAAGATGGCCATGCTGCGGCGCGTGTTCACGCCGACCGTGGCGGGCACGGTGCTCATGCTGATCCCCGTGAGCCTCGCGCCGATCATCTTCGACAAGCTCACGGAGGCTCCCGCGGGCGCCCCGGAGGCCGCAGCGCTTGTCACCGGCATCGTCACGCTCGCGGTCGTCGTCCTGGTGGCGCTGCGCCTCTCCGGCGCCTGGCGGGTCTGGGCGCCGGCCATCGGGCTTGCGGCCGGAGGGCTGACAGGTCTTTACTTCGGCATCTACGACCTGGAGCGGGTCGCGAATGCACCCTGGGTCGGGCTGCCCGACTTCAGCGGATACCCGGGTCTCGACCTGAGCTTCGGCGGCGTGTTCTGGGCGCTGCTCCCGGGATTCATCATCGTCACCCTGGTCGGCGCGATGGACACCCTCGGCGACGCCATCGCCATCCAGCGCGCGTCGTGGCGCAAGCCGCGCGCCATCGACTTCCGCTCCATTCAGGGCGCCATCAACGCGGACGGTTTCGGCAACCTGCTGTCGGGCATCGGCGGGACCGTCCCGAACACCACCTACGGCGCCAGCATCGCAATCGCGGAGCTTACCGGCGTCGCCTCACGCGCCGTGGGCGTGTGGGTCGGGATCCTTTTCATCGCGCTTGCGTTCCTGCCGAAACTCGTGGCCGTGGTCGTCGCGCTGCCGGGCCCCGTCGCGGGCGCCTATCTCGCAATCATCGTGGCGCTGATTTTCGTCTTCGGCGTGAAGATCCTGACCAACGACGGTCTGGACTACCGAAAGAGCCTGATCGTCGGATTCGCGTTCTGGGTGGGCCTCGCGTTCCAGTTCGACATGATCTATCCCGAGCTTCTCGTGGGCTTCTGGGGCAACCTTCTGGGGCAGGGCATGACGGCCGGAGGAATCACGGTCATCCTCCTGTCGGGCTTCCTCGATCTCACGGGCAGGCGGCCCAGACGTCTGCGGTCGACCCTCTCGGTCGACGCACTCCCCGTCATCGACACCTTCCTGTGCGATTTCGCCAAGCGCATGCGGTGCGACGAGGCCATGACGAACCGTCTGCGGGCCGTGGCCGAAGAAGCGGTGCACACGCTGCTCGGCGACGGCGAGTCGGGCCGCGAGCGGGACCTGCTGCTCGTGGCGAGGGCAGATGGCCGGTCGGCTGACCTCGAGTTTATCGCCGGCGGCGCCGACGCAAATCTCGAGGAACAGCTCGCGATGCTGAGCGAGGGCGTGACGAGCTTGCCCAACGAAGCGGAGATGCCGCTGCGGTTGCTGCGGCACTACGCGACGTCTGTGCGCCACCAGCAATACCACGACACGGACATCGTGACGTTTCGGGTGGAGCCGTGGTGAACGGCGTCTACGCCATCACATCCACAATGCACTGACTTCAGGAATCACGACCAATTTTCATTTGTCCCTAAAGGCTCTTGGGCTGAAGGCTCTTGGGCTGAAGGCCCTTGCTTGCGGGTGTATTCAATATTGATTTATCTGAATGCGCCATTTGGCGGGAGACAGACCGATGCGGCACACAACGACGATGACCGTTCGCGTCAGCGGCGCACTCAGCGACTTCGTTGCCGCCAGTGTCGGCGAGACCGGCGCCTACGAGAGCGTAAGCGAGTATGTTCGCGATCTGATACGGCGCGACAAGACTCGGTCGGAGCGCGAAGCCTTCCTCCGCCTCAAGGCGGAACTGGGGCGCGCCTACGCGGCACCGGATGACACCTACCATGCACTGTCCGCTTCGGACGTGATCGAGAAAAACAGGACGTAGCCCAGCGTATGGCGCAGGTCCGCGTCCAGGATGCGGCGGCTGTTCGCATCGACGATATTTGCCGTTACACCCGCGAGCGCTGGGGAGAAGCCCAGGCGGATGCATACATCCGAGGTATGTTTGAAGCGTTCTTCGACACCGTCGGCGGGCAGGCAAGGGAGATGCAGGCCGGATAGATCGCCAACATCCACCCGGTGCGGGATTTGCAATCCATCGTGAAGGCGTTCCCCGGTGCTATCATGCGGCCCGTGGGCAATCCGTACCCTCTCTTGTGATCTCGCGCGCGCTACTCGCTTCGCTCCTGGCCTCGTGTGCACTCCTCGCCTGCACACCCCTGCGCTTCGTCGATGCCGTTTCGGAGAACCAGAGCAGCCGCATCGGCCACCTCGTCATTCACTTGACGAGCGGCGACTTCGCCGAATCGTTGCGCGTGTTGACCGAACGCACGGAGCGGCCCGTCAGCGCGCATTATCTGGTGCCGGAAAACGGCGATCCCACCTATCAGCGCCGGCGACTCAGGGTGTACCGGCTCGTCGGCGACGATCAGCGCGCCTGGCATGCCGGACAGAGCCACTGGCGGGGCGAGACGGCATTGAACAGCAGTTCCATCGGAATCGAGATCGTGAACCGCTCCAGTTGCGTCGCCGAGGCTCCGGGTAGCGAACCGGGCGTTCCGGAAGTTCGCTGCGAGTTTCTCGATTACGACCCCGAACAGATCGAACTGGTCATCGAGCTGATCCTGGACATCCTTCGGCGCCATCCCGGTATCGATCCGGACGACATCGTCGGGCATTCCGACATCGCGCCCGACCGCAGGCTGGATCCCGGACCGAAATTTCCCTGGCGCCTGCTATACGAACACGGTATCGGCGCCTGGTTCGACGAGGACACCGCGCAACGGTACCGCGAACGCTTCGAGGCACAGCCCCCGGCGCTCGCACTGCTTCAGCGGGGACTCGCCGCCTATGGTTACGACGTTGACGATACCGGCGAGCACGACGCGCGCACGCAGTTTGCGCTGAGGGCGTTTCAGATGCATTTCAGGCCGTCGGACTGGTCCGGCCAGCCGGATGTCGAAACGGCTGCCATCGTGTTTGCGCTGCTGGAGAAGTATCGGCCCCGGTCGCTGGAGGCGCTACTTGAAACGTCGTTGTAGAGACGGCAGTCCGCGGTAGCGCAACAGGCTGTGCTCATTGGCTACGAGGACGCCGAGGCGCTGTCGGCATGCCTCGGCAGGAGACCTGTAAAGGGAAGTTCGGACTATTGATCGACGAAGTCCGGCGGCTTTTCCGAGCCCTCGCCGAAGAAGAACTTCTCCATTTCCTGCTCCAGGAAGCGCCGCGCCTTGGGTTCGATGGGCGTCAGGCGGTATTCGTTGATGAGCATGGTCTGGTGACCGAGCCAGCGCTGCCAGGCGATCTTCGAGACATTGTCGTAGATCCGCTGACCCAGCTCGCCGGGATAAACGGGACGGTCGAGGCCCTCTGCTACCGTTCCCAAAATGACGCAATGTATGGTGCGGCTCACTATTTCGCCTCCCTTGAGCGATGCATTCCGTTCAACAGGCACTGTCTCTTCAGCAGGACCGCGATGGGTGCGGCAACGCCCACCCGAGCCTCCTGCGCGGGGTTATACCAGAGCCACCCGTCGCGATCCATGAGTACGTTCACCGCCGTATCCAGCCGGATCTCCAGAGGGTGAATCATGAGATCGAAGTGGCTGAAGCCATGTTTGAGGGGGCTACCGGCCGTGTGCTCACGGACATCCACGCCCAGATGGCGTCGACACCAGCCCTGTGGATCGTCCTCGAACGCCAGTTCGGGCAGGCTGTAAAGCCCGCCCCAGATACCGTTCGGCGGGCGCCTCTCCAGCAGCACCTCCCGGTCCGTATTGGTGACCAGCAGCACCCTGACTTCGCGCTGGGGCCGTGTCCGCCGCGGACGGGGTGTGGGCAGTACGCCCTGAAGGCCGGCGACTCGCGCCCTGCAATCCGCCGTCAGCGGACACTCGCCGCAGCGGGGCCGGGCTCGGGTACACAGCGTGGCGCCCAGGTCCATGATCGCCTGGGTGTACTCGGCCACCTTCTCGTGCGGCGTATATCGCTCAGCATGCCCCCACAGGCTCTTCTGCACCGCCGCGCGGCCCGGCCAGCCTTCCACCGCTTCGTAACGGGACAGCACACGCTTGACGTTGCCGTCGAGAATCGGTGCGCGCTTGCCATGAGCGAGCGCGAGGATAGCCCCGGCTGTCGAGCGACCCACACCCGGCAACGTCGTGAGCCCCTCCACGGTTGCCGGAAACTCCCCGCCGTCATCCCGTACGACCTTCCGGGCCGCCGCATGAAGGTTCCGCGCCCTGGCGTAGTAGCCGAGCCCCGCCCAGTATCCGAGCACCCGGTCGAGTTCCGCCGCCGCGAGATCGTCCACGGCCGGAAACGCTTCCATGAACCGCGTGAAGTATGGAACGACGGTCGCCGCCTGGGTCTGCTGCAGCATGATTTCGGAAACCCACACTCGATAGGGCGTTCGATCGATCTGCCAGGGCAATCCGCGGCGGCCGTGCGCCTCGAACCAGGCAAGCAACCGTTCGGCGAACGTATTCACGAGCGCCTGACAAGACGATGGCGACTGACAATATGTTCGGGGATATTTGTCCAGTCATGGGGGACGCTGAAACTGACCCTTGCCATCGTTATGGACTCCAGGTTGTTGAAAACACCCACCATGGCGCTGGTTCGGCTGAAATTCAATGTCCATTCATCGTGACTCCACTTTCATGTCAGTCAGGGACTGCAAATGCGACCAGTGAAATGCGTCGTCCAGCCTGCGCCATCTCCACGTGTTCCGCTACAATGGGCCGTCGGCGCGGGCGTCGTATAATGGTTATTACCCTAGCTTCCCAAGCTAGAGACGTGGGTTCGATTCCCATCGCCCGCTCCATCCCGCACCGTGTACCATGTCTCGCCGGGGACACCGAATCTGTATGGGAGCGAATCCAGTGACCGCAGCCCCTGACAACCTGTTACGACTGCTTCGGCACGCCTTCTCGAGCGTGTTGCTGCTCGGTATGGCGACCGCCGCCACCGCCCAGACGCCCATCGTCCAGCCGGGCGCGCCGGGCGAATCGGCGCGGGAGCTCACGGCCGATGAGGCGATCGACATTGCCGTGACGAGCCACTCGCAGGACGACGTCCGGTTCATGCAGGACATGATTCCGCACCACAACCAGGCCGTCGAGATGGCCGAACTCGTGGAGGATCGCACCAACCGGCCGGAGGTAGTCGACGCGGCGGGGCGCATCACGCTGTCTCAGCAGGACGAAATGGAATTCATGGAGCAATGGCTGAGCGACCGCGGCGAGCGGATGCCGGACCCGACGGACCACGAAGCGATGCATACGAGCCACCGAATGGCCGGCATGGCCACACCGGAGCAGATGGATGAGCTGGCCGCGTCGGAGGGCACCGATTTCGACCGGATGTTCCTGCAGTTGATGATCACGCACCATGAAGGCGCGGTGACTATGGTCGAGGAACTGCTCGACCAGCCGGGTTCCGCATACGACCCGATGCTGTTCGAGTTCGCCAATGATGTCACCAATGACCAGACCGCCGAAATCGAGCGGATGCATGCCCTGCTCATCACGCTCTCCGACGACCCGCGCGCCGGCCTTGCCGCCGGTTTCGACGACGCGGGCCAGGCGCTGATGAACATGGAACTCGTGGCCTCGCTGCCCAAGCCGCCCGGTTTCTACGACCCGGAGAACCCGGCCGAACTGCCGCCGGAGCGCCCGCGGGATGACGATGGCGACGAAGATGGCGAGGACCATGAAGACACAGCGGACACGGAACGCCCCGAGGACGACGGAGATAACGGGGACCGGGAAGACGCCGACGACAGCGAGGACAACGGCGACTGGGACCGCTCGCCGCTGCTGAGTTTCTCCAATACCGACATGGCTTTCAGGGACGATGTCATGTTCGCGGGCAGTTACCACGGCTTCAATATCTACCGGCTGGACGAAGGCGGCTTGCCGCAGCAAATCAGCTCCGTGGTGTGTCCGGGCGGGCAAGGCGATGTCTCGGTCGTCGGCGACCTGCTGATCATGTCGGTGGAACAAACCCGGGGGCGGCTCGACTGCGGGCTCCAGGGCATTGCCGAGGACGTCAGCGACGAGCGGTTCCGCGGGATCCGCATATTCGACATCGGCGACCTGACCCGGCCGGTGCAGGTGGGCGCGGTGCAGACCTGCCGCGGTTCGCACACCCACTCGGTCGTCACCGCCGACGACGACAGGATCATCCTCTACAACTCCGGCACCTCTCGTATCCGCGAGGAGGAGGAGCTGGAAGGCTGCATCGACGAATCGCCCGGCGACTACCGGACGGCGCTGTTCCGCATCGACGTCATCGAGATTCCCGTGGACGATCCCGCCGGTGCGCGCATCGTCCACAGCCCCGCCGTGTTCGCCGACCCCGAGGACGGCACCCTGGCGGGCCTCTGGCGCGGCGGCGACCATGGCGACGAAACCCAGGAGTCCAGCCGTACCGACGAGTGTCACGACATCACGGTATTCCCCGAACTGGGGATCGCCGCCGGCGCCTGCTCGGGCAACGGCATCCTGTTCGATATCTCCGATCCCTTGAACCCGCAGCGCATGGACGCGGTCGTCGACCAGGGCTTCGCCTACTGGCATTCGGCGACGTTCAACAACGATGCCACGAAGGTCCTGTTCACCGATGAATGGGGCGGCGGCGGCATGCCCCGCTGCCGTGCGTTCGATCCGCTGGACTGGGGCGCGGACGCCATCTACGACATCGTCGACGGCCGGCTCGAGTTCCGCAGCTACTTCAAGATGCCGGCCCCGCAGACCGAGCAGGAGAACTGCGTGGCGCACAACGGCTCCGTCGTACCGGTCCCGGGCCGCGACATCTTCGTTCAGGCCTGGTACCAGGGCGGCATCTCCGTCCTCGACTTCACCGATTCGGCCAATCCCGTCGAAATCGCCTTTTTCGATCGGGGTCCCATCGATGCCGAACACATGATCGGTGGCGGCTACTGGTCCGCCTACTGGTATCAGGGGAAAATCTACGGTACCGAGATCGTGCGCGGCCTGGATGTCCTGACGCTGACGCCGAGCGAGTTCCTGTCCGAAAACGAAATCGCCGCGGCTGCACTGGCCGACCAGGGCAGCCTGTTCAATCCGCAGCAGCAACTGAAGTATGACTGGCCGGCCGACCCGGTGGTGGCCCGGGCCTATTTCGATCAACTCGCACGGGGTGATGTGTTGTCGGCGTCGTTCACGGCCGATCTGGATGCCGCCCTGAGCCGCTCGGAATCGGTACTACAGGAGGGCTCGGGCGACGAAGAGCTGGCCGCCCGGCTTGAATCACTGGCGGCAACGCTGGAATCGGGCGACGGCGGCATCACGATGAGGCGGCAAGCTGCGCTCGCGGAGACATTGGGCGGCATCGCAGCCAGGTTGCGTTAGTCACGCTTTCGAACGCGTAGAGGACCGAATCCCGTCGCAGGGGAAGCGATCAGCCGCAGGTGTCAACCAACAGAATCTCCAGCGACATCGCTCGTGCGCCGTTGTCGTAAGATGCGACGGGAAAGGACCAGCCATGACCCAGCCCCACCATCGAACGGTCCGAAGCTTCGTGCAACGCGCCGGGCGGACGACGGCGGCGCAAAAGCGCGCGCTGAGAAACCTGATACCGCGCTTCGGCATCCCGTTCCGGGAGTGCGCCCTTGATCTGGATCTCGAGTTCGGTCGGCGTGCGCCGGTCGTGCTGGACATCGGCTTCGGCGACGGTTCGGCGCTGTTGACGCTGGCCGCCAACCATCCAGCCAACGATTACCTGGGCATCGAGGTTCACGACCCCGGGATCGGCCATCTCCTGCTACAACTGGAACGCGCCGGACTCGATAACGTTCGAATCATTCCCCACGATGCGGTGGAGGTGGTCAAGCACATGTTGAGCCCCCGGCGGGTGGACGCCGTGAACCTGTTCTTTCCGGATCCATGGCCCAAAAAGCGCCATAACAAGCGCCGAATCGTTCAGCCGGGCTTCGTTCATGACATTGCACGGGTTCTGAAGCCCAAGGGCACGTTTCACATCGCCACCGACTGGGCCGACTATGCCGAGCATGTAGCGTTGGTGATGGACGACTGCGAGCAGTTCGAGGCGCTGTCACCCCAACAGGCGTCATCCGAGCCTTTCTTCGATCGGCCGACGACAAAGTTCGAACGTCGCGGCATTGCCCTGGGGCACACGGTGACCGATCTCCATTTCCGCCGAACGAATTAAAGTCCGGAGACGCTGAGCCAGCGGTTCAAGACCTCCGCCAATTCGGCCTCATCCGCGACGACCAGGCCATCCTCGACACGCAGCGCCACAGGCTCCAGCGCCTCACCCGGGCAGGGTCCGCCGACGCACGCACCGTCGTCGATCCGGAACAGCGCCCCGTGCGAATTGCACAGGATCAGGTCGCCCTCCCGAGTCAGAAACCGGTCGGGCTGCCAATTCAGCGGATTGCCGGCGTGGGGGCAACGGTTGACGAAGCCCGAGACTTGTCCCCCTTTGCGCACGGCGAAGAATTCAAGCGGCCAGACGCCTGCCCCCCACTTGAACTCGCGGCTGCCCGGGTCGGAGAGATCGTCGAGGCGGCAGAGTTCGACAGCGCCGGCGCTCACGCCGCGTTCCGCCGGTCCAGCGCCGCCTTGCGGGTAATGATGACCGCCAGCACGATGGCCGGAATGCCCGCCGCCGAGGCGTAGAGGAAGAACGTGACGTAGTCGGTCGCATCCACCACCATCCCCGAGAAACCGCTCAGCAGCTTGCCCGGCAACAGCATCAGCGAAGTGAACAGCGCGTACTGCGTAGCGGTGTAGGCGGCGTGGGTGAGGCTTGAGAAATAGGCGATGAACACCGTTCCGGCGAATCCCACGGCGAAGTTGTCGGCGCTGATCACCCCGGCCAGGTAGCGGACGTCGGCGACGCCGTACGCCGCCAGGGCCGCGAAGCAGAGGTTGGTGACCGCCACCAGCGCCGTGGCGAACAGCAGCGGGCGCACGGGACCGTAGCGGCTGACCACGATGCCTCCCAGGAACGCGCCGCCGATGGTTACCGCGAAGCCGAACACCTTCGCCACGGTGGCGATCTCCGACAGCGTGTAGCCCAGGTCCAGGTAGAACACGTTGGCGATGTTGCCGAACAGCAGGTCGCTGACCCTGGACAGGCCGATGAAGGTCAGCAACAGCAGAGCGTACGCACCGTTGCGCCTGAAGAATTCGGCGAAGGGGCCGATGACTGCGTCGCCGAACCACGCCACGGCACCTTTCAGCCCGAAATCGCCCCCGTCATCATTCGCCGCCGCAGCCACGTTGCCTTCAGGCTCATCGATGACCAGCACGGTCGCCAGGCCGACCAGCATGCACGCGGCCATGACGGAATAGGCGGCGTTCCACGAAACGAAATCGGCCAGGTACAGGGCGCCGGCGCCGCTCACCAGCATCGCGAGGCGGTAACCGAGCTGGTAAGTGGCCGCCATGGCGCCCTGATCCTCGGCGGCCACCGCCTCGATCCGGTAGGCGTCGATCGCGATGTCCTGGGTGGCCGAGCAGAAGGCGATGAACACGGAAAACAGGGCGACCGGCAGCAGTGCCGCACTGGGGTCCAGTCCGGCCATGCCCAGCAGGCCGGCGACGATCCCGAGCTGCGCGATCAGCATCCAGCTCCTGCGCCTGCCCAGAACCCGGGTGAGCACGGGCAGCGGCAGCCTGTCCACCAGCGGCGCCCAGCAGAACTTGATCGAATAGAGCAGCCCCACCCAGGCGAACATGCCGATGGCAGTGCGGCTCACCTCAAAGGTACGGAGCCACGCGCTGAGGGTGGTGAACACCAGCAGGAAGGGCAGTCCCGCCGAGAAGCCCAGGAACAGCATCCCGAGGACCCGGGGGTTGAGGTAAACGAGAAGGCTCTCAAGCCAGTTCCGGGTGTCGGCGGGGGCGGCCGCCGTAGCGGAAGCGTTCGTCATACGGTGATCTGCAGCCGGTCGCGGCCGCCCCGCGGCCGCGGATGCGCTGTATCATACAGGAGCGGGTCCGCCCTCATCATGCAATCTCACAAGACTCAATTTCTCGAACTGGCCCTCGAACTCGGCGCGCTTCGATTCGGCGAGTTCGAACTCAAGTCGGGGCGGATCAGCCCGTATTTCTTCAACGCCGGCCAATTGAGCACCGGCCGTGCGGCCGCCCGGCTCGGACGCTGTTACGCCGCCGCGCTGGCCGATGCCGGCCTACGCTTCGACATGCTCTTCGGCCCGGCCTACAAGGGCATCAGCCTCGTGGCCCTGACCGCCGCCGCACTGGCCGAACACCACGGCCTGGACTGCCCGTACGCGTACAACCGCAAGGAAGCCAAGGACCACGGCGAAGGCGGCGCAAGCGTCGGCGCGGCGATTTCAGGCCGCGTTATCATCGTCGACGACGTGATCACGGCCGGCACCGCGGTCACCGAAGCCGTGCAGATCATCGAAGCCGGCGGCGGCGTTGTCGGGGGTGTGCTGGTTGCAGTGGACAGGCAGGAGGTCGCCACGGGAAGCAGCCGCTCGGCGGTGCGCGAACTGGCGGACCGGCTGGGTGTCCCCGTCCTCAGCATCGTCTCGCTGGAGGACCTGGTCGCCCACATGCAGGCGCACCCGGCTTTCGCGAAACACCTGCCGGCCATGCGCGCCTATCGAGAACGTTACGGCGCGAAATAGCGCACTCGCGCTGGCGCCTGGATACCCTGGTTCAGCTTGTGCCGGTATGACCGAATCCGCCGGCGCCGCGCGCGCTTTCGGCGAAGGAGTCCACCACTTCGAATTCCGCCTGCACCACCGGCACGATGACCAGTTGCGCTATGCGTTCGCCCGGCTCGATCCGAAAGGGCTCCGAGCCGCGGTTCCAGCAGGAAATCAGCAGTTCGCCCTGGTAATCGGAGTCGATGAGCCCCACCAGGTTGCCGAGCACGATGCCGTGCCTGTGGCCGAGTCCCGAGCGCGGCAGGATCACCGCGGCCAGTCCGGAATCTTCCAGGTGGATGGCGATGCCGGTGCGGATCAACTCGCACTCACCGGGAGGCAGCGTCAGGGGTTCAGCCAGGCATGCTCTCAGATCGACGCCCGCCGATCCGTCGGTGCTGCGCCGCGGCAGAGCGATTTCCTTGCCGATCTTCGGATCGAGCACCTTCAGGCGCACGCGGCGCACGGAATTCGTTTCCATGGGTGGTCCCTGGCGGATTCGCGCTTCCCTGCCCAGGCGCTGCGGATCAGCCCGCCTGCGAGGAACTCAGCTCCGGGCGCATCGCGTGGAATCGTTCCGCGATCAGTTCTATCAGCCGCGTGGCCACGACGGTCTTCGGCGCCTGCTCGAGGTCTGCCTCACCGCCTTCCCAGAGCACGGTCAGCGAATTGATCTCAAGGTCGAACCCGCAGTCGCTGCCGACGCGGTTGGCTGCGATCATGTCCAGGCCCTTGTCGACCAGCTTGCCCCTTGCATTCTCCCTGAGATTCTGCGTTTCGGCGGCAAATCCCACGGTGAAGGGCCGATTCTCCAGTGCCGCCACGCTGGCGAGCGTGTCGGGCGAACGCACCAGTTGCAGGTTCATTGTCGAGCCGGTTCGCTTGATCTTCTGGCCGGCGGCGCACTCCGGCCTGTAGTCGGATATCGCGGCGCAACCGATGAAAATGTCCGCATCGCCAATCCACTCGTGGACGCCGGCGTACATTTCCTCGGCTGTTTCCACGTCGACCCGCCGGACGCCCCCAGGTGTCGGCACGGCAACCGGTCCGCTGACCAATACCACCTCGGCGCCCGCCCGCTGTGCCGCCGCCGCCAGGGCATATCCCATCTTGCCCGAGCTTCTGTTGGTGATGTAGCGCACCGGATCGATGGGCTCTCGGGTCGGCCCGGCGGTGATCACGGCACGCAGACCCTTCAGGGACTGTGAACCGATGGCGACCGGTTCTTCGAACACCGTGCCCACGATTTCCTCCGGCTCCACCATGCGGCCCGGACCGTCCTCACCGCACGCCTGGTCCCCGTGGGCCGGACCCAGGATACGGGCCCCGCGCCCTTCCAGCGCGCGGCGATTTGCCTGCACCGACGGGTGCTGCCACATGGCCTGGTTCATGGCCGGCGCCAGCATTACAGGCGCCTGGCTGGCAAGACAAAGCGTACTCAACAACCCGTCGGCCAGGCCTGCGGTCAACGACGCCATGAAATTCGCGGTCGCCGGCGCTACCAGCACCAGGTCGGCCCAACGGGCCAACTCGATGTGGCCCATGGCAGCTTCGGCGCCTTCATCCCAGAGATCGTCGCGCACCCGGCGACCCGACACCGCCTGGAAAGTCAGCGGCGAGACGAATTTGCCGGCGCCCGGCGTCATCACGACCTGCACTTGCGCGCCCTTCTCGCGCAGCCGGCGCACGAGCTCGGGGCTCTTGTACGCAGCCACGCCTCCGGTCACGCCGAGAAGAATCCGGATCCCGCCGTTTTGTTCAGTTTCGGACATGAGCCGTTCAGCATATCCCCTGAAACACCCCTTTACCACCGCGCCATGTCGAGTTTCGGTAGATTTCGCCCAGTTTCTGGGGGTAGCCGAAGGCCCGACGCAGTAATAGATTCTGCAAAACCCTGACAGTGGAGTGAATGTGGGATTGAGTAACTGGCCGCCGTCGGAGCGGCCCCGGGAAAAACTGCTGAGGAATGGAGCGCGAAGCCTGACGGACGGCGAGCTGCTCGCCGTTCTGCTCGGGCACGGAACGGCCAACGAGGATGCGCTCGAATTGAGTCACCGGTTGCTGCACGCCTGCGGCGACCTGAGCCGCGTGCTGACGGCCAGTCCGGTCGCGCTGAAACAGGCGCCCGGCCTCGGACCCGCCAGGGTCGCCAGGATCAAGGCGGCGCTGGAGACCGGCCGCCGGCATCTGGAGGCGCCCGTACCCCACCGCAGCGCCCTCAGTGCCCCGGAGGATGCGGTGCGGTACTTTCGGGCACGGTTGGCGGACCTGCCCCACGAGGTCTTCGGTTGCCTGTTCCTCGACACGCGTCACCGGCTGATCCGCTACGAGGAATTGTTTCGCGGTACCGTGGACGGTGCTGCGGTATATCCCCGTGAAGTCCTCAAGCGTGCACTGCATCACAACGCCGCAGCCGTCATTTTCGGTCACAACCACCCGTCGGGAATTTCCGAGCCAAGCGAAGCCGATCGCGGCATCACTCTGAAGCTGGGCCGGGCCCTGGCGCTGGTGGATATACGGCTCCTCGACCATCTCGTAGTGACCCGCGACGGGCATGTCTCACTGGCCGAACGGGGCTGGATATAGACTTGTGCAACGGGTATAGTCCGTCGCCTCCATGGACAAGCCCCCTCGAGGAGCCTTCCAATGTCGAGAGTGTGCCAGGTAACCGGCAAGCGCCCGATGGCGGGCAACAACGTTTCGCACGCCCACAACAAGACCCGGCGTCGTTTTCTGCCGAACCTTCATACCCAGCGCTTCTGGCTGGAGAGCGAGCAGCGTTTCGTCAAACTGAAAGTCTCGCACAAGGGCTTGAGAATCATCGACAAGAAGGGCATCGAACAGGTCGTTCAGGACCTGCGCGAGCAAGGCCAGAAGATTTAGCGGGAGACAACCTGTGCGAGAGAAAATCAGACTGCGGTCAACGGCGGGAACCGGCCACTACTACACCACGACCAAGAACAAGCGCCTCCACCCCGAGAAGATGGAAGTCAAGAAGTACGACCCGCGCGTACGCAAACACGTCATCTACAAAGAGACGAAAATAAAGTAAGGCGTTCGCTCGGCGCTCCTTGACCGCCCGGATAACGGTAACCCCCTGGATAGCGATGCCCCGCCAGGCGCGCGGCGGCACTTGCGCCGCCGGACCGCCGCCTGCGCCTATCCCGCCAGGTGCGTACTTGGACGAAATGACTTCAGGTACGCGGAGAACTCCTCCAGCGCCTGAATCCCGCTGGCCTCGGCCCGGCTGCACCACCCCATGAGTTCCGCCAACAGCCCTTCATTGCTCAGCTCGGTGTTCTCCCAGAGCGCCTTCAGCTCATTGCGGTACTCCATCACCGTCTTCAGGCTGGGATACTTCTCCATCAATTCCGCCAGGCGTTCCCTGGACTGGCTGTCCAGCAGGCTGGGATGGTGGGTCAGCCATCGCTTGGCGCGCCGGATCGGCGCCCTTGCCTTGCCCTTGTATCGCCGGATCTCGCCTCGCAACACGGGAAACGTCACGCTTTTCCTGTAGTGCCGCAGCACGTGCATGCGATTGATGAGTATGGAACGCAGGGCTTCGATATCCGGATTCGAGGTCTCCTCCACCAGTTCGGGTTTCGGAGCCACGCGCCTGATCCGGGCAAGCCCGAGGGCCGCGAACAGCCGCAGATGCAACCAGCCCAGGTCAATCTCCCACGGGTGCTGGGAGAATCGGGCGGAACTGGGAAATGCATGATGGTTGTTGTGCAGCTCCTCTCCGGCGACGAACACCGCCAACGGCCACAGGTTGGTGGAAGCGTCATCGGTCTCGAAGTTCCTGTAGCCCCTGGCGTGGGACAGCCCGTTGATGATCCCGGCGGCAAGCAGGGGCATGGTGATCAACTGGAACCCGTACAACGCGATGCCCGGCAGTCCGAACAGGAACACGACCACGAAGAACAACAGGCCGATGCCCACATTCGGCCAGCGACTGTAGACATGGCGTTCCACCCAGTCGTCGGGCGTGCCGCGGCCGTACTTTTCCACGGTCTCCGGGTTGCGCGCCTCCTTCCGGTACAGCTCCGCGCCTTGCAGCAGCACTGTCTTCAGGCCAACGAGCTGCGGGCTGTGCGGGTCTCCGTCCCGTTCGCACATGGCATGGTGCTTGCGGTGCACCGCCACCCATTGCCTGGTGATGACGCCCGTGTTCATCCACAGCCAGAACCGGAAAAAGTGCCGCAGTGCCGGGTGCAGATCGATCGAACGGTGAGCCTGCTCGCGATGGTGGTACAAGGTGATGGCGATCAGCGTGATGTGAACGCCGACTGCCCCCGCGATCACGTAGCCCCAAAAGCCCAGCCCAAGAATCCCGTAATAATATTCCGCGACAAACTGCAGCACCTGATGACTCCTTCCCCCGCAGACATGCCACTATAGCCCATGCGGAATCTCTCTCCAATGAACCATTCACACCATGCCCGAACTGCCTGAGGTCGAGACCACGCGGCGCGGATTGGAGCCCCTGGTCGTCGGGCAAACGATCCGTTCGCTCGCGGTGCGTGAGCCGCGGCTGCGGTGGCCTGTGGAACCCTCGATCGACCGGCGATTGCGCAACCGGACCGTGCAGGCGCTTTCCCGCCGGGGCAAGTATTTACTGATAACCACCGACGCCGGCAGCTTGCTGGTTCATCTCGGCATGTCAGGCAGTCTTCGATTCCTCAAGAAACGGAGCGAGCCTGCACGCCACGACCATTTCGATCTCGAATTCGTATCGGGCGCGATGCTGCGCTTCAACGATCCCAGGCGCTTCGGCAGCCTGCACTGGTCCGCTTCGCCCGAAGCCCATTGGCTGCTTGAAAACCTGGGCCCGGAACCGCTGGGAGCGGAATTCAGCGGTGACTATCTTTGGCGCATTTCTCGCGGGCGCCGTGTCGCGATCAAGACACTGCTGATGAACGGCCGCATCGTCGCCGGGCTGGGCAACATTTACGCCAACGAAGCCCTGTTCAGGGCCGGCATACACCCATCCAGACCGGCAGGACGCGTGTCGCGCATGCGCCTGCAACGTCTCGCCGATACGGTTGGAGAAGTACTGCGCGAGGCCATACAGGCTGGCGGTACGACGCTACAGGACTTCGTCGGCGGCGACGGCAAGCCCGGGTACTTCCAACTCACACTGGATGCCTATGGCAGGGCAGGCGAACCGTGTGTCCGGTGCGGGCGGCCCATCAGGGTCCGCACCATCGGCCAGCGCGCCACCTACTATTGTGCGAACTGCCAGCGCTAATCGACTTCCACGTAGTCTTCGCAGGCGTCGATCCCCAGGCTGAGTCCGGGCCGCCAACTCCAGACCATGTAGCGGGTCTCCTCTATCGGCTCGGTGAAATTCACAGGATCGTATGCCCGGAGGTCGTAGATCAACTGCCCGTCCGTGATGGTGAAGCGCTCCTCGATCTCCACCTCCCCGCTTTGCGGAATACCGATCAACGGGGGCAGGTCGAAGTACGGCCAGCTGATCCGCGTCGTCGTCACAACCAGCGTCTCACCCTCCCAGCGACCGCGCGAATATCCGAGCGCAGACGGGGCGATTTCGTCCGGGCCGTCTGCCGCCTCCATGTGAATGAGCCGCGTCAGGTTGTAGTTTTCGGAGCGCAGGAGGATGTCCTCGCCCTGCCTCTCGAACTGGATCGGCCGCGCACCGACCACCGTCATGACGCGCGGCATTCCGGGAATCGCGCAATCCAGCACGGGATCGTGTCTGAGCGCATCGTATGCCTGCCAGGCTGCCCGGGCGGGCGGCGTCAGCGGCGGTTCCTCTTCCACCACGTAGGGCGTACCGCCCTCACCCATCCACATGCGGAAAATCCCGCCTTCGGATGCCCTTTCGGTGACCGCCACCGCGGCAGGAAGCGGGTCGCCGCCGACATGGTTCGTCGACCACCTGGGACTTCCCGAGCTTCCGAAGATCAGTTCGGAACCGCCGGGCAGCAGGATGTTGCGTGTCGCCAGCCACCGGTCCCTGCGGTTGGAAATCGCGCCCGCCGCCCTGATGCGGTCGCCGACCTGAATGTGCCCGTCGGTCAGTCCACGCCGGGCAAGAGTGCCGGCATCTGAACCTTCAAGGACCCACAACATTTCAGGGCCGCCCTCCGCAGAACTGTCTATCGTGATGGTGACGTGCGGATTGCGCCACCTGATGTCCACGACGACACCCTCGATCTCGCCGACCGGCTGATTGAAGAATTCGCCTCTGCCGTGATGGGCATGGGCTACGAGAGGCGCCAGCAACTGCAGGGCAACCATCACGCCTGACCACCCGAAAATCGATTTCATCGGATTTACAAGATCAAGCCGACCGGAATCGGGACCGCCATCCGCCGGTCATGGCGCGGAAAACCTCGGCTCCCCGACGCCCCGCGGATCCGACGCGGCGTCGACTTCGCCACTGCGGCGATCCCAGGTGACGATTTGCAGATTGCCGTTGCCCCTCAGTTGCCGGGTGCGGGCCATATTGTGGCCAAGGCCCAGCAAGGCCTCTTCTTCCTCTTCGGAGAGCGCGTCGGGCTCGAACATGAGCCGGTCGGGAAAGTACTGGTGGTGGAAGCGGGGATTCGAAGCCATGGTCGCTGCGTCGGCGCCCTCGGTCCAGGCCAGGCTCGCCAGGAAGACGATGGTGATGATCTGGCTGCCGCCCGGCGACCCGAGCAGCGCGACACCGTCATCGGTGCGCAGGATCGTGGGCGTCATGCTGGAAAGCATCCGCTTGCCCGGCTGGATGCTGTTGGCTTCGGCGCTCAGGAGCTGATAGCCGTTCGGCTGGCCGGGCTTCATCGAGAAGTCGTCCATTTCGTTGTTGAGCAGGACGCCCGTCCCGGGCGCGACGAAGCCGCTGCCGAAACCGAAATTGATGGTCTGGGTTGCCGCGACCATGTTGCCTTCCCGGTCAAGCACCGAGAAATGGCTGGTTTGTGGACCGCCGCCGGCGCCATCGGGCTGAATACCCGGAAGGCTGTCGCTGGGCGTGGCGCGGTCGATCCGCAGACTCGCTATCTGACCCGCTGCGTAATAGGGATGAGTCAGGCGATCCACCGGGATGGCGATGAAATCGGGATCGCCCAGGTACGGCCCTCGATCCCGATAGGCGCGACGCATGACCTCGGTCAGCAGATGCGTCCGGGTGACCCGGTCCACGCCCGCGAGATCGTAACCGGAGAGCATGTTGAACATGTTGATCAGCGCCACGCCGCCGGCGGACGGCGGCGGCGCGGTGGTGATGGCGACATCGTGGTACGTGCCGATCAGCGGCTCCCGCTCCACCACACTGTAATTGAGAAGATCCTCGGCGCTCCAGATGCCGCCTTCGCGCTGCACGCCATCGACCAGCATGTCGGCGACGGCCCCCCGGTAGAACCCGTCGTGGCCCTCCCGCGCCAGGGTTCGCATCGTGGCCGCAAGCTCAGGCTGCCTGAACAGCTCGCCTGCGGCAGGCACGTCGCTGCCGGGTGCGAACACCTCTCTCGCCCCCTCGCTCAGGCCGGGCACCCGCCGAGACAGCCGCTGAACAAGCGTCTCATAGGCCGGGAATCCTTCCTCGGCGTATCGGATCGCCGGCTCCATGGACTCCGCCAGCGTCAGGCGCCCGTAGTTCTCGGCCAGGTGTACAAGGGCCGCGGGCAGGCCCGGTATCCCTGCGGCCAGCGGACCGTTGCGCGACGCGCCCGGAATGGGGTCGCCGTGCTCATCGAGGTACATGTCCTCCCGCGCGGCGCCGGGAGCCGTTTCGCGCCCATCTATGAACACCTGCAAGCCGTCGCTGGCTCGATGCAGCAGGAAAAACCCGCCGCCGCCGAGTCCCGACCCGTAGGGTTCCACGACCCCAAGTGCGGCGCTGACGGCAATCGCCGCGTCGAACGCATTGCCCCCCTCTTCCAGAACCTCGATTCCCGCCTCGCTTGCCAGCGGATTCGCGCTCGCCACCGCCGCCCGATTCGGCGTCTGGGCGAGGCCCGCGGCTGCCCACAGCAGCAAAAGGGGAACAAGTAGAGCGTTCAGCCTGTTCATTCGCTTCAATCTCCGAATTTTCGATTCAGGGCCTCGACCACATGGGGCCGCACAAAGGCGGATACATCTCCTCCGAGCTGTGCGACTTCCCGCACCAGGCTGGAGGAAACAAACGTATATTTCTCGGTGGGCGTCAGGAACACCGTTTCCACTTCTTCGGTCAACTGGCGGTTCGTGGCCGCAAGCTGAAACTCGTGCTCGAAGTCCGACACCGCCCGCAGCCCGCGGATGATCACTCGCAGCCCATGGCTGCGGGCAAAGTCGACCGTCAGTCCCTCGTATCCCGTCACCGTCACACTCGGCATGTCCCGAAAGGCTTCGGCAGCCAGTTGCAGACGTTCCTCCAGACTGAATACCGGCGATTTACCGGGACTGGCGGCAATGGCCACAACCACGCTGTCGAACAGGACAGCGGCGCGGTGCAAAAGGTCCTCGTGGCCCAGAGTGACCGGGTCGAAGGTTCCGGGATACATTGCCGCTACGTTCATCGTACGGAGGGGTCGGACAGGAAAGTGGGTATTCTACTCTGCGTCTGCCCGGCGGAGCAGCCCGAAGGCCACTCGCGCGGCCGTGCCGTGTTTCAACAATCGCACGCCGGGTACAGCAGCGACCGCATCGCCCAAGGAACGTCCGCCGCGCTCCACCGGGCGTTCCACGTACACCAGATGGCCGGGCGCGAGCCAGCCAACCAGGTTCTCCAGCACTTGCGCCAGCCCAGTCGCGTAGGGCGGATCCAGGAAGGCGACATCGACGGGACGTCGCGGCCGCGACGCCAGAAATTCCAGCGCATCTTCGTGAAATACCTGCGCCTCGGCCGCCAGGGCGCCTATGCTCTCCTCGAGCGCCCGCACCAGAACGGGATCGCGCTCCACGAACGTTGTCCCCGCGGCGCCACGCGACAGTGCTTCCAGGCCGAGGACGCCCGTGCCGGCGAACAGGTCCAGGCACTGCGCGCCCGGGAGGGAGGGTGCGAGCCAGTTGAACAGCGTCTCGCGCACGCGGTCGGGCGTGGGACGCACCTCGGTCCCCGCCGGAACCGTCAGCCGACGTCCCCGCCAACTTCCACCGACTATGCGCACGCCGGTGGATTTTGCCCGCCTCCTGCTCTGCATCGATGATCTCTTGATACCGCCTCCGGGGCGGACTCGCGCGCCAGTATAATGCCGCGATCATGATCCGTTTCGAGAACGTGCGAAAGCGCTATCCCGCGGGAAGGGAAGCGCTTCGCGGGGTCAGCTTCCGCCTCGAAAGGGGCGAAATGGCCTTTCTCACCGGTCCCTCGGGCGCCGGCAAGAGCACGCTTCTCAAGCTGGTTGCACTCATCGAACGACCCACGCGCGGTACCGTACTGGTGGCCAGTCAGAACACGGCCCGCGTCCCGCGGCGCCGGATTCCACAGTTTCGACGGCAGATCGGCATCGTCTTCCAGGATCACAAACTGCTGCACGACCGGACCGTATTCGACAATGTCGCGCTGCCCCTGATGATCTCGTCGTTACGGCGCCGGGAGCTGCGGGGACGGGTGCGCGCCGCCCTGGATCAGGTGGGTCTGCTGCGCTACGAGAACCAGTTCCCCCTGTCCCTCTCCTCTGGAGAACAGCAGCGCGTAGGCATTGCCAGGGCGGTGGCCAGCCGTCCGCAACTGGTCATCGCCGATGAGCCCACGGGCAACCTCGATCCGGGGCTCTCGCTGGAGATCATGCGCCTGTTCGGGCGCTTCAACGATGTGGGAACCACCGTGCTCATCGCAACCCACGACCTGGAGCTGATCAGCCGGATGGGCTACCGGCGGCTCTACCTGGAGGCCGGAAGCATGGCGGGTCCGGCTGCGGTACCCGGCTGAAGGCCTGCGCATGGACACGATCGCCCGCTACCTTTCACTGCACGTTGAAAACATGACCGGCGCCGTCGTCCGCGTGGCGGACCGTCCGCTGGGCAGCCTAATGACCATCCTGGTCATTGCCATCGCGCTGGCCGTACCCGCCGGACTGCGGGTGATGGTGGACAATGCGCGTGCGCTGAGCGGTACCTGGCAAGGGGCTGCGGACTTCACGGTATACCTTGAAATGGCCGTGGACGACCCGGCGGCCGAAGATCTCGCCTTGCAGATCAGGCAGCGAAACGACGTGGAGCGGGCCGAACTGCTTGACCGCTCCGACGCGCTTGTGGAGTTTCGCGCCTATTCGGGGTTCGGGGAAGCGCTGGATTTGCTGGCCGAGAACCCCCTGCCCCATGCCATCATCGTGCGGCCGGCCGGCACGAGCGCCGATCTGGATCAGCTGGTCGAGGATCTGGATGCCCTGGAGGAAACCGCCCTTGTGCAGCTCGATACGGAGTGGCTGGAACGGCTGCGGGCGATTCTTGAATTGGCGCGCCGCGTGGTGGACGTGACCACGGTGCTGCTCGGTCTGGCCGTGATCGTGGTCATCGGCAACACGATCCGCCTGGAGATCGGCAATCGCCGCGAAGAGATCGAAATCATCAAGCTCGTAGGTGGCAGCGACGGCTATATCCGGCGTCCCTTCCTGTACCTGGGGCTGTGCTACGGCGTTGGCGCGGGAATCCTTGCGGCGCTGATCATCGTCCTCGGACTCGGCCTGGTTGCCTCGCCCGCCCGTGCGCTGATGGAATTGTACGGATCGGACTATCGCCTGGCAGGACTCAGCCTGGCGGATATGGCGTGGTTGCTGGGCGTGGGCGGTTTCCTCGGCTGGGCCGGCGCCGGCATTGCCGTCGCCCGCCATCTGCGGGAGATCGAACCCAGCTGATCGACTACCGCATGGTGTGGGTTGAATTTCGCCCTGATCGGAACCATTCAAAGTGTTAGCACTCTAACCGTCGGAGTGCTAAAATCGCGCGTCCGCGCAACCATGCAAGCGGTTTTGCGCGTTGACAGGCGAGTCATCATGACGGGAGACGAAGCATCGTGACCACGGCGATCGCCCACAATCAGTTGGTGCTCGGGGCGCCCATCGGCAGCCTGGATCATTACATCCAGGCCGTCCGCGCGGTTCCCGTGCTCAGCAAGGAGGAGGAGTTCGATCTCGCCACGCGGCTTCGCGAAAACGATGACCTGGAAGCGGCCCAGCGCCTGATCCTCTCCCATCTGAGATTCGTCGTGCACATCGCCCGTGGCTATACCGGTTACGGACTGCCGCTCGGCGACCTGGTCCAGGAAGGCAACGTCGGCCTCATGAAGGCGGTCAAGCGCTTCGATCCCAAGGTGGGCGTGCGGCTGGTCTCCTTCGCCGTGCACTGGATCCGCGCCGAAATTCACGAATACGTCCTGAAGAACTGGCGTCTGGTCAAGGTGGCCACCACCAAGGCCCAGCGAAAGCTGTTCTTCAACCTGCGCAAGGCCAAGAGCAGCCTCGGCTGGCTGTCCAGCGAGGAGACCCAAGCGGTTGCCGAAGACCTCGGCGTCAGTCCGACCGAAGTCACCCGGATGGAACGGCGCCTCTCCGGCCGCGATGTCTCCTACGACGGCTCCCCCACGGAGGAAGACGAGTACGCACCGGTCGCCTATCTGCCGAGTCCGGACAGCGACCCGGCCGATGTGGTCGAGGAGGCCGACTGGGAAGCCGATTCGCGCAGGCGACTGGGACACGCTTTGGCCGCACTGGACGACCGCAGCCGCGATATCGTCCAGCGCCGCTGGCTGGTGGAGAAGAAGGCTACCCTTCACCAACTGGCTGCCGAATACAAAGTCTCCGCCGAGCGCATCCGCCAGATCGAGGCGAACGCCATCCGCAAGCTCAGGGGATCCGTCGCGGCCTGACGCGCGCACCGCAAGGGGTGCAGCACTTCCTTACCGACCGTTACCCGTTGCCGGGTGAACAGTGCGGCGCTTCATGATTCGTGGATGGTGAAATGACGCCCGGATTGGTGCGGGCGTGATCCCTTTTCGAGTGACGTGACCCCATGCGGTACAGTTTCCGTCAGTGGACACGCGTGGGACTACCCTGTCCAGAGGTGCGCGCATGAAGCTACGATTGGAGACGGTTCAATGGATGCGGGCAAACTCATCGCTGTCGTGGAAGACGAGATCGCGATCCGCGACAACTACATGGCGGCGCTGAAGCGACAGGGTTATCGGGTCGCAGGTTTCAGCTCGCGCCGGGAAGCGCTGGACGCCTTCGAGGCCCGCCTTCCCGACCTGGTGATCATAGACATCAACCTGTCCGGCGAGGTCGAGGGGGGATTCGAACTGTGCCGCGAACTGAGAGCCCGTTCGACGCAGTTGCCGATCATTTTTCTGACTGCCCGGGAGAGCGAACTGGACGCCATATCCGGATTGCGGCTCGGCGCCGACGACTACCTGACCAAACGCATCAGCCTGGAGCACCTGCTCGCCAGGGTCGCCGCGCTGCTCAGGCGCGTCGAGGCGCTGACCAACGCGGCAGCCGAACCACAGCTCTTGAGCCGTGGACCCCTGGAGATGGATCTGGATCGGGTCAGCGTTTCCTGGCACTACGTTACGGTCCCCCTTACCCTCACCGAATTCTGGGTAGTGCATGCCCTGGCGAGGCATCCCGGTCATGTGCGCACGCGCGAACAGCTCATGGCCGCTGCCAATGTGGTGCTTGACGACGGCAGCGTGACCTCTCAGATCAAGCGCATTCGCGCGAAGTTTTCCGCCGCCGATCCGCAGTTCAGGGCCATCGACACCGTCTATGGCATGGGTTATCGCTGGATCAGCCCCCAGCCAGACCCGGGAGACTGAACGTGTCGCTGCGTCTCCAGCTCCTGGGCCTGGGCTTGCTCACGCTGGTCCTGCCCTGGGCCGGGTACCGCTACGTGCAGGAGCTCGAAGGCGCGCTGCGGTCGGGGCTTGCACAATCGCTGCTGGCGACCGCCGAGTCCACGGCGGCAGCGCTTCCCGGGCAGGATCTGCAAACCAATGCATCCCGGTCGGCCGCGCAGCCGGGCGGGGTCATGTATGCCCACCCGCTGACCTCCGAGCCCCTGATCGACGGCTATCGTGACGACTGGAGCAGCGCGGAAACCACCGGCGTTCCCCTGGGCGGGTCCGGGCGATTCTGGATCGGCGTGTACCAGCGCAGCCTGTTCCTGTTTCTGCACTACCCGGACCCGAATGTCGTGTACCAACGCGCACCGGGGGAAACACCCTATGGTGACCGGGTATTGCTCCTGACGGAATCGGAGCAACCGGACTGGCTCCTGTTCCACACGACCACGCCCGGCAGCCTTCGCGCTCAGGAAACCTCGGCGCCCCTGTTCACGCCGACGGGACGCCGCGATGCCAGGGTGCCGGCGTTCTGGCGAGAATCTGGGGACGGATTCGCGGTAGAGATCAGGCTGCCACTTGCGAGGGCCGGCGAACGGCTCGGAATTGCAGTGGTTGACGTGGACCCGGGAGGTTCCGACCCGGCAGCCGAAACTTTCCAGGTGGCCGTGGAGAGTTCCTGGCCCGGAGACGATCCCGGCATGCTCTTGTACCGGCCCGCGCGTCTTGCCATGTCTGCAACACAGTTCATCCAGTCGGGAAGGCGTCTGGTCGTTGTCGGGCCCGCCGGTTGGGTGCTCTTCGACGAGGGTGAGATCGACCCCCTCTCGGCCACCTTCGACGACTTCAATCCGAGCCTGATGGAGCAGATCTACCGGTTCATGCTCAGGCGGGACGACCCTGACTTCACCGGGTTCGAACAACCGCCCGGCCGATTGGGCCGCGGGCCGCTCCGATCCGTCCTGGAAGGCGCCTCGGTGACGGCGTGGTTCGCCAGAGGCGGAGACGAAAGCGCGGTGGTGGCGGTCGGTGCACCCATCATTCGCGGCGACGAGCAACTGGGCGCGGTGATCCTGGAGCAGGGAAGCGACTCGATTCTTACGCTGACCAACGCCGCCCTGGTGCGCCTGCTGAGCGTGACCTTTCTGGCGATGCTCGTCGTTGCGGCGGGGCTCCTGAGCTACGCCACCGTGCTGTCGTTCCGCGTGCGGCGGCTTTCCCGCGCCGCCGAAACCGCGTTGGGCCCCAAGGGAGAAATCCGCGCGTCGCTGCCGGGACGCCGCGCGAAAGATGAAATCGGCGACCTGGCCCGCAGTTTCAGCGATCTGCTGAATCGGCTCCGGGACTATACCGCCTACCTGACAACGCTCAAGTCCAAACTGGCCCACGAGCTGCGTACGCCGCTGGCCGTGGCATCCACATCGCTTGAAAACCTGGAGCGTGAGCCCCACGGCGCCAATCTGTCGCCCTATCTTTCCAGGTTGAAGGAAGGTGTTTCCCGGCTGGACGGCATCCTCGGCGCCATGACGGAAGCCACGCTGATCGAACAGTCCGTTTCCGCCACCGAACCGGAGATTTTCGACCTGGACGCCGTTCTGGCGAGCTGCACGGCCGCTTACCGTGACGTCTATCCCCGCCACACCATCGAATACCGTTGCGAGGCGCTCCATACCGGCGTGCTGGGATCGGGGGAACTCATTGTCCAGATGATGGACAAGCTGATCGACAACGCGGTGAGCTTCAGCCGGGAGGATGCGCCCATCCAGGTGACGCTCGGCGGTACGCACCGGGAACTCACGATCAACGTCGTCAACCGCGGTCCGCGCCTTCCGTCCTCCATGCGCTCGCAGTTGTTCGACTCGCTGGTTTCGATTCGCCGGGAACGCGACGGGCGGCATCATTTGGGGCTGGGCCTGCACATCGTATCGCTGGTCGCGGACTTCCATCGCGGCACGGTTCGGGGCGAGGATCTGCCCGATGGGAGCGGCGTGGTATTCGCTGTCACAATGCCGGTGGAGGAAATCCCCGGCCACCCCCCGGGGAACTGCGATGTGCCGATGACGCCCTGACGGTTTACAATGTACTCGATTGAGCCGATTGCGGTGGCGATACCGCGCTTGTGCAAACGGGGAGTGACATGTTTGAGGGATCCAAGAAAAAGGCAGCAGCCCAGACCAAGGCCAAGCAGCAGAAGCCCGTCCTGGGCATCATGGGCCGGACCGGTGGAGCGCCGTCGAAACCCGCCGCCGGTTCCGGTGGCAGCTCGGCGAAGCCCGCAGACGAGCCTGTGCGACGCAGCCGCGCCGAAGAGACTGTAACCATTGGTGCGGCTGCCACAATCCGCGGCGATATCACGGGGAAGGGCGATCTGGCGATCAGCGGCCGGGTTGAAGGCACTGTCGATCTGCCGGAAAACGACGCCAATATCGAGGCCAAGGGCTTCATGGACGGTGGCATCCTTGCCCGGAACGTTAACATCCGCGGCAAGGTGCAGGGCGATATCGAGGCCAGGAGCAAGGTGACGATATTTGCCACGGGCGCCGTGATCGGCACGATCGTGGCGCCGCGAATCCAGATCGAGGACGGTGCGAAGTTCAAGGGCCGGATCGACATGAGCGTATCCAAGCCCGCAGCAGCGCCCAAACCCAAGAAGGCCTCGGCGCCGGCGCCCGCTCCGGCGCCCGCACGGGCGCCAACCGCATCCTCCGGATAACTTCGACCTTCCGGCCAACGCGGGCGGGCGGGACGTATCGCCGGTTGATCAGCCGTCTTCGGCGAGGCGGTCTTCCACCCCGTGCCGCGCTGCCATTGCCACGGGCTGCCAGGTTGCGCCGCTACGAGATCGATGCCAACGCGGCTTCCGACGACTTGTGGATGTCGATAATCTGGTCGAAGCCGATGACTTCGAATGCGCGGTCGATCCCTTCAGCCAGCGTACAGATGGCGAATCGTCCCTGGTGCCTGGATATTTTCTTTGCGATCAACAGGACCTCGCGCAGTCCCGCTGTACTGATATAGGTCATCTTCTGACAGTCGAGCAGGACTCGGCCTCCCCACTGATCGCCGATTGCCAGCTTGGCCTCCAGCATGAATTGCCGGGCCCTTTCGCGGTGCACCCTCCCCTCGACCGATACGATTACCACCCCGTCTTCCGTCCTGCTGGTCACATTCATTTTGCGCACCCCCTCGGGGCGGTAATCTCGGCCACCTCGTTCCAACTGTACTACCCTGCGGCCTTCTTGCAAACCTCCCGGCAGCTCGCAGCCCGGTGGGATGCATCGCCGGTCGATCAGCCGTCTTCGGCGACGCGGTCTTCCGCCCAACGCCGGGGGGCTTCTGCCACGGGCCGTCAGGCCGTAAGGCTGCAGGAAACGCCGGTGCCGCCGAGCCCGCAGTAACCTCCGGGGTTCCTGGCCAGGTACTGTTGATGATAATCCTCGGCGTAATGGAACGGCCCCGCCGGCGCGATCTCGGTGGTGATCGGGCCGTACCCGGCTCCTGCGAGATTCGCCTGGTAGGCCTTGAGGCTCTGGTTGGCCGCCCGGTGCTGACCGTCACCATGAGTGTAGATCGCCGAGCGGTACTGAGATCCGATGTCGGCGCCCTGGCGCATGCCCTGGGTAGGATCATGGGCCTCCCAGAAGAGCTTCAGCAAGCGCTCGTAACTCACGGCCTCGGGACGGAATACCACCAGGACTACCTCTGCATGTCCGGTACGTCCGCTGCAGACTTCCTCGTAGGTGGGATCGGCTGCCGTGCCCCCGGAGTACCCGGCCGCGGTGGACCAGACACCGTCCAGCTCCCAGTAACGGCGCTCGGCTCCCCAGAAACAGCCCATGCCGAACAACGCCTGCTCGGTATCGTCCGGGAAGGGCGGACGAATCCGGCGTCCGGTTACGAAGTGCAGCTCCTGTGCCGGAAGCGACCGCTTTCGTTCCGAACGGCCGACCCGGTCAAACATGAGCAGTTCCCAGGGCGATGTCGTCAGACCGCGGCTCGATCGCGGCCACGGACAACCACTCGTCAATGGCTTCGGCGGCGCCGCGGCCTTCGTTGATGGCCCAGACCACCAGCGACTGGCCCCGCCGGCAGTCGCCGGCGGCGAATACGCCCGGCACGTTGGTACGATAGTCGCCATGCGCAGCCTGGTAATTGGAGCGTGAGTCCAGGGTCACCCCAAGCGGTTGCGCCACGTAGTCCTCGGGGCCCAGAAAACCCATGGCCAGCAGCACCAGGTCGGCCTTGAATGTCTTCTCAGTGCCTTCCAGTTCGACCATCTTCCGTGCCCCGCCATCCGATCGCCAGAGAATGTCGATGGTGTGCAGCGCGGTGACCCCCCCGCCATTACCGGAGAACGACCTGGAGAGTACGCTGAAGCTGCGCGGGTCGCTCCCGAACCGGGCCGCACTTTCCTCATGGGCGTATTCGGTGCGAAAGATCAGCGGCCACTCGGGCCACGGATTGTCCGGGGCGCGCTCCGCGGGCGGACGGTCCAGCAACTCCAGGTTCACCAGGCTGCGGCACCCGTGGCGCAGCGCGGTACCGATGCAGTCCGCGCCGGTATCGCCGCCGCCGATCACGATGACATCCCTGTCCCTGGCATTGATAAAGCGGCCGTCCCTCAGTCCGCTGTCCAGCAGGCTGCGGGTATTGGCGGTGAGAAAATCCATGGCGAAGTGAATCCCCGACAGTTCCCGTCCGGGGATGGGCAGATCCCTGGGCCGTGTCGCCCCGGTGGCGAGCAACACAGCATCGTATTCCGCCTTCAGTTCCTCGGGATCCACATTGACGCCCACATCCGCGCCCACGCGGAAATGAATGCCGCTCTCCGCCATCATCTGAACGCGGCGATCCACCAGCGACTTGTCGAGCTTCATGTTGGGAATGCCGTACATCAGCAATCCCCCGATCCGGTCTTCGCGCTCGAAGACCGTCACCTCGTGCCCCGCCTTGTTGAGCTGATCCGCCGCAGCGAGACCCGCGGGGCCGGATCCGACTACTGCCACCGTCCTGCCCGTGCGTTGCACGGGCGGATCGTGCCGTACCCATCCCTCGGCAAACCCCCGATCGATGATGGCGTTCTCGATATTCTTGATGGTGACCGGGGGATCGGTGATGCCCAGCACGCAGGCGCCCTCGCAGGGAGCGGGGCAGGTTCGGCCGGTGAACTCGGGGAAGTTGTTCGTCTGGTGGAGCCGGTCGAGCGCCGCCTTCCACTGGCCCCGGTAGACCAGATCGTTCCATTCGGGGATGAGGTTGTCGATGGGACAGCCGGTGGCAGTCTGGCAGAACGGAACTCCGCAATCCATGCACCGCGCCCCCTGGCGCCGCAACAGCGACTCGTCCGGATCGGTAAAGATCTCGTTGAAATCGCCGGTGCGTTCCCGGGCGTCCCGATAGGGAACCGCGCTTCTGGGAAATTCCAGAAATCCCGAGTGCTTGCCCATAGGGGCTACCTCTCGGCGACCAGGGGCAGCGGTGGAGGCGGGCTGACTGCCGAAACCTTGGCCGGATCGCGCCGCTTGCGTTCGGCAAGGACACGCTTGTAGTCGGTGGGCATTACCTTGACGAACTGGGAGATCATCCTCGACCAATCCTCAAGCACTCGCGATGCCACGGTCGAGCCCGTGTACTGCCGGTGCAGTTCGACCAGGCGGCGCAATTCGTCAATATCCGATGGATCTTCCAGGCTCTCCAGCTCGACCGTTTCGGTGTTGCATCGGGCGTTGAATCGGTTCCGCGGATCCCAGACATAGGCGACGCCACCGGACATGCCGGCGGCGAAGTTTCGACCCGTGGGACCGAGGATGACCGCGCGCCCCCCGGTCATGTATTCGCAGCCGTGGTCGCCCACACCTTCAATGACCGCTTCGGCGCCGCTGTTGCGTACGCAGAACCGCTCGGCCGAGCGACCCCGGAAGAATGCCCGCCCGCCTGTGGCGCCGTAGAGGGCGACGTTGCCGATAATGACGTTCTCTTCGGGAACAAACGTGCTTTGCCGGGGCGGATAGACAATCAGCCGGCCACCGGACAGCCCCTTGCCCACGTAGTCGTTGCTGTCGCCCTCGAGTTCCAGGGTAATCCCCCTGGCCAGAAACGCCCCGAAACTCTGCCCTGCCGAACCGTCCAGCTTGATGTGAATGGTGTCGTCGGGCAGGGCGGCTTCGCCTCTGGCCTTGACCACCTCGTGGCTGAGTATCGTGCCCACGGTGCGGTTGGTATTGACGATGGGAAGATCCAGCCGAACACGGCGTCCATGGTGAATTGCTTCCTGCGACAATTTCACCAACAACTGGTCCAGGGCTCGGTCCAGTCCGTGATCCTGTTCGATGGTGCAACGCACCTCGACGTCTTCGTGGGGCCTGATCGCCGGCGTCAATATGGGCGTCAGGTCCAGGCCGTCGGCCTTCCAGTGGTCGACCGCGTCGCGGGTCTCCAGCACGTCGACCCGCCCGATCATGTCGTCCATTCGGCGGAATCCCAGTTGAGCCATCAACTCGCGGGCCTCCTCGGCCACCAGGAACAGGTAGTTGACGACGTGTTCGGGCGTACCGGTGAACTTCTCCCGCAGCACCGGATCCTGGGTCGCGATCCCCACCGGACAGGTGTTGAGATGGCACTTGCGCATCATGATGCAACCGAGCGCGATCAGCGGGCCGGTGGAAAAACCCATCTCCTCCGCCCCGAGCAGCGCTGCCATGACCACGTCCCGGCCGGTCTTCAAACCGCCGTCGGTCTGCAGGATGACCCGGCTGCGCAAGTCGTTCATCACCAGGGTCTGGTGCGTTTCGGCGATGCCCAGTTCCCACGGCAGGCCCGCGTGCTTGATGCTGGTCAGCGGCGAGGCCCCGGTACCGCCGGAATCGCCCGAGATCAGGATGTGATCCGAATGCGCCTTGGCCACGCCCGCGGCGATGGTTCCCACGCCCACCTCCGACACCAGTTTCACGCTGATCCGCGCGCCTGGATTGGAGTTTTTAAGGTCATGGATGAGTTGCGCGAGATCCTCGATGGAATAGATGTCATGGTGGGGCGGGGGGCTGATGAGCCCCACTCCGGGCGTGGAGTAGCGGATCCGCGCGATGGTCTCGTCCACCTTGCGTCCCGGCAGTTCGCCGCCCTCGCCGGGCTTGGCGCCCTGGGCCATCTTGATCTGCAATTCATCCGAGTTGGTCAGATACCAGATGGTGACTCCGAACCGGCCGGAGGCCACCTGCTTGATGGCGGAGCGCTTCGAATCGCCGGACGGCAGCGAAATGTAGCGTTCCGGGTCTTCGCCGCCTTCGCCGGTATTGCTGCGCCCGCCGATGCGGTTCATTGCCACCGCCAGGGATTCGTGCGCCTCCGCCGAGATCGAGCCGAAGCTCATGGCGCCGGTGCAGAAACGCTTGACGATCTCCTTCGCCGGTTCCACTTCCTCCAGCGGGATCGCCGGTCCCTGCACTCCGGTCTTCAGCCGCAACAATCCCCGCAACGTGCAATTGGCGCGCGCCTCGTCGTTGGCCTGTTCGGCGAACTGCGCATAAGCTCTGCCGGAGCGGGTACGCGCAGCCTGTTGCAGCGTCGAGATCACGACGGGGTCCCAGCCATGACGCTCGCCCCGGCTGCGCCAGTGGAATTCTCCGGGATTCGGCAGCGCCGCCAGCCGGTCGCGCCCCTTGCCCGGGTAGCCAAGGGCATGCCGCCGCAGGGATTCCTGCTCGAGCACGTCGAGCCCGACCCCCTGCAACCGGCTCGCGGTGCCGGCGAAACAGCGCTCGATCACCTCGTCGGCGAGACCCACGGCTTCGAAAATCTGCGCCCCCTTGTAGGACTGCAGCGTGGAGATGCCCATCTTCGCCATCACCTTGAGCATGCCCTTGGCTACACCCTTGCGATACGCGGCGACCACCGAGCGGTCGTCCGGATGCTTGACGGGATCCAGCAACCCCTTCGCCCGCGTGTCCCAGAGCGCCTCGAACGCCAGGTACGGATTGATGGCGTCGGCGCCGTAACCGATCAGGAGGCAGTGATGGTGAACCTCGCGCGCCTCCCCCGTTTCCAGCACGATGCTGATCCGGGTGCGTTTCGCCCGGCGGACCAGGTGATGGTGCACCGCACCGCAGGCGGCCAGGCTGCTGAGCGGTATCCGGTCTTTCCCGATCCGCCTGTCCGACAGGATCACGATGCTGTAACCCTCGTTGATGGCCGCCTCGGCCTCGGCGCAGATCCGTTCCAGCGCTCCGGCCATGCCCTGGTCCGAGAGGTCGCGAGGGAAGGTGATGTCGATGGTTCTGGACCGCCAGCCACGATGGTCCATGCGCTTCAGCGACGCCAGTTCTTCGTTGTCGAGGATGGGGTGCGGCACCCGAAGGCGATGAGCATGCTTGCGCGTGGTTTCCAGCAGGTTGGGCTCCGGGCCCACGTAACACTCCAGCGACATGATCACTTCTTCCCGGATCGAATCGATCGGGGGATTGGTGACCTGGGCAAACAGTTGCTTGAAGTAGTCGTAGAGCATGCGGGGCTGGTCGCTGAGGCATGCCAGGGCGGAGTCGTTGCCCATGGAGCCCACGGGGTCGCGAAGCTGCTCCACCAGCGGTTGCAGCATGAACTGCATGGTTTCGACCGTGTAGCCGAACGCCTGCATCCTCGGCAGCAGCGTCGACGCCTCCAGTGCGGGCGCAGGCTCGTCCGAATCGGACGACAAGTCCTCAAGCGTCAGCCGTTCCGACGCAAGCCACTCGCCATAGGGTTGCCGGTCGGCGAATTCGTGCTTCAACTCGTCGTCGGGCACCAGTCGGCCGGATACGAAGTCGACGAGGAACATGCGTCCGGGCTCAAGCCGGCCCTTGTACTTGACCATGGCCGGGTCAACCGGCAACACGCCGACCTCACTGGCCATGATGACCCTGTCGTCGTGGGTGAGGTAGTAACGGCTCGGCCGCAGCCCGTTGCGGTCCAGCACCGCACCGATGTAGTGGCCGTCGGTGAAGGCGATGGACGCCGGGCCGTCCCAGGGTTCCATCACACAGGAGTGGAACTCGTAGAACGCCCGCTTGTTCTCGGGCATCAGGCCATTCTTCTGCCACGCCTCGGGAATCATAATCATGACCGACTCCTGCAGCGTGCGCCCGGTCATGAGCAGAAATTCCAGTACGTTGTCGAACGTGCCCGAGTCGGAACAATCCGGTTCCGCCACCGGGAACAGCTGCTTGATGGAATCTCCGAACAGCTCCGTATGAGCCACGCCCTGACGCGCGGCCATCCAGTTCTCGTTGCCCCGCAGCGTGTTGATCTCGCCGTTGTGGCACATGAAGCGGTTGGGCTGCGCCCGGTCCCAACTGGGGAACGTATTCGTCGAGAACCGCGAGTGGACCATTGCCAGGTGGGACGTGTAGTCCGGCTCCCTCAGGTCCGGGTAGAACGCCATCAACTGGCCGGGCGTGAGCATCCCCTTGTAGATGAGCACCTTGGTGGAGAGGCTGGAGACATAGAACGCCTTGCGCTCGCTCATCCGGCGGTCGGAGCGGAGCAGGTGGCTGGCGCGCTTGCGGATCAGGTAGAGCTTTCGCTCGAAGGCATCGCCGCTCAATCCCCCGCCGGCTGCGATGAATACCTGCTCGATCGCGGGCGCCGCCGCCAGCGCGGTGGGGCCGATTCTCGCTTCCTCAGGGTGCGTGGGCACCGGCCGCCAGCCCACCAGAAGCTGGCCTTCCTCGGCGCAGATTCGAGCCACTGCCCGTTTGCATTTCTCCCGCTGCGCAGCGTCGTTGGGGAGAAAGACGATCCCTGCGGAGAACTCGCCGGGCTCCGGCAGGTCCCTGCCGAGTTCTTCACGGGCGACCCGGGCGAGAAACTCGTGGGGGAGCGCCGTCAGGATTCCGGCGCCGTCTCCTGTCGCTTCCTCGGCGCCGCGGGCGCCGCGGTGGTCCATCCGGCACAGCAAGTGTTCGGCGTCGGTAATGATTTCATGGCTGCGTTGTCCCTTGACATGGGCCACAAAGCCGACGCCACAGCTCTCGTGCTCCCGTTCGGGAGAGTACAGGCCATGTGCAGACGGAAGGCCGCCCGCCGACCGGATGTCCTTTTTCCGATCCATTCGTCCCCTGTGAGAGTCAACGCTCCATCCAATTGTTGCGCGGCGTTTCGCCCGCGGCGATCACCTGGTGGCCGCATCGCACATTTTACGCATTCGGCTTGGCGCGCGTTCCGCGCGGGTGAATCGAAGCGATCCGGATCAATTCCGGTGGCCTCGGAGCCGGTTACAAACCCGGACACGGGTGTCCTCGGGCTGTCGCGGGCGGCGATTATAGCACCGACGATCCCATCGCTCTTCGGGAATGTGTCAGGAATGAACGAGCGGCCAGGGGCGAACGATTCTGCCCGGGAGAGCGATTCGTCCCCCGGCGAGCGGTTCGAAGCCGGACGAAAGGCCGGTCGACGTCCCGATTTTGCGTGACCCCTTGGCCGCGGGCGCCGGGCGCATTAAGGTAGGCGTCGCCGGAATCGCCCTCGGAGAAAATCTCTCGAAAAGCGCCTCCAGCTATCGAACGATGCACCAGAACGACGAGTTTCCACAACATGCGTAATCAACCTGCCCGGCCCGTGGCGATCGTGGGCGGTCTGCGAATCCCGTTTGCACGCGCCCATACCGCCTATCGAAACCGATCCAATCTGGACATGATGTCCCATGTACTCAACGCCCTGGTCGACAAGTACGGCCTGGCCGGCGAGAGACTGGGCGACGTGTCTCTGGGCGCGGTGGTCAAGCATTCCCGGGACTTCAATCTTGCCCGGGAATCCGTGCTTTCCTCGGGCCTCGCGCCCGAAACACCGGCATTCGACATCCAGCGCGCCTGCGGCACGAGCCTCTCGGCTGCGGTCCTGATCGCCTCGAAAATTTCCACCGGGCTGATCGACGCCGGCATCGCCGGCGGCACCGACAGCATCAGCGACCTGCCCATCGTCTACCCGGACGGATACCGGCGGATCCTTCTGGAGAGCGCCCGGGGACGCTCTTTCGGCGAAAGGCTGAAGCCATGGCTTGCGCTGCGGCCGAAGCATTTCAAGCCGCGCCTGGTGGACGTGAAGGAACCGCGAACCAACCTTTCCATGGGCGAGAGCATGGAGTTGACGGCCAAAGAGTGGGAAATCTCCCGCGAGGAGCAGGACGCCCTGGCCCAGGCCAGCCACCTGAACGCGGCGCGCGCCCAGTCCGAAGGGTTCTTCGACGACCTGGTGGTCGAATACGCCGGTCTGGCCCGCGATAACAACGTTCGGCCCGATTCCAGCCTGGAGAAGCTGGCGAAACTGCGCCCGGCCTTCGACCGCAGCGGCTCCGGTTCGCTCACCGCGGGCAACAGCACTCCGCTGACCGACGGCGCCTCGGCCGCGCTGCTGGCCTCCGAAGACTGGGCCCGGGAGCGGGGGCTCCCCGTGTTGGCACGGATGACCCACGCACACGTCATGGCGGTGGACTTCGTAGGCAGCGAGGGGCTGTTGATGGGTCCGGCCTACGCGGTTTCGGAACTGCTCGGGAAGGCGCCCCATGCCCTCCAGGACTTCGACTACTACGAGCTTCACGAAGCCTTCGCCGCCCAGCCGCTGGCGACCATGAAAGCGTGGGCGTCCGACTCGTTCTGCCGGGAGCGGCTGGGCCGATCCGAGCCCCTCGGGACCATCGACCGGAGCAGGCTGAACGTCAACGGCAGCAGCGTGGCCGTCGGCCACCCGTTTGCCGCCACCGGGACACGCATTCTCGGGACGCTTGCCAAGCTGCTTCACCAGCGCGGGTCCGGACGTGGTCTAATGGGCGTGTGCACTGCGGGCGGCATGGGCGTCGCCGCTGTCCTCGAAGCGGGCTGACTGGAGAAAACAATGGAAGGCTTCGCCGGGTTTCTGACCCTGCTCAACCTCATCATCTGGCACGACAGCGTGCTGTTCATCCTGCTCGGCACCGGTGTCGTGTTCACGATCTGGAGCCGGTTCAGCCAGTATCGGGCCCTGACCCACGGCTTCCACGTGGTGCGGGGCAAGTACGACGACCCCGACGACCCGGGGGCGATCAACCACTTCCAGGCGCTTTCCGCGGCGCTCTCCGCCACGGTGGGCCTGGGCAACATCGGCGGCGTGGCCCTGGCCATCGCCCTGGGCGGCCCGGGCGCCATCTTCTGGATGTGGACGGTGGGCTTCTTCGGCATGTCCATCAAGCTGACCGAAGTCACCCAGTCCATGCTCTACCGCAACACCGACGACCCCGAAAACCCCCACGGCGGGCCCATGTGGGTCGTCGGCAAGGGATTGCGGCGGATGAATCCGAAGCTCGGCCCTCTGGGCAGCTTCGTCGGCGGCCTGTTCTGCCTCACCCTGCTGGTTTCCACCATAACCGGCGGGAACATGTTCCAGGCATGGAACGTGGGCGAGATCACCGAAGTCTATTTCGGCATTCCGAGCATCGCCGCGGGCGTCGTGCTGGCGATCCTGGTTGGCATGGTCATCATCGGCGGCATCAAGCGTATCGGCGCAGTGGCCGGCCGCCTGGTGCCCTTCATGTGCGTGCTCTACCTGCTGGGCGGCACGGTTGTGCTGATCGCCAACGCCGGCGAGATTCCCGCCATGTTCCTGCTGATCTTCAAGTCCGCCTTCATGCCCCAGGAAATGACCGGGGCCTTCATCGGCGGCACGGCCGGTTACGCCTTCCTGTACGGCATGAAGCGCGCCCTGTTTTCCAACGAGGCGGGACAGGGATCCTCCCCCATCGCCCACTCCGCCGCCAAGACCAACGAACCGGTCCGCGAGGCGGTGGTGGCCGGCATGGAACCGTTCATCGACACCATCGTCGTGTGCACCTTCACGGCCCTGGTGATCCTTTCCACCGGCGTGTGGAACCGTGCGGCGGAAGCCGAGTACGCCGTGGCGCCCGCGGTGGTGGCCGAAAGCCCGGGCGTGTGGACGATAGAGACCGGGCCGGCGCCGGAGCGAATCGGCGACATCTGGCGCGACGGCGACAACGTTTTCATGATCGTGCACGCCGATGCCAACCCCCAGACGGGCAACGACGCCCACCGGGTGGAGGGACGCGTCGTGGCCGGTGACGGCGGCGCACTGTCGATGGAGTGGGGCACGGTGGCCAGCGACGCCACGCCGCAGTTGCAGGACGCCGGCATCTACGCCAGCTACGTGGGCGCGACCCTGACCGCGAAGGCGTTCGACACGGTCGTGCCGGGCCTGGGCCGCTGGCTGGTGACCGTCGCGGCCTGGCTGTTCGCCATCTCCACCATGATCTCCTGGAGCTACTACGGCGAGCAGGGCGTCGTCTTCCTGTTCGGCGACCGCATGGTGCTGACCTACAAGGTCATCTACTGCCTGCTCATCCTCGTGGCCACCATGGGCCTGATCGAAACCGACGCCGACCTCGACAACCTCACCGGCGTCGGCACCGGCGTGATGCTGTGGGCCAACGTGCCCATCATCTGGATCTTCGGCCGCCAGGCCATGCGCGCCTACCACGACTACATCGAGAGGCTGAAGACGGGCGAGTTCAAAACTGGCTGAATTGCCGAGAAATGCCCGTTGTCGCTGCTTTCGGCGCGGTGTTACGGTTCGGAGCGCGTCCCTCAGCGGGAGGCGTGGAGCAACCTGGGAAAATGATCCCAGGTAAGGAATCGATTGCTGCGAAAGCGATAGCGCGAGGCCGGTTAGCATGAGTGTGCAAGGAGCCCAATCCGAACCCGGGTCCGATCGGACGTCGCGCGGCGACCGGGGCGGCGAAAGCCGGGCGGAGAGGCACGCAAGGGATTTGTGCGAGTTTCCGTCCCTGGCCGATCTGTCTTTCCCGGGGTGCGTTACCCGCCGCCTGACGGCACAGGAGATCGATGCGTACGAGGGGCGGCTGGAATTCTGGGACGCCGTCGCCGCGACCGCCTGGATATGCGAACCTGCGACGCCATACCACGAGGAACCGATCCACGGGTTGGCGGGCCTGCTCCAGACCATCGCCCACGTGCGCGGCTCCCCCATCAAGTGCCTCGGAGCGATGGACCTGCTGGTGCGGGACCCGGACGGGGCGCCCCGCCGGATCATTGAGGCCGACCAATCCGTCTATCTGCATCCGGGCCGCGGATGCTTGCCGGATGCGCCGGCGATGGTGGTGGGCGAGCACGACTTTCCGGATGTAGTCCTGGAAGTGGACCACAGCACAGACGCGCGCCGGGGCAAGCTCAAATTGTACGAAGCCTGGGGGTTCCCGGAGTTGTGGATTCAGGTCCCGGACCGCCCTTCCCCCAGCCGCCCGCGCAGCCGGACACCGGGGCTGACGGTCTACCGCCTGGAAGGCGGCGCCTACCGCGTCATCGGCGAGAGCCTGGCGCTTCCCGGCTGGAAGGCGGCGGAGATCGGCGCAGCGCTGAACGAACCGGTACCCTCGGCCGCTACGGTCCGGGTGCTGGAGCGCATCGGGCGGACGCTGGGCGAGCGTGAGGGAACCGGGCCGGAAGATGACGCGTTGCTGGGTTCGATCGTGCGGAGGAGCATGGCCCAGGGGTTGGAACAGGGCATGACCCGCGGACTGGATCAGGGCATGGCGGCCGGCATCGTCCAGCAATGCGAGCTGTTGTGCAGCATGGCCGAGCGCAAGTTCGGCCCGACGGTGGCGGAGGAACTCGCCGACCGCCTCGGGACCGTGACCGATCCCGCGCGGCTGGCCGAGGCGGGCGTTCTCATCATGGACTGCGATACCGGATCCGAGTTGCTCGACAGTGCAAAGTCGCTGGCCGTGTAACATTGCAAACCGCCATTCGCGGCCGGCACAGTCTATCCTCGATCGATTCGCCGTCAAGGCGGCAAATCGCGCTCAACCGTGAGAACCGGGCATTTTATCGTTCGCCATCCGCGAACGCCGTCAGCCGGGACAGACAGGTTGACACCTGACTCAGGTAGCCGAAGCCAAAAAGATTGAAATGGTTGAGCAAGTGGTAGAGGTTGTAGAGATCCACCCGCGGTTCCCAGCCCGGTGCCAACGGCCACCGCTCCTCGTACGCCATGTAGAAGGCTGCGCCGAAGCCGCCAAATAGCCGCGTCATCGCCAGATCCGCTTCCCGGTCGCCGTAGTAGACAGCGGGGTCGAAGAGGTAAGGCGTGCCTGTCTCGTCTGCGCCCCAGTTGCCGGACCACAGATCGCCGTGAAGCAGCGAGGGTTCCGGCTGATATCCGGAAAAGAAGCTCTCCAGCCGCTCGGAGAGCCTGCGACACTTCGATTGCTGTCGGCTCGGCAGTCCGTTCCGGCATGCCAGTTCCAGTTGGTATTCGAAGCGTTCGCGCCGGAAGAACTCGAACCAATCCACGCTGGGCGTATTTCGTTGCGGGGTCGAACCGATGGTGTTGTGACGATGCCAGCCGAAATGTTTCGCCGTCGCGCGATGCTGTTCGGCAAGTCCGGTGCCGAGTCGCTGTTGAGCGGCCACCGTACGGCTGCCCATGTCGACCCACGCAAGCGCAAGAAAGGCAGTATCTCCAACGCACCCGCTGGCGATGACTTCGGGTACGGCGACACTGCCCGCTCCGTCGATCGCTTCCAGGCCTTCCGCCTCCGCCTCGAAGTCCGGCAGCGCCGACGCCCGATTGATCTTGACGAACAGCGGCCGGGGATCCCCCGGAACCTTGAATGCCTGGTTGATGCTCCCGCCGCCGACGGCGCGAGCCCGGGACGCGTCGCCCCGAATCCCGGTGCGGTGTTCCAGTTCCCGGACGACCGGGCTCAGCAAGTCAGGCCGTCGCCCTGGCAAGCCCGCCCACACCCGACTCCCGGGCGAGATGTGTCCGCAGCCGCGCGTGGAGCGGAGAAGTGCGCGGAAAGTGCGTGAGCAAGTATTCCATCTGGTCCGCCAGAACCCGCCGCGCCTTCAGGTAGATGTATTCCGCGTAGGTGGGCGTGAACGGCACCGCGATGAGCTTGATCCCCGCCTGCTCCGGCGTGCGCCCGCCCTTGAAATTGTTGCAGCGCCGGCACGCCGTCACCACGTTGGTCCACACGTCGCGGCCGCCCTGGCTGAAGGGCGTGATGTGATCCCGGGTCAGGTCCCGGGTCGGAAACTGCTGCGCACAATACATGCACAGATTCGCATCCCGCTTGAACAGCGTCGGGTTGTTGAGCGGCGGCGTGAACGCATCCCCGCGCTCGCGCAATTTCGGATCGCCCTCGGTGGCAATAATGGAGTTGACCTCCACAACGCTGCGCAGCCCCGTCCGAGCGTTCCATCCGCCACGGACCCGATAAATCGGCGAACCGCAAACGTAGGCAACCCTCGACATGTAGTACAGCCTCACGGCGTCACGATAGTCGATCCACTCCAGGGGCATGCCTGCGACATCGGTGCGCAGAACATCCTGGGTAACAGCGTAAGGTTGCATCGTATCGACCGGACTCGTCTCGGGCGCAACAAGTTTCACCGACACCGCGCCAATATTCAACCGCTATTGATGCAAAAAACCGACTTTTTCCAAAGGGCCTGTACAGACTGCCTTTGCCCGCGTCGTGTGCTCGGCGCGGGGCCATGGATGGCCAGGAGCGCCGAGCGCTCAACTAACGTCCCCTTCCAGGGCTTGAAAGATATCGCATCGCAACGTCAATGAGGTTCTTTTTGACCTCCGCAACTTCTCTGGCACTTCGGTTTGGAAACAGCAATGCGTCTTCCGGAAAAACGAGTTGAACCAGCGTAGTGCCGTAAATGACGCGATAGAACTGCAGCGGGTCGGATCGGCAGAACTCGCCGGTACGGGCACCTTCATCGAGCGTCCGCCGAAGTCTCCTGTGCATGGGCGCAAGCGGTCCGGACCTAAAGTTGTCCTTGAATGTGCCCCCTGCGGCAATCCTCACATATTCCATGCCTCCTTCCGGCGTGGCGAAGTCAATCAAGGCCAGACGTACGTACGCCGGATGCTGAATATTGAAATCCACGAATGAAGCCAGGGCTGTTTTGATCCGTGCGCGTGGTGGCAATGTCGCATCGAGTTCGAACTGTTGAGACAACAAATCGACAAATCGACGGCTGACGCTGATCAGCACATCGTCCCGATTGCCAAAATGCTTGTAGATCGCCGGCACACGGATGCCCAGCGGACTGGCAATGTCCTTCAGACGAAAGCCAAAGACTCCTTTGGCGGCGATAAGTTCTTCCGCCTTGTCGAGAATCAGCTCTCTCGTGTGCCGAGCGCTGTCTCGAACGCGTGGTGCAGGGGCCAGTGTCACGTTAGAACCCGATTTTGCTACGTCCCCAAACGCTACTACACACTGCGATGCTTTGGAAATGCCGGCGCGTCGCGTCGGGGCGCACTCGGTGGAGCCGGCCTCGTGAAGCCGTCCGGCCTTGACACCGCATATCGGATAGGTTAAATCAATTAACTAATGTGGTTAAACGGATTAACCACTCCATCTGTCACATCAAGGGGGCGACCGGCGTGAAATTCGAACCGAGAACATTCCTGATAGTGGTTGCCTGCGGCATTTCCGGCAGCGTCCTGGCGCAGTCCGGCGCGATCGAGGAGATCGTCGTCACGGCCCAGAAGCGCGAACAGAGCCTGCAGGACGTGTCCGTTGCGGTGACCGCGTTCACCGGCGAGGACATCGCGGAGCAGGGCATTACCCAGGCGAAGGACATCGCCGCGCAGACGCCCAACCTGCTGACGAAGAACGCGGTGGGCAATACGGCGCCGATTTTCTCGATCCGCGGCCTGAGCCTGAACGATTTTGCGACGAACGGGACGCAGCCCGTCGGCGTCTATGTCGACGAGGTGTACCTTGTGAACAACTCGCAACTCAGCTTCCAGGTGTTCGATATCGAGCGGGTGGAGGCGCTGAAGGGACCGCAGGGCACGCTCTACGGGCGCAACACGACCGCAGGGGCGGTCAACTTCATCTCTAGGCAACCGACCGACGACTTCGATGCGGAGGTGACACTGACGGCGGGCGACTACCAGGCATTCGGGATCGCGGGGGCGGTGGGCGGCCCGCTCGGCGAGAACCTGTCCGGCCGGTTTTCGTTCGCCTCGGAGAGCCAGGGCGAGGGCTTTTTCACGAACACCGCGTCCGGCGAAAACCACGGCGCCGTCGATCGGTTGGGCTGGCGCGGTCAGCTCCGATGGGATGCCGAGGACACGTCGGTGCTGTTGAAGGTGCACGGCGGGCGGGACGGGTCCGACAACTGGTTCTACTCGTTGCTGGCGAACGAGTCCGGCCTCCCGGAGGGCGATCTGATCGTGGCTGCGGACCCCGTCGACGGCGACATCTACCGGGGGGCGTTCAATTCCTCGCCGAAGATCGACAACTCCGCCTCGGGCGCCGCGCTGACCGTGGACTGGGACCTGGAGAACTTCTCGATTCGTTCGATATCCTCCTTCGAGGCCATGGACTACGCCCGCCAGGAAGACTTCGATTCGACGGTGCTTTCGGCCGGGAACAACGACTATACGGGCGACCTGACCACGTATTCTCAGGAACTGCGATTCACCTCTCCGGCCGGGGGCGGCTGGGACTGGATCGTAGGCGCGTTCTACGGGGTGGACGAACTCGACGAGGCCGACATCTTCGATGAGACCGATCACCCGTTTTTCCTCGATCTCGTGCTGGACGAGGTCTACAACCAGGAGACCGCGTCACTGGCGCTGTACACCCACAACGACATCGTGCTGGCGGACGAATGGACGCTGACGGTCGGGGCGCGGATCACGGATGAAGAGCGTTCCTTCAGGGGCGGCACGCTGGGGTTCGCCGAGGTGGACAGCACGGTGAACTATTCTGAAATCACGGGGCGGCTGGGCATCGAACGTTCGTTGGGCGGTGCCGCCATGGCCTATGCAAGTTACTCCCGCGGTTACAAGACCGGCGGGTTCACTGGTTTCTTCGTCTTCGTTCCCGAAGAGAAGGACCCGTACAATCCCGAATTTATCGACTCCTACGAGGTCGGGTTCAAGTCCGATCTTGCGGACGGACTGCTGCGGCTCAACGGTGCCGCGTTTTACTACGACTACGAGGATCTGCAGGCGTTTGCGGGCGTGGGCGGTTTCTTCCGGATCTTCAATGTCGAATCGGTTCAGGTCACCGGCGCGGAGCTGGACGCCTGGTGGGTCCCCACCGAATCGCTCGATATCAGGGCCGGGGTCGGGCTACTCGACACCGAAGTGACCGAATCGTCCCTGCCGGACGTGGCTGTGGGCAACCGGCTGGGCAATGCGCCGGAGGTGCAGTTCAACACGTCGCTGGCCTACGAGTGGCCGATCGGCAACGGCAACCGGGTGCGGGCAATGTTCGCCGCCAGTTACCAGGGCGATGTCAACTACTCCATCACGGGCAACCCGAACCAGGTACAGGACGCCTACTGGCTCGCGAACGCGCGAGTCGGGTTCGGCCCGGACGACGGTCGCTGGACCGTCTCGGTCTGGGGCAAGAACCTGGGCGACGAAGCGTACTTCGGGGAGATTTTCAGCGACGGCGCCCTGGCGGTCGGGTTTCCCGCAGCGCCGCGCACCGTAGGCCTGACCGCGAACTTCCGTTGGGAATAGGCCCGGCCGCCAGCCATGGCGAGCGCCGTCGGCACGATGCGACCACGCGAGATCGACAGGGGCCGGTCGATCCTAGCCATGTTGCTGGTCGCCACAGTCACCGAAGCCATGTTGTTGCTCCTTCCGGTCTACGTGGGGGCGATATCGGACAGGGCTTCGTTTTCGCAGTCCCAGGTCGGCCTGCTGGGCTCGGCCGACCTGGCCGGAATCGCCGCCAGCACGCTGTCGGCCGCCTGGTGGCTGCGCCGCGTCCGGTGGCGGGAAACCGTTCTGGCACTCATCGCCGCATTCTTCATAGCCAACCTCGCCTCCGTCTGGATCGAGTCCTTTCAGCCGCTGTTTGGCCTGCGCGTGCTCGCCGGCGCGGCGGCCGGGGCCGCTTACGCGATCGCGCTGGCCGGACTCTGCGATACGGTGAGGAACGACCGCAACGCCGCGCTCATGGTCTGCGGGCAGGTGCTGTTCGGCGCGGCCGGATCGTTCATCCTGCCCCTGGTCGGTTCGAACTGGCAGATTGACGCCGTGTTTGCCTACATGAACGTGTGGGTCGCCGCAGCGCTTGTTGTGGCCTTCTTCGCCTTTCCCACCGAACCGGGGCTTCATCGAGACGCCGCCGGATTCAGGTGGCGATCCCTGGCCGCGCGCGGCCCGGCCGTCGTGCTGGGCACGGCCGCGTACTTTCTGACTATCGGCATGGTCTGGGCGTACCTCGAGCGGGTCGCCCGGGCGGCGGGGATGAGCAGCCAGGAAGTGGCGGTGTCGCTGGGCGTCGGGTACTTGATCAGCCTTTCCGGCTCTCTGGCCGCCGCGTGGCTCGGTTGCCGGCTCGGGCGCGCGCTGCCGATGCTCGTGGCCGGTTCGGCGCAGATCGCGATGCTGGTCCTGTTCGCCAACCTGGAGCGCTTCGATGACGTCGCGCGCGCGTTCTTGGTCATCAACATCGTGTTTCAGTTCTTCTGGAGTTACATCATCGCCTACCAGATCGTCATCTACAGCGACGCCGACCGAAGCGGGCGGTTCGTGGCCACGTACGGCACGAGCATGCACCTTGCGCTGGCCTTCGGGCCGTACGCCGGGTCGAAACTCGTCGCCGGGACGGACTACACGCCCGTGCTGGATGCCGGTGTAGTCACGCTGGCGTTATGTTACGGGTGCTTTCTGCTGGCCGTATACCAGAACCGGAAGGGACGCCTCGCGGCGGCGTCGGCGGGGCCATCGATCCAATGAACGGGAACTGGCCGGGCGCCGACGGCATCTCGACGGACGCCTCGACGGGACGAGGGCAATGGGATGTCCCTGGGCATCGCCGGGCCGGGCTTCGGTCGCTGCACCGGTTCAATCGCTACGGCCTCGTACTGCGCGCCCCGTCCGCGCGACCCCTTGGAGAACGGATCGATCCGCGCATCGGGAACCGGGCCGAGGTCGCCCGATGCCTGAACGACCCGGCGTTCGTCGGCCTGATCGCGCTCAGGGGCGACGAGATCCGATTCGAAGCCTGCGCGGACGATTTCGATGGGCGGCAGGTGCACTCGATCCAGTCGATCAGCAAGATGGCAGTCAACCTGCTGGCCGCCCGCTGCCTCAGCCGCCGTCTCATCGACCTGCAGCGGCGCACCGCCGATTACCTGCCTCGCATCGGCGGCGGTTACGCCGATGCCACCGTGCGGCAATTGCTCGACATGAACGTCGTGAACGGGTACGTCGAGGACTACACGGACCCGGATTCGGACGTGGGGAAGCTCGAATGCGCGCACGGCTGGCGCATCGGCCCCGCCGACCGGGAGCGTTCGTTGCGCGACTACCTGGTATCCGTCGGGGGGCGCGCTCGGCCCGGCGAGCACGGGGACATCCAGTACAAGACCGCCAACACCGACATCGTGGCCTGGATATGCGAGCGGGTGACAGGGCAATCGCTGCGAAGCGCCCTGGTCGAACTGATCGAACAGGCGGGCACGGCGCAGGCGGTGTTCGTCTCCACGGACAGGGAAGGGGTGCCCTTCCTCGGCGGGGGGCTGCACATGACCCTGAGGGATCTGGCGCGCTTGGGCCGATTATTCTGTTTCGACAGGCCCAACGGCGATTCTCAACAAGGCCTGATCCGCGAAGCGCTCTTGAATCCGGAGGCGGGCACGCACTACGGCGACGGGACCCGTTACCGGAGCTTTCTGGAGACCGACGGGCGCTTCGTCGGGCATCTGGGCTACGGAGGGCAATACCTCTACGTCGAGCCGGCCAGGGGCATTGTCGTGGCCTCATTCAACGCCACCGAAGGCGACAACGGCCTGGACTACGGGTTCATCGTTCGCTTGCGGGACGCATGCAGGGCCATCTCGCGGGCGATCAACGACACGAGGCGAACCGGGGGACGGTAGGGCCATGACCCGCTTCAATCAGCCTCTGGGCGGCAACGAAATGCCCCGCTACGCAGGCCACGCCACGATGTTCCGGTTGCCCACGGCGTCGATCGGGGACCCCCTGGACATCGCGATCGTCGGCGTTGGGCTCGACATCGGCACGAGCAATCGGTCGGGGTCGCGCTTCGGCCCGCGCCAGATTCGGAGCGAGTCCTGCTTGGTGCGCCCCTACGGCATGGCGACGGGCGCCGCGCCGTTCGATTCGTTTCAGGTCGCCGACATCGGCGACGTGGCGCTGAACAGTTTCAGCCTGTCGGAGTCGATCCGGATCATTACAGTGTTCTACCGCCGCCTTGCGAAGACGGGCGCCAGGCCCGTGACGCTGGGAGGCGATCATACGATCACGCTGCCGATCCTGCGCGCATTGCATGAGACGCACGGCGCCGTCGCCCTGGTTCACGTGGACGCGCACGCCGACACGAACGACGCCATGTTCGGCGAACCGGTCACCCACGGCACCATCATGCGCCGCGCCATCGAAGAGGGACTGGTCGATCCGCAGAAAATGGTTCAGATCGGGCTGCGCGCCACGGGCTACGCGCCCGACGACTTCGACTGGGCGAGGAGGCAGGGCGTTCGCGTGGTGACGGCCGAAGAATGCTGGCACCGTTCGCTGGCCCCGTTGATGGAGGAGGTGCGGGCCCGGACCGGCGCATCCGTGCCCGCGTATCTCTCGTTCGATATCGACGGGCTGGATCCCTCGGTGGCGCCGGGCACGGGTACGCCCGAGCCGGGCGGTCTGACCGGGCCGCAGGCACTGGAAATCATCCGGGGCTGTTTCGGCCTGAATCTCGTCGGATGCGACCTGGTGGAGGTCTCCCCGCCGTACGATACGACCGGCAACACCGCGCTGCTGGCCGCGAATCTTGTGTTCGAGATGCTCTGCGCCTTCCCGGGATGCCGGCGCATCCGGTGAGCCGACGATGCCCGAAACGCTGCACAAGCGCCCTCCGGCCCATTCCATCCAAGCGAGGGACCTCCGACACCTGCTTCACCCGGCGACAGACCTGAAGCGCCACCACCGGCTCGGCCCGACGGTGTTCGAGCGGGCCGAGGGCGTGTACGTATGGGACAACCGCGGCCAGCAGTACCTGGAAGGGTTGTCGGGGCTCTGGTGCGCGGCGCTCGGTTACGGCGAGAAAGCCCTGATCGAGGCGGCGGAGAAGCAGTTGCGCCGACTGAGCTACTCGCACCTGTTCGCGGGCAGGACCCACGAACCGGGCGTGATGCTGGCCGAAAAACTCAAGGCCATGGCGCCCTTCGACGCCGGGAGGGTGTTCTTCGGACTCTCCGGAAGCGATGCCAACGACTCCCAGGTCAAGCTGATCCGCTACTACCACAACGCGATCGGCAAACCTGAAAAGAAAAAGATCATCAGCCGCTGGCGAGGCTACCACGGCTCCACGCTCGCCGCAGGATCGCTCACGGGCCTGCCGGCATTCCATCGGCACTTCGATCTGCCCGTCCCCGGCGTGCTGCACGCCGAGTGCCCTTATTTCTACCGCGACGCTCGGGACGGCGAAAGCGAGGAGGCCTTCTCCGCGCGGCTCGCCGGGAATCTCGAAGCACTGATCCAACGCGAGGGACCGGAGACGATCGCGGCGTTCATTGCCGAACCGGTCCAGGGCGCGGGCGGCGTGATCGTGCCCCCGAAGGGCTACTTCCGCAGGGTCCAGGACATCCTGGAGAAACACGATATCCTGTTCATCGACGACGAGGTGATCTGCGGGTTCGGACGCACGGGGCACGCGTTCGGCGCCCAGGCGTTCGACATCCGTCCGAGCACCATGAGCGTGGCGAAATCGCTCACGTCAGCCTACCTGCCGCTCAGTGCCGTGCTCATTCCGGAACCCATGTACGGGCCGATCGTGGAAGCCTCCGAGGAGCCCGGCATGTTCGGGCACGGCTTCACCTATTCTGGGCACCCCGTGTGCTCGGCCGTGGCGCTGCGCACCCTTGAACTGCTGGAAGAGCGCGGGATATACACCCACGTGCAAGCCATGGCGGTGCTTTTTCAACGGCGGCTGAACGCACTCGCTCGGCACCCACTGGTTGGAGACGTACGCGGCGTGGGTCTAATCGGCGGGGTTGAACTGGTCGCCGACAAGGCAACCAAGGCCCGGTTCGAACCGGAACGCGGCGTGGGCCTTGAATGCGCGGTGCGTTGCGAAGCGCACGGACTGCTGGTGAGGCCGCTCGCCGATACCATCGCGCTTTGCCCGCCGTTGGTCATTTCCTCGAACGAGATCGACGAGCTGTTCTGCAAGCTGGAAGCCTCGCTTGACGAAACGCTATTGCTGTTGAGCCGAAACCGCTGATTCCACAACCGGGTCGCGAATCATATAGTGCATTGGTAACGCATTCAGCCTTCGTTCTCGTCAGGCCAATGACCGCCCGTCGCGCGCCACGCGGCTGAGCGCAGTCCCGGCCCAGGCGCGCGACCTTATGGTCCGTCACGGATTGGACGAGTGAACACTTCGCTTCAACACCACGCGGAAGAAGGTGGGCGAGTGCCGCGCACTGCAGAAGCTCATTCTGCTCAGCCGGGTGCACGCCATGAACGAAGATTCGCCAGCAAGGCAAGGTAGGCAACCCGACGCTCACGCTGTCATGTGGTTGACTCTTGAACATCCGTCGTTTCGGCAACGAATGCCCGTGCGGGATAGCGAACGAGTTCACGGCCAGACGTTTTCTGTAATGACCGTATGTCCCGGAAGATGGCTTTCACATCGTAGTCGAAACGCGCGGCATGCCTGTCACGGATGGCCTGAACCTCCGCAATGACGTGGTCAGGGTGTGTCATTGGCATCGCTGCCCTCCAAAAGTTCACTCAGTGTGCAGATCACCGGCGACGCGTAGCCAGAACGATATCGCGCGACGGCCGCGCCGTGAGGTAACTCACCACGGATGTTTCGATGTAGACGGTGGGCTGCATTCTGAACTGTCAGTGTGCGATACCGAAACCCAACTATACAGCGCCTGTCTAGATCTCCTTCAGCACCTCATCCAGACTTTCCCGCGCATCCCCAAACAACATCCGCGTATTCTCCTTGAAGAACAACGGATTCTGCACCCCCGCGTAGCCGGTAGCCATGCTCCGCTTCAGGACGATGGTGGTCCGGCCCTTCCAGACCTCCAGCACCGGCATGCCCGCGATGGGGCTTTCGGGTTCCTCCTGGGCCGACGGATTGACGATGTCGTTGGCGCCAATGACGATGGAGACGTCGATGTCGGGAAATTCCTCGTTGATCTCGTCCATCTCGAACACGATGTCGTACGGAACCCGGGCTTCGGCCAGCAACACGTTCATGTGGCCCGGCATGCGGCCCGCCACCGGGTGGATGCCGAAGCGCACGTTGATGCCCTTGTCCCGCAGGATCTTGGTGATCTCGCAGACGATGTGCTGGGCCTGGGCGACGGCCATCCCGTAGCCCGGCACGATCATGATTTCCTTCGAACCCACCAGCAGATTCGCCGCTTCCATCGCGTTCACGGGTACGACCGCGCCCTGGTCGCCCCCGGTACCCACCGCCGCGCTGCCCGCGGTTCCGAACCCGCCGGCGATGACCGCCAGGAAGCGCCGGTTCATCGCCCGGCACATGATGTAGCTCAGGATCGCGCCGCTGCTGCCCACCAGGGCGCCGGTGACGATGAGGAGATCGTTGCTGAGCATGAATCCGGTCGCCGCAGCCGCCCAACCCGAGTAGCTGTTGAGCATCGACACCACCACCGGCATGTCCGCACCGCCGATGGCCATCACCATGTGGATGCCGAACAGCAGTGCGGCGGCGGTCATGATGAGCAGCGGAACCAGCCCCGGCGGCAGACCGGCCACCGGATTGCCGCCGCCCGCGGACTGGATGACGAACTCGTAGCCGTACCAGATCGCAATCAGAAGCAGCGCCAGGTTCAGCCAGTGGCGTGCCGGGAGCGTCAGCGGCGCGCCGCCGATCTTGCCGCTGAGCTTGCCGAAGGCGATGACCGATCCGGAGAAGGTCACCGCGCCGATGAGGATGCCCAGGTACGTCTCGACATCGTGGATGGTGAGTTCCACGCCCGTGTAATGCACTTCCGGGTCCAGGAAGTTCACGAAGCCCACCAGCACTGCCGCCAGACCCACCAGGCTGTGCAGGATCGCCACCAGCTCCGGCATCTGCGTCATCTGCACGCGCCGCGCCAGGATCAGGCCGATCATGCCGCCCGCGATCAGCCCAACGATCAGCATCACGTAGTTCGCCGTCACCACGCCGAATATCGTGGCGAGCATCGCGATGCTCATGCCGATGATGCCGTAGAGGTTGCCGCGCCGGGCGGTCTCCGGGTGGCTCAGCCCGCCGAGGGCGAGGATGAAGAGTATCGTCGCTGCGATGTAGGCGACCGTCACGATTCCTTCTGGCATGGCGCTCCCCTACTTCCTGAACATGTCGAGCATGCGCCGGGTGACCGCGAAGCCGCCGGCGATGTTGATGCTCGTGATGAAGACGGTGAGGCCGGCCACCCAGGCGATCCAGTTCAACGGCGAACTGATCTGTATCAGCGCGCCGATGATGATGATGCTTGAGATCGCGTTGGTGACGCTCATCAGCGGCGTGTGCAGCGCCGGCGTGACGTTCCAGATCACCATGTAGCCCACGAAACAGGCCAGCACGAACACGGTGAAGTGCGCCATGAAGGACGGCGGCGCCACCGCGCCGAGGCCCAGCAGGGCGAGTCCGCCGATACCGAAGGTAAGCAGCGGCCCGAGGAACGTGCGCTTGGGTTTTTCCGGCACCGGAGGCGCTTCGGTCGCGTCGGCCGGGGCGGGGGGCGGGGACGGATCGGCGATCTTTGGCGGTGGCCAGGTGATCTCCCCACCATTGACGACGGTGGCGCCCCGAACCACTTCGTCCTCCATGTCGACGGTCAGTTGACCGTCACCCTCCGGACACATGTCGTCCAGCAGATGCCGCAGGTTGGTCCCGTAAAGTTGGCTCGACTGCGCCGCCAACCGGCTGGGCAGATCCGTGTAGCCAATGATGGTGACGCCGTGCTTGCGGATGATCCGGTCGGCTTCGGTGACGGCACAGTTGCCGCCTTGTTCCGCGGCCAGATCAACGATGACGCTGCCTGGCTTCATCGACGAGACCATCTCTTCCGTGATCAGTTCCGGCGCCGGCCTGCCCGGAATCAATGCGGTGGTGATGATGATGTCCACCTCTTTGGCCTGCTCGGCAAACAAGGCCATCTCGGCCTTGATGAACTCCTCGCTCATCACCTTGGCGTAGCCGCCCTCCCCGGAGCCTTCCTCCTCGAAGTCCAGCATCAGGAATTCGCCGTCCATGCTCTCGACCTGCTCCTTGACCTCGGGGCGCGTGTCGAAGGCCCGCACGATCGCGCCCATGCTCCGGGCCACGCCGATGGCCGCCAACCCCGCCACGCCGGCGCCGATCACCAGTACCTTGGCCGGCGGTACCCGTCCGGCGGCGGTGATCTGCCCGGTAAAGAAGCGGCCGAAGTGCTGTGCGGCCTCGACCACCGCTCGGTAGCCGGCGATATTGGCCATGGAACTCAGCGCATCGAGCTTCTGGGCCCGGGTGATGCGCGGAATGCTGTCCATGGCGAGCGTGGTCACGCCCGCCTGGGCCAGCCGTTCGAGGAGTTCGGGATTCTGGGCCGGCCACAGGAATGAAACCAGCACCTGCCCGGAACTGAACAGGTCAAGCTCTTCATCGTTCGGGGCCCTTACCTTGAGGATGATGTCACTGCCCGACCAGAGTTCGGCGCGATCGCTGACCACGTCAACGCCGGCATCGCCGTAGGCCCCGTCCCCGAAACTGGCGGATTCGCCGGCGCCCGACTCGATTGCGACAGAAAATCCGAGTTTCTGAAGCTGTTCCGCCACATCCGGCGTGATTGCAACCCGCTGCTCGCCCGGATGAGTTTCACCTGGAACACCGATCTTCATAGAGTCCCTCCCGCCGACCCGTCTCGAGCCGACATGCCCTGAATAGCCATACGCTTGAGCCAGGCGCCGTGTTTGACGCCCTGTCCGGCCGTATCTCCCACGGCCCCGGCAAGTTCAGGCGCGGATTGTAAACAAATCTTCGTCGCGGTGAATCCAAAGATGCGCAAATCGACAACATGTGGGCGTTCCGGTTTCCCCGCCCCTTGTTACACTGCGTTCCTCCATCTACCGTCCGAAAACCGTGCCCGGATTCCAACATCGCCAAGCCCTCGACTTGAGCTCGCAGTCCATGCTCAAGGGCATGCCGCCGTCCCCATGACGGCACCGCCCAGGCTGGTGCGCGTGGCCGTCCCCGTGCCGTTGTCCGACGCACTCGACTATCGCTGGGAAGGACCCGGCGCCCCGCCTCGGCGGGGGTGCCGGGTGCGTGTGCCGCTGGGCCGCAGCGAGCGCATCGGCGTGGTCCTCGATCATCCCCGAAAGACGTCCCTGCCGCCGGAGAAACTCCGCAATGTCATCGAAGCCACTGACAAGGAACCGGTGCTTGGCGAGGAGCTCCTGCGAACCCTGCGATGGTGCGCCGACTACTACCACCACCCCATCGGCGAGGTACTGAACCAGGCGTTGCCCGTATTGTTGCGCCGGGGACGCAGCCCCTTGCGGGCGGCTGCGGGTCCGTGGGAGCTGACCGCCGAGGGGCTCTCCCAGGATGCCGACGCCGTTCGCCGCCGCGCCCGGCGCCAGGCCGAAGCACTGGACATACTCCGCCGTTCGGGCCCCGTCGACGCCGGCGAGTTGCGCGGACAGGGCGTGGGTGCGGCCGTCCTGCGGCGCATGAACGCCAGGGGCTGGGTCCGACGCCGGCCTCAAGGGCGCGCCGGCGCCCCTCTGGAGGCGGCCCGCGACACCCCTCCGACTCTGACCGCCGAGCAGCAGCGCTGCGTGGACGCCATCGCTGCATCGCCCCCGGGTTATCGCACCTGGCTGCTACAGGGGGTTACCGGCAGCGGCAAGACGGAAGTGTATTTGCGCCTGATCGCGCGCGAGCTGGCAGCCGGCCGTCAAAGCCTGCTGCTGGTGCCGGAGATCGGCCTCACGCCCCAATTGATCGACCGGCTGCAGAAACGATTCGCGCAGCGCCTCGCCGTGATGCACTCGGGGCTTGCCTCCGGGCGCCGCCTGGATGCGTGGCAGGATGCGCGCACCGGCGCGGCGAAACTCGTCGTCGGCACGCGCTCGGCGGTCTTCGCGCCCCTGGCGAATCCCGGAATCGTCATTGTCGACGAGGAACACGATCCTTCCTACAAGCAGCAGGACGGTTTCCGGTACTCGGCCAGGGATCTGGCGGTTCTGCGGGCAAAGCGCCTCGACATCCCGATACTTCTGGCATCTGCGACGCCCTCGCTTGAGAGCGTCCACAACGCAGACAGGGGCCAGTACCATCCCCTGTCCATCAGTCGCCGAATCGGCACGGCGGGCCAGCCGGACATGCGCGTCATCGACATGAACCGCCACGCCGTTCGCCAGGGTCTGTCCACGCCCCTGGTGACGGCGATTCGGCGCCACCTGGACGCCGACTGCCAGGTCCTGCTGTTTCTCAACCGCCGCGGATTCGCCCCGGTATTGCTTTGCCCGACGTGCGGCACCGCGGAGGACTGCGGTCGTTGCGACGCCAGAATGACCATTCACGCCGCAAGCGGACGGCTGCGCTGCCACCATTGCGGCCGCACGCACGCGCTGAGCTGGGTATGCGTCGCCTGCGGCTCCGAGCGTGTCGCCGTGGGCGCGGGCACACAACGGATCACCGGCGAACTGGCCACCCTGTTCCCCGATGCGCGCATCGCACGGCTGGACAGGGACGCCGCCACCCGGCATGGCGGCATCGACACCGTGCTTGCCGGGGTGGAGCGGGGCGATACCCAGATCCTGGTGGGCACGCAAATGCTCACCAAGGGGCACGACTTCCCCCGGGTCACCCTGGTGGGCGTGCTCAACGCCGACCAGGGGCTGTTCGGCACCGACTATCGCAGCACCGAGCGATTCGCGCAGATATTGCTCCAGGTGGCAGGCCGGGCCGGACGGCGGGACCGGGCCGGCGAAGTGCTCATCCAGAGCCACTACCCGCAGCACCCGCTGCTGCTGCGGCTGGCCAGCCAGGACTACTCCGACTTCGCACGGATGGCGCTTGCGGAACGCAGAAGCGCCGGGTGGCCGCCATTTTCCCATCTGATACTGTGGCGCGCCGAAGCGACGCGCCGGACGGCGGCCCACGCCTTTCTGGAACAGGTGGCCACGGCCGCGCGTGCGCGCGCCGCGAGGGTCGATGTGCTGGGTCCCGCTCCAGCCTCCATGGAACGGCGCGGCGGGAGGTACCGCGCGCAGCTGCTCCTGCAGGGCAGGCGTCGGCCGGCGCTGCATCGGTTGATGGCGGAACTTGCGCCCCTGGTACGCACATGGCCCGCGGCACGCCGCGTTCGCTGGAGCGTCGACGTCGATCCCATCGACGCCTGAAGCCGGCCAACCGCAACGCAACCGGCTTCAGGTAGAATTCCGCATCCCCTGCTTCCCGGCTCAGGGCCTGTCAACGCCATTCGACCAATCCCGTGCGCGCGCAGATCGATCAACTACTCAGGAAATCCCTCGCGCACTTCGCGGCCGAGCACGAAGTCGACGATTCCATCGACCTGAACCCGCAACTGGAGCGAACCCGCGACCCCAGACACGGTGATTTCACCACCAACATCGCCCTGAGGCTCGCCAAACCGCTCGCGCGGCCGCCTCGTGAGCTTGCGGCCGAACTGGCGGACCTGATCCCGGAATCCTCCGTGATCGCGGGCGTGAATGTCGCCGGACCGGGATTCATCAACCTCTCCGTGTCCGCCGACGCCTATCGCGGTGAATTGGCCGACATCATCGAAGCCGGCGATTCGTACGGCCGCTCGACGTGGGGCGCCAACCGCCGCATTATCGCGGAATACGTCTCCGCCAATCCGACCGGTCCGCTGCACGTCGGTCACGGCCGCCTCGCCGCCTACGGCGCCTCCGTGGCCAACCTGTTGCGCGCTACAGGCCACGATGTCCACGAGGAGTACTACGTCAACGATGCCGGGCGGCAGATGGACATCCTGACCGTGAGCGTCTGGCTCCGGTACCTGCAGACGCTCGGCGAGGAGATCGAGTTCCCCAAGGGAGCCTACAGGGGCGACTACGTGCACAGCATCGCCCGGCAACTGCACGCCCAGTGGGACGACAGGCTGGCGCGCTTCGACCGCTCATCGCTGCTCCGGCTTCTCGCCGACCCCCCATCCAGCGACGACGTACTGCTGGACCGGATCATCGCCGCGGTGCGACACGGACTGGGAGACACGGGTTTTTCCGTGATATTCAATGCAGCCCGCTACAGCGTGCTCGACGATATCAGGGAGGACCTGGCCGAATTCGGCGTCCGCCCGAACAACTGGTACTCCGAACGCAGCCTCGCCGACGGCGGAGCGCTGGAACGCGCCCTGAAGCGCCTCAATGAGCGGGACCGCCTCTACGTTCGCGACGGCGCAGTGTGGTTCAAGGCGACCGAATACGGCGACGACAAGGACCGCGTGGTCGTCCGCGAGAACGGCGCCACCACGTATTTTGCCTCCGACATCGCCTATCACTACGAAAAGCGCACAAGGGGCTACGAGCTGCTGCTGGACATCCTGGGCGCCGACCACCATGGATACGTATCCAGGGTCAGGGCGGCCCTTCAGGCCATGGGCGAACCCGGCGAGTCGCTGGAAGTGCGTCTGGTCCAGTTTGTGGCGCTCTACCGCGGCAAGGAGAAGGTACAGATGTCGACCCGCGCCGGCGAGTTCGTCACCCTGCGCCAGTTGCGCGAGGAGGTCGGCAATGACGCGGCGCGGTTCTTCTATGTGTCCCGCTCCTACGACCAGCACCTGGACTTCGACCTGGAACTGGCCAAGGCACAGTCCAACGACAATCCGGTGTACTATGTTCAATACGCTCATGCACGTGTCGCCAGCCTGTTGAAGAAAATGGCCCTGGAAGGTTTTCCCCTGACGCCGGCCTCACGCTCCGACCTGCGCCGCCTGACGGAGACAGCGGAGATGGAATTGCTGGTTTCCCTGAGCCGTTACCCCGAAGTGATTCATCTGGCCGCCGTGAATCGGGCGCCCACGCACGTGGCGCAATACCTGCGTACTCTGGCCGCCAGCTTTCACTCCTGCTACAACGCCCACCGGGTCCTGGTCAGCGACGATTCGCTGCGCAACGCCCGGGTGGCCCTGGCTCGCGGCGTGCAGCAAGTCCTGCGCAACGGGTTGACGCTCCTGGGCGTATCGGCGCCCGAGAGCATGTAGGCGGTCCGATGGCGGCCAGACGGCGTTCAAGATCAAGAAAGAAGGGAGCGCCCGGTTGGGTCTGGATGCTGTTCGGCCTGGGCCTGGGCCTGACGGTGGCATTCCTGGTTTACCTCGACGGCCAGCAGACCGCCGGACCGCCCGTCGCCGTGACCGTAACGGCGCCGCCCGCCGCCGAAACACCCGTGCCGACGGCCCCGGAACCCGAAGCGGCCGAAACCGGCACGGGCGAAGGCATGCAATTCGAGTTCTACGACCTGCTGCCGAGATTCGAAGTCGTCCTGCCCGAAACGGAACTGGAAGCAAGACCGGACATTCCCGACACGACCGAGCCCGTGCTCGAAGACCCCGGCCGCTACGTACTGCAGGCAGGCTCCTTCCGGGCCGAAGCCGACGCCGAGGGAAGGCGCGCCAGCCTGGCCCTCCTCGGAATCGAATCCAGCATCCAGCGAGTCACCATCGACACCGACGAATACCACCGAGTACGCATCGGCCCCACCACCGACCTCGACTCCCTCAACGGCATCCGCACCCGCCTCTGGGACGCCGAAATCGAAGTCCTCCTGATCAAACTCTCCGACTGAGCCCCCCAGCCAGCTCTTTACCCGGCACCATTTCTTTTGTACCTGCGCACCCCTCCCGCGCGCTCACCCCCACACGCAACAATCAACCACTGAGGGTGTGCGTGTGCACAGCCCCCGCGCGCGTCGTGTGCTCGGCGCGACGCCACGGAAGGCAAGAGCGCCGAGCGCCGATCCTGGCCCGCCATGGATGGCGGGCCAGGTTAAGCGCGCGGGGGCTGTGCACGCGCACACCCGGACTTTGGAAAAACCGAATCTTGGGGAAATCAGGACCTTAAGTAGAACGGAAAAACTTTACGGATAAATCAATTCACGAAGGGTTTTCGTGAAAAGAAAACGGAATGGAAGCAATACGCTGGAATCAGATACGTTACTAGCACTGGCCGCGCTCGGAGCGTAGCCGATACTGGAACGCGGTGGAGGGACTACTCCGCCGCGATACGCCTAAAATCCACGCCCAAAGACCGCAGCTTCCGATACAGGTGCGTCCGCTCCATCCCCACCCGCGCCGCAAGCTTCCCCACCTTCCCGTCGCAAAGCACGAGCTGCTGCTGCAGATAGGCGCGCTCGAAGTGCTCCCTGGCCTCGCGCAGCGGCATGGAGAGCAAGTCCAGTTTGACCAGCGGCTCGCCCTTCGTGGCCGCGGCAGCCAGTTGAGCCTCCACTTCCGGCAGACTGATTTCCTCGTCCGCCCCCATGATCAACAGCCGGCGCACGATATTTTCCAGTTCGCGGACATTCCCTGGCCACGGGTAGTTGCGGAGCCTGTTCTGGGCGGCCACGCCAAAGCGCCTGAACGGCAATCCTTCCGTATCCACCAGCATGTCTACGCTGCAGCGCAAGAGCTCCGGCACATCTTCCAGATAGTCCCGCAGCGGCGGTACGCGCACCACCACAACGCTCAGGTGGAACAGCAGTTCACGGCGAAAATCGTCTGTAGCTTGCTCAAAGTCCGGGGGCGCACTGGAAAGTATGCGTACATTCAGATCCTGCTGTTCGGTACCTCCTCCCGACCGGAAGCGGCCCTGTTCCAGCACGGCCAACAGCTCTCGCTGCGTATCCGACGGCATATCGGTGATCTCGCCGATGAACAGTACGCCGGCGGCGGCGCGTTCCAGCGCCCCTGGGCCGCGATCGTCGCCCAGCAATGAAACCGCCTTGTCATCGTCACGGCCGCCGGCCTTGAGGACCACGAACGGCGCGTCCGCCCTGTCGCTGAGACTGGCCAGGTACCTCGCGCATGCCTCCCGCCCGCTGCCCGGCTCGCCGGTCAGCAACGTATGCGTATCGTGGCCCGCGATCCGCGTCAACTGCTCGCGCATCACCTGCATGGGTTCGCTCTTGCCCACCGGCGCGAGTACCGGCGGGACCAGTTGACGACGCGTCCCGGCGTGTTCAGCCAGCGCCTTCTCCACCGTACGCAGCAACTTCACCAACGACACCGGCTTCTCGATGAAGTCCAGCGCGCCGATGCGGATCGCTTCGATGGCGGTGTCGACGGTACCGTGTCCGGACATTACCACCACCGATCCGATGGAGCCTTCCCTCGCCCACTCCTTGAGTAGCGATATGCCGTCCGTGTCGGGCATCCAGATGTCGAGCAGTACCAGTTCGAAGTCCTGTTCCGACCTGGCGGCCCTGGCGGCCGCCGCGTTCTCGGCCGTGGTGACGTCGTAACCCTCTTCGCTCAGAATCTCCTCCAGGAGCATTCTGATGTTGGCTTCGTCGTCTACGACCAGGATCCGCGCATCCTTCACGCGAACTCCCTCCTCTTGTCTTGCCGGCCCGTCCCCCAGGAAATTTCAGCACCGACTTCTGCGGTGATGGGCAACAGTATAACGATCTCCGCCCCCCGGCGTCGCCGGTTTCGAGCGCGGATGCGCCCACCGTGCTCATCAACCAGCTTCTTGACGATGGCCAGGCCAAGCCCGCTGCCCTTCGGCTTGCTGGTGACGTAGGGATCGAAAGCCTCCGCGGCGATATCGGCCGGAAAGCCCGGTCCGTTGTCGGCAATCCGAATCTCGACCATGTCCCTGTGTTCGTGCCTGACCGGGCGGGTGGATATCCGCAACCGAGGACCGCTGTTCTGCTCCATGGCTTCCTGGGCGTTCCGGATCAGGTTGTGGAGCACCTGCCTGAGCCTTCCCGCATCGGCGGTTACCTCCGGCAGGTCACCCAGCTCGAGCTGCAAATCCAGCGGCGATTGCCGGTGATGGTAGAGTTCGGCGACCTCCGATACCAGGTCGTTGAGGTCGAATTGCGTCATGTCCATCGCCGGCATGCGCGCGTACTCGCTGAACGCATTGACCATGTCCTTCAGCGCTTCGACCTGCTGGATGATGACGTATGTCGAGCGGTCGAGCAGTTCCGGGTCGACGGTACTGGAAGGCAGATAGCGGTGCCGCAACCGCTCCGCCGAAAGCTGGATCGGAGTCAGGGGATTCTTGATCTCGTGGGCCAGGCGCCGGGCGATTTCGCCCCAGGCGGCATCGCGTTGAGCCCTCAGCAGCGCCGTGATGTCATCGAAAACGACCACGAAGCCGCCGGGATCTCTACGCTCGGGGGGCAACGCGGCACAGGCGCAAACCAGCACGCGCCGACTGTCCTCCCGGAGAAATTCGATCTGCTCCCGCCAGTCGGTGTCGCCGCGGTCAAGGTGGCGTTGCAACACCGACAGGAACGGCTCCAATCGCGGCCGTTTCGTCCCGATATCCACGAGCTCTTCGCCCTGGCTCCGCTCCAGGTCGACACCGAGAATGGCGCTCGCGGCCCGGTTGGCCGTGCGGATGCGCAGATCCGATTCCAGCGCGATAACGCCGGTCGACAGGCGACCGAGTATGGCTTCCAGTTTTCCACGCTCGCTCTCCAACTGCTGTTGACTCTCCCTGGTCCTGGTATCGGCCCTCGCAAGGCGCCGGGTCATGTCGTTGAAAGCATTGACCAGGAATCCGATCTCGTCACCCGCACCGGTAGGCAACTGGGTATCGAACTTGCCTCGCGCCACGTCCCCTGTCGCAGTCATGAGTTGCTGGATCGGGCCCACGAGCCGCCGGGCCGAAAAGAAGGCGCCGTACAGCGCCACCAGCAGTCCGGTCAACAGGACGACGCTCAGCGTCAGCGTGAGGCTCGTCTTCAGCGGCGTCCTCAGGAACGACAATTCCGCGTACTGCTCGTAACTGGCCTCGGCGCGCTCCACCAGTTCGCCCAATTGGGGCTCCACTGCAAACCGGGCAAGCAGGACGTCGCGTTCGCCTCGCGGGTCGCCGGCGATAACGTTCACGGCGGCCAGAATCTCTACACCGCCGTCTGTACGCGGTTCCAGGTTCACGTAGGAACCGCCCTGGCGAAGCTGGAAGACCAGTTCCGCTCCGGGAAATCGGGGAACGGCCGGCGATGTATCCCCCGAACTGGTGGCCAGTATGCGGTCGTCGGCCGTGCTGAAAACCGTCAATTCCACCGCGGTGCTGCCGCGCCGCAGATCGCCGAGTTCGCCGATCAGATCGGCGCTGTCGCTGCCCGCCAATTCCAGCGCGATCCGCCGCGCCTCGACCAGGTTTTCCCGCATTTGCACGTCCAGTGCGCTGCGGCTCAGCTCAAGCGAAGCCTCAAGTCCCTCCTCCAGCTCCAGGCTGAACCAGCTGTCAATCCCCCGGTTGATGAATTGCAGCGAGAAGGTATAGACGACCAGCAGCGGGACGACTGTCAGGACGACCAGCAGGGTCACCATGCGCACCGTCAAACGCGCGCCGGGCACTTTGGCGCGATAATCGCGCGCGAGTCGCAGGACATTGCCGATGATTACCAGCGACAGCACGCAGATCGCGGCGACACTGATCAGCAGAATGCCATTTTGCAAGCGGGCCAGCGCCGCGGAGTTCTGAGCGACCTGAGCGAACCAGATGAGGCCCGCCAGCCAGATGAAGGCGCCGGCTGTGAGAGCCATGACGATGGCTACCGGTCTCAGTCTTGCATGCGCCATCTGTACCACTCGCTTCTGAGTGACCAGTCCCGCCGCCAGAAGGCGACGAAGCCCCACGGATCAGGTACCGCCTCGACGCGCAGCAGCGTACGAATCCGGATGTCGTAGACGTTGTTCGGATTCAGTAACGTGACGTCGATCAGCGGAAGCTGGCCAATGCGCCCAAGGAAATTCAGGGCTGAGAAAAGGGTCGCGAAGGTATTTTGTTCCTCGCTGTTGAGATTGAGCACGATATAGCGCTCGCTCAGGGCATGGTATTGCAGCTGGTAGCTCTGCGTAAGCCTGCCGACGGTCTCATCCGTCCAATACCACCTGGGGTGAATGAACTCCACGTCCAGGTCGAACGTGAGCGGCACGCCTGCGTCCAGGGCATCCCGGGCGTCCGTGGAAAGCCGGTACTCCACCCACGCGTCAAGATAGTAGACCCCGGAGGTCAACGTGACGCCCGCGGTGCGAACGTCGAATCGGCCGGGGTCTTCCTGTGCAGCGGCCGGCCGGTACGGCGTCAGCCACAACGCTGCCAGAACGGCAGCGCACCAGCACCAGCCGCGAATTTCAGACCGCAAGAACCGCACTGGTTTCCCTGTCTGGCCAGACCATGCCGCGATCACCCTATCCCGCCTTTCGGAGGCAAGCATAATAGAACCCATCCATATTAGTCTCCCCGGGCAGGATCTGCCGACTTGAAGGAGACCCGGCACCGCCGCTCCGGGCCGTCGGCGTGGCTGCAAGGAAGTTCTGGATCTGATCCCGGTTCTCCTCGTGGACCAGCGTGCAGGTAACGTAAAGCAACCGTCCGCCGGGGGCCAGCAGCGGCCAGAGTGCTTCCAGCAGCATGCGCTGCTTGGCTGCAGCCTGTGCAATGTCGGCCGGGCGACGCAGTACCTTGATGTCCGGGTGACGGCGAATCACGCCCAGCGCGCTGCACGGCGCGTCCAGCAGGATCCGATCGAACATGCGGCCATCCCACCACTCCCGCGGCGATGCCGCATCTCCGCAGATGAGTGATGCCGAAAGCCCCAGGCGTTCCAATTCCCCGGCTGCGACGGCCAGGCGGTCCCGATCCAGATCGAGCGCCACCATCTCGCCCAGGCCGGGGCAACTCTCCAGCAGGTGGGCGCACTTTCCGCCGGGCGCCGCGCATGCATCCAGCACCCGCTGGCCGGGTTTCGGGGCAAGCCAACGTGCCGCCTGTTGCGCGCCGGCGTCGTGCACGGATACCAGGCCTTCGCCGAATCCGGGCAGCGTGTCCCTGGGCCTGGGCCGGTCCAGTAGTACTGCGCTGGACAGGGTCTCCGCGGGCTTCGCGGCAATATTCTGTGCATCCAGCGTGTCCAGGTAGGCGGCGCGGGTCGTGCGGCTCGCGTTGACTCGCAGCCACATGGGCGGCGGGCGATTATTCTGCTCGATCACCCGCTGCCAGTCGTCCGGCCACTCCGCCCGTAGCCGGCTCACCATCCAGTCCGGGTGGCTGGTTTCGGCTTCACGGATACCGCTCAGGCGGGACGTCAGTTTCTCCCGCTCGCGCAGGAAGCGCCGCAGCACGGCGTTGACGAATCCCTTCGCACGCATGGCCCCGAGGGTTTCCGCGGCACTCACCGTCGCCGCGACGGCGGCATGGTCAGGAATCCGCAACCACTGAAGCTGGTACAGGCCGATACGCATCAGCGCAGCCAACGGCGGATCCACGGGGTCCCACGGCCGTCTCAGCAGCCGCTTGACCTGGTGCGCCAGCCGATGGTGCCAGCGCAGCGATCCGTAGCAGAGCTCCCGCAACAGTCCGATATCCCGCTCCGGCGGAGGCGAAAAGGCCGCAAACGCCGCCTCCAGCGACGACCCATCCGCCACGACCCGGGCGTTGATCTTCGCTGCAAGGGCCCGAACGCCGGATCCGGGCGCCTCCTGCGGCGTTTTCCTGCCTTCAGCCGCCAAACGTCTCGCCCTTGAGGGGGTGCGCGTTGACATGGTCGCCCGCACCCATCACGCGCCCCCCGGGCCGCTGCAAGCTCCGGATGCGCAGAATGCCGGCACCGGTGGCCACATCGATTCCATCGGCACCGGCCCGAATCACCGACCCCGGATATTGCCGGGAGCACCCCTCCAGGGCGACAGCCTCCCAAATCCGTACCCGCTCACCGTTTCGGACCCTGGTTTCGGCCACCGGCCAGGGGTTGAAGGCGCGTACCCGGCGTTCCAGTTCGACAGCCGGGGCAGTCCAGTCCAGGACACCGTCGGACTTGGCGATTCTCGGGGCATGAGTCGCCAGGGCATCATCCTGCGGCTCGGCCTTCAAGACGCCGTTCAGAATGCCCGGCAGCGTTTCCACCAACAGTTCGGCGCCGCGCCGGGCGAGCCGATCATGCAGCGTCCCCGCGGTTTCACCGGCTTCGATGGCGAGCTTTTGCCGACTGTACACCGGGCCCGTATCGAGTCCGGCGTCCATTTTCATGATGCTGGCTCCAGTCTCCACATCACCCGCCAGGATGGCATACTGGATGGGAGCGGCGCCCCGCCAGCGCGGCAGCAGTGAGGCGTGAACATTCACGGCACCGGTCCGGGGCCAATCGAGCAGCCAGCGCGGAATCAGCAGACCGTAAGCGGCCACCACCAACAGATCCGGAGCGGCGCCCCAGTCTTCCGGAACCGCACCGCCGGCCAGGCGAAGCGGCTGACATACGTTGAGCCCCTGCTCCAGAGCCTCGCGCTTGACCGGGCTTCGGGTCACGCGACGGCCTCGCCCCGCCGGGCGGTCGGGTTGGGTCAGCACCAGTGAAATCTCGTAGCCGCCGGCAAGCAGCGAGCGCAGGCAGGGCACGGCGAAGTCCGGCGTTCCCGCAAATGCGATTTGCGGCATGACCTCAGCCTGCGGATGAGAGTGGGTCAGATGACAGGCGCCGAAATCCTTGACCGTCCGGCGTCACGGGTATCGGGAGCGCGCCTGGCCTTCTTGCGGAACTTCGTTTTCAGCCGAGTGCGTTTCAGCGCCGACAGGTAGTCCACGAACAGCTTCCCTTCCAGGTGATCCATCTCGTGCTGAATGCAGATGGCGAGCAATCCTTCAGCATCCATTTCAATCGATTCGCCCTTCTCGCCGAGCGCCGCGACGCGGATCGACTCGGCGCGGCTGACAGCCTCGAATACATCCGGCACGGAGAGGCAACCCTCCTCGTAACTGACCTCGCCTTCTGAGTGCAGGATGCGCGGATTGATCAGGCAGAGCGGACGGTTCCGTTCCTCGGAGATATCCACCACCAGGACGCGCTCATGAACGTTCACCTGGGTTGCCGCCAGCCCGATACCGGAGGATTCGTACATGGTCTCCAGCATGTCCGCCACGAGGGTGCGGATACGCGCATCGACCTCGGCGACCGGCTTGGCCCGAATCCGCAGCCGGGGGTCCGGATAGTGAAGGATGGGTAACTGTGCCATCTCTGGTTTCCTGGTGCTCTACTGGAGTTTCCGTACGAATCCGCCGGTTTTGGCCAACGCGCGGGCAGGTTGAGAGTAGTAGTCTATAGACCGGCGTGACCCCGGAGTCGTTCCGCGACCCGCGACGACCGATTATACCAGTACGACAAACGATGAAACTCAACGCCTGGCTCACACTGCTCCAGTCCGCTACGCCCACTCGTTCGCAGCGCCTCCCGGCACTGATCGAACGGCATGGTTCGGTAGCGAACGTCGTCGACTTGCCCCGCTCCGAGCTGATGGCGGCGGGACTCTCCAAACGCCAGACTGAACGTCTCAAGGACCCGGATCGGCAGCGCATGGACCAATGGCGGCATTGGCTCGACCGCCCCGGCCGCGGGTTGATCACGAGGGATTCCTCCGACTACCCCGCCATGTTGAAGCAACTGCCGGATCCTCCACTGGCGCTGTGGATCGAGGGAGCGCGCAGCGACCTCCTGAACGGCCCTCAGCTTGCGATGGTCGGCAGCCGAAAGCCCACCGCCAACGGCCGCGAAACGGCGCAGCAATTCGCCCGGTACCTGAGCGAAAGGGGCCTGACCATCGTCAGCGGGCTGGCCGCGGGGATTGACGGCGCCAGCCACCGCGGCGGTCTGCAAGGGTGCGGCAGCACAGTGGCCGTGTTCGGATCGGGTCCCGACGTGCTGTTTCCCAGGTCCCACGCGCGTCTGGCAGCGGAAATCATCGCCAGGGGGCTGATCGTTACGGAGTATCCGCCGGGAACGCCGCCGCTGGCCGCCCACTTTCCGCAGAGAAACCGGATAATCGCCGGGATGAGCGCAGGAACCCTCGTGGTGGAAGCGGCGCGGCGCAGCGGTTCGCTCATCACCGCACGCCTGGCGGGAAACTACGGGCGGGAGGTTTTCGCAATTCCCGGCTCCATCCACAACCCGATGGCGAAGGGATGTCACCGCCTGATCCGGGACGGCGCAAAGCTCGTGGAGGAGGCCGCGGACGTGCTCGTCGAACTGCCGCCGCTGCTCGAACTCGCCATGGAACCCGCCGAGCCGACGGCTGGCGCCCCAGCCGAAACGCCGGAGGAGACTGCGGCGCTCGAATGCCAGCCAGGCTACGCGGAACTGCTCGCAGCGCTCGGTTTCGACCCTTGCGGAATCTCCGATCTGGCGCGGCGGACCGGATTGACGGCGGCAGAGCTTTCATCCATGCTCCTGCTCCTGGAAATGGAGGGGCTGGTCGAAGCCCTGCCGGGCGGACGATATTGCCGCCTGTCAAAGAGGACCCCATGAAAGAAACCGTTCTTGACGTGCTCATGTACCTGATCGACGTGATGGTCGACGATGAAGAGGAATACGAACCCGATCGGTACAGCCTGAGGGAAGAACTCCAGTGCGCCGGTTTTGGAGAATGGGAGATCGAGCGGGCGCTGGAGTGGCTGGATGGCCTGAACAGTGTCGTCGTCGAGGACGTGACGCCGGAACCAAAGCCGGAATCCGTGAGGATTTACGATGGCTTCGAGCAGGATCGCCTGGACGCGTCCTGCAGAGGCTATCTGCTGCACCTGGAACAGGTCGGCATCCTCTCCCAGGCCCAGCGGGAACTCGTCATCGACCGCCTGCTCGCCCTGCACACCGACGAGATCGACAGCGATCACGTCAAGTGGGTCGTGATGATGGTCCTGTTCAGCCAGCCCGGACAGGAGCAGGCCTACATGCAGATGGAAGACCTGGTCTTCACCGACAATTCCGGCTGGCTGCACTGATCCGGGAATCCCGACCCGTCACGGACAGGCAGTAGCATCCACAGCCGATGAGCAAGAACCTGGTCATCGTCGAGTCGCCCGCCAAGGCTAGGACGATCGAGCGCTACCTGGGCAAGAACTTTGAGGTCCTTGCCTCCTACGGGCATGTCCGCGACCTGGTGCCCAAGGGCGGGGCGGTAGATCCCGAGCACGACTTCGCCATGAAGTATCAGCTAATCGACAAGAACAAGCGCCACATTCAGAACATTGCCAAGGCCCTGCGGCGCGCCGACGCACTCTACCTGGCGACGGACCCGGACCGAGAAGGCGAAGCCATTTCCTGGCATGTGTGCGAGGTGCTCAAGGAGCAGGGCGCCCTGCGCGACAAGCCGGTCTACCGCGTAGTCTTTCACGAGATCACGCGCACTGCCATCCAACAGGCCATCGCCGCGCCGCGGCAGCTCTCGGACTCGCTGATCAACGCCCAGCAGGCGCGCCGGGCGCTGGACTACCTGGTGGGCTTCAACCTGTCGCCGCTGCTGTGGAAGAAGATCAGGCGGGGACTGTCGGCGGGAAGGGTCCAGAGTCCGGCGCTGCGCCTGATCGTCGAGCGCGAGGAAGAAATTGCAGCCTTCGAACCGCGGGAATACTGGACCATCAAGGCCGAAGCCGCCGCCGATGCGCAAGACGGAGCGGGGCAGACCGTCCGGGCCCGCCTGGCCCGCTACGCCGGAGAGAAGGTCGAGCAGTTCACGTTCACGAATGAAGCAGCCGTGCGCGAGGCCGAGGCGGCGATCAATCAGGCGGCGGACGGGACGCTGACCGTTGCCAAAGTGGAAAAGAAGAAGCGGCAGCGCCATCCCGCTGCGCCCTTCACAACTTCCACGCTTCAGCAGGAAGCGGCGCGCAAGCTCCGCTTCAGCGCTCGAAAAACAATGTCCACGGCGCAACGGCTCTACGAGGACGGCCTGATCACATACATGCGCACGGACTCGGTCACTCTGGCCGGAGGCGCGATCGCCGAGTTGCGATCGCTTATTCAGGAGCGTTACGGCGCAGAGAACCTGCCGAAGAGCCCGCGTCGTTACAGGACCAGGGCGAAGAACGCCCAGGAAGCTCATGAGGCGGTACGGCCAACATCCGCCTCCCGGCTTCCTGGTAACCTTGAAGCGTCGTTGCCGTCGGAACAACGGCGACTTTACGATTTGATCTGGAAGCGCACGGTCGCGTCACAGATGAGTTCCGCCGTTTTCGATACAGTGAGCCTGGATTTGTCGGCGGGAGTCCCCGGCGAGGCGAACCACCAGTTTCGCGCCACCGGATCCGTACTGGTCAAACCCGGCTTCATGACCGTCTATCGAGAGGGCACGGACGACGGCTCCCAGCAGAAGCGCGGACGCCTGGAAGCCAATCTCGACAGGGACGACCGTATCCTGCCGCCACTGAAGGTCGGCGACCGGCTCGAACTCAGGAAATTGCTCAGCGAACAGCATTTCACGGAGCCTCCACCGCGCTATTCGGAGGCAACATTGGTGCGGGCGCTGGAGGAGTACGGTATCGGCCGGCCATCGACCTACGCAGCCATACTGTCGACATTGCGCGACCGGGAATACGTCGCCATGGAGTCGCGCCGCTTCGTCCCCACCGATATGGGCAAGGTCGTCAACCGGTTTCTCACGCGGCTTTTCACAAACTACGTGGACTATGAGTTCACGGCCCGCATGGAAGACCGTCTCGACGCGGTGTCCCGGGGCGAACGGGAATGGACCCCGTTGCTGGGCGAATTCTGGCAACCGTTCCGGAAGCGCGTGGAGCAGATCGAATCCTCGGTCACCCGCGCCCAGGCCGTCCCGCCAAGACCGCTCGGAACCGATCCCAAGAGCGGCCGACCGGTATTCGCGCGGTTCGGGCGCTACGGACCGATGGTTCAGATCGGCGACGCCGGCGAGGATGTCAAGCCCGACTTCGCCAGCCTGCTGCCGAACCAGGAAATTGACCGAATTACGCTCGAGGAAGCGCTGAAGCTGTTCACTCAGATGCGGCGGTTGGGTACCGATCCAGCCAGCGGTAGGCCTGTATTTGCGAGCCGCGGCCGATACGGCCCGTTCGTTCAGCTTGGTGCCCGCGGCGACAAGCCCAAGCCCGCCTACTCCAGCCTGCTTCCGAGCCAGGAAGTTGACCAAATCACCCTTGAAGAAGCACTGCAATTGTTGCGGTTGCCGCGAGACCTCGGCGAAACCGAGTCCGGCGAGCCAGTGTCGGCCGGTATCGGAAGGCTCGGACCGTATGTGCGTTACGGCAAGACTTACGTGAGCCTACGTGAAGACAATCCCTGCACCATCGAGCTGCCGCGAGCGCTGGAACTGATCGCGCAGCATATCGCCAGCGGGGGTTCCCGCGGCGGGAGAGGGGCCGCCCGGAAGCCGATAGTGGAATTCGAGGAAGCCGGCATCATCGTTCTCAACGGCCGCTACGGACCCTACGTGACCGACGGCAAGAAAAACGCCAGCGTTCCCAAGGAGCGCCAGCCGGAGGACCTGACGCTGGAAGAGTGCAGGAAACTCATTGCTGCTGCGCCGAAGCGCAAAGCCCGCAACAGGAGACGGACCACGGGTCGTGCCCGTCGACAGCGGTCCCGACCGTCCGCAAAGGACACTTGACCCGTCGGCATTCCCCTAATCGCGCTGAATGCGTTTACCATGGCGATCATCGCTGCTGATGTGAATGGGTCGTAGCGCTGTGTCCCGGATTCACCTGGAAAAAGCCGCGCGCATCCTGCATCAGGGCGGGCTGGTCGCCTATCCCACCGAGGCCGTCTACGGGCTGGGCTGCCTACCCTGGGAGCGGCGCGCGGTGGAACAGCTGATGGACACCAAACGTCGCTCCTGGCGTAAAGGACTGTCGCTCATCGCCGCCAGCCTCGAGCAACTTGAGCCCCTGGTCGAATTTCCGACTGGCGCGTTGGCCGAGGAACTGCGCCTGAGTTGGCCCGGCCCCGTCACCTGGGTGCTGAACGCACGGCCGGGCATTCCATTCTGGCTCACCGGAGGCCGGGACACGCTGGCGGTTCGAGTCACCGGTCACGCCCTGTCGCGCAGGCTGTGCGAAGCTGCCGCCAGCCCGCTGATCTCGACCAGCGCCAATCGGTCGGGACGCCCGCCCCTGCGCCACCCGCTCCATGTACGGCGCGAATTCGGCGCCCGCGTGGACTATGTGCTCACGGGTGAGCTCGGCGGGCTCGCCAACCCCACCATGATACGAGACGGTCGAACCGGCGCCGTCCTCAGGGCATCTTGAGCCGAACCGGGGGACCGCATGCCGCAAACAAGACCAAACCTCGAGTCCGCCCAGCCTGCCGACCCATCCCCTCGGGTGGCTCGCAACACAACTCCCGATCGCTACGCGGTCGTCGGCTTTCCGATCGATCACAGCTACTCTCCGCTGATCCACCGGCTGTTCGCCGAGCAAACCGGAGAGAACCTGACCTATACGCGCCTTGCCGCGAAGCCGGAGATGCTCCATCGTGCCGTTCGACGGTTCGCCGCCGACGGGGGCAGGGGTCTGAACGTCACCGTGCCCCACAAGGAGGCGGCTTTCGACCTCGCCGACGAAGTCGGACCTGAAGCCCGCCGCGCCGGCGCCGTCAACACCCTGTCATTCGCCCCCGACGCGCGGGTCCGGGGTGACAATACCGACGGCATCGGATTCCGCCACGATATTGAGCGCAATTACGGAATTGACCTACACGAGAAACGCATGCTGCTACTAGGCGCCGGAGGTGCTGCCAGGGGTGTTCTGGCAGCGTTATCGAGCGCTGGGCTGGACGAGCTTATGGTGGCCAATCGAACCGTCCAAAAGGCTGTCAACCTGCTTGCTGCGGTGAGCGCACCGGCCGATTTCTCCGCATGTTCGCTGACGCAGGTAGCCAATCACGAACCCTTCGATATCGTCGTCAACGCCACTTCGTTGGGGTTACACACCACGGAGTTGCCATTTTCGCCGAACTGCCTGAATGCCGAAACGTTTGCCTACGACCTGGTTTACGGCCCGCGGCAAACACCATTCGTGGGATGGGCCACGCGCCACGGCGCCGGCGAGGCCGTCCAGGGCTGGGGCATGCTGGTGGAACAAGCCGCCGAGTCGTTCAACATATGGCGCGGCGTCCGCCCTGATACCGCCCCGGTATTGAAACGCGTGCTGGCGCAGCTCCGCGCCTGAAATCCGCCTCGGCCCCAGCTCGCCCATCCTGTAATTTCGCGCTCATCCCGAACCTTCCCGAAAGCGAAAGAGGAAGAATGGCGAAGCGAGTGCCTGCCGTCGACATAGCCTGGGTCCGGAGGCTGCTGGACAGCCATGCCTTGTGGCTAAAGCAGGAGCTGATCGATCGCAGTGGGAGCATCGAGGCTCAGAGCGAGCGGCTTTTCCTGGCCCCCTTCGTGGTGGCGTCCCACCTGGACTCCGCCGATCCCATCCTCAACTACGGCAACCGGCAGGCCCTCGATCTCTGGGAGACGACCTGGGAGGAGTTCACCGCAACGCCTTCGCGGTTGACCGCCGAGCCTTTATTACGCGAGGAGCGCGCCGGGATGCTGCGACGGGTGACGGCCCAGGGCTTCGTCGATGACTATCGGGGGGTGCGGGTCTCGCGGACGGGGCGGCGGTTCCTCGTACAGCATGCCACTGTGTGGAACGTGTTGGACGAGGGCGGGATCAGACTCGGGCAGGCAGTCGCCTTCTCGGACTGGAAGCCCCTGACCCCAGTTAGCTAAAAAAACCGGTCAACGCATCGTCACAAGCTCTTCCGCACTGGTCGGATGTATCGCGACCGTATTGTCCAGATCGGCCTTCGTCGCCCCCATCGTCACCGCCACCGCGAACCCCTGCAGCATCTCGTCCGCCCCGGCGCCGATGAGATGGCAACCGACCACCCGCTCATCCTCCCCCACGGTAACCAGCTTCATCGCCGTCCTGGGCTTGTGTTCCGTCAGTGCGTTGTACATCGGCACGAATTCAGACCGGTAGACACGCACCGAATCGTCGCCGAACCGCTCCCGCGCCTGCGCATCCGACAGCCCCACGGTGCCCACCGGCGGATGGGAAAAGATCACCGAAGGAATGTTCTCGTAGCTCAGGCGCCGGTCCGGAAGGCCGCCGAACAACCGGTCCGCCAGGCGTCGGCCGGCGGCGATGGCGACCGGCGTCAATTGCGCCTTGCCGGTGACGTCACCCACAGCGTAGATTCCCCCGACGCTGGCGTTCTGCCAGGCGTCAACGACCACGTGCCCGCGGGGTCCCGTTGCAACGCCCGCCCCGGGGAGATCGAGTGCCGCGGAGTTGGGGCTCCGGCCGATCGCCCACAACAGGCAATCGAACCCTTCGAATTCACGGCCGTCGGCGGTTTGTACGGTCAAGCCGCCATGCCCGGCTTGCACCGACTCGGGCACTGCCTCGGTGACCACGTCGATTCCCGCCGCGCGCATGTGCTCTGCGAGATGCCTGCCGAGCATGTCGTCAAAGGCACGCAGCACCCCATCGTACCTGACCAACTGCACCACCTCGCTGCCCAGCGCGCGCAGCACGCCGGCCAGTTCCACCGCGATGTAGCCGCTGCCGATCACGGCCGTGCGGGTTGGCAACGCCTCAAGTTCGAAGAATCCGTCTGACGTGATCCCATGCTCCGCCCCGGGGAGATCCGGAACGATCGGATAACCACCGGTGGCTATGAGCACATGTTCGGCGCCGAGGACGTCACCATGATCAGTGGCGACCCGATTCCTGCCCGTGAAGCGCCCTGCCCCGCGAACCCAGTCGATGGACTTGCGTTCCAGGTTGCGCTGGTAGATTCCGTTGAGCCTTTCCACGTAGGCATCGCGGCCGCTCTTGAGCGCCGCCCAGTCGTGTCCATGGCGGGTCACGCTGAAACCATAGCCGGTAGCGTCCTCCAGGGCGTGGGCCAACTGGGCCGCGTTCCACATTACCTTCTTCGGGACGCAGCCGACGTTCACGCAGGTGCCGCCCAGCCGTCCGGACTCGACCACAGCCACTCGGGCACCGTACTGCGCGGCGCGCTGTGCCGCAGCCAGTCCACCGCTCCCGCCCCCCAAAACAATGAAGTCGTAATTCGTCACCCGGCAGATCCTGTCCGACCGAAACGGAGGCGCAGCTTAACAGGAAAAATGGTAGTGTTTCGGCCTGTACCGAGGCGGCTGGCTGGAGCATTCGATTGGACAATCCGCTCATGGATACGCGGGAATTGCCGGCCTTCGCGTCCATTTCTCCCGAACCCGTGGAGCCCGCCGTCCGCCAGACGCTGCAACGCAAGTCCGGCATTCACGATTGAGCGCAAGGAAAGCCGTGAAAATAGCGACCTGGAACGTCAACAGCCTGAGGGTACGGCTGGAACACGTCACCGACTGGCTGAAGCAGGCTCAGCCCGACGTGCTCGGGTTGCAGGAAACCAAGGTCACCGACGAGTTGTTTCCCGCGGCCGACTTCGAGGACCTGGGCTACCATGTCGCCTACAGCGGACAGCCCACCTACAACGGTGTCGCGGTGGTTTCCCGGTTGCCGCCGGCGGATGTCGTGGTCGACCTCGAAGGCTACGACGATCCCGCACGGCGGGTATTGTGCGCCACCTATGGCGACGTTCGAGTGTTAAACCTGTACGTCCCCAACGGGCAGAGCGTCGGCTCGGAGAAATACGATTACAAGCTCGCCTGGCTGGCCGCCCTGGACGCACACTTGCGGCAGGATCTCGAGCGCCACAAGCACGTCGTCGCCGTCGGCGATTTCAACATCGCCCCGGACGACCGCGACGTGCACGACCCGGTCCAGTGGGAAGGCAAGATCCTCTGCAGTCCAAGGGAGCGCGCCGCGCTGGGCGGCATCCTCGAGGCGGGTTTCAAGGACGCCTTCCGGCTGTTCGAGCAGGAGGAGAAGAGCTTCAGTTGGTGGGACTACCGTCAGGGCGCCTTTCGACGGAACAATGGATTGCGAATCGATCTGATACTGGCGTCGGACGACTTGAGCGCCGCCTGCACCGGTTGCTCCATCGACGTGGCGCCGCGCCGGCTGCAGAGGCCATCCGATCACACGCCAGTGGTGGCCGAGTTCTCGCTGCCGTGAAGACGGCGGCCGGCGCAGGGCTGAACCGCGTCGAAGAGGACATTGCGGCCCCGGTCCGGCACTCGCGGCAAACCTGTTGCGGTCGGCCGGGCGATGTGGTCTATTCAGTGAACCTTGAACTGGGAGATTAGCCGGATGCCAAAGAAAATAGTCGGAATCTACCTGATCCTGGTAGCGGTCCTGGTGGGTGTGCACACTGTCGTCGAACCGCTGTATCACGTCTCCACGGAAGCGCGTCCGTACAGCGCAGCCTGGGACATCCTCAACCCGATGATGATCGTCGCGCTCGTCCTCGGCCTTGTCTACGGCTATCTCCGCAAAAGCAGCGCCGACAATGACGGGGGCGGAGTGACGCGCGAGTATCTCACCGCAAACACGCTCTTCTACGGCTTCCTGTTCGTGAGCATCCTGTTCTTCTGGAACTGGTTCAACCTCCGGAGTCCGGAATTTACCGCGATCGGCGACGAAACGGTTTCCCTGGTGTGGATCGTCATCGACGCCCTGCTGCCGCTGGTCACCGGCGCCATGGGAATCCGTCTCGCGCGGGGCGACGGCGAATAGCGGCATCCATTCGGAGTTGCGCGCCGCAGAAGAGGTAACGCTGTTCCCCAGCTCCGCTCCCTGTCATCCACAGGCGCTCGGGGAGCTTGACGTACGCGCATCGCCATGAAACCGCTACTCCTCGATCTGGCCAACGAGCTGCGCGGCGATGTCGCGGCAGGCCGGGCCGTTCCCGCCCTTTCCACCGGCGTGACGACCGGTCTCGGGCTTCTGGTCGCCCACATAGCCTACGCGGCCTTCATATTCTCCGGGCCCCTGAGCGCCTACTCTTCCCAGGGTGTGGGGCTGGTGCTGTTCGGATGTTTCGCCGCCTGCCTGGTCGTCGCCCTCGCGGGCGGCTATCGCGGCGCCATTGCCGGCTTGTCGCCTGCACTGATCGTCGGGATGGCGGCCATCGGCTCCACGATGGACGCCAGCGGGGAGGCCCTGTTCGTCAGCGCATCGGTAGCCCTCATTCTCAGCGCCGTGCTCACCGGCATCTGCTGCCTGACGCTAGGAGGCTGCGCCGTAGGAAATTAATGAGATAATTGTGTCGCAGTTTGTGGGAGATTGCGATGCCGACGACGTTTCGTCCCTATCATCCGGATCAGGGTTTGTTGCTGCCGTCCGATATGAGGGACTGGTTGCC
>JAJEFE010000021.1 GCA_022820625.1 Gammaproteobacteria bacterium | reverse complement strand
GCGCTTGGGGTGAAAATCCGGCGCCGAGACCGGAAACGGCCCAAAATCCCGCCAAAACCGCCGATTCCTGGGGTAAAGTTCTTTTTGGACTTGCTCGAAACCTTTATCGATCAAAGGCTTCCGAACAGCGCAAGAGGCTCATAACTGCATTTCAGACTGGAAGCTGGCCCTCTCGCCCTTACGCGAACCCCGGTTCCGGCTTGACACCCTGACGAGCACGCGCGAGAGTTAGCCGTTGGCGGCAATGAAATCGTGTGGACTGTCGCAGCACCATGTCGACGCGATAGTATTGCCGGGCTCTCGAAGAAATAACGCCAACTTCAATACAACCAATCGGTGAAAATCATGAATAGATTCCTGACCCTGATTGCCGCGCTGACGCTTGCCGGTACGGCTGCGGCGCAAACCGCGATGACCAGCGTCGAACCCTTCAAGCTCGGGACTTTCGAGGTCACAGGCGAAGGCGATTCGCGTGTCGGTATCGTCCTGCGGGATGAATTGATCATCGAACTCAATGCCGCCAACCAGGCGCTGGAGCAACTTCCGGACTACGTGGCCGTCCCCATGCCCGCGGACATGAAGGACCTGGTCGGCCGCTACGAGTACGGGCTCAAGTACCGGCTTTACGAGATCGTCAATCACATGGTGGCCAACGAGCGCCTGAGCGGAGACAACCGCGCCGAATACGTTCACGATTTAGACGATGTGCGCACCCTGGCGCCGCTGATGCCGGGCAAGATGCTCAACGCGGCCGTCAACTTCTACAGCCATGTGGAAGAAGCCAATACGCCGGAGGAGCAGCGCGCAGCGGCGGAGCGCCGGCGCGCCAATCGCGGCATTCCCTACCTGTTCATCAAGCCCACCGAGGGCGCGGTCATCGGCACCGGCGACGCCGTGGTCATTCCCTGGGGCCGCGACCGCATCGACTGGGAAGTGGAACTGGCCGTCGTGATCGGGCGTACGGCGAAGTACGTGTCGGCCGAGGATGCCGAGGACTACATCTTCGGATACATGGTCAGCCTGGACATCTCCGACCGGGGCGGAAGGCCGCCGAATTCACGGCCGGGTTCGGACTGGCTGGTGGGCAAGGGCCATGACACCTTTGCCCCCATCGGGCCGTGGATCGTACCCAAGGAATTCTACGGCGATCCCATGGTGCGGCTCGAGCAGGTGCTGGAGGTGGACGGAGAGGTCATGCAGCGGGCCGGTCCCGGTGACATGATCCACTCCATCTACGAGTTGATCGAGTACGGTTCTTCGATCATCACCATGTTCCCGGGCGATGTGCTGAATAACGGCACGTCGGGCGGCACGGGCGCCGGCACCGCGGTGCGCGGCGAGCAGCGCTTCCTGCAGCCCGGCGAAACCATCGAGGCCAGCATCGACGGCATCGGCACGCTGGTCCATCCGGTGGCCGCAGAGGCGGCGCCGCCGGAACGCACCGGCTCGTACCTGCCGCCGGTGGCCAGTTACCAGCCCTAGTCGAATACCAGACAGAGGAGAGTCATTGTGACCTTGACGGTAACCATGACGCTGAACGGCGAGTCCGTTTCCGCGGAGGTGGAAGGACGGACGCTGCTGGTTCAGCTCATTCGCGATCACTTCCGGCTGACCGGCACCCACGTGGGCTGCGACACCAGTCAGTGCGGCGCCTGCGTGGTGCACATGAACGGGCAGTCGGTCAAGAGTTGCACGGTTCTCGCCGCACAGGCGGACGGGGCGGAAGTCAGCACCATCGAAAGCCTGGCCGAGAACGGCGAACTACACCCCATGCAGCAGGCATTCAAGGACAATCACGGCCTGCAGTGCGGTTTCTGCACGCCGGGGATGGTCATGAGCGCGCTGGACCTGGTGGCCAACAACCCCGACCCTGGCGAAGCTGAAATTCGGGACTGGCTGGAGGGCAACCTCTGCCGCTGCACCGGCTATCACAACATCGTCAAGTCGATCGCGGCCGGCGCCCAGGCGATGAGGAGCTAGCGGAATGGATACTGGAATCGGTGCTGCGGTCACCCGCAAAGAGGATTTCCGGTTTCTGACCGGACAAGGCAATTACACCGACGATATCGCCCGGCCGGGTCAGGCCCACGCGGTTTTCGTGCGCTCCGTGGTGGCGCACGCCAATTTGCGCTCGGTGGACACGGAGGCCGCAAGCGCCATGCCCGGCGTGGTCGCCGTATTCACGGGCGACGACCTGGAGGGCGTTGGCGGTGTGCCCTGCGGATTTGCCCCCGACGGCGGTCCCATGAACGAACCGCCCCGCCCGGTACTGGCGCAGGGCAAGGTGCGCTTCGTGGGCGACATGGTCGCCATGGTCATTGCCGAAACGCTTGAGCAGGCCAGGGATGCGGCCGAAGCGGTCGACGTGGACTACAACGAAATTCCTGCGGTGGTCTCCATGGAGGCGGCGCAGGCTGAAGGCGCGCCGACCCTTCACGACCTGGACGACAACAGTTGTTTCTCCTGGGGCATAGGCGATGCGGAGGCTACCGATGCGGCGTTTGCCAGGGCGGATCACGTAACCACCCTGGAACTGGTCAACAACCGCAAGTGCCCGAACGCGATCGAACCCCGGGCCGCCATCGGCGAATACGATTCGGCCCATGACAGTTACACGTTGTATACCACCAGCCAGAACCCTCATGTGATCCGGTTGCTCATGGGCGCCTTCGTTCTCGGCATTCCCGAGCACAAGCTGCGAGTAGTGTCCCCCGATGTGGGCGGCGGCTTCGGATCGAAGATCCCGCACTATCCGGAAGAAATTGCCGTCACCTGGGCTGGGAAACAGGTCGGACGGCCGGTGAAATGGACCGCCGAGCGCACGGAGTCGTTCCTCTCCGATACCCATGGCCGGGACCACATCACGCGAGTGGAACTGGCATGCACATCCGACGGCGAATTTCTGGGCCTGAGAGTGCATACCCAGGCCAACATGGGCGCGTACCTGTCGACCTTTGGGCCGCTGATTCCGACGTATCTCTACGGGACACTGCTGGCGGGTCTCTACACCACGCCGGCGATCCGTTGCGATGTGGTTGGCGTCTTTACCAACACGGCGCCGGTGGATGCTGAACGGGGCGCCGGACGGCCGGAAGCCACTTTCCTGCTGGAGCGGGTGGTGGAAACCGCCGCGCGGGAACTCGGGATCGACCCGGTCGAACTTCGTCGCCGAAACTTCATTCCGGCCGATGCCTTACCGTACCAGACTCCCGTGATCGTGCAGTACGACAGCGGCAACTACGAGGGCGTCCTGGACCGTGCGGCGGAAGCGGCCGATTACGCCGGGTTCGCCCGGCGTCGCGAAGAAGCCAGGAGCCGCGGCCGGTTGCGCGGCATCGGCTTTGCCGGCTACATCGAGGCCTGCGGCATGGCGCCCTCGAATATCGCCGGGATCATCGGCGCCCGGGCAGGGCTGTTCGAGGCGGCGCAGGTGCGCGTGCACCCCACAGGCTCGGTGTCGGTCTATACCGGCTCCCACAGCCACGGCCAGGGCCACGAAACCACGTTCGCGCAGATCGTCTCCGATCGGTTGGGCATCCCCTTCGAGAACGTCGACGTGGTCCACGGCGATACCGACCAGATTCCGTTCGGCATGGGCACCTATGGGTCCCGGTCGCTGGCGGTGGGCGGTTCGGCGATTTGCAAGGCGCTGGACAAGATCATCGCCAAGGGCAAGAAGATCGCCGCCCACGCACTGGAAGCCGGCGAGTCGGACATCGACTTCGAGTCGGGCGAGTTCCGCGTCCGCGGCACCGACAAGTCGGTGGGCTTCGGCGACATCGCACTGTCGGCCTACGTGCCTCACAACTATCCGCTGGAGGAACTGGAGCCCGGCCTTGACGAAGGCGCGTTCTACGATCCGGCCAATTTCACCTTCCCGGCAGGCTGCCATATCTGCGAGGTGGAGGTGGACCCGGAAACCGGCACCACTCAGATCGTCAACTGGAACGCCGTGGACGACTTCGGCAAGATCGTCAATCCGATGATCGTGGACGGCCAGGTGCACGGCGGCATCGCCCATGGCGTGGGCCAGGCGATGCTTGAAAACTGTGCCTACGACGAGGAATCGGGGCAGCTCCTGTCCGGTTCGCTGACGGACTACTGCATTCCCCGGGCGGACGATCTGCCGAGCTTCCATATCGAGACCACGGAGACGCCCTGTCCGCACAATCCGCTGGGCGTGAAGGGTTGCGGTGAGGCCGGCGCCATCGCGGCGCCCGCGGCCCTGATCAACGCCATCACCGACGCGATCGGCGTGGCGCACGTGGACATGCCGGCGACCCCGGAGAAAGTCTGGGCGGCGCTGCAATCGGCGCAAGGAGAATAACGGTCATGTACGAGTTCAACTATCGACGTGCAAGCTCGGTATCCGACGCCGTGGCGTCCTCGGGGCAGTCCGATGACGCCTCCTATCTCGCCGGCGGCATGACGTTGATACCGGTGCTGAAGTTCAGGCTCGCCAGCCCTTCGGACATCATCGATCTGGCCGGACTTGGAGAACTGAAGGGGATTCGGACGGAAAATGGCGCCGTCGTGGTCGGCGCTATGACTACCCACGCCGAAGTGGCCGGGTCTTCCGAAGTGCGTCAGCCGATCCCTGCGCTCGCGGACCTGGCCGAGTCCATCGGCGACCCCCAGGTGCGCAACCGCGGCACCATCGGCGGTTCCATCGCCAATGCCGACCCGGCGGCGGACTATCCGGCGGCAGTCGTGGGCCTGGGCGCAACTGTCCATACCAACTCCCGGACCATCGGCGCGGATGACTTCTTCACCGACATGTTCGAGACCGCGCTCGAGCCGGGCGAGTTGGTCACCGCGGTGAGTTTTCCCGTCCCGGACCGGGCCGCCTACATGAAGTTCCCGAATCCGGCTTCCCGCTACGCGATCGTCGGCGTGATGGTCTCCCAGAGCGGCGAAGAAGTCCGCGTGGCGGTGACCGGCGCCGGTGGAAGCGTCTTCAGGGTGCCGGAAATGGAGCAGGCGCTGGCGGTGAATTTTGCCCCGGAGGCCGTGGCGGGCATCTCGGTATCGGCGGACGGGCTCAACGAGGACATCCACGCGTCGCCCGAGTATCGCGCCCACCTCGTCACCGTGATGGCCAGGCGGGCCGTGGCGGCGGCCGGCTGATACCGGCTCTCGCAACGCGGGGCGTTTCTGCCGGTACCGGAAGGGCGCGCCGATCCAGTGCTCTATCAACCCGATACGCAATCAGCAGGTTGATGGAGCGCTAGTCGTCAGGTGGTTCCAGCGCCAGTGGAGATCCCCGGAAGCGTCGACCAGACCGAGGCACTGCTGGGTTCCGGCCGCTATGTGGCGGACCGGAGCCTGGCCACGGCGGTGTACCTTGCGCTGAAGCTCAACCGCCCCCTGTTCCTGGAGGGCGAGGCCGGCGTGGGCAAGACCGAGGTCGCCAACGTCCTGGCGGCCACGCTGGGCCGGCGACTGCTGCGGCTGCAGTGCTACGAGGGGCTGGACGTGGCGTCGGCCGTATACGAATGGAACTACGCTCGCCAGATGATCGAGATACGCCTGGCCGAGGCCGCGGGGGAACGCTCCCGGCAGCGGTTGGCGGATGATGTCTTCGATCGCCGGTTCCTCATCCAGCGGCCACTCCTGCAGGCCCTGGCGCCCCACGACGAAGGTCCGCCGGTACTGCTCATCGACGAACTGGACCGGGCCGATGAGCCTTTCGAAGCCTACCTTCTGGAAATCCTGGCCGATTTTCAGGTGTCCGTTCCGGAGATCGGCACCATCAGAGCGGAAAGCCCGCCTGTGGTAGTCATCACGTCAAACCGTACACGGGAGATTCACGATGCCCTGAAACGGCGCTGCTTCTACTACTGGATCGACTACCCGAGCGCCGAACGGGAACTGGAAATCGTCAGGGTGAAGGTGCCCGACGCCCGGGAGCGCCTGGCCGGCGAAATCGTCGCCTTCGTGCAGCGGCTTCGAGGCGAGGACCTCTTCAAGGTCCCGGGTGTCGCGGAGACATTGGACTGGACCCGCGCCCTGTCCCAGCTCGACATCGTCAGCCTTGAAACCAGCGTGATCAGCGACACGCTGGGCGTCATTCTCAAATACCAGGACGACGTGGCCAGAATGCGCGGAGAGCCCGCGGCCCGCATCCTGGACGAGATCCGATCCGATAGCCGCGCCGCTGCGGCCGGCCGATGACCGCAAGCGCCTCCGCTCTGCCGGCGGAGCGTCTGCTCATCCATCTTGCAAGCTTCGCCAGGGCATTGCGGCGGGTCGGGCTCGCGGTGAGCCCGGAAAAGCTGGTCAATGCGGTCCTGGCCGTGGAAGCGGTGGGCATCTCCCGGCGCAGCGACCTGTACTGGGCGCTGCATTCGGTGTTCGTCAATCGCCCCGACCAGCGGGAATTCTTCGACCAGGTCTTCTTCCTCTTCTGGCGCAGTCCCGGGGCTCTGGAAGGCGGCGCCGGCGATAAGGCTCCAAAGGGGGAAGGGTGGCAGCCACTCAGCCGCCGGGTAGCGGAAGCGCTGTTGCAGGAACCCGATCGGGCGCGTGAACCGGCCGTGGTCGAGTCGGAGCTGGACGCCCGAATGACCTGGTCGAGTCGGGAGCGCCTGAAATCCAGGGACTTCGAGGAGATGTCGGGCAACGAACTGGCCGAGGCGCAGGCGGCGGTACGGAGCATGGCGCCGTTGGTCAAGCCGATACCCGGACGCCGGTTCCAGGCGCATCCCCGGGGCGCGCGCATCGACATGCGCAAGACGCTGCGGGCGTCGCTGCGCACCGGCGCCGACATCATTCCGCTGGTACGCCGGCGGCAACGGGACCGGCCACCGAGCTTCGTCGTGCTGTGCGACATCTCCGGCTCCATGTCCACCTACTCGCGCGTCTTTCTGCACTTCGCGCACGCCATGACGCAACGGTACGCGCGCGTGTCGACCTTCCTGTTTGCGACCCGGCTCACGAATGTCAGCCGTTGCCTGCGGGACAGGGACGTGGACTGTGCCCTGAGCGCGGCCGGGCATCTGGCGAAGGACTGGGAAGGGGGCACTCGAATCGGCCAGTGCCTGCACGAATTCAACCGCGACTGGTCGCGGCGCGTCATGGCCCAGGTGCCCACGGTGCTGCTGGTCAGCGATGGACTGGACCGCGAAGCTGGAGAAGGCCTGACCCGGGAAATCGAACGTCTCCACAAGTCGTGCCGGACCCTGATCTGGCTGAACCCGCTGTTGCGTTACGACAAGTTCCAGCCCCTGGCTGCGGGCATCCGGGCCATCCTGCCCCATGTGGATGAATTTCGCTCGATCCACAACCTCGAAAGTGTCGCCGGGCTGGCAGCGATCCTGTCCGGCGCTGCTTCACAGCCAAGACCGACTGGCGTATTTGCCAACTCGGCGGCGGATTAGAGCCTGTTATCGCTTCGCGCGCTGTTCGCGCCGGACGCAGCTCTCCGCGGGCTGCGGGATGAATCCCGGCCCGCGGAGAACCTGAGAAATGGTGTGCCGTCAGCCTCCTCGAGCGGCGTCGACGCTGAACTTGCCCCCGCCCACGGCAGCGATATACAGGAACAGGAAGCAGTACAGCACCGCGGCGTCGCCGCCGTTGCCGACGGTCCAGAGGAAGAATCCGCGCGGCGCATGCGCCAGCCAGTACGCGAACGCCATCAATCCCGAACACAGGAAGGCCACCGGGCGCGTGTACAGGCCGATCAACAGCAAAATCCCGCCAAACACTTCAATCGTGCCGGCAATGCCGCCTCTGGAAAGCAGTTCGAAAGGGGCGTTGGCTGCTACCGGGAAGCTGAACATCTTCTGCGTTCCGTGCTGCAGGAACATGAATGCCGCGACGATTCGGGTGATGCCGAGAATCTCGCCGGTATATTCTTCGAGCTTGGATTGAATGGCGTTGATCATTGTAATTCCCTTTCCGGGTTGTCCCCGGTTCTTCAGCTTATGATGCCCTGGCAGGGCTGCTACCGGACAATTTACACGCTGTAGCGTTGCGGGTCCAATCAATCGAGCATCCGTGCGCAAGACGCGCTATGCTCCCGCCGCGGCCTTATGAACAAGCAATCCATCATCTCCATCCAGGGGCTCTCCAAGACCTACGACGGCGGGTTTCAGGCGCTCGAGGATGTCGATCTCGAGATACGCAAGGGCGAAATTTTCGCCCTGCTGGGGCCCAACGGCGCCGGAAAGACCACCCTGATCAATATCGTCTGCGGCATCGTCAATCCCACGGAAGGCCGGGTCACCGTGGACGGTCACGACATCATCACCGGTTACCGGGCGACCCGTTCCATGATTGGGCTGGTACCCCAGGAACTGCCCACCGAGGCGTTCGAGACGGTCTGGAACACGGTCAGCTTCAGCCGCGGCCTGTTCGGCAAGCCGGCCAACCCCGGCCACATCGAATCGGTGCTGAAGTCCCTGTCGCTGTGGGACAAGAAGGACAACAAGATGATGACGCTCTCCGGGGGCATGAAGCGGCGCGTGCTCATCGCCAAGGCGCTTTCCCATGAACCGCGCATCCTGTTCCTGGACGAGCCCACGGCCGGCGTGGACGTGGAATTGCGCCAGGACATGTGGAACCTGGTCCGCGGCCTGCGGGATTCCGGGGTCACCATCATCCTGACTACCCACTATATCGAGGAAGCCGAGCAGATGGCCGAGCGGGTGGGCGTCATCAACCAGGGCAGCCTGATCCTGGTCCAGGAAAAACAGGAACTGATGGACAGGCTCGGCAACAAGCAACTGCGGCTGCACCTGCACGAACCGCTGCAGGGCATTCCCGCGAGCCTGTCCGGCTTCGATCTTGAATTCGTTCCGGAATCCTGCGAACTGGTCTATACCTATCATTCCCAGCGGGAGCGGACCGGCGTCACCATGTTGCTGCTGGCGCTCGGCGAGGCGGGCATCACCTTCCACGATGTGGATACCAAGCAGAGTTCGCTGGAAGAGATCTTCGTCAACCTGGTGACCTGGGAAAAATGAATATCTACGCGGTCAAAGCCATCTACGTGTTCGAAATGGCGCGAACGTTTCGCACGATCTACCAGAGCATCCTGGCGCCGGTGATTTCCACGTCGCTGTACTTCGTGGTCTTCGGCGCGGCCATCGGCTCGCGGATCACGGCCGTGGAGGGCGTGAGTTACGGCGCGTTCATCGTTCCCGGCCTGGTGATGCTGTCGCTGCTCACCCAGAGCATCTCCAACGCGTCGTTCGGCATCTATTTTCCGAGGTTTACCGGCACTATCTACGAGGTCCTGTCGGCGCCGATCTCCTACGTGGAAATCCTGCTCGGCTACGTGGGCGCCGCGGCAACGAAGTCGATCATCCTCGGCGTCATCATTCTCGCCACGGCCACGCTGTTCGTGCCGCTGCAGGTGGCCCATCCGCTGATCATGCTCACCTTCCTTGTCCTGACGTCAATCACGTTCAGCCTGTTCGGCTTCATCATCGGCATCTGGGCGGACGGTTTCGAGAAGCTGCAGATCATTCCGTTGCTGGTCGTCATGCCGCTGACGTTTCTCGGCGGCAGCTTCTACTCGGTGAACATGCTGCCCCCGTTCTGGCAGACGGTGACCCTGTTCAACCCGGTGGTGTACCTGGTGAGCGGCTTCCGCTGGAGCTTCTACGAGCTGGCGGATGTCAGCTTGTGGGTCAGCATCGGCATGACCGGTGTCTTTCTCACGGGTTGCCTGGTAACCGTGTGGTGGATTTTCAGGACGGGCTATCGGCTTAAGGCTTGACGGGTCGTTCACGCTGTCTTGTGAATGTCGTCAGATTCGCCCAATTCCGTAGTGCTGACGGAACCTGTTGGAAATTGTGTCGTGAGTTCGAGTTCCTCTCCCATTGCCTCGATGTGTTGACGCCCTGGAAAGCAGGTCCGCGACAATTCGCCGGTCACATCGGCGAGCGGTGCGGGTTAGAATGCGTCCCTCGCGCCCGTAGCTCAGCTGGATAGAGTACCTGGCTTCGAACCAGGTGGTCGGGAGTTCGAATCTCTCCGGGCGCGCAATTCCACAGTGTCACGCCTTTTGGGAGAGAAGGAGAATGATGAAACGTGGAGCGATTTGCACTGTAATTGCGCTGACGATGGCGATGGCAGGGGCACAAGAGGAGATTGTTGAGCCGGACGATATGGCTGGTATCGACGATCCGTACATCTGGCTGGAAGACGTTGAAGGCGAGGAAGCCCTGGACTGGGTCGAAGCGCAGAACGAAGTGTCGGTGGGGTACCTTGAGTCGCTGCCGACGTTCGATGGGTTGTACGACCGCAATCTCGAGATCCTCAATTCCGACGAGCGCATTGCCGCTCCCAGCCTTCGCGGCGACCATGTTTTCAACTTCTGGAGAGACGCGGCCAATACACGCGGCCTCTGGCGCCGCACCACGGTCGAGAACTACGTTTCCGGCGATCCCGACTGGGAGACCATCCTGGATCTCGATGCGCTTGCCGAAGCCGAGGGCGAGAACTGGGTCTGGAAGGGTGCGTCGTGCCTGCGCCCGGACTATCGTCTCTGCGCGCTCCACCTGTCCCGCGGCGGCGCCGACGCGGTGGTCATTCGCGAATTCGATGTGGATGAGAGGGCGTTCGTCGACAATGGGTACCTGGTGCCCGAGGCGAAGTCCCAGCTTGACTGGATCGACGAGGATACGGTGTACATCGGCACCGACTTCGGTGACGGTTCGCTCACGGATTCGGGCTATCCCCGCACTGCCCGAGTCTGGAGGCGGGGCGAGCCCATTTCGGATGCCACGGAAATCTTTGCAGGCGAGCAATCCGATGTCTGGGCAGGCGTTTACCGCTCGTGGGATGGAGATGTCCACTACGATCTCGCTGTCCGGGCACCGACGTTCTACACGTCGACGAGCTACCTGGTGACAGAGGGAGGCGAACTCCGGCAGATCGAAATTCCCGAAGATGCGGAATTTCGGGGCGTGTTCAACGGCCAGATGCTCGTGGAGCTGAAATCCGACTGGAAGGTGGGCGGCGAGACGTTCGTGCAAGGCTCGCTGATTGCAGCGGACTTCGAGAAGTTCATGCAGGGCGAACCCGACTTTCACGCGCTGTTCGTACCCACTCCGAACACGGCGCTGCCGCGCGGCGGCGTCATGTCCACGCGGGATTACCTGATCCTCAATATACTGGAGGACGTGGTCAGCCGGATGGTTCGCTACGAACTGGTCGATGGCGAATGGGTATCGGAAGAAATCGGCACCGAAGCGTTCGGCAGCATCCGATTGGTTGCCGCCTCGGATACATCGAACGACATGTTCTTCTCCTACGAGAATTACCTGGTGCCCGACACGCTGTATTTCTCGGAGGATGGCGGCGTCGGCACAGAGGCTCTGCAATCCTTGCCTCAATTCTTCGACGCGGATGGCATGTCAATCGAACAGCGTTTCGCCACGAGTTCGGATGGCACCCAGGTCCCTTATTTCCTGATCTTGCCTGCCGGATTCGAGGCAAATGGCGATACCCCGACACTGCTCTACGGGTACGGCGGATTCGAAATCAGCCTGACTCCCGGCTACAGCGCTACTGTTGGCCATAGCTGGCTGGCTCGCGGGGGCGCCTACGCCGTTGCCAACATCCGCGGTGGCGGTGAGTACGGACCCCGCTGGCATCAGGCCGCATTGAAGGAAAACCGGCAGGTCGCCTATGACGATTTCATAGCCGTCGCGGAGGATCTCATCGAGAGCGGCGTGACGAGTCCCCGGCAGCTCGGCATTCGCGGTGGTTCGAACGGCGGCTTGCTGACGGGCGTGATGCTGACGCAGCGGCCCGATCTTTGGAATGCGGTGGTCGTGCAGGTGCCGTTGCTCGACATGAAGCGCTACAACAGGCTTCTGGCGGGTGCTTCCTGGATGGCCGAGTACGGCAATCCAGATACCGACGATTGGGCCTTCATCAGCGAATACTCGCCGTACCATAACATTCAGAGCGATGTTGACTATCCGACTCCGTTTTTCACCACTTCAACCAGAGATGACCGAGTGCACCCGGGCCACGCGCGAAAGATGGTCGCGCGGATGACGGAGTTGGGGCACGACTTGCTCTACTTTGAAAATACGGTCGGCGGGCATGCCGGCGCCTCGGACAACACGCAGGTTGCGCGCAATGAAGCCATGGTCTACAGCTACCTGTGGGATCAACTGGGACCGAAGTAGCTGGAACGAAAACGACCGGTCAGGCATGAAGACGGCAGCCATCGTCTACGCCGTCGGCAATCGTTTAAGATTGTCGTCCATTCATACGGCGAGGTGCGGGCACATGAGATTGGTTTCCATCGTTTCATCGGCCGTCGCGACCGGTTTGCTCATCGGCATTTCGGGCGCGCTGCACGCCCAGGAAGCGCCGGAGGTGCGGATTCTGAACGCATCGCCCTATGTCATCGCCGCCGACGAAGAACTGAGCGATTACGTGCGCGAGACGGCGCAGTCGGCGGCCGCCGAGCACTGCGCCGGCTGTCACGGCGCCGACCTGAGCGGAACCCCCGGCGTTCCCGACCTGACCGATTACGACTGGTTATGGGGAATCACCGGCCAGGAAACCAACGACGTAGCCCCGGTCATGGCGATCCAGCAGACGCTGCTCTACGGCGTGCGCAACCGCGACTGCCCCGAAGACCAGTTGAGCTACGGCGCCTGTGCGGACACACGGTATTCGGAAATGCCGGGATACGGCGTTCTGGGATTCACCGAGGAGCAACTCAGCGATCTGACCGAGTGGGCCGTGGATCTTGCCGGCGGCGATGCGGATCCGGCCGCAGTGGCGCGCGCCGAACCCTTCGCGCCCCTGTGTGCGGAATGTCATGGCGACGACAGTTACGGCTACGTGCCCTACGGAGGCCCGAACCTGCGCGATGACATCTGGCTGTACGGCAGCGACCGCGACACCGTCTACGACGTCATCGCCAACGGCCGGCTGGGCGAATGTCCGCCGTGGGCCGACACCCTGGATGCGGCCACCATCAAGTCGCTGGCCGTGTATATCTGGAATACGTCGCTGGGGCTCTAGTCCGCGCTACTGGCGGTCGCGGAACAGCCTGACCTGGTCGTTGAAGTCGCCGGCAACCGCTTCCATGGCGTCTACCATGCGATTGTGAACGGAGGTCAGGTACGCCCGTTCCTCCCTGGCCAGGTCCGGCGATTCGATCACTTCCGCGAGGCATCCCAGGTGCTCCTCGCTCGCCGCCATGAAGGATCGGACCGCCGTCTGGTTGTCGACCATCTCGTCCATGGTCGCCGAGCTGGCATCGACAATGGTCGGGGCCTCCGGCGGTACGCAATGATTCACCAGATCCGACAAGCTGGTGAAGGTGAGTTGGGTCGACTCGTTCGCCACGGGTTCCGGAACCAGGTCGAGGTAGGTATCCAGGGCCGCTGCAAACCCCGGATGATCGTTCCCGGCGACGCGCAGGTATTGCTCCAGCGCGGCCAGGGCGGCATTCTCATCGTCCACGCCCAGCGCAACCTGCGACTCGGTGATCAGCAGGTCCGCGTCCATGGTCCCGCAGGCATTCCTGAATTGGCGCAACCAGTTGAAGGTGGCGGGGAAGTCCTCCGCGGCGAAGGCCGTATCGATCTGCTCGCGCAGCAGCACGCGCCGCTCGGGGTAGGAGAGGTCGCCGTAGAATGCTTCCACAAGGCGCGAGACCGAGTCGATGGCGATCAGCGGATCGGGCACGTCGCCGGAGAATCCGCCCTGCGCTCCAGTGGGAAGCGTGCTGATCTCGTCAATGACTTCCATGCCTTCGATGACGCGGCCGAAGACCGTATAACCCGGCTCGCGGCGGGTGGCATCGAGGGCGGGATTGTCCGTCAGGTTCACGAAAAACTGCGAAGAGGCTGAATCCGGGTCGGTGGTGCGTGCCGCGGCGACGGTGCCGCGTTCGTTGTCGTGTCCGTTGCGCGACTCGTTGGGCACGGTGCCGCCGGGCCGCTTGGCGCGCAACTCGTCATCGAAGCCACCGCCCTGGACGACGAAGCCCTCGATGACGCGGTGGAATACCGTCCCTCCGTAAAACCCCCTGTCGGTGTAATCGAGAAAATTGGCGACATGCGCCGGTGCGTCGTCGTCGAAGAGCTCGATGACCACGCGTCCGGCGTCGGTGCACAACACCACGTCGGTTGCCGCGGCCGGTGCGACCCAGCCCAGGGCGAGAGTCAGGACGGTGCATGTACGCGTAGCTGGCATGGACGGGTACATATAGGGCTTGGCATTGGGGCTGTCAACCGGAGCGGGCAGGAGGTTGGACGCGAATCGGGGTTCACCCGAGTGTCGGCCCTCGTGAGTGTCCCGGGGGCTGGCGCCAATGCGGCAGGCCGATTTCGAAGGAGTTCGGTCTAAATCAGGAAGCCCAGGTCGCGCTGGGCGAAATTGTGCAGGTTGGGCGCCACGTGACCCAGGTCCGCATCGGGAACGCCGATCCACCTGGCAAGCGTTGCTGCATACTGGTCGGCCGAAATGCCGGGGATCAGCCGGCCCCGGCGCACGTCGTCCGGGCCGCCGATCTCAAGCCGCGGGTAGCGTCCGTACAGTTCGCGCCCGCGCACGGCATCGCCCACCACAAACTGGACGCCGCCCCATCCGTGATCGGTGCCGTCGCCGTTGGAGGTCAGCGTGCGTCCGAAATCAGACTGCGTGAACGTCGTGACGCTGCTCGCCACGCCGAGCTCCACCGTGGCCCGGTAGAAGGCGGCGATGGACTCGCTGACGTCGCTCAGCAGCGCCGGCTGCGACTCGAGCTGGTCATCGTGCGAATCGAATCCCCCGGTGGAGACAAAGAAGATCTGCCGCTGCATCTGCAATTGTTCGCGCACGCCGATCAGTCGCGCCACGGTGCTCAGTTGCTGCCCCAGTCTGGATGCCGGCATGGCGGTGGACAGTGGCTGCGCGTTTTCGAGTGCTGCGCTGACGCGGTCGACGGTCTCGACGGCACGCTGCTGGATGTCCCGGTAGGCGCGCTCGTACATCGTGTCGTACTCCGCGCCGAGTATCCGCTGGAAAACGGCGCGTCGCTGCTGCGCCCTTTGGGCGTCTCCCATCCCCTGGAACGGTATCGGCCCGTTTCGGCCCATGGTATAGGCCACGGTCTCGTCGGCCGCCTGGAAGAGCTGATTGCCCGCAAGCGAGACGTTGGTCGCCAGTTGCTGGTCGCTGACATGGCTCCGCAGCAGGTCGCCGACACGGCCGGCCCAGCCGGTCTTGCCGGGCGCGCGGCCCCTGAGCGACTGCCACTGAGCCTGCTGATCGTTGTGCGAGAACAGCCGCGGCGGCAGCGCTACCGAACCGTTCTCATACTGTTCCTTCGTCGTCGGTTCGATCAGGGGGCCGACGTTGGTGACGAAGGCCACGCGAGCGCTGTCGAACAGCGTCCGTATCGCCCCCATGTTCGGATGCAGTCCATAGTGGGCGCCGTCCTGGATCAGCGGCGAGATGGGCAGCAGGGCAGCCTTGTCAATGGCCAGGTTCTGCCGCGACCGCGAGTAGACGTTGTATTCCGCGTCGCTGCGCGGCGCCAGCATGTTGAATGAATCGTTGCCGCCGAACAGGAACACGCAGACCAGTGCGCGGTAGTCGGAGAATGAGCCCGTCGGCGTGGCCATCTGGGTCAAGCCCACCACCGGTGAAGTCGCAACCAGACCGGCGCCCGTGGCTTGCAGAAACTCGCGGCGGCTCAATCGGTTCATGGGCAGGCTCCGTGCATCAATGCTGCCGGGCAAATTCCGGGGAGGAAACAATCAGGAAGAGCGCCTCGGCGACCCGCCCGGCTGCATCGTCCGCCTCCCGCGTTTCCACCATTTCCTTCGCTGCGGCGTGCAGCGTCTCCGAAATCTCGCCCCCCAGGAGTTTCTCGGCGATGCGCTCGATCATGGCATCCGGATTCGCCGCCAGCGACAGTTCGTCCTCTATGACAAGGTAGACTTCATCGGACCTGAGCCCGTCGCGGGCGGAATGCCGGCGAAAAGCCTGCGTGTAGAAATAGTTCGTAATCAGGGTATTACGAAACTCGGTGGCGATCTGCAGCTCCGGCGCCGTCAGGCCGGCATCGGCAATCTCGCCGGGCGGCGCGTAGAAGGGGCTGAAAAAGTTGAATACCGAAGGCGATTGCAGGGGACCCTGGGCGAAGACATCGTTCGTGGAAGGTCTGAAGACGAAGGTCCCGTCGGCCGACCGTGCGTCGTACGCCCGCCAGAGCTGTGTCAGGCGCAGCAGCGGTTCCTTGAGTTTGCCGCTGCCGGGTGTCGTGCCGGCGGAGCGCGCTTCGTCGTCCAGCAGTATCGCCCTGACCACGGCCTGAAGGTCGCCTCGCACGCCGCTGCCGTTGTCGTTGAATATCGAGGCGACGCGCTCGACATACCCGGGGGTGGGGTTGCTGGTGACCAGGCGCTCGATCAGCCGGGTCGCGATGTACGGTCCGACGTTCGAGTGTGCGAAGACGTTGTCGAGCGCGTCCTCGAGGTCCTGCTGTCCAGACTGGCCTTCGGGCAGCCGCATCCCGTTCAGAAGCTGCTTGGATTCCGTGGAGTGATAGTCCGGATACAGCTCCATGGACGTTACCTGGGTCGGTATGGTGCGGCGCGCCCTGTTGAAGTTGGCGCCTTCGGCATAGTTCCAGCCGGTAAACACGTGCGCGAAACCCTCGATGATGTCCTGGTTGTAGGTAGGGATCTCTTCGCCCTGGGCGTCGGTGCGCACGGTTCCGTCAAGGTTCAATTCGACCAGCCCGATGGTGAAGAGCTGCATCATCTCCCTGGCGTAGTTTTCGTCGGGGCTGATGTTGCGCTCCGGGTCCGCGCGCTGGTTGCCGAGCATGCTCAGGTAGACGCCCATGGAGGGATGCAGCGTGACGTCTTCGAGGAGGTCGCGAAAATTGGCGAATGCGTTCTCCACCAGCATGTCGTAGTAGCCGGCCAGCCCGTACGGCGCCTGCCTCAATGCGCCGACTTCGGAGACCACCATGATCTGCGACAGTGCAAATGCGACTCGCTGGCGCAGCTGATCCGGTCCGTCGACCACGTTGCGGAACCAGCTGTCGACCCGGTCGGGTTGCAGTTGCGGCGCACGCTCCGGTACCGGCAGCGTGTTCAGGTAGGACAGTTGGAGCGATGCCGGTTGAGCGATCTGCTGATCGATCCAGTCTTCCATTCCGATGTCGATGACCTGTTGTGCATCCGCTTGAGTGGCGCCGAAGGTGGCCTGATTGAGGAAACGATACGCCTCGGCCATGGACAGCGGCGGGGGAGGAGGCGGGGGTGGTTCCGGCGGAGTGCCGGGGCCGGACGATGCGCCGCCGCAACTTGTGACCAGGACGCACGCAACGCTCGCGAGCACGCCGGCGCGCGTTGTTCCCCATTCCTTCCCAGATGCCATCGGCAATCGGTGTTTTCCGGCTGTTTCACCCATCGTGCCCGACCGGACACGAAAAAACCAGATCGTCTGTTACCCCGATCCCGGGACGCATCGCCGGTCGATCGGCCGTCTTCGGCCAGCCGGTACGGCCCATGCCGCGGGACTATTGCCACGGGCTGCCAGGCGAACGTCCGCAGCCTTCAGGTCAGAACATCGGCCAATGCGTCATGAAACTCCGGCCGCAACTCCGCCAGCCTGGTGTTGTCCCGGGTCGGATGTACGCGGTTGCTCAGCAAGACGACGAACAGGTCCTGCTCCGGGTCGATCCAGAGAGACGTACCGGTAAAGCCGGTGTGTCCATAGGAAGCCTGCGAGAAACAATTGCCGCAGGAGCTGCCCGGCGCGGGTGTATCCCAACCCAGCGCCCGATTGCTGTCATCCACCAGGCGGGCGCGGCGGCTGAAGCGGCGGATCGTGGCGCGGTCGAATACGCGCCTGGCGCCTGTGACGCCTTCCCCGAGCCACATCTGCGCGAATGGCACGAGGCTTCGCGCGGTTGCGAACAGGCCCGCGTGGGGCGCAACGCCGCCCAGGCCACAGGCGTTCTCGTCGTGCACCAGGCCCGTGAGGACGCCGCCCCGCTCCGGGTCGTCCTCGGTAGGCGCAATCCGGCTTCGAAGCGCTACCGGGGGGTTGTAGCGGATATCGTGCATACCCAGCGGCGCGAAGATTTCATTCTCGGCGAGCCGATCCAGCGGGGCGCCGGTCACGTCGTCCAGCACGGCTCCCAGCAAGATGAATCCCAGGTCGGAATAGACCGTGCGAGAGCGAGGTTCATAGTCCAGCGGCAGCGCGCAGATTCGCCTGAGGTAGAAGCCCATCGCTTCGGCAGCCGGCAGATCCCGCGCCTGCCGGTAGAGATCGGTCCACCAAAGCAGCCCGCCGCAGTGCGCCAACAGATCCGCGACAGTGACGCGGTTTCTTGCGCCGCCGGCAAACTCCGGAACGAACTGCCTGACAGGTGCGTCCAGATCGAGCCTTCCGGCCTCGTACGCCCGCATGACCAGCGGCACGGTCACGATGACCTTGGTGAGAGACGCCAGATCGTAAATCGTGTCGGGCGTCACCGGGCCGGCGTCGGCCGCGTAGCTCAGACGGCCTGCGGCGCACTCGGCAAGGACGGCCTGGTGCGTACCGGCCACGACCACCGCACCCGGCGTGGCGCCGGTTTCGACGAGGGTTGAAAGCAATTCTCCGATGCGGTCGTTCACGGCAACAAATGGACAGGCGGAAGGATTCTTGCGAATGCTACCAAGACGCACGCGCAAGCTCATGCCAATCAGGCGACAGGGTCGGGTGATGCAACTCCGGAACAGCTGCCAGGTCGCGCTACTCCGGCGCCAGCGTCAGGCGGTGCAACGCCGGCCCCGGCAGGAACGGCAGCGGTTCGCCCTGCGCCCAGGCATCGTGTCCGGCGGCGAAGAAGGGGGACAGCGGATGCCCGCTCTGGCCGCCGGGCATGTGGAAGTATCCGTTGGCTTCGTCGCCCGGCGCCACGGCGAACCGTTCCGATGCGCCGTAATCGGGTTGCTGAATCCGCGGCATGTGATCGCCGCCCGGCAGCGGTCCGCTGCGAATCGTCAGCCATGGACGGAGCAAACCGAGAAACCCGGCCAGCGGATGCCGGATATCGAGCTGATTCATACTCCCCCAGGTGCACTCGGACAACGGGCCGGCGCCGCAAGAGGACACGGCGGAATCGGCCGCGCTCATCAGCAGCCCGTTCCAGGACGCGTGTGGAGGGGGCAGCAGGTGATCCGGCTGCTCCGTGATCAATTGCCAGATGGGGCCTTCTACCTGGTTGGTCGCCGCCAGCCGAACGGGGCCATCGAAGTCGCCACAGCTGTTCAGGATCCCCCGCAGCACTTCCTCCACTACCTGGCGCCGAAACTCGCGGACGATGCGGTAGCTTACCGAACCGGTCCCGGCGCGGCCATCCCATCGCTGGAGGAATGCCTTCAGATCGTCCGCCCAGGGATAGGGTGCGGTGGCCTCGGCGGTCAGCGCCTCGAGCAACACGTTCCGCCACTCCTGCAGGAGCAACGCCCGGTCATCGAGCTGGATGGCCAGCATGTCCTCGATTCCCGGCCGCTCCACGGCAACAAGGGCATCCCTGATTTGCCGGGCGCGTGCCCCCAGCCAGTAACCGGTCGCGCCCAGGTGGGTCAATATGCCACCATCGACGATGCGGTTGTTGGCTGTCCAGATCAAGCCGGATTCGGGATCGACGACCCGCGGATATTCGTCCGGGGTGAGCCAGCCGCGCCAGCCCGCGCTCCCGTCGACCCAGGACGAGGGAAGCGACGAGTTGTAGCCGACACGCCGGGGAATCCGTCCCATGATGGTCCAGGCGATCGAGCCCTGCGCGTCGGCCACCACGAAGTTCTGGGGCGGGATGCCCACGCGCGGAGCCAACGCCAACGCTTCGGTTACGCTGGTGGCAGTCTCGAGTTCGGAAATTCCGAGATTCACGGCTTCGGGCACGTGAGCCAGCCAGCGCAGCGTCTGCAACCGCCCCCTGTGATCCGCGCCGACCACCGGGCCCCAGCGGGTCCAGCGAAAAACGACCGCCTCAGGCTCACCGCCCTTGATTTCGATGATTTCCTCGTATTCGTCGAACGGCACATATCCCTCGGGCGTGAGATAGGCGCCCGGGTTGGCCGGGTCCGTTTCGATCAGCACCAGGTCGGACCAGTCCCCGCGGCTGTTGGTGAATCCCCAGGCGATGGATCCGTTGCTGCCGGCGACGACGAGCGGCGTACCGGGAAGGGTGACGCCGGCCGCATCCAGCTTCGGGGGCGCGCCGGGCTCGTTGCCAGTCACGATGAGCCGTACCCGGTACCAGATGTTGGGCAGGTTCAGGCCCAGGTGCATGTCGTTGGCGACCATGGCCTGCCCGGTCGAGGTTCGTTGGCCGGTAACGGCCCAGGAATTGCTGCCCGCCACCGGGAGGTCGAATTGAGAGTCCGATTGTTGGCTGAATCGGCTGACCGCCGCCGGGAGGTCGAGCCCGATTCCTGCCTTCGGCAGATCAGCTCGAACATCCGGTTGCGGCCCGGACCCGGTCGCCAAAGACGTCGTTCCGCGCAGATCGCATACCTCCGGCCCGGGAACCGGCGGCACCTCCCAGGCGTCGCCCACCAGGGGCGCGTCCCAGCGGTTTCCAGGCGCGAAGACGAACTGCCCGAGCAATTCCGGGATGCCGTCGAGTAGCCGGGTGTAGCCGGACTCCCGGCTGGCGTCGTAGTCGGTCAGTTCGAAGAACATCGCGAGGTTGCCGAGCACGATGTCCTCGGGCCGCCAGGGTTCGGGCTCGGCGCGGAGGACGAGGTACTCGAACGGCGCAACCGAGAGTGCCTCAAGACCTGCGTTCACGCCGTCTGCATACGCCTCGAGCAGCGCCCGTTCGCCGGACGCGGCCCGCTCCACAACCGCTCGCGCCAGCACGCGCAGCCGGTGAACACGCCGCTGCCGGTCAAAGTCCGCCGCTGCCGAACCGAAAAGCTCCGCCAACTCGCCCGCCGTGGAGCGGCGCAGCAGGTCCATCTGGAAGAAGCGATCCTGGCCGTGGACGAAGCCGGTTGCACGGGCGACATCCTCCCGGCTGCCGCCGCGCAGGGTCGGCACGCCGTAGCGGTCGCGCTCGATGGTCACCGGCCCCGACAGGCCCGCCATCCGAATTTCGCCATCCAGCTTCGGAAGGCTGCCGGTGGCGGCCCGGTAAAGCGCAACCGTCCCACCGACAAGCATGAGGAACATCAGGCCCGTCAGGCCCAGGATCAGTGTCCGTCGTTTCGACATGGCAACGTTAATTTCGCGATTTCCTGTGGCGCAGGCTTCCAGCGGTTAAAATAGGCGTCGACGATAAACAGGTCGGGAGCAGATTCAGGTTACGGAACGGAACAATGCCCGAGTGCGGTTGCGGATGCCACTGTGGGCCCGAGCGCGGTTGAAATGGACGCGCGGCGGCTTCATCCACTATGCTCTGTGTCCGGTCGCACGCGATCAGGCACGATTACCCTTTACACCGCTTTGCACCCATTAAACCCAGCCCTCACAGGACTTCCTGAATGAGCTTCATGGCAGCAACACCCAAGATCCTCGTAGTGGACGACGAGCCGGACCTCGAGCCGCTCATGTTGCAGCGCATGCGCCGGGACATTCGCAAGGGTCGCTACCAGTTTCGCTTTGCACACAATGGCCTGGAAGCGCTCGAGGTGCTGGAGCAGGATCCCGCCATCGACATGGTGCTGTCCGACATCAACATGCCGCGCATGGACGGCCTCGCGCTGTTGTCGCAGATCGCCAAGGTGGCTCCCAACCTGCGCTCGGTCATCATTTCCGCCTACGGCGACATGAAGAATATCCGCACCGCCATGAACCGGGGCGCCTTCGATTTCGTCACCAAGCCGATCGACTTCGACGACCTGCGCGTCACCATCGACCGAACGCTCAGTCACCTGGCCGAGTGGCGCGAGGCGATCGCATCCCGCGACAAGCTGATCACCCTGCAGAACGAACTCGACGTCGCCACCAAGATCCAGCAATCCATCCTTCCGACGCATTTCCCCAGCGGCGACGAGTTCGAGGTCTTCGGGCACATGGAGGCCGCACGCAACGTGGGCGGGGACTTCTTCGACGTACTGCGCCTGGAGTACGATCGCATTGGCCTTGCGATCGCTGACGTTTCGGACAAGGGCGTACCGGCGGCGCTGTTCATGATGTCCACGCGAACGCTGCTGAAGGGTACCGCGATCGGCGGCCATGATCCCGGCGACGTGCTGCGCGAAGTCAACGACCAGCTCTGCGAGGAAAACGATGCGGAGATGTTCGTTACCGTGCTGTACGCGGTCTACGATCCGCAGACGAGGAAACTCACCTATTCCAACGGCGGGCACGACAGCCCCCTCATCATCCACGCGGACGGCAGTTCCACACTATTGCCGTTGACCAGGGGTATCGCGCTGGGGGTGATGCCCGGGCTGACCTACAACCAGCAGTCCGTCACGCTCGAACCGGGCGATACGGTCATCCTGTATACCGATGGCGTCACCGAGGCGATGAATGCCGAGGGCGAGCAATATGGCCTCGACGACCTGCGCGAGATGTTCGCGGGCACCCCTCCAGGCAGTTCCGAAGGCGCCAACAAGGCGGTATTCGACGCAGTGCATCGGTTTGCCCAGGACACCCCCCAATCCGACGATATAACCTGTCTGGTGATGCGCCGCGGAGGCAACGGTAACTGAGCGCACCGCGTCCGAAGCGAGGTGATCCGTTGAGCGAAATGAGCCGATCGTTCCGACCGCTTTGGATCCGGCTGATCCTTGCGGCAGCGTTGCCGGGCGCCGTTTCCTGTACCCCGGAAACCGCGGAAGAGACTACCGCGCCCGCGGATTCCGCGCTTGAGTCGGAGGTTTCCGCTACCGGACCCGCCGCCACAGTCGAGGCGACTCCGGGCGTTACCGGCGAACGCGTTCTGTTCGGGCAGTCGGCGGCTTTCACAGGTCCCGCCCAGGAACTCGGCCTGGGCATGCAGCTCGGCATCCAGGCAGCCTTTCAGGAAGCCAACGACGGCGGCGGGGTCCACGGTCGAATGCTCGAGCTGGTGTCGCTGGACGATGCCTACGAGCCGGAAGCCGCGGTCGTCAATACGCTGCATCTGATCGAGGAAGAACAGGTCTTCGCACTGATCGGTGCGGTGGGCACGCCGACGTCGCGCTCCGCCACGCCGGTCGCCGCCGAGGCCGACGTGCCCTACATCGCGCCCTTTACGGGCGCCGCATTTCTCCGCGATCCGGCCTGGAACAACATCATCAACCTGCGGGCCTCCTACCAGCAGGAGACCGAGGAAATGGTCGCCCGCCTGACCGGCGACCTGGGCATCGATCGCATCGCGGTCATGTACCAGGACGATTCATTCGGCCGCGACGGTTACCAGGGCGTGCGCCTGGCGCTTGAGCGGCGGGGCATGGAGCCCGTGGCGATCGGCCTGTACCCGCGCAACACCGCGGCGGTGAAGACGGCCCTGCTGGACCTTCGCCAGGGCGATCCGCAGGCGGTGATCATGATCGGCGCGTATCAGCCCGTGTCGACGCTGATCAGCTGGGCACGGCACACCGGCATGGACGCGGTGTTCCTGACGGTGTCCTTCGTCGGCAGCAACGCGCTGGCGCAGGCGCTGGGAGAAACGGGCGCGGACGTGGTGGTGACCCAGGTGGTGCCGTTCCCGACCAACGATTCGCTGCCTGTGGTGGCCTCCTACCAGGACGCGCTGTCCGCCCAGGCACCCGACGCCATTCCCGGCTTCGTCTCCCTGGAGGGCTACCTGGCCGGGCGCCTCGCCATCGAGGGGCTTCAGCGGTGCGGCGTCGAACTCAATCGGGACTGCTTCCTAGACAGCCTTCGCATTGCCGGGACGGTGGACATCGACGGCTTCGAACTGCGCTACGGCGATGGCGACAGCCAGGGCTCCGACGAGGTCTTCATGACGGCTCTCGGCGACGACGGCGCCTATTACCCCGTGGCGACGATGCAGACGATGTCGCAATGAAGAACTGGTTGCAGGCCATCAACAGGATTCGCTCGCGGATCTCCACCCAGCTCTATCTCACCATCGGCGGCGCCGTGGTCCTGACGGTCTCGGCCAGCCTGGTGGGCTGGTTCCTGCTCAACCGGGTGGGCGAGGTTCAGCAGGCCGTCAACGAAGGCAGCGTGCCGGAGCTTGCGGCGGCATTCGGCGTGGCGCAGTACAGCAGTGCGCTGGTCGCGGCCGCGCCCCGCCTGGCGTCCGCGGCAACGCCGGACGATTTCCGCGAGGTCATGGTCGACATCAGCGGGTCTCACGTGGCGTTCGAAGAGCAACTGGCCGTACTCGAGGTCATGGAGGCGGGTCAAGCGCCGTTCAATCGTATCCGGGAGCATTCCGACACGCTGATCTCGAATATCGACCTGCTGCGCGAGGAGGTGGCCGCATCGTTTGAATTGACGGCGCGCAGGGAGGCCCTGCGGCTGGAACTGGAAGAGTTGCGGGTGCGGCTCGACGTCATCATGGTTCCGGCCATCGACGACCAGCTCTTCTACACCATGACCGGCTACCGGGATCTGGGCAGTCCGCCGGAACCCCGGTCGGAGCATTTCTCGGAGAACGAGTTCGGACGCTATCGGTACCTGGCCGAACTTCAGGCCGATGCGACGTTGTCCACGCAACTGCTGGCGAGCGCGTTCACGCTCACCGAGGCGTCGCTTGTAGAACCCCTGCGGGAGCGCTTCGAGGCCGTGGCCAGCCGCATCGAGCGCAACCTGTCGGACCTTCAAGCAACCCCGCTGCACGACGAGCTGGCGCCCGTCTTCGCCCGGCTCATCGAGTTGGGGCTGGGCGAGGCGAGCGGCTTCAACCTGCTGGTTCAGGAACTGCAACTGGGCGAACGCCAGCTCGAACTGCTCGAGGGCAACCAGGCCATCGCCATCGACCTGGTCGCCGAAGTCGACGGCCTGGTGAACACGGCGCAGGCAAACACCGAGGACGCCACCATGGCTTCGGAGAATGCGATCCTCACCGGACGCAATCTGCTGTTGGCCATCAGCGCCGTCAGCGTGGGCAGCGCGCTGCTCATCGCCTGGCTGTTCGTCGGCCGCGTGCTGCTGTTCCGGCTGGAGCAATTGTCCCGCTGGATGCGGCGCATGGCGGGCGGCGACCTGGAAACCACCGTGGACATCGGCGGCAACGACGAAGTGGCCGACATGGCGGCGGCGCTCGAGGTGTTCCGCCGCCACGCGCTGGAAGTGCAACGCCTGAACCTGGTGGAGAAGCTGGCGGACGAACTCAAGGGCAAGAACGAGCAACTGGAATCCGTGCTGGAGGACTTGCGGCAGGCGCAGGATCAGATCGTCATGCGGGAAAAACTCGCCGCACTGGGCGAACTCACCGCCGGGGTTGCTCACGAGATCAAGAACCCGCTGAACTTCGTGAAGAACTTCTCCGAGGTATCGGAGGAACTGATCGACGAACTCAAGGAAGCGCTCGAGGATGTCACCGAGCAGATTCCGGAGGACGATCGTTCCTACCTCGACGAAATCACCGGCGACCTCACCGGCAACCTGCAGCGCATTCGCTCCCACGGCGAGCGCGCCAACCGCATCGTCCACGACATGTTGCAGATGGGCCGGGGCTCGGGCGATCTGCAACCCGCCGACATCAACGGCCTGTTGGACGAATACGCGCGGCTCGCCTACCACAGCGCCCGGGCCAGCGACTCCGAATTCCAGCTCGACATCCTGCGGGATCTCGATCCGGAAATGGGGGATGTGGACGTGATTCCCCAGGATCTCGGCCGCGTCTTTCTCAATATGGTCGGCAACGCGTGTTACGCCACCGACGAGAAGCGCAAGGCCGGGGAAGTCGACGGATACGAGCCCACCATCTCGCTCAAGACCCGGCGCGGCGAGGAGAAAATCGAGATCCGCATCAGGGACAACGGCAGCGGGATGCCGCCCCATGTCGTGGAAAAGATATTCAACCCCTTTTTCACCACCAAACCCACCGGCGAGGGCACCGGCCTGGGTCTTGCCATGTCCAGCGACATCGTGCGCGAGCACGGCGGCACCATCCAGGTGGAAACCGAGCCCGGCGAGTTCACGGAGATGATCATCGAGCTTCCGCTGGAACCGCCGCTCAAGCAGGCGGAGGAGGACGCCTGACCGGTGGAACCGCCGCAGAAACCGGCTGGGGTGGGCACTTGACCGGTTTGTTGCATAATGGCGCGCGTTGGAAACGCGGCCACGGGAAGTGTTATCCAATGAACAGGCGACCATGATGATCGGGCGAACAGGATGAGCAGGCGAAGTTGCGGTACCGCTGACGTCCGGGCCCGGACCGCATTTGCGGCCGTTGTTCGGACCTTGTCCGCGTTCGTTGTCCTGGCCGTGTCCGGGGGCTTCGCCCTGACCTTGTCCGCACCCCTTGCCCAGGCTCAGTCGGCGGCGTCGGGGCTGCGGGAAATGGTCGCCAACGGGACGACTTCGCTCCGCGTACGCTACCGGCTGGAGCACGTGGACCAGGCCAGCTTCGACGAGCAGGCGCTGGCGTCCACGGCGCTGGGGCGCTGGACCTGGAATTCGGATCAGGACAATCCGTGGACTTTCGGCCTGGAAGGCGACTACATCTTCGTGGCCGGCATCGAAGACTTCAATTCCACCACCAACGGCAAGTCGCAATTTCCCATCATCGCCGACCCCGAGGGCGGCGATCTCAACCAGGCCTTCCTCAAGTACACCGGTGAAGGGATGACCGTCACGGCCGGCCGGCAGCGCATCAACCTGGGCACACAGCGCTTCGTGGGCGGCGTGGCGTTCCGGCAGAACGAGCAGACCTACGATGCCCTGCGGGTTCAGTTGTCCCGCGGCGATGCGATGCTGGATTACAGCTACGTGAACAATACCAACCGGATTTTCGGTCCGGGCGACGGACTGCAACCCGGGGACTGGTACGGCGATACCCACCTCCTGCGCGGATCCCTGCAGACGGCGCCGGACCAGGAAATCGTTGCATTCGCGTACCTGTTCGACTTGAGCAACGACAACGGCCCGGACAATTCCAACGCCACCTACGGCATTTCGTACCGCGGCGAATTCGACCTGGCGACCGTGGACGTCACCCTTTCCCGGCAATCCGAGTGGGCCGAAAATCCCTTGACCTACGACGCGCCGTTATACACGTTCCGGAGCGATTTCCCGTTGGGCGGGGAGACGGTCCTGACGTTCGGCTACGAAGTGCTCGGCAGCGACGACGGCCGCAGGTCGGTGCGGACGCCCCTGGCAACCATGCACGCCCGCCAGGGATGGACCGACAAGTTCCTCATCGCGCCGCCGGACGGCGTCCGGGACGCCTGGTTCAGCATCGCCGGCAATCTCGGCGGCGCCAGGCTCATCGGGGTCTACCACGACTTCAGCGCCCACGAGGGCGGACGGAGCTACGGTTCGGAACTCGGTTTCGACGTCACCTACACGCTGCCGAACCGGGTGGGCCTGGAGCTGAAGTTCGCCAGGTACGACGCAGACGGCTATGACACGGATACGACCAAGGTCTGGTTCATGGTCGGATATTCGTTGTAGCGCCACAGCTACCGGGGAACTCGGTTGTAGCGCGATGGATCTGTATCGCGCTTTGCCTGCGTGGTTTCGTATTCGAACGCGGTTTGGCGCGTACGCAATGGATTACGCACCGAAGCTGTTTGCGCAGATGGAAGTATTCCCTTGAGACGACTCATTTCATTTGGCTTGGGACACCGGGTGCGAGGGGCTTGCTCCAGCCAGACTCTTGCGCGCCGAAGCCTTGCACTGCCCGTTGCCGGAATCCTCGCCGTGTTTCCGCTGGACGACGTGCGGGCGCAGTCCTCGGTCGCCATCGAGGAAGTCGTCGTCACCGGTTCGCGCCTGCGCCGCAACCCTCTGACCGAACGGGCGCCGATTACGGCGCTCGGCCGGGACGAACTCGAGCGCACCGGGCTGACCAACCTGGGCGACGCGCTTCAGAACCTGCCCATTACAGGGTCCGCACCCAACTCGCAGTTCAACGTGCCGGGCAATTCCGGCTTTCCCCAGGACGGCGCCGGCATCGGCGCGGGTTCGGTGCAGGTGTCGCTGCGCAACGTGGAGGCCAAGCGCACGCTGGTGCTTGTGGACGGCCGACGCTGGGTGGCCGGTGCGTCGGCCTCGGGCGTGCCCAGCCACGTGGACCTGAACACGATCCCCGACAATGTCATTGAGCGGGTCGAGATCCTGCAGGACGGCGCCTCGGCCATCTACGGCTCCGACGCCATCGGCGGGGTGGTCAACATCATCACGGACGGGGCTTTCAGCGGCTTGCGGTTCGACCTTCAGACCGGCGGGTATCTCGGGGAGGGTGACGGTGAGTCCACCGAGGCCGGACTGAAGTGGGGAGCGGGCAACGGGACCACCCACCTGGTTCTGAGCGCCAGTTACCGCGACGAAGGCGGCATCGAGACGGCCGCCCGCGCACGATCCGCCTTCCCCAATCCCGACGCCACCAGTTGCGACGTGCCCGGCACGCTGTGCTCGTCGTTCACGCCCCAGGGGCGGTTCGTATTCGGGCCCAACTACGCCGGCGGCGCCAGCGTGACCCTGAACGACGGTGTCCTCAACGACGGTGGGGCGAATATCCCCGAATTCGATCCCGCCGATCCGTATTCGGGCGACTTCCACGCGTTTACGGCTGCCGACCGCTTCAACTACAACGGCCCCGGCTTCAACTATCTGCGTACGCCCAACGAACGGGTCAACCTGTTCGCCAGTGCGCGGCACGGGATCGGGGCGCACACGGAACTGTTCGCCACGGTGTCGTATACCAACCGCACGTCGGCGACCAAGGCAGCGCCCGAACCGCTCTGCCTGGGGCCGGGCTGCGGTAGTCGGATCACCGACCGGTTCTTCATCTCCGCGGACAATCCCTACAACCCCTTTGGCGTCGACCTGTCGCCGGCGGCCGGGACATTGGCTTTCTTTGGCCGCCGTCCGCTGGAATCGGGTCCTCGTCTGTTCTACCAGGATGTGGATACCTATTTCGGCACGTTGGGCGTCGAGGGCGCCTGGTCCCTGGGCGGTCGCGACCTCTTCTGGGAGGCGTACGGCAGTTACGGCAAGAACCAGGGGTTCCAGGAGAAATACAACTCCCACAACGCCGCCAGGCTGCAGGTGGCGCTGGGCGATCCGGCGGTCTGCGAGGCCACTCCAGGCTGCGTGCCGTTCAATTTCTTCGGCGGGCAGGGACCGGACGGGACGGGTTCATTTACCCGGGAAATGCTCGATTTCATCATCTACACCCAGCGGGATTTCAGCGACCAGACCCTGGGCAACACCGCCTTCAACGTCACCGGCGACCTGTTTTCGATGCCCGCGGGCGAGGCGGGCATCGCGGCGGGGATCGAGTATCGGGACCACGATGGTTCATTCCGCCCCGACCCCATCGCCGAACGCGGCGAGACGGCGGGCATCCCCTCGGGAGCCACCCGGGGCGGATTCAGCGTCACCGAATACTACGGCGAACTCAGCCTGCCGCTGCTGGCCGCCGGGGCGCGCTACTGGGAGCTGAATCTGGCGGCCCGCAACTCCGACTACAGCACCTTCGGATCCGAAGCCACCTACAAGGTCAATACGCTGTTCACGCCCGTGGAATCGGTGACTCTGCGCGGGTCGTTCTCCACCGGGTTCCGCGCCCCGGGGATCGGCGAACTGTTCGGCGGCGCCGCGCGCGAGGATTTCCTGTTTCTTGATCCGTGCGCCGACGTCCTGGGGCAGTACGGCTCCGCCAACGGCGGGCGCGATACGCCGCAACCGCAGGCCATCGCCGCCAACTGCGCCAGCCTCGGCGTGCCGACATCGCTGGTACAGGCCAATCCGCAACTGTCCGCCGTTTCCGCCGGAAACGCCTCGTTGTCGCCGGAGACCTCCGAGTACTTCACGGCTGGATTCGTCTGGAGCACGCAGCCGGATGCTGAATGGATCGAGCGATTCACGGCGTCGGTGGACTACTACGACCTGCGCATCGACGACGCCATTCAGGGACGCAGCCCCGGCGATGTCATCACCGCCTGCGCCGATACGCTGGACCCGCTGTTCTGCGACCTCGCGCCGCGACTGCAAAACGGCGTGCTGGACGTCGTCGACAATCGCCTGCAAAACATTGGTGGCATCGAGGCGAGCGGGTTCGATGTCGCCCTGGCGTACAGCGGTCCGGAACGGCGCTACGGCCGGCTGGACGCAACGCTCAACGCCACGTTCCTGCAGTCGTATACCGAGCGCACTGCAAACGTCGACGGCACCGAGAGCGTCACCGACCGCACCGGCATTCACACCGACGAAACGTTCCAGCGCGCGTTCCCCAAGCTGCGGTGGGCGACGACACTGGACTGGATCAGGGTCCGGTGGGCCGCGGCATTCAGCCTGCGCTGGACCGACGAAATGACCCTCGACGGCGGCGCACAAATGGACTCGGCCCTGTTCTCCGACCTGCGCCTGAGCTACATCCCACCGGCGGCCGGCGACGCGTGGACGATTTCACTGGGCTTCAACAACCTCTTCAACGAAGACCCACCCGTATGCTTCCCCTGCGGAGTCAACGGCATGAGCCTCGTAGTGCACGACCTGCCCGGGCGAGTCGGGTACCTGCGCGTAACGTATAGCGGCGCATCCGCATCCCAATAGACCAGGCACGTCTTGTATAGCCATCCAACGGGTTGCTTTGGGGTATAACCCCAGTCATACTCCCGGTTGTGAAAACCGCAATCTCCATTCGAGACGATATCTTCGAGGCAGCAGAGGGCCTGGCTCGTTCACTGGGTATGTCGCGCAGCGAACTCTATTCCACGGCCGTCAGGGAATTTGTCTCCCGGCATTTCAGGCGACGTGTCACCGAAAGGTTAAATGAGGTCTACGGTGCGGACGGCTCCGATTCGGCGCTCGACGAAGAGTTGCAGGCACTTCAGGTTCGCTCCCTGCCTATCGAAGACTGGAAGTGAAGCGCGGCGAGATTTGGTGGGCCCAGTTGCGTGAACCGGCGGGCTCCGAACCCGGTTTCCGCCGGCCGATTCTGATAGTTCAGTCTGACGACTTTAATCGCAGCCGGATTCGCACCATTCTTGGCGTTGCCATCACCTCCAACCTGAAGTTGTCTGCAGCACCGGGAAACGTTTCCCTGCCCAGACGCGGATCAGGCCTGCTGCGGCAGTCAGTCATCAACGTGTCGCAGATCGTCACGTTGGACAGGCGTTTCCTCACTGAACGAGCTGGTCGTGCATCTGACGCCGTGTTGCGACAGGTTGAAGACGGTATACGCTTGGTCTTGAGTCTGTAGTCCCACACTTCCGTTCCGTTAGCGGAGCCCTCAAGCCGCTTCACGGAGTCGCGATGCACCCGGGCGGCAGCGTGAACTCTGCTGCCATTCGCGTCAGCTCAAGTTCGAGCTACGGACTGCAGTCGAACGGCTGCACGAAGGCGCCGGGCTGATATTCCCACCACTTGCTGGCTACCGTCGGTGCGTTGTTCGAAGTCGGGTCGACCAGGGTGGACGTGTAGAGCAGTCGGCTGTGGTCTGCGCTGAGCTGAAAGGTTTCGTAGAGCTGGATTGGCGAGTCGCTGCCTTCGAATGTGGTGGTCACAAGGAGCCTGTTGCCGTCCATGCGGCCGGTCGAATAACCGAGATTGTTCGTGTGGGTGCCCGGGTCGTCGTGATCGATGCCCATGTGAACTTCGCGTATGGTGTCGAATTCTTCTGCGTGGATGATGACCGTGTCGCCATTGTCGATGAGCTGGATGGGGTACGGCGCCCCCATCTGTGCCCACACATCCTTGGAGGCGCAGCCGCCCGTACCCCGCTCCGTCCCGTAATCGATCGTGTACTCTCCCCCCGGGAATCGCAGAGCCTGATGGCTGCCTTGAGCACCGTAAACCGTGTTCCAGACCGCAAAGATCGAGGTTGGCCGCTTGGCAAAATCCTCTTCAACCACCCGACCATGCAACCGGTCGGTGTTGCCGATGCGGGTGGCGTCCGGCCAGCGGGGCTCGGCCGTGCGCAGGAAGATGACTTCGCGGTTGTCCGGCAGCAGCAGGTGATTCATGAAGATATCGTCATCGCGGCTGCGTGACCGGTAACCGGCCACCCGCACTCTCGTGCCGACGGTGAGTACGTCCTCGGTCACATTCATGCGAGTCAGGGAGGAGACCGAGTTGCTCTCCGTGGTATAGACCATTTCCTCTGCCGTGCCCTCGTTGACGGTGAAGCTGACCCGAACGTGCGGGTTTCTCCACTGAATCGAGCTGATCACGCCTTCGATTTCTATGTCGGATTCCACGTCGTAGATTGCCGACCAGTTGTGGTGTGCCGAGGCGTGATTCGCCGTCAGCAGCAGGCTTGATGCAATTAGCAGTCTTGTAATCTTCATCAATAGGCTCCTTGCGAACACCGCTCTTGTGGTGGGCTTTATTCGCCTGACTCGGGTCGTTGATTGTTCTCGCCGCTCAGGTTGACGCAGTCGAACGGCCGATAGGGTTCGGCGGCGATATCCGATACGTTGCGGCCGCTGTAGGGCTTTGCCAGATAGAGCGGGTCTTGTACCGTGTAGTCGCGGATCAACGTCTGGCTCTCCTCGTCATAGTGAATGCGTTCCACGACGTGCGCCTGATCGCTCATCATCACTGCCGACAACGGTATCAGCGCCCTTTCCGAGAGCCGGATGGTATCCACAACCAGGACATCATCCTCCCACCGGCCGACGGAATGGCCAGCGACACTCGGCGCGACGTTATCCGGGTGCTCGGCGTCCAGGAACACCGTTCGAACCATCTCCAGGTAGCCGTAGCGGATGACGACCCGGTCGTCGCTCTGCCGAATGTCGTTCACATGCGATTGCCGATACCAGTCGGTGATGATGTTTCCACTCTCGCAGTTGATCACCGGGTTGTCGAATCTGACGTCGAAGGCATTCGAGGCGGCCAGTCCCGCCTCCGTTCGCTCGGGCGGACCGTTGGTCAGGATTCCGCCGGCGCCTCCTCCCTGGCGCGAGACCCACGTCCCGCTGATGTTGGGCTGCCCGTTCTCAAGGTATCGTGGGCGCGACGCCGCGCTGCCCGGATCGGCGACGGGTCTGACGTCCGCTTGCCCGGTGTCCTCGTTGCCGATGGCGCGGCCGTCGCCGGCAGTGATCGACCGCATGCCGCAAGCGTTTTCTTCGCGCCGCGCCCTGTTGCCTACAATTTCGATCCTTTGTCCGGGAACCAGCGATTCCGGCGTCCAGCCCTGCCGTCCGAGGAGCGTTGCTCCGGAGAGTTCGCAACGCCATGGGACGCTCTCGCCATTGGCGTCAGTGGCATCGAAATAGACGAAGGCATGGGGGTTGACGAACCTGAATTCCGTGACGATGCCATCCAGCCTGACCTGGTCGTCGGGGTCGAAGTGGGGCGCCGAGCCATGATGCGCACGCAGCGGCGACGAAGTGCCGAGCAGCACCGTCATCGCCGCAGCACATGCGCGTATTCGTATCAAATTTCCTACCCAACCGTACTTGTGTGGTTTGACTGCTACCCCGTGCCGGTCATGAATTGAAGAGGTCCGGAACGCCGAGCTGTAGCGCCATCCCCAGGTCGTCTCCGAAGAACCAGCCCGTGTCCCAGCGGGCGCCGTCGAACGTCATGATGCCCACCTCCGCGGCCTCGATATGGCGATTGGTCGGCGGGATACCAAACAGACTGCGACCGTGCGTGCCGCTCAGCCTGAACTGGATCCAAACGGTGTCGCCCTCGGCGAGCACGAAATCGACCTTGTCCTGGCGGTCCGGAAACGCCTGTCCGATGCCCTGGTCGCTCAGGCTGTTTGCATTTCCGTAGTCGACGAAGTGCTTGAATCCGCCGCGCAGATACACGTCGTAGGGCCGGCCGGGCCGATCGGGCAAGACGCCCGGAGGAGGAAATTCCGACTTGTAGGCGGACACCACCACCTTGTTGCGGTAGGTTTGCGAGTCCACCGGCGCCGCCAGGATTTCCTCAAGGGTGGCCTGGCCGGGGCGCGACTGCCTGGCCGGTACCGGAACGATTCGCTGGCCGTCCTGCCGTGCGGGCAGTCCCACGCCCAACTGCTTGAGCAGTTCAACCTCGTCCGCCATGAACCAGGCTTCGACGATCTTGCCGTCCTCGAGCCTGAACGCGCCGACTTCCGTAATGTCGATGGTCTTTCCGGTTGCCGGAATACCGAAGAAGTTGCCTTCGTGCGTCCCCTGGACGCGGAACCGCATGCCCACCCTGTCCCCGTCTGCGATCATCAGGTCGATCGTATCCGTGCGATCGGGAAACGCCGTGCGCACTGGTTGAGCCGCTTCCGCCAGTTCCGACCCCGCCGCGTTCGTCGCCAGGTTCTCGAATCCGCCTCGAAGCCTTTGGAAGTCCGGTGACATCACCTCGGCAAGCACCTGCTCGTACTCGTCGGTTCCCTGGGATTCCTTGAAGCGCCTGACAACGGCCTTGTTGCGGGCCTCCTCATCCGTGGTGTCCTGCGCGGAGGCCAGGCGCACGCCGGGCAGGCCCAGGCCAATGTAAGCACCTGCCGTCAGACTGTTCTTCAGAAATTTGCGTCTCGTGGCCATGATTCTTTCCCTCTTGTCCCGTTTTTCGCTGTTAGTGTGCCATTGCTGCCTGTTCGCGCCTGGCATACCTATCCTAACCTTCTCCCCACGTACAGTCATACGGTCTGATTTCTTCGCCGGGACGCCAGACCCAATGCCGCTCGAGCGTCACGGGTTCGGTGAAGACTTCGCTGTCCGTGACCGTTATCGTGTATTCGAGTCGGCTGCCGTCCTCGCTGGGCGTGAATTGCTCGACGATGCTCATGGCGTCCCCCTGAGGGATGCCTTCCTTGTCGAAGTAGGCCCAGTCGATAGCCGACGTTTCGACGACCAGCGTGGAGTTCTTCCAGTGTCCCTTCGAGTATCCCAGGAGTGACCTTGCAGGCGCTTCGGCCGCTTCCGTGTCGTCCATGCGAATCGTTCGAACCGTATCGTATTCCTCCATTCGCAGAACGATGTCGGCGCCCTCCTGAACAAACTGGATCGGATATGGCTGCTCCATGATCGTCGGCATTCCCTTGGTCTCGCACTCGGAACCGGCTATGGGCACCCACTGGGACCGGGCAACTCGAGCGGCTTCCGTCAGCGGATAGTCATCCGGCCAGAAGCCAGGTGTATTACTGTGCGGGTCGTCTCCATCCGTGCTCCAGACACGGAATATTGTGGCGTCTTCCGATACCGTCCCACCCGCCATCAAGTTGTGATCCGTACCCACCGCTGTCTCCTCCCAGCGTGGAGCGGTGCGGGATCCAAGGACAAATTCCTGGCCCGAAACGAGCGCGTTGCTGACGGTCATGCGCGGGTCGCCGTTCCTGGCCGGCGAGCCGGCCACCCTGACGTACTCGCCCGGGGTAATGACATCCTCGGTGATGCCGATCCGGCTCATGATGCTGAGCGACGATCCTTCGACACTCCAGACAGTTTCCGTGCCGCTCTCGTCGGTTGATCGTATCGAGAAGCGAATGTGAGGGTTGGCCCACAGCACACTGACCACTTCGCCCTCGACTTCGACAACCTGACTCCGATCGAACTCCACGAACGCGTGATGAGCCAGCACGTGGGAGCACACAAGCGTGCTGCTCAGAAAAAAAAGGACTCCCCTACTTCTTTTCATATTTCTGTTCCTCTGTTCACATTATGCTATTCGATGGTGCCTTGCCGGCCCCTCAATTGGAAGCTGCGCCCCAGCGCCATTTGTCTGTATGACGGTTGGGAAGGCAATATTGGGAACGAAAGCGTGCTTGATGCGAAATTCGAACGGAGAGCGCATTGTTGTCAATGACGAATAGGGGGCTCCGTAGTTTTTTGACCGCCATCGTAGCGGCTTCCCTGATGACCGGTACCGCGGCGCTCGCGCAGCCGAGATACGGTGCCGTGGGCGACCTGTACCAGGATGTCTGCTCCGCCTGTCACGGCGCGGCGTTGGAAGGCACGGCGCTCGGTACCCCGCTGGTCGGTGCGGAACTCCCGGGCGGTGCTTCGACCGAGGCGCTGCAGACGAGTATTCGCGTCGGCAATACTGAGGCGGAAATGCCCGCCTACGAAGGTGTCCTTGCGCCGGACCAGATCCAGAGCCTCGCCATCTACATTCTCGAACAGCGCCAGGGCTACACCTACGATCACTACGGCGTCCGGGCGCAGATCGGGATACCGGGTGGTGTTCAGAACAGCGAGCATCATGACTTTGTTCTGGTTCCGCTGATCGAGGATCTGGCGCCTCTTCCGTATTCGATCGCGCCCCTTCCCGACGGTCGGCTACTGCTCACCGAAAAGAAACGCGGCCTGAGCTTCATCTCCGCCGACGGACATCAATCCGAGGTGGTCTCCGGCACGCCGAGGGTCTACGGTGACAGCACGATTCCCGAAGGTCCCCGTGCACTGGATCGGGGAATGGGCTGGATGCACGAGGCCGCGTTGCATCCGGACTACGAGGAGAATGGCTGGATATACCTCTACTACGGTGACCGCTGCGAAGATTGTAACGAGGTCAGCCGCGAGAGAAACGTCCCGGTTTCCATGACCCGCATCGTTCGCGGCCGAATCCGCGATGGCGCGTGGATCGACGAAGAGACGATCTGGGGCAGCGCCTACGAGCACTACACGCCGGGCACCGATCTTTCGTTGGGTGGACGAATTGCCCTGGACCGCGACGGCCACGTATATTTCTCGGTCGGCGCGAAGAACGGCTTCTATGATCTGGGAATCCAGGACCTGGGCAGACCATGGGGAAAGATCTTCCGCGTCTCCGAAGACGGGAGCATTCCACCGGACAACCCGTTCGTCGGCGTTGAAGGCGCCATCGAATCGATCTGGACGCTCGGGCATCGCGTTCCCCAGGGGCTGGAATACGATCCGGTAACCGACAGGCTCTGGAGCACCGAACACGGTGCCCGTGGCGGCGACGAGATCAATCTGATTGTAGGGGGCGGGAATTACGGGTGGCCGCTGGTGACGAGCGGTGTGCATTATGATGGGTCGTCGATCGTGGACTTGTTCGAGGTCGAGTTCGACGGGAGCGGGATGCGATCGGCCGTGGTGGACCTGATTCCGTCACCTGCGCTTTCGGCCGTTGTAGTCTATCGGGGAGACACATTCCCCGGCTGGGACGGCGACCTGATCGCGGGGTCGCTGAAGGCCAACGCACTGTTTCGCTTCTCGATCGGCGGCGACGGTTCGGTCGAACAGGAGATGCTCGTGGACGGGATCGGCCGAATTCGGGACGTGGCCGTCGACGCGGAGGGCGACCTACTCCTGCTGATCGAACACGCCAGCGGCTCAAGAATCCTTCGCCTTGGATCGCCTCAGGGAGGCTGAGATGACAAAAACACTGGTAACTGCGGCAATTGCAGGAATTCTCGCCTTCGCAAGCGCTACGCTCGCACACCATTCCCACGGCAACTACGAAATCGGCCGGGAAATTCAGTTTCAGGGCGTAGTGACTGAATTCCATTTCGCCAATCCGCATGTGTGGGTCTTCATGGATGTGGAAAACGAGAACGGCGAGACCGAGCGCTGGGCGCTGGAGGGCGGGGGAACCGGCAGTTTCAGTAGAGCGGGATGGGATGCCATCGCAGAGGGAGACCACCTTTCGGTCATCTGCACCCCGACGCGTGACGGCGATAATGGCTGCTTCATTACGGACATAGAGATCCGAGCGTCGAATCCGGCCGTTGAAGGTGCCTCCGGCTGGACCAATCTCGCCTATCCGGATCAGCTCTTTTCGGCCAACTTCCCGAGCGAACCCGAGATCAGCGAGGCGCCATATCTTTCCGAATACGGTGGCACGTTCCCCTCGACTATCTACGAATCATACGATGGCGACAACTACTACTCGGTCACCGTGGTGGACTTCTCTGATGCCAGGAATGTCTATGATCAACTGGCGGACGAGATCAATGTTTCCGGAGCCGGCAATTTCTGGCTCTACACGCAGATGGGCGCAATTGCCTATGCCGCCCAGCAGTTTCGACTGCGCGATGGCGAAGTCACCTACGATGCCTGGCACCACGTCGACTTCATCGGCGGGCACCAGCTTTTCCTCACGAACCCCGACCAGACCCGCACCTACGCCGGCATCTACAGGCACGCGGACCGGCTCTACATTCTGGAGGCAACCGTCACGGCGGATACCCCGCCCCAGGGTGTGTTTCAGCAATCCCTGACGATTCTGGATGAAGAGGGCAGGCGCATTCGCTATGACCTGCAGCCGGACCATTCGAGAGTGAGGGTCAATCTTGATTGAATGCCCCCGCAGAGGAGATCGGCAATGAGACGATACGCGTTACTTGCGGCGGTTTACCTGGCGGCGATGCCCATTGCCGGCCATCACAGCGATGCGGGAATGGATGTGGACTCCATCGTCGCCATCGAAGGGTCCGTTACCGAGTTTGCCTTCCGGAATCCGCATGCTTACGTCCTCGTGGAAACCACGGCCGCTAACGGCGAGAGCATGGAGTGGACTCTGCAGATGGGCGGCGTCAATGGGCTGTCGCGCCGAGGCTGGAGGGCGGACACCCTCACGGCCGGCGATCAGGTCGCGGTTCGTCTCCACCCCGCAGAGGATGGCCGGCCTTACGGTTTGCTGGAGTCCATCGAAAAGGAAGGCGGGTTGGGGCTGACGCCCGCCGCCGGAGCGCCGGATGGACCGGCCGACGCAGCGGCCACGAGCCTGACGGGCAAATGGCGGGCGGACCGATCCATGCTCATCTCCTATCCGGGCGGGTTCGACGGTTTTTTCCACGCCCAGCTCAAGTTGACCGAACAGGGCCTGGCGGCCCAGGCTGCGTACGACCCGCTGTCCGCCGAGAACCCCGAGTCCACCTGCATCGGCCGTCCCACACCGTCTGCGTTCGTCTCCAGCGCGGGTTATCTGCTGGAATTCGAGCTCGACGAAGACAGCGAGATTCTGTTCATCCGGTCGGAGTATTTCGACGAAGAGCGAACAATCTATCTGGATGGCCGAGAGCATCCCGGCGCCGACGAGCGCTTTGCCACGGGCCACTCGATCGGCCGGTGGGAAGACGACACCCTCGTCATCGACACCACGAACTTCACGGATCATCGCTCCCCGTACCAGATCGGCGTTCCCTCGGGACCGCAGAAGCATGTCATCGAGCGCTACCGGCTGATCGAAAACGGCACGCGCATGGCAGCGGAGTTCATGCTGGAAGACCCCGAGTACATCGCAGAACCGCTCGTACACAGCAGAGAACTGGTTTACTCGCCCCACGAAGAAATGTTCCGTCACAACTGCGACCCGGAAGCGGCGGGTCGTTTCGTACGCTGAAAGTTTTTCAAGGCACCGTCTCAAGGCTCCAATTCCACATTCCTTCCCGGCAGGAGAATCAGCGCCATGCACCATCGCAACCGCCAATCAAGTTTTCCTGCAGCGACCACAGGGAAATCAGTCTGGCCAGTTCTTCTCTCGGTGGCGTTTTTCCTGCCGGGCGTCGCGCACGGCCATCATTCCCAGGCCTATTTCTCTGACGAGTTCACTGAGATGGAGGGTGAAATTGTCGAATTGCAGTGGCGGAATCCGCACGTGAAGTTTTCCTTGCGGATGGAGAATGACGCGGGCGAAGAAGAGCTTGTGGGGGTCGAAACCAACTCGATCTACTACCTGGTCCGGGCGGGTTTTACGCGGGACCGCATTCAGGTCGGAGATCGCGTCGTGGTGGGCGGTCACGAATCGATGATCGAAGGCGCGGATTTCCTGGCCGCCGAGATGGTGCTCGCCGACGGGGACCGCGTCCTGCTGATCAGGGACGGCGTGACCAGCCAGTTCGAGGACGTGCTGGAGGATACGGTTGTCGAGGACAGGGGGATCTTTCGGGTCTGGAGCATTCCGCAGGTCAACAGGCGCGAAATGCACACGCCGCTGACGGAGTTCGCCATCGCGGAGAGAGAAGCGTTCGATCCACTCGACAACTTTTCGGTTCGGTGCGAACCGGCCGGCATGCCGCGGCTCATGTGGTATCCGCACCCTTATGAATTCGTGGATGAGGGCGACTGGATATTGCTTCGATTGGAGATGTACGACCTCGTTCGGACGATTCACTTGGATCAATCGACGCCTCCCGAAGACGTGGTTCCCTCACGGCTTGGCTACTCGATCGGCCATTGGGAAGACAATACGCTGGTGGTGGAAACCACGCATATCGACTGGAATTACTACGACACCCGCGGCACGCCCCAAAGCGACGCCGCCGAGGTCACCGAGCGCTTCACCCTGAGCGACGACCAGAGCCGCATCGATTACCACATCACCACCGTCGACCCTGTTGTCTTCACCGAACCTGCGACGATTGCCGGGCACTGGCTGGCGCTGGGCGAGGAGATCGAGCCTTACGACTGCGAGGTTTATTAGGCAGAGGAGGCGCAGCGATGGAATCGAGTATGACCGTCTCGGTGCGCGGAATGAAACGAATATTCAAAGCCGTGAAACGATTATATGCTTGATTTATAAAAGTTTTTACGAAACGAAAAAGAATCGTTTCATTGGAATTGAAACGATTCGGCTCGATTATTTACTGTCCGCTGAAGTCCGAGGCATCGAAGATCCGCCGAATGCGGGGGTCCGCGTAGCGGTCGACGGCTGTTCGCACCGCCCTCACCAGTTTTTTCCTATCGTCACCCAGCGCTTCGATGTCGCTGCGCAGCCAGGCGAGCCGAAAGACGCTGCGAATCGAGATCAGTAGCTGGGCCTGTTTTTCCAGCACGAACAAAGTGGCGAACAAACTGACCGGTATCAAGAGCACGGCCAGAATTGCCCAGGCCCACCCGAAGGCCAGCCCGACCCAGACCGTGACCAGCGTATAGGCGGCCAACAGAATCGGAACGGCCGTCGTGACTTTCAGGGTGGCGATGTCGTCAACGTCATAGCTGTACCACGAGCTCACCGTTGCGGCGAGCCAGGCGATCGGCAGCACGATGATCGCCCCCGGCAGCGCAAGCGGCAACAGCAGGATGACCAGGGCCGTGCGCCAGACGATCCTCGTCATGGCGATGCGCGCACTGACGGGGTGATTGAGCTGATGGTCCTTCAGTCCCAGCAGCTCCAACCGGGTCTGGTACGCCTCGATCTCGGCACGCAGCCGTTGAATGTCGGGCTCGCCGGCGAACCGCGTGTAGTGCTCCACGAAGCGGCGGCTGAGGTCGACGTAGATCGATGGCGTGAGTTTCGCGGACATCGGCTTGTACAAGCGCCGTGCGGCGTGAATGAACCGCAATGTCGCCCAGTCCGGCGCATTGAGGGTGACGCGCGAGAGCCGCTCGCGCAGTTTCTCGGTGAGGTGTCGCACGGCCCCCAACTTGTCGTTCGCGTAAGCCGCCAGACGGTGCCCATCGATGTGCATCGGTGGTCCGAAGTGCAGCAGGACCTGGCTTCTGAAACGATGGCGATCGAAGTAGGTCAGGCCGAAAGGAATGATCGCAACCTCGGCCTCCCGGCGTGCTGCGGCGCGCAGGGCTATCCTCGCAGTGCCGGTCTTGAGCCTCGAGAGCTGGCTGTCCGTGTGGCTGATGCCCTCCGGGAAAATGGCCACGCAGCCCCCGCGAGCCAAAACCTCGTCGACGCGATCGAAGGCGTCCCGGTTATCCGCGCCGGGGCCGTGTTCTTCGCGGCGTTGCACGGGCACGGCGCCGAGTGCATTCAGCAGCCGGGCGAGCAGAGGGATCTTCCAGAGTTTCGCGTTGCCGAGAAAGTGCACGGGCGTGCGGCCCGCATGACACATCAGCAGCACCCCGTCGATCAACGCGTTGGGGTGATTGCCGGCAAGAATCACGGCGCCGTCGGTGGGGACATTCGCAAGGCCCACCACCTCGATTCTCTTGTAGAACGTCCGGGCAACCAGACTCATGAATCGAACGAGCGCGCGGTAGAACATGGGGAGACAGTGAGTCGGTTTCGGGTGCGAGCAAACTAACAGAATGCTTCTTACACCACTACCAAGTTGCAGCCAAGTCACCGGCTGGCACAAGCGCCGAGCAGCCAGCCGGGGCCTGACTCGCAGCGGAGTCGTTTCATAAGATTCGAAACGATTTCTAACGCTCGCCTGCCGACAGCGACGGACAGGTAGAACTATTCAGGCAGGAAGCGCCTCGTGGCTTCGGGATCGCAATCGAATGTCGAGAGCTGCAGGTGCGGGGAATAGATCAGTTCCCAGGTGGCGGACATGGGTTCTGCGAGGTACTCGGGATCTTCCACCGTGAATTCCAGCGAGATTCGGGTGCCGTCCTCGAGCAGGCGATATCTTTCCACGACGCGCTTCTGACCTCCCGAGGGAACGCCAATCTGGTACGGCGAGCGATGGTCCGAGAAATTTCGGACATCGACCACAAGCGTATCGTCTTCCCACGACCCGATAGAAAAACCTGAATCGAATCGTTCTTCCGTCGGCGGATGCGACCGCCCATCCATGTACACCGTGCGCCGCTCGTCCCAGTATTCGGTGCGGATTTCGATGATTTCCTCGTCCTCGCCGATCCGGATTTCCAGCGGGTAGAGACCGCTGGAGACGATCATCCCCGGCGTCGGGCGTCCGACGCAGGTCGATTCGGGATTGTCGGCGGACATTGGATCGTACTCGTCCCGGGCGGCTCTGCCCGCTTCAGTGAGTACGAGGTTAGCCGTGAAGAAACCGTCGTACCCGCCCGGGTAGCTGGCAAGCTGCGAACCGTCCGCCAGCCAGATGCCTGCCAGGGTGGAGGCAACGGCAGTAGCTTCAGGCGGAGAGGGAGCCGTGGAAAGGGTGATGCCTCCCTCCTTCTCGATCGAGTCCAATATGCCGTACGGCCGCCCGTCCACAGAGGGATGGGCGTGCACCGTCACGCGGTCGCCGACCTCCAATGCGTCGCGCGACCAGCCCCTGCGTCCCATGACCAGCGCCGAACCCATTTGCAGCGCCCACTCGACCGATTCGCCGCGCTCGTTCGTCGTCTCGACGGTCGTGTAGACATGCGGGTTGCGCCAGGCGAATTCCGTGACGGTGCCGTCGAATGTGACCACTGATTCCATGTCGAGACCCGCATCGCTGTGATGACCGAAGGCCGGAGAGGCGAGCACGATGCTCAGGGCGAAGGACTTCGTGTATCTCATGGCGTTTCCCTCCGTTTTTTTTCCTGGCGCCGATTCAGGGCCATTAGTTTGACATACCATCCATCGTTGGTCGCCCAAGCGTCGGGCGGCTGCTTCCCCGGTGTCCGGGAGCGCAAACCGTTTGTTGCTGCGTTAATTGCGCTTGGCGATATCTGGACGACAGGATCGGCGAGCGTTATCGTCGTACATACGCCTATGGTCAAGAGCATAAGAACAGAGATTTGGCGATTCGACGAGCGGGGCAGGGTGAGATGCCTCGCTCTCCTCGGATCCGTCGGGCTGCATTTGCTGGTGCTGGCGGGGCTCGTGACGCTGTATCCCCGGATTGAGCCGTCATCGGCAACCTCCTCGGGCATCGTCATGGCCGAGTTCGTCCTGATCGAAGACGCTGAAGGCGACGGCGGGCGAGTGCAGGATGCCGAGCCCGTGGCCGATGAGCCCGAGCCCATGGCGGGCCATGGCGACGAGATGCTGGCAACGAGCGTACCGGTTGAGCCGGGCACCGATAATGAGTTGCCGAACGCATTCGAGGCGATGGACAGATCGCTCTCGCAGTTCGGGCAGGATGGCGCGCCAACACCAGAGCCGCCGCAACTTCACGAGCCGTCGTTCGCGCCGGAGCCCCCGCTGCGCATCGAGCCCTCAGCACTGTTACGCGAAGCGGACCTAGTAGCTGCCGTGCCTGCGCCATTACCCGACTTTGCGAGCTTCAGGGAGCCCGACATCGCCGCTCTCGAAACGGACGAGCACCGGATGCTCGACGGCAAACTGGCGGAGTGGTCGAACGACATCGATGTCCTAACTGCCGAGTCGCTTTCCTGGGAACACGACGGGCGTACCTACAGCGCCAGGATCACCCGCAATGAGGCCGGCGACAACATGGGCATGGACCAGATGATCGTCGAGGTCAGCACGGAACGGGACGGCCGGCGCTGGTCCACGCAAATGCGCATGCAGCGGCTCGCGTTCTCGAGCTTCGCCCAATTCGTCGATCGGTGGGACCCGAACGTGCAGATCCACGACGATGTGATCGACGGCCGCTTCCATTCAAACTCCGAGGTCTTCATCTCCAGGAGCGGGGGCGTTCAGCCGACCTTCCACGGCAAGGTGACGACGGCACGCCGGGTCAATACGTCCAATTCCGAGCGTTTCGTGCGGCGCGAGGAGGTGTTTCTCGGCGGGCTCGAGACACGGGTGAAGCGAATCCGGTTGCCGCAGCAGTTCGTGGCGCTCGACGAAATCGACGACGTCCCCGGCGAGCGCGTGCATCGCTTCGCGGCCGACGCAGAGATCCGCTTTCATGACGACGGGAGCTTTTCGTGGGCGTACCTCAAGGGCGAAATGTCGGGTCACCGCGTCCGGCTGTCCGACGATCCCCACTACCTGCTCGGCGACAGGGGCGTCTCTCTGCGCGTGAGCGGCAGCGTTAACGGCAAGGTGCTGGTGTACGCGCCAAACGATATCGTCATAGGGGACGATCTGCTGTACGCTGGCGATCCGCGCATCGATCCCGACAGCGACGACTTCATCGGATTGGTCGCGGATCGAAACGTGGCGGTCGCCGAGCCCCGGATTACGGGACCTGGCGATTTGACCGTGCACGCGGCCATCCTGGCGAAACGTCGTTTTCTCGTTCGCAACTACTCCTCGCGAAGGGCCGGTACGCTCCACGTGTTCGGCAGTGTCGCGGCCGGCAGCCTCTCGGCGACGGAGCCTCGGTTTCGCACGCGGCTCGAGTTCGATCCGCGCCTGGGGGAGGCGCGTCCACCCGGTTTTCCGGTAACCGACCGCTATGAGGTCGTGGAATGGGATGAGGCGTGGACGGAGGAATTGCCCGGAGGCGCCGGCTGACGATCAGACGTCGTCAACGAATCGATTCACAGGCACACGAGCCGGAAGCCAGCGCAAGATAACCCCAGCGGACGAGTAACCAACGATGTTGCAGGCATGTCGGCTTTGCCGGAGCGATAAACTCACGCTGTGGATGCGGGAAGGACCCAACCGCGACCTCGACTACTACCGCTGCGGCCGTTGCGGACTGTGGAACTACGATATCGACTGTGGCGTGGACCAGGTCCAGTACGTGGAAACCTACGTCAGTCCCGAGAACCTGCATCACAAGACCAACAAGGACATCCGGGAAAGCTGGGCGTTTCTGCGGAGGCACGCCGGCGATCCAGGCGCGATCCTGGACATCGGTTGCGGGAATGGCGGCCTGCTCTATCTGGCCCGCAAGGAAGGGTGGCGGGTGCGCGGCATGGAACTGACGGAGAAGGCTGCGCGCGACATTGCCGAGGACCAGGGCATCGACGTCATCGTCGGCGACTTTCTCGACTACGACAATCCCGACAGCGACGTGTACGACGTCGTGGTGCTGCGCCATGTCCTGGAGCATCTGCCGGACCCCATCCGGGCAATGCGCAAGATCGACAGCCTGCTCACGGAGAACGGTCTGGCGCTGCTGGAGTTTCCGAATACGCGCTCCCTGAGCTACGTGTACAAGCGTCTCCGCAAGAACTGGGGACTGCAGCGCGGCAAATACCCGCCTGACTGGCGACCGGGCCACTGCAACGAGTTCTGTCGCCGGACATTCCGGTACCTGCTACGCGAAACCGGATTCGAACTCCTCATCTGGCAGACGTATTCGAAGCGGCCGGTCATGAACGGGGTTTACCGGATGATCCCCATTGCCAGCAAGGCACGGGCGCTGGTTCGGAAGGCGGCCGGCTGACCCCAATGCGGGCATGTTACTCTCGCGATATGCCCCGGACCGAACACATCCCGGCTCCACAAAGCGATGTCGCGGCGGCGTTGTTTCAGGCGCTGATCCCGTTCATTGAAGGGCGCCATCTCTCATTCGGCGGGGGCACCGTGCTTGCCGCCCGGTGGAACCATCGGCAGTCGTACGACGTAGACCTGTTCTGCGAGCCGACCGTTTACGGCAGGCTCAGCCCGCGAGAACGCGCCCAGATTGAACGCGCGATCAGGCAGATCGAAGATTGCTCACAGGAGCGGACATGGTGCGAGGACATCGCCACCTACACCGAAATCGGTCAAATCGAAGCGACGGTGCTCCCAAGGAGTGTTGCAATTGAACCGGACGCGCCCACCCGTCTCGCCGGAACGGATCTCGCGCTTCAGGGCAACGCACAAATCCTCTACGCGAAAATTGCCAGGCGGATGTACCAGTCCGGGGAAATCGCGGTGCGCGACGCCTATGATCTGGCCGCTTCGGCCCTCCACGACCCGTCGGCGCTCGCGCTGGCTCGCGAGCACACGAGTCCGCGTGTACTTGAGACCGTGCGGACCATTGTCAACGCGCTGCCGGATGGGTGGTCCGCCAACGACACGAAGGCCCTGATCGAACCGCAGCACCGGTGGTCGGAAGGGGAGTTGCGGGAACGGTTGATCGAGGCGATTCGAACAGAGCCTTCCCAACATAGCGGGGAGGCGGCCGGACAGTGAACCGCCGCACCGAAACGCCGACGGCGCTCCGCCCCGACGAGGACTTCGCCAGATACGCGGTCAGTTACGTCGCACAGCGACGCGAGCCCGACGCCGAAGACGTCGCGCAGGTCATCGCGCGCAAGCACTGTGCGGGACGCCAGGGCCAGGTGGATGGAGCGACGATACTGAAATCGCTCAATGCGGACCCGGACTCGAACGATGAGGCCGGCGCGGCGCACTGGATGCTGTCGAGCATCGCGCCGCATGAGTGCGTCTTGCTGGTGACCCGATGTGGGGTGAGACCGCAGGCGCTCGCCCGCCATGTCCGTGCAAGACCGGTGCAACGGGAGGCAATCGTACGCTTCCTGAACCAATTCACTGTCCAGGGAGGCCGTCGCCAGCCGCGCTCGGACGCGACTTGAGAGATTCCAGACTTGACCTGCGGGCCAGTTCGGGATGGCCGCGCGGATCATCGCAAGCACGGGCGCCGGTTAGGAAGCGATCCCGCGCGGCGAATCAATCACCCATTGCGTGAAATTCAGGCCGCTGCCCGATGCTCGCATCCGAGACAGCTTCGTCGCGAAACAGCCTGGGATAGTAGTAGGTCCTGAGGGCGGCATGATAGTCGCGCACCCGTTGTTCATAGGCGAGCGACGCCGCCATGTTCGTGCCCGCAATGGCTTGCAGGGCGCGCTCGGCGAGTGCGGGCGGCGAAAGCCAGGCGAGCCTTCCAGCCAGCCGGTCGCGCCCGATGCGCCCTTCGCGATAGGCCCGCGACAGTGGCTCGACGGTCTGGTCGCCGACCTGCTGGAAGGCGTAATACCATTTCCATTCGAAAGACTGACTGATTTCCGTGTAGTCCGCCCACTCGGGATGGCGCTCGACGAAAGGGTCCATCGTCGCGGACTTGGGCAGATCCCAGGCGTCGTTCACCGCCTCTCTCTGGGTTAACAGGATGTCGCCTCCATCCGGCAACGGTACGGCGGCCTCCACCGAGATCCTGATTGCCGCCGGGACGATCACGGCCAGCGCCAGCCAGGCGCCGACCAGCGCGGTCAGGTTGACCGGGCTGCTCCAGCCGAAACGGTCGACCAGGGCGCACACGCCCCACCAGAACGCGATGTGCAAGACCACAACGAGGCTTGCCGCGACCAGGGTCGATGCGCCGGCCCCGCCAGGCAGACCGCCGGCCCAGAGCGGAACGATCAGGCAGAGCGCCAACGCGCCCACGCGCAAGACCGCCCGCGCGAACCAGGGGCTCCCCCGGCTTGCCGCTGTCGCGCTGAGCCATTCATAGCGACCCGCGGTGCGCTCGGCGGAACGCAGGTCATGCAACAGGAGGATCAGCAAGAGCGGGGCGAGCAGATTCGCGGCGAATGCGAAGTCGAAGCGGCCGATCAGGGCAAAGTCGGGATTCTCCGCGTCGGTCTCGTAGATCTGCCCTTCCAGCGCCAGTGCGCGGATATGGTGCTTCCAGGGGGAAGTGTCGCGTTGGCCCAGCGCGGCGAAAGCAAAGTCCGACGGCGAATCCCAGGTGAGGTGGAATGTGTAGTACGCCACCTCGCCCCAGTCCTGGTACAGCGCATCGACCACTTCCCGTTCCGTGCGATCGATTTCGATCAGTTCGTTCAGTTCCGCGCGTTGTGCGGCGATTTCGCGCAGGCCGAGGAATACCGACATACAAGCGACGAGCAGCGCGATTCCCAGCCAGAGCAAAGCCGCCCGGTCACTCGCGAGAAAGCGGATTTCCCGGATCAGTCCGGTCATGGCTGCATCCTTCGCGCGGCGTGGATGCCGCCGGCCGTCACCAGCAGGAACCAGGCGAACAGCATGGCCAGGGGCGCGCCGGCGCGAGCCAGGCGCTCATCGGCCGCGGCGGGTTGGAAGGAAAATCCATCGAGGACGTTCCAGTTCTCGGCCGACATGCGGGTGCGCCGTTCGGATTCGGCATCGACGCTGCGATTCATGTCGTCGATATAGTCCAGTTGCTCGACATGGACGCGGTTGAGGCCCTGGATGAAATCGAAGCGCACGTCCTCGGCTTCGCGCAGGAAGCGATGGTGCGTCGCGAGATCGGTTCCCGACAGCGCGCGGGAGCCCGCGGAAACCGCCACCACCGGCGAAAGCCAGCCGAAAGATTCGGCAAACCGCGCCTGCCGCGCTTCAAGGTCCATGCGCTCTTCGGCAAACCGGTTCATGACCTCGGTCAGATCGGCTTCCGCAGCCTCCGCGACGACGCCGCGGAAGTTGACCGGCAGGTCTTCCACGCGTTCCACATCGTATAGGGCCAGCAGATTCGCCTGAAGCTGCAGGAACTGCGGTGCGCCGGCATAGTGGCCATCGCCGACTTCCCGCAGTTCTGCCTGCATGCGCAGGTCGGTCTCGAGTTTTCCCGGTGCGGGCATGGTCGCACTGGCGGACTCAACCGCCATGCGCGGAACGATCAGAGCGGATGCGAGCCAAAATAGCGCCAGAACGCCGAGCGAGAGTGCGCGCGACCGGACCCTGGCCGATACGAGCAGGATCAGCCCGCACCAGACGAACAGATAGATCGCGTAGAGGCCGATGACGCCAAGGCTCGCCAGCAGCGTCTCGCCCCTGACGATAGCCGCAGCCGAAACCATCGCCAGTGGCAATAACAGCGCCAGCGCGACTCCCGCCAGGGCCATCCATTTGCCCGCGTACAGCTGAATTCCCGTCACGCCCTGGGCCAGCAGCGGCGCGAGCGTGTTTTCTTCGCGCTCGCGAATGAACACGCCATGGCCGATGGCGATCAGCAGCAGAGGCACGAACAATTGATACACCAGTGCCGCGGTCAGCCCCTCGAAGCCGCCGAGATCGGCGCTCGCCCTCGCATCGGCGAACATGGCCGTGTTCTGCCGGTGGCCTTCCAGAAATATCGATTGCCCGGTGACCGCGTCGACGCCGGGGTCGATCATTGCAAGCGGCGGAGGCGGACGGAAAACGTAATGCCCGTAATGCACCATTCTGTGCGGATGACGGTCCGGTTGGGACAGAAAGGTCTCTTCCGCCAGTGCCTGCTGTTCGGAGCGTTCCCGATGCTCTTCGCTCATCCTGAGCGAGGTTGAGATGCTGACGGCTGCCAGCAGCAGAGCGAAGATCAGCAATGTGCATTGAGCAAGCCTTGATCTCAGCCACAGCCGCGACTCTTCCCGCGCAATTGCAAATATTCTGTTCATCTTCATGCTCCAGCGTATTTCGCAAAGGCGCCATGCACCGCCTCGGTATCGATCCGATCCATGCCGGGCGGCCGGTCGAAGGCGCCGACGAGTTCGCCCTTGTGCAGGAGGTCGATGCGGTCGGCCACATGGCAGGCGCCGTAGACATCGTGGGTCACCAGCAAGATGGTCCGGCCGGCCTCGGCAAGGTCCCGGACCAGCCGGTTGAATTCGTCGATCGCCACAGGGTCGAGACCCGACGTCGGCTCGTCCAGGAGCAGGATAGGCGCCTCTCTCAGGATGGCCATGGCAATCGCCACCTTCTGGCGCATGCCCTTCGAATAGGTATGCATCCGCATTCCGCGGGCCACGGCCTGCAGGGCCACGCGGTCCAGGGCTTCATCGAGCGCGCGCCGGTTCGTGTCCGTCCCGGCAAGTGACAGGAAATAGCGGAGATTCTCGTAGGCATTCAGGTGGCCATACAGGGTCGCCGCCTCGGGCAGGTAGGCGATGGCCTGCCGGGCGGCGCTTACATTTTCGCTGACGTAGCGGCCCTGAACATGCACGCTTCCCGACACGGGCTCGAGGAAGCCGAGAAAGGTCAGCAAGGTGGTCGACTTGCCGGCGCCGTTACCGCCCAGCAGGGCATGAACTTCGCCTTGCGCGATGCTGAAGGAGACATCCTTCAGCACTTGCTGGCCGGACCGCACTACGCTGAGCGCCTGAGCTAAGAGCATGGACATCATTTGAACTCCGGAATCAAGGGCGGTACCGCGCGCCTGGCAGTCCATGGCGCAACCGGTTGTTGCGCCATGGACTCAGGCCGGCTAGAACGAATAGGCCGCCGTGACGTGGTAGTGTCGCGGTGCGCCCGGCTCGACCCAGACGTCCGCATAGGAGTTGGTGTAGTAAACCTCGTCGAATGCGTTGTCCATGTCGAAGCGAATCATGAAACGCTCCATGGGTGCGATCTGGCCAAAGAACCGCGCGGTGGTATAGCCGGGCAAGTAGAAGTCAAAGGCGGTAAACCCGAGCCGCTCGCCGGTATATTGAACACCGGCGCCCACCTGCGCCGGCATGCCTCCCACCTCGAAACTCTGGCTGAACTGCACGTTCGCCTGGTGTTCCGGCGAGTTGATGAGCGGGTCGCCGGCTTCTATTGCCGCGCCCCAGTCGGCTTCGAGACTGTTGGTGGTGAATACCGCGTCGGCGTAGGCGTAGGATAACCACAGCCTGGCGCCGCTCTGGAAGGCAAGGTCCGCGTCAATTTCAAACCCGCGGCTGCGTGCTTTACCTGCATCATGAGAAAACCAACCCAGTGCCTGGGCCTCCGGCCGATCGTCGTTCACCAGAATGTTGCTTTGGTCCACCGAGAACAGCGCAAACGTAAGCGAGCCGGACACCGCCTGGGAAAATTGCGCCATATCCAGTTTAAGCCCGAACTCCGCGGACTCGGTGAGGTTGGGATTGAATTGGTTGCCTTGGTAGTCAGACCCCGGTTGTTGGCGGAAGCCTTCACCGTAGGAAGCGTAGAGGCTGGCCCCGTCGTTGACCGCATAAACCGCGCCAAACTGCGGTGAGACGCGACTGTCCGATGTGGTACTCGTAGTCGCGGGCGTCCTGAGAAGATTGGTCAAATCCTGCTCGAAGTCATCCCAGCGCAAGCCCAGGCGAACCTGCAGCCGATCCGTCAGGTCGATCTGGTCCTGTATGTAGAAGCCGAATCCATCCAGGTTTTCGTCCCGGTTCGTGTTTGGTCCGGGCACCGGTTGCGGAGACTGACCGTAGACTGGGTTGAAAACGTCCAGAAAAAGATAGGCTGCCGGGTCGAGAGTGTTGATATCCGTCGACCCCGGAAACCACCTTGGCCGGTAACGCTGGATAAACCAGTTAAGGTCGAAACGGTCATAGTCGGCGCCCACAAGCAGTCTGTGACGAACCGAGCCTGAATTGAACTCACCGGCAACTTCAGCCCGGGCTACGAAATGCTCCGACTCGAAGTTTCGATAGCGGAAGAACCGCGACAGGGTTCGGCCATCGAGGAAGTAGGTCTGGCGTCCGCCGAAGTTTGTTTCGGATGCGTTGCCTTCAAAGGAAGTATCTCTGTACCCGAGACCGGCAAGTAGACTCCAGTTATCGGAGAAGTTGTGCTGGGCTTCGATCTGATGACCCAGGACCTCGGTCTCGATGGGCCCGTCACCGGGCTCGCCGACAAAAGTTTCTCGCGGCGTGAAACCATAGGTTTCCGAATAGGCGACACCCCGATCGAAGGGTATCTCCTGCACGGTGTACTCCATTTCGTAAGTCACGCTGGTTGCATCGGAGATAGCCCAGGCGATCGACGGATAAAAACCTGTACGCGCAGTCTCGACCGTTTCCCTGAAGCTCTCCGCATTCTCCTGGAACCCCACAATGCGCAGCCCGAACTCCTCGTCGGCCCCGGCCGTGGTCTGGAAATCCCCTTCGAAACGCCTTTGATTCCAGCTCCCGAAGGTGGCGCGGAAGTCCCCCAACGTCTCGAATTGCGGGCGCTTGGTCACAAGGTTGACCGTGCCGCCAGGCTCGCCACGTCCGAACAGCGCCGAGCGCGGCCCCTTGAGCACTTCCACGGACTCGATGCCTACCAGGTCCCGTGGGCCGGCGAACCCGCGGCCTGCATTGAATCCGTTAACCAGAAATCCGCTTGGCAGATTGATGTCTCCGTAGAAGCCGCGAATCGAAAAGCTGTTCCACAATCCGCCAAAGTTGTTCTGGCGTGCAACGGATGCCGATAGATCCAGCGCCTGATTGAGGTTTATCGCACCGGCTTCGCGAAGCAGGTCTGCATCGATTGTCTGGTCTGCCGAGGGTCTTTCGAGATTGTCGAAATTTCCCCGATACGCGCGGCGCTCGCCCAATACGAACACCTCCTCCACGACATCCTCGTCGTCAGCCTGAGTGGTTTGTGCCGCAACGGGCAGCGCGCATGGAAGTGTGAGTGCGGCGGCGAATGCGAGCGCCGCCCGCCTGGATGTGTGTCTGGTCACTGGGTGGTTCATTTGAGCACTCCTGAGTAACTGGTTACCCGGGCGCGCTACAGGTTGCGCCCGAGAATAAAAAGGTCGATCCAATATGAGTTGGGGTTGTCAGGCGGCGCCTGACGGGGTTACGCAACGCCTCACGGAGTCACGCAACGCCTCACGGAATCAAGCAGCGCCCTTTGGGACCGGGCGGCGCCTGATGGGATCAGGCCGTGGGTGGAGCGCGGGCGTTGGGGGCCTGGCGAGGTCCGTAACCGAAACGGTGCAGTTCCCGGCAGGCAGGGGATTGGGCTGATGGGGCCGCCGTAACATTGGCGTCTATAGAAGCGACCGCATCGTCGAGGCTGGAACCGAACTGGCATACGAGACAGTTCTCGTCGACGAAGTGCAGCGGCGCATCCTCGTGACTGTGCGCCGCCGCAATGGTTTGCCCGGCCAGCAGAAGGAAGGCGATCAGGCTCAGGGCCGATCGTTTCCTGGCGAGTAGTTTGCGAATCCGGTTCACTGGGATTTCGACACGCCTTGATTTGGCGTCGGCGATACTACCACATGGGCATGCGCGTGTCCGGCCATCGAAATGGACGCAGGGTACCGCGCCACCGATTTGGGTATGATCCGCGCGTGAATGGCCAGTGCTACGGATCGGCGATGCTTCCCCCCGCTTCAATGTGCGCTTCGCTTTCGGTTGTGTCGCTCGCCCTGCTCGCCGCGCCGCTGGGGGCGCAGCCGGCACTGACCGATCCGGGTCAGAAAAGCGTGCGCGTCGTGCGCACCGACACCCCGCCCGTCATCGATGGCGACCTCGGCGACGCGGTCTGGGCGCACGCCGCGTACGTCGACGATCTGCATCAGACGTTGCCTGTCGAGTACGCAGAGCCGTCCGAGCGTACCGAAATCTACATTCTCTACGACGACGATGCCCTGTACGTGGGCGTACGCCTGCATGACGCGGAGCCGGATCTCATCACCGCCAACAACATGCGCCAGAACGATCAGGTGTGGGATGACGATCGCTTCTTCGTGATGATCGATCCATTCAACGAGCGGCGCAGTGGATATTACTTCGGCGTCAATCCCAACGGCGTGCGCAACGACGGCCTCTATCGCAACATCAGTCAGGCCTATCGGGACTGGAACAGCATCTTCGACGTCGCGGCAGGCCGTTTCGAGGGGGGTTGGACGGCCGAGTACGAGATTCCCTTCAAGTCGATCTCCTTCGATCCCACCACCGACACCTGGGGAATGAACTTCTCGCGCGGCATCGTGCGCCGCGGCGAGAACCTCGCCTGGGTATCCCGCGACCGGGCATACGACCCGTCGATCTCGGGACTCGCCATCGGTTTCGAGGGGCTCGAACAGGGGCTCGGGCTCGACGTCGTGCCGTCGGCCAGCGTCATCGGTGAACGCACTTTCCCGCAAGACCCCCTCGCGGACGGCCGCTCGGACACGAGGCTCGAACCGAGCCTCGACGTTTTCTACAAGCTGACGCCCCAGCTCAACGCCTCACTGACGGTCAACACCGATTTCTCTTCGACGGAGGTCGACGACCGCCAGGTCAACCTCGATCGCTTCGGGCTGTTCTTTCCCGAGAAGCGCGATTTCTTCCTGCGCGAATCCGATATCTTCGACTTCGGCGGGATCGGCGGTGAGCGCCAGTCGGACATCCCGGGGCTCGGCGCGCTGGCCCAGAACGGCCGCCCGTTCTTCTCCCGCCGTATCGGCCTGAGTCCGGCCGGAGTGCCGATCGATCTTCAGGCGGGCGGCAAGATCAGCGGGCGCATCGGCCGTTTCGAACTCGGCGCCCTGTCGATCCGCCAGGACGCGTTCGGCGACATCGATGCCGGAAACCTGTCCGTCATACGCACGAAGGCCGGTGTCCTGAGGGAGTCGAATCTCGGCGTCATCGTGACGCAGGGCAATCCCGGAGCGAATGCCGGCAACTCGCTGGCGGGGGTCGATTTCCTGTACCGCAACACGCGGCTGCCGGGCGGCAGGGCGCTCGAGGCTGACGTCTGGTACCAGCAAAGCGATACCGAAGGCGTCGACTCCGATCAGGCGGCTGCCGGTGTCGGTGTGCGCCTGCCGACGAACGAGGGCTTCAGGGGCGCGCTCGAATACCGGGAATACCAGGCCAATTTCAATCCGGCGCTCGGCTTCGTCAATCGCAGCAACATTTCCAATGCCGAGGCCAGTCTCGGTTACATGCTGCGCCCTGCCGGAGGTTACGCGCAATCGTTGCTCACGGTGGTGCATGTGCAGCACGTCGACCGGCTCGATACGGGCGCGTTGCAAACGCATGGGTTGAGGTGGCGCCCCCTGGTGGTGCGCAACCGGACCGGCGACGAGTTCTCCTTCGCCTATCGCACCTTCACAGAGAACATCGAAAATCCGTTCGAGATCTCTTCCGGCATCGTCATCCCGACCGGACGATACAAGCTCGAGGACTGGGGCATTCGTTTCCTGACCAGTGCACACCGCAGGCTGGCTGCCAACCTGGTCCTGGTGCGTTTCTACAGAGGCTCCTACTTCGGCGGCGACCGCACCGACTGGACCGGGGAACTCACGTGGCGCCCGTCGGCGCGTTTTCGCGGCAACGTGAACTACCGCTACAGCGAGATCGATCTGCCGCAGGGCAGCTTCGAGACTCGCCTTGTCGCCGCCGGCATCGATTTCATGTTCACGCCGACCCTGTCCTGGGTCAACCTGATCCAGTACGACAACGTCACCGAAACCGCGGGCATCAACATGCGGTTCCACTGGATTCCGGAAGCCGGCCGCGAAGTCTATTTCGTCATCAATCACAACGTCGAGGACCACGACCGCGACAATCGCTTCCGCTCGACGGCTTCGGACATGACGGCCAAGCTGAACTATACGTTTCGGTTCTGAGCTCCTCCCGTTCGGGCAAGATCCTTCGCGACAGTACGATCCTCAGCTTCTGGTAGCCGCCGGCGTACGCGGCCCCGGCTCACACCACCGCGACGCTTTGTCTCTCCGACTCCCTGAGCATTTCAAGCGGGTCCCGCTCCCCCGCGCTGTCTGCAAACTCAAGCGCCCGAAAAAACAGGTTGTACAGCTCTGCGTGCGAGCCGACGTTCAGTTTTCTGTAGACGATCTTTCTGTACGATCTTTCCGTTTCCGGGGTGATTCCGATGATCGAGGCGGCCGACTTCGAGGAGCACCCCCGCAAGATGTGGTCGACGACGTCCTTCTCGCGCTTCGTCAGCTCGGAGTTGCCGAATTGCTGGAACGCGGTGTAGAGATAGTCGGTGAACGTCGGTTCCGCGCTTCCGAGGTGTTCCCAGTGCTTTGTCAGGAGCGAGAGTGCAATGGATTCAATGGAATTGAAGTCTCCGATCACGGAGCGGTCGAAGTCGTTGAATTTTTTCGTGCGCGCCATGGAAACGACCACGGCGAGATCATTGCGCAGGCGGCTCAGGTAGAAGACCTGGTCGAGCAATCCGCTGTAGCGGTAGTAGGCCTTGTAGTATCTGCTCTCGAAGAATCCGTCCGGCGCCAGCGTGTTGACGTGGAAGAACCCCTGTTTGCCGGCCCGAAACGTCTGGTAGAGCGGACTGAGTACGAACGCAGCCTGCGAAAGATAGCGCTCGTAGAAAGCGTCCCGAAACTCCCGGGACAACTCGTCGTGGAGGATTTCAGGCCGTGGACCCACGCCGTAGGCCATGATGACCGAGCTGTCGAAATCGGCCACCGAGCGCATCGTCTTCAGGAACAGCGCCGGGAACTCCGGCCGGTTCAGGGCTTCGATCAATGCCGCAAGCTTGTGCTGCCAAATCATACGCGCTGCCGGGGTTGGGGCGACGTTCGCGCAACCCCTGATGGTGAGGACTACTGTAGCAACGCCGTATCGAGCTTGATACCCCCATCTGCGGGTAGTCTGCGCTCGTCCCATCCGTCGACAATGTAGTGTGAACTCATACACCTCAAGCACTGGTATGCGTCAGCTCAGTATTCATTCCGAGCGTCTTCGTTGTGCGTGACCTGCGTATCCAGCCCGACCGCCTGTGGGACAGTCTCATGGAGATGGCGCTGATCGGGGCGACGCCCAGGGGCGGCTGTAACCGCCAGGCGCTGACCGACGAGGACAGGCGCGGACGCGAGCTGTTCATCCGCTGGTGCAGGGCGATCGGTTGCGACGTCCGGATCGACGGAATCGGGAACATCTTCTGCAGGCGGGAGGGGAGCTACCCCGAACTGCCTCCCGTCCTCATCGGCAGCCACCTTGATACGCAGCCGACAGGTGGGCGGTTCGACGGGGTCTACGGGGTGCTGGCCGGCGTGGAAGTGCTGCGGACGCTGGAGGGGAACGGAGTCGGGACCCGGCGGGCGGTGGAAGTCGTTTCGTGGACCAATGAAGAGGGCGCGAGGTTCCCGCCGGCCCTGATGGGTTCAGGGGTCTGGAGCGGCGCGTTCGATCTGAAGGAGATGTACCGGACCACGGACAAGAACGGCGCCGCGGTCTCGGATGAACTCGAACGCATCGGGTTCAAGGGCAGCACACCGGCACGGCCGGCGCCCGTCGAAGCTGCTTTCGAGGTGCACATCGAGCAGGGGCCGATCCTCGAGCAGGAGGGATTACAGATTGGTGTGGTGACCGGCGTTCAGGGGCTTCGCTGGTACGACGTGGCCATCGAAGGGGAAGCCTGTCACGCCGGACCGACACCGATGGAACGCCGGCGCGATCCCTTTACCGCGCTGGCGCCCATCATCGAGGAATGCTACGGGCTGGCGGATCGATTCGCACCATGGTCCAGGGTGACTTTCGGCGACATCCAGGCGGTACCGGGGTCGCGCAATACCGTGCCCGAAAAGCTGCTTGTCCACCTGGATATTCGCCACGCCGATGCGGGCATTCTGGACGAGATGGACGCGTTGCTGCGCCAGGCCGTCGCCAGGGAATGCGACAAACGCGGACTGACGGGCACGGTCGAGGAACGCTGGCACATGCCCGTGACCCGATTCGATCCGGCCTGTATCGACGCGGTGTGGCAGGCCACGCGGCGCCTGGGCTACGGCGCCATGGAAATGGCCAGCGGTGCGGGACACGACTCGGTGTACGTCGCCGGCGTGGCGCCGACATCAATGATCTTCGTGCCGTGCGAGAACGGCATCTCCCACAACGAGGCCGAGAGCGCGAAGCGGGAGGACCTGGAAGCCGGTGCCAACGTCTTGCTCCACGCCGTGATGCAAATGGCGAGCTGACTTTCCCCACCTGGCGTCATCCAAGGCGCCTCTTACGCCATCATGCACACGTCGGAGGTGCGGATACCCCCCATTTGTGGGCTTACGAACGCCCTCGGCTCCCCTCCAGAATAGAAACGCGAAAGTTCGCAGTCACCATGCGCGTGGGGAGTGAAATGAGCACTGGCAAACGGAACGAATTCAAGAGGTTGGCGGCTATGGCCGCCGCCATCGCGACCACCCTCGCAACCGGCGAAACGTACGCCCAGGGCACCCTCGAAGAAGTCATCGTCACGGCCCAGAAGCGGGTCCAGAACGCCCAGGACGTGCCCATCACGATGACGACGCTCACCGGCGAGGAAATCACCGACCTGGGTTTCGAAACCGCCGCGGACGTGCAATACCAGACCCCCGGACTTATCGTCTCCTACTCCTCCACCAACGCCATTCCCAACTTCGTGCTGCGCGGTGTCGGCCTCAACGACTTCACCGCCATCCAGAGTTCCCCCGTCGCCGTTCACGTGGACGAGGTCTACTACGGCAACTCCACCATGCTGAACTTCCTGCTGTTCGACATCGAGCGCGTCGAGGTGCTCAAGGGACCGCAGGGAACCCTCTACGGGCGCAACTCCACCGGGGGTTCGGTCAATTTCTTCGCCAACCAGCCGACACGGGACTTCGAGGCGGGGCTGGATCTGGGGATCGGCAACTACTCATCCCGGTCCGTCGAAGGATTCGTGGGCGGGGCGCTGGGCGAGGGCGTCAGCGGCCGGTTCGCCTTCCACGCTGTCAACCAGGGCGGCGGTCCTTTCGAGCACCCGATGCTGGGCGAGATCGGTCAGACGAGCAAGCAAGCGTTCCGCGGCCAGCTACTCTGGGACGGGTCGGAGGACACGACCGTCAGCCTGACGGTATTCGGCGGCAGCGACGATTCCGACGGCAACCAGTACCACGGCATCGCCTCCTACACCAACGACGGCAGTTTCGAGATCTGCCCGTCCGTTGACGCGGGCAGCCTGCGTGCTTCCCCGGACTGCTCGTTCGACGGGTTCGGCCGCTCGATCGCCACCGACGACGATCCGTTCACACTGCAGAACGGCGTGGTCAACCGGGACGCCATCGACGCGTTCGGCGCCGTGCTGAAGATCGAGCGCGACCTCGGTTTCGGCACATTCGCCTCCATCACCGGCTACAACACGCTGGACCGCAAGTCCCAGGAAGACGCCGACGGCTCCGTCGAGCGGAATATCGACGTGGGCTACGAAACCGATTTTTCGCAGTTCACCGAGGAATTGCGGCTGACTTCGCCTGGCGACGACGCCTGGACCTGGACCCTCGGACTCTTCTATTCCACGGACGACCTCGTGACCCCGCGCACCGAGACCGATCTGGCGGACCTCTTCGACGGATTCCGCCAGAACCACGCCTACGAACTCGCCACCGATTCGTTCGCGCTGTTCTGGCACAACGAATACCTGCTCAGCGACACCGTCTCGTTGATCGGGGGGCTTCGCTTTACCGACGAAACGCGATCCTTCATCGGCGGCACGATCAACGTCGCAGCGGGTCAGGGCCCCACCGGGGACGGCGACTTCGTGGCCTCCCCCGGCCCTCTGCCCGGCAATTTCAGCGATCCCGCGGTGTTCGACGAAGCGTTCGTGGACGACGAGATCGGCTTCAGCAAGACTTCCTGGACGATCGGCCTCAGCGTTGACACGAGCGATTCGACCATGGTCTACGGCACCGTTTCCAACGGGTTCAAGAGCGGCGGTTTCGTCGGGGATATCACGCTGCAGCCGATACTGAACGAGCCCTACGACGCCGAGACCCTCACCGCCTACGAGATCGGCATCAAGACCGATCTCCTGGGTGCGGCCCTGCGCTGGAACAGTTCGCTGTTCTTCTACGACTACGAGGACATCATCCTGGCGCTGACCCTCACCGACACCGGCGAGCTGGAACTCGACACCTTCCTCATCAACGAGAACGGCGCCAACGCCGACGTCTCGGGCCTGGAATCGGAAATCTGGTGGGCGCCGAGCGACTTCGTGGACATCAAGCTCGGGGCCACCTGGCTGAACACCGAACAGGAGTCGATCCCGACCAGCCCGTTCAGGGTATCGGAACTGCTCGACGGCAGTGAATTGCCGTACGCGCCAGGCTTCAGCGCCAACGGGTTGGTCCGCTACGAGAGACCCGTATCGAACGGCCGGCTGGGGTTCGCCCAATTCGACTTCACCGCCCGCTCCGACTACTTCGGGGAAGCCACCAATGCGCCGCTCACGTTGCTCGAAGGCTATACGCTGTATAACGTGAGGCTGGGAGTGGAACCGCAGGACGGTACATGGTCGGTCAACGTATGGGCGAAGAACCTCGCGGACGAACGCTATACTCAGTATGTGAACGACCTGTCGTCGCTCGGCTCGATCCTCACCACGCCCGGACTACCGCGAACGTACGGAGTGGACTTTTCACTGCGATTCTGAGGCGGATGACCGCCTGCTGATGGCTCACCCAATGGAGTTGGCCGGGGTGGCTTCTGCCGGCGGGACGTCCGCGGGGGCGGCTTCCGCTGGTACGACTTCCGCGGGGGAGACATCCGCCCAGGCGCCATCCGCTGGGACCACTTCCGCTGGTACGGTCTCCGCTGACGCTGAAACGCGCCACGCCGGCTACGCCATTCCCGGCGAGTATGAGCCCCACGCCGCGGTCTGGCTGGCCTGGCCTACATTCCAGTGGTTCTCCGCGCCGGAATTGGACACACGGCGGACGGTGGCGGAGATCCTGCAGATATTGGCGGACCGGGGTGTTCCCGCGAAGCTCATGTGCGAGAACGAGCGCGAGGTCCAGGCCGCGCGGCAATGGCTGGCCCGAAACGGCTACCCGGTCGGTCCCGGCGTGGACCTGGTGCCGATCCCTGCCGACGATATCTGGATCCGCGACTACGGACCGATCTTCCTCAAGGACCCCGCCACCGGCAGGCTCGCCATCGTTTCCTATCGGCAGAACCAGTGGGGCTACTCGACGGTCGACGATCCGCTATCGGTGCGGATGACCGAACTGCCCGATCGCGTGGCCAGGTACCTCAGCAACGACCGGGTAATGCGCACGGAGATCGTCAGCGAGGGCGGCAACCGAATCTGCAATGGCGACGGCGTGCTGCTCGTCAACCGGACCCTCGAGATGCAGCGCAACCCCGGCACCCCGTGGAAGGAGATCGAGGCCGCCCACCGGCGCAGCCTTGGCGTGAGCCGGGTCATCGGCCTGAACGGCGGCCTGCGCGAGGACCTGCAGGCTAACAGGGAGGCGCCGATACCCTATTTCCACGCCGACGAGATCATCCGCCTATACGGCGCCCAGAGCACCGGCGGCCACGCGGACGAGTTCTGCCAGTTCGCCGGCCCCAACCGCATCGTGCTGGCCGAGGTGACCGAACGGGAGGCCGCCGGCGATCCCATCATGGCGGCCAACTACGCCCGGCTCGAAGAAGTGGTTCGCACGCTGCGCGAGGAGACCGACGCCCGCGGCAGGCCCTTCGAGGTGGTGCGCCTTCCCGTGCCCGACATCGACTACATGGGCGTCGGGCCGGGCGAGCCGATGTACTCGGAATTCCTGGCGCGCATGTGCGGCGTGGGCCGATCCGAAGAGTTTCCCGAGGGCAAGCCCGTGCACATCGTCAAGTGCGCAAGCTACGTCAATTACCTGGCGACCAACGGAGTGGTCATTGCGCCCCGCTACGGAAACGCGGAGAAGGACGACGCGGTCGCCCGCATTCTGCAGGCGGCCTACGATCGCGACGTCGTGCAGATCGACCCAACGCCCATCAACTACGTCGGAGGCGGAATTCACTGTGTCACGCAACAACAGCCGGTCGGTGCGTAGCCGGAACCGGGGCGACGTGGTGCTCCTGCCACGGGCTGCTGGCCGGTCCAGGCTCGACCCGCGACTTTTGCCACGCGCCGCTGGCCGGTCTCGGTGTGACGCTGGACGTTCGCCATGCGCTGCCAAAGGCCTGTACCCATGACCATTGAAGGATTCCCGGTTCTGATTCCGACGCTGGTCGTGCTCGTGCTCGCCGTGCTCTCCAAGCGCACCATCGAGCCGCTGGTGGGCGGCACGGTGGTGGGGCTCGCCATGCTCGCGCCCTCGGAACTGCTGACCAACTTCACCGACGTCATCCTCACGGTCATGCAGGACGAGACCATCGGCTGGGTGATCATGGTCTGCGGGCTGATGGGCGGGCTGATCGCGCTGCTGGCGCGCATCGGTGGCGCTTCAGCCTTCGGCCAGCTTGCCAGCCGTCGGGTCAGGACCCGGGCCAGCGCGCTGCTGGCCACGTGGCTGCTCGGCCTCGCCGTCTTCATCGACGACTATCTCAATGCGCTCGCGATCAGTTCGTCGATGAAGCGACTGACCGATCGCTTTCGGGTCTCGCGCGAGATGCTGGCCTATGTGGTCGACTCGACCGCGGCGCCGATCTGCGTGCTGGTCCCGTTGTCCACGTGGACGGTGTTCTTCGCCGCGGTGCTGGAGGACAGCGCCGCCGCTGAAACCGGGCGCGGGCTCTCCGTCTACATCGGCGCGATCCCGTACATGTTCTATGCTTGGGCCGCCGTGGCCATCGTGCCGCTGGTGATCATCGGGGCGATTCCGTTGCTCGGGCCCATGAAAACGGCTGAGAGACGGGTGCCGGTAGTGGAACAGCTCGGTGAGTTTGGGCGCGGTGAGTCCGGGCACGATGAGTTCAGACATGGTGAGCCTGGGGCTGATGTGGCTGGTCGGGTTGGGTCCGGTCCCGGTATGGCCGAACGCGGTGAACCCGATCCCGCCGCCGGTGGCACTCCTTCGAGTCACGCCGATCAGCCGGCCGACGGTGTGGAATCACCGCGCAACCTCTTCCGTGGCGCTATCCTCAACTTCCTCCTTCCCATCCTGGCGCTGATCGGCTTTACCTGGTATCTTGGCGCGGACATTCTCAAGGGCGTTACGGTGGCGCTGGCCCTGACCATCGTGCTGATCGCCGTGCAGCGCCTGCTTAGCGTCACCGAACTCTTCGACACGATCCTGGAGGGGTTCAAGTCGATGCTGCTGCCGCTGGGAACGGTCGTGGCCGGCTTCATGCTGAAGGAAGTCAACGATGAACTCGGGCTCGCGCCCTACGTCATCGGCGTCGTCCAGCCGCTAATGACGCCCGAGTTCCTTCCCCTGGTCACCTTCCTCACCATTGCACTGATCGCCTTCGCCAGCGGATCCTTCTGGGGCATCATCGTGGTGGCCATGCCCATCGTCATCCCGCTGGCCGAGGCCGTGAACGCCGATCTCTCGCTGGTGATCGGCGCCCTGATCTCCGCCAGCGCCTTCGGCAGCCACACCTGCTTCTACGGCGACTCCACGGTGCTCTCCGCCCACGGCAGCGGTTGCGGGGCAATCGACCACGCGCTCACACAACTCCCGTACGCGCTGCTCGCGGCCGGCGCCGCCTCCGTCGCGTTCGTCATCGCGGGCTACGCCCTCGGCTGAACACCGCACGAAGAAGTCGGTTGAACCCGAAGCGCAGCAATCGTCCGATACTGGGGCGAAGGAAGCCGTCGATATCCGACCGAACAAAGCGATTGAACACCGCAGGACAGAAAGCATGAGCCAACCGGACTGGAAGACACTCTGGCGGATGGATCGGGACCACTTCATCCATCCCTACACGGATTTCTCCACCTTCAGGGAGCAGGGCAGCCAGATCATCAGCGCCGCCGAGGGCGTGCACGTGATCGACTCGCGCGGCAACCGCCTGCTCGACGGCATGGCCGGGCTCTGGTGCGTGAACATCGGCCACGGCCGGCGCGAAATGGCGGAATGCATCGCCGAACAGGCCGCGCGGATGCAGTACTACAACCCGTTCGGCCACAGCGGCAACGAGCCAGCCGCCATGCTCTCCGTCAAACTGGCCGAGTTGACACCGGGCAGTCTCAATCACGTCTTCTATACCACCGGCGGCTCCACCGCCAACGACGCCGCCATCCGCCTCGTGCACTACTACAACAACCTGCGGGGCAAGCCGCGCAAGAAGTGGATCATCTCGCGGCTGGGGGCATATCACGGCGCCACCTACGTGACTGCAAGCCTCACGGGCATTCACGCGACGAAGCACGGTTTCGACCGCATCGCAGACGACTGGATCACCCACGTCTCGGCTGCAAACATGTACCGGCGGCCTGCCGGTGCCGAGCACCTTGAGGAGGCAGCATATTGCGAGTTTCTGGCCTCCGAATTCCGCAACCGAATCGCCCAGCTCGGCGCGGACAACGTAGCCGCCTTCATCGCCGAACCCATCATGGGAGCAGGGGGCGTGCTCGTGGCGCCGCGCGGGTACCACCGCAAGATGTGGGAGATCTGCCGGGAGAACGACGTGCTCTACATCGCCGACGAAGTCGTCACCGGGTTCGGCCGGCTGGGCGCCTGGTTCGCCTCCGAAGAAGTCTACGGCTACGTCCCGGACATTTTGGTGCTCGCCAAGGGAATCAACTCGGGCTACGTCCCCCTCGGCGCGGCGATCTTCTCCGAGGAAATCTACGACGTCATCAGCCGGCCCCAGTGCGAGGGAGGGTTGTTGACGATGGGATTCACGTACTCAGGCCATCCGATTGCTTGCGCCGCCGCTCTCAAAAATATTGAGATCATCGAACGGGAGGACACCTGCGCCCAGGTGCGGGATGTTGGGTCGTATTTCTTCGAACAGGCGCTGACGTTGGGGGACTTGCCAATCGTTGGGGATGTCCGCGGCAGTCAATTCATGGTCGGAATCGAGTACGTCGCCGACAAGGAACGAAAAACGCCCTTCGAGCCCAGCGCGCGCGTCGCTGAAAAGGTGTTTGAGGCCTGCCGCGATCAGGGCTTGATTGTCCGCCCAATAGGCAACCAAACAGTGCTGTCACCGCCGCTGGTAATGACCAGAACACAAGTCGACACCCTCTTCGCAATACTGCGCACCAGCATCGAGCAGACTGCTTCCGAGATTTAAGGCGGCTTCCTTCACTCCGTATTGCTGACACCCTGCGCGCGCATTGCTCCGTAAAGCGCGATTTTGGCGGACATCAGTACCGGCAGCGCCACTGACGCCCGTCCGCGCGCCCGGGACGGGCTGGGGATCGGGCGCCGCGCCCCGACGTAGCCCTCAAGCGCGGCGATCAGGCAGTCCTGAGCTTGCTCGAGCGCGTCGGCTTCCGTGGCACCCTCCGTCAATGCCTCAGGAATATCCGGAAACGAGACAAGAATCGCGCCGTCTTCCTGCCGTTGCAGGTTCACCGGCCAAGCGAGGTTTTGTTTCATAATGTCAGCATCCGACCAGATTCGATGACTTGCGTCAATTCGAGGTATCCGCATGCCAAACGTACACCTTTCCGAGCAGATGCGAGCCTACGTTGACAGCCAGATCCAGTCTGGCGCCTACGCCAACGTGAGCGAAGTGGTTCGGGCAGGAATTCGGATGCTGATGGAACGAGACGGCGCGCGCCAATACTACCTGCTGAAAGCGAGTCTGGAGCAAGCTGTGCGAGATGCAGAGGCCGGAGAGTTCGAGCGATTCGATCCCCAAGCCTACGAGCCGTTCGCCGGCACGAAATAGAAGCGGGTTCGTCAATCGCCGAGCGCATTACGCCCTGGGGGAAAGATTGCCAGACGGCGGAATCTAGATGAAAGGGGCTTACGCTTTCTCGCTTTGCTGAACGTGCTGCCGCAAGGCGCGATTGATTTCGGTCTGATATCCCCGCCCGCCCGGTGCGTTTCGCTTGAACCAGGCAAGCACGTCAGCGTCTAGGCGCAGAGTGATCTGCTTCTTGACGGGACGGTAGAAGAGGCCCCGCTGGGCGTCCGGCCAATTCACGGCCTCGGGGATGTCGCCCGTATCTATCTGAGCATCAGGAAGAGCTTCCAGCGTAGCCAAATCCGCCTTCTGCTCTTTGGTCAATGGCTTAGAAGTCGCCGTCTTCATAGAGTCTCCTTTCGCGCGGTGTGGCTTTGCGAGCGCTGATAATTCGTCCGGACTCATCATCGGTCCGCGGCAAAGTGTGAGCCACGATCACGATAACGTTGCCGATAATGCCGATTGTTTGCCATCGCTCTTCGTCCGGATGCGGTTCCTGACGCGAGACCGCCAGCAAATCATCGAACACGACCTGGGCAGTCTCGAAACCCAGACCGTGCTTTCTCCTGTTGATGAGGCTCTTGCCCTCGTCCCATGTCCAGCGCAATGATGAAAATTCCCGTAGTTTCTAAACTGTAGTTACAGATGCCGCCCCGGTCAAGTTGAATCGGCGGCGTCTGCATTGATGTTTCACGGACTGGCGTGTTCCCAAAACGGCACAAATCTGCCGCTTGCCAATTTGGGGGAAAGGCCGTCCATTCGATGTCACGAATCCAAGCATCCACTACCCGAATGAATCAGCGCAATCGAGGTTTCTCAACATTTCATTCGGATATGCTTTGGCCTGCTTGACACTTTGGGCTTAATCAGCACTGTTTCCGATCACGACAGCTAGAAGCTGAATGCGCACACGATGGAGGCGTACGACCACGAACATTCCAAGACAGCTCTCGAAGCTGAGTCTCACCTGCGCTCACTGGCCGTTACGCTGGGTCCGCAAGATCCGCGATGACCGGGGCGCTGGCGGGCCATGTCCGGCCGACGAGTTGGTTGATTGGAGCTCGATACTCCAGATCAGCCCGCACGGAGGCCACGGACTTCGCGACGCTCTCGCTGCCAAGAATCAGTTGTAGCCTCGTGGTCGGCGGCTGCTGCGGATTGAATCCGTAGTTCAGCCCGTGGTCCGAAGGCGGGTTGACTCGTACATGAAGGTCCACGAATCCGGTATTGAGCAGCCCTTTGTATTGCTTCTTTTCCTCCAACGTGCAATTCAGGACGCCCTGTTTCGCGAGAACGTCCGGCAGGATATTGAAATCGCCGCACAGCAGGGAACGCTCCGAGGCTGTCCGCCGCTCTTCAAGGTGCGCGTTTAGGCGGTCCAGCCAGGCGATCTTGTGCGCCAAGGCTCCGTCAATCCCGCGCTTGCCTGGATTGCCGTAGGGCGCGTACACGCAGCAGACAAGCAGATCGCCGACACGGACAGTCAGCAAACCATCGTCCCGGCCATCGCCGCCCGCCAATCCTCTGTCCAGAACTTCGGGCTCCGGCCCTACGATACGGGTTAGCACGGCAACGCCATACAGGGACCCCCTGCGAAGGGGTTCGGAGCGGTAACCGGCACCAAGTAGCTCACCCCTCGGAAACTTGTCTTCCGAGACGCGGATCTTTTGAAGCGCCACGACATTGGGCTGCCGTCGTTCAAGCCAGTGACACAAGACTTTCAAATGCCCTCGGATGCCACCGATGCACCAGGTCGCGACCCTCATCTGATCATCCTCGATAACGCCATTCGGATGCGGCTCGCAGCTCTTGTGCGATTTTTCTCTGTTCTTCAATGGGGATCACAGCGTAGTCCCTTTGCAGAAAGAGCTTCTCCCTTTCGCTGTTTTCGTATTTCGGTACGACGTGAACATGAACGTGCGGTTCGTGCTGAGAGGCTGCCAATCCATTGTTCTGATAGATGTTGGCGCCGACAGCGCCGTACGCTCGCTCGGCAGCCGATGTCATATGCCTGGCCAATCGGTAAACCGCATCGACTTCGTGCTCTTTCATATCCAATATGGTCTCCCTATGATTCTTCGGAATGATTAACATAGCGCCCTGTTCGTACTGCCTTTCGTTCACCTCGGCTGCAGCGAACTCGTTCTCGGCGACGAAGGCGCACTCCCTGTCACCGGATAGATCAAGGCAGAAGCTACAGGATTCGTAAGGAGCAACAGGAAACGGCATGGCTGTGTCCCCGGGAGCGGCGCAAGGAGGGCTGAATACTACGGAGGCAGCCACCGAAAGTCTTGGCAGGTCTGATTTTCTGGCTCAAGCAAGTCAGTAGCATTACTGAAGGAGATCAAATGATGAATGCGAAAAATGGGATGCCGTCAGTGCATCCGGGCGAGATTCTTCGCGAAGAACTCAATACGATCGGACTGTCTGCCAGCGCGTTGTCGAAGGAACTGGGCGTGCCGGTGAACAGGATCACAATGATCCTGAACGGCCAGCGCGGTGTGAGCGCCGACACGGCACTGCGACTCGCGAGATATTTCGGGACCACGCCGCAGCTTTGGTTGAACCTGCAGAAGACATGGGAACTGCGTCGAGCCGAGATGGAAGCGGGTTCATCAATCGCCGAGCGCATCACGCCCTGGGGGAAGGATCGCCCGACGGCGGAATCTTGAAGAAAAGGACTTACGCGTTCTTGCTTTGCTGATGCGGGCAAACACATCGAACGTAAACAGTCGGGCTTCTATCCGGCAATAAAACCGGCACTATATGGCTGTATGAGACGCTCATATGTTATTTAAGATACTGATTTATAAGGATTGTAATCCGGCACTATAAGCGGCATTATTGGCGGCGTCATGATCCCGTCTGCCATGGAACCGATGTTTCCCCGCGATGGAAACGCCGCGTTGACCGATCTTGCGGTCGACCTCATCGCGAATGCCAGCCACCTGTCGGGGCAGATTCAGGAGCCGGTTCGAGAGAGCATCGGCGATCTCGTGCGCTCGATGAATTGCTACTACTCGAATCTCATCGAGGGGCACAACACTCACCCGCGCGACATCGATGCTGCTTTGGCGGGCAACTATTCCCGGGATCCGAAAAGGCGCGTCCTGCAACTGGAAGCACGGGCGCACATTGAAGTTCAGCGCCTGATCGACTACGGCGAAGATCCGGTAGCGTCTCCATACTCGACGCCGTACATCCAATGGATTCACGAGGAGTTTTGTCGGCGGTTGCCGGAAGAATTGCTTTGGGTTGAGAATCCGGATACCGGTGCACGCGTTCGGGTCGTGCCGGGTGAATTTCGCGACGGAGAAGTGCAGGTAGGGTCTCACTTGCCACCGCCGGCTGCGGATCTGCCGCGTTTTCTCGATCGATTCCAGGCTGTGTATGACGACGAACGGCTGTCGGTGCCGCGAGCCATCATTGCCATTGCGGTTGCGCACCATCGCTTCTTGTGGATACATCCGTTCTACGACGGCAATGGCCGAGTAGCGCGGCTCATGGCCCATGCCTTGTTCCTGCGTCGTGGGGTAGGCAGCAGCATCTGGTCGGTAGCCCGGGGACTTGAGCGCATTTCGAGCGAGTACAGGGCCAGGCTCGCCAACGCGGACGCGCCCAGGCAGGGTGACCTGGACGGAAGGGGGGCGCTGTCCGCTACGCAACTCGAGGAATTCTGTGCGTTCTTCCTGCGCGTAAGTACAGATCAAGTCAAGTTCATGGGATCGCTGCTGCAACCCGGTGAACTATTGCGTCGCATGAAGTTGTACATCGATGACGAACAGGCTGCCGGCCGGCTTCCGCCCCGTTCCATGGCGCTGCTGCGTGAGGCATTGTTGATTGGCGAGGTCGCGCGCGGTCGGGCGCCGGAAATTACGGGCTACCGGGAGCGCCGAGCACGCGAGATTCTCTCAACGCTTCTGAAGAAAGGGCTGCTGGTGTCAAAAGGACCCCGAGCACCGGTACGCCTCGGATTTCCGCTCGATGTCGTCGAGCGCTGGTTTCCACGACTGTATCCGGTGGATTGAGAACGAGCCGAGTGCATCGCTTGGTGTAGACTCGGGTCCGCCTTGCCTTTGATAACACGCACGGGCACGCTGTTGTCATGATCAGGGCTCAAATCAGTCTGACGGAGGCCGAGTACCACGCAGCCAAAGCCGAAGCGGCTCGGCTCGGGATCTCGCTGGCGGAATTGTTGCGGCGGGCGTTGCGTGGCGTGCTCCCGGTTGACCAATCAAAGCCCTGGATGCGCTACGCCGGCATGATAGAGTCCGACGACTCGCAGTCCAGCACGCGCGTCGACGAGGTTGTGTATGGCACAGAGCGCTGAGGCGTATGTCGACACCTCGGCGTTTATCGCCTTTGCCTGATTTCCGCCGACGGCCTGTAATGGTCGATCAGGCGTTGGACTGTTCGTTGGCCCTCCGATCGAACTACTAAGAAATCCTTACTAGTTGACTCGGCGTCCTCGACGACGGATTCTGCCAGACGGCTCATACGCCGGATTTGCCCAGAAGATTGACGATGAGGCGAATCATAAGATCCTTGTTCGACGGCGCGCTTTCGGCGATCAGCAGGGTGAGCGCGGTTAGTCCCCGGGGGTCGAGTCGGTGCGCAATTCCCTCCTGTGTCAGATAGAGCAGGAACAGCAGGGCGCCGATGCGCTTGTTGCCGTCGGTGAAAGGGTGGTCCTTGACCAGAAAGTAGAGTAGGTTGGCCGCCTTTTCCGCGCCGCTGCGGTAAAGGGGCTCGCCGAACATGGTTTGCTCCACATTGCCGAGAATGGCCTCCAGGGTTTCGCCGCGCCGGTTGCCGAACAGCGATGTGGCTTCGCCCTTCGCCGCAAGGTCGCGCCTGAAAGTGTCGATCGCGGTGACTGCGGTATCGAAGCTAAGGGCGCTGGTTCCCGGCTTCGCTCCCGTCGGCGTTTTGAGGCGGTCCTCGTCGTATTCGAGCAGCAGGCGCCAGGTGTCGGCGTACCTTGTGATCAGGTCCAGCACGGACTGGCCGGTTTCGTCGACGAGCGCCTGGTTCCTGAGTGTCCGGGCGAGCAATTGCAGGGTTTGGCGCGCCTCGTCGAGGCCCCGCTCGGCAAGCCGCCGCTCGTTCATTGTGTAGCCGCTGACGAGATGCTCGCGCAATGTGCGGGTGGCCCAGATACGGAACTGTGTTCCGCGCAGGGACTTCACCCTGTAGCCGACCGAGATGATCATGTCGAGGTTGTAGTGATCCACCTCTCTGGATATCGTTCGCCCGCCCTCGAATCGAACTTGTGCAAAATTTGCACAAGTTGCCTTTGGGTCCAGCTCTTTTTCACGGTAGGCGTTGTCGATGTGCCGGGTGACGACGGAACGATCCCGCCCAAACAGCTCCGCCATCTGCAGCCGGGTCAGCCAGACCGTCTCCTTGTCGAAGCGCACGTCCACACGCGCCTCGCCGTCGTCAGACTCGTAAACGGTGACTTCGCCGCCGGGGAATGGTTGAGACATGACTGTCGAGCCGAAAAACCGAGAAGCTCAATCATCGGATCGCTCACGAGGCTCCGTCGACCCGAACTTCTTGCCTGTTTGACAAGAAATGAGCTGTTTCGAGCGTATTCAGCTTGCGTAATGATCATCAGCCGCGCCCGGGCGCATGAAGTGCCTTTTCGATTTGACCGATGTGCGAATGGTGGTTGAGGTCGATCAGGCGTCGAGCGATATGCAATATCCTCTTGTCCGTAACGCGCCGCCGTCTTCCGACTCACAAAATCGTGCCCAGGCCACTAACCATTGACCGCCAAACGCGAAACACCACCGCACGCCACGCATAGTCGTCACGAAGGTCCTTCGCCGGAAGTCGACACCTTCAAGGCAAAACGAACGGGACTGGCGTCCTTGCTGTTTGCTGTCCTGCAGCCGCGTGCTGCCAGGGCGGCCGCGGTGGACGCGGACGCCTTGAGACTGGGCTTTGCATTTCGGTCAACGGACGTCTCCATCGGCGATCTGCAAGCCGTAAGCGTCAAGCACCGTTTCCGTTGGGCGAGCGTATCAATCCGTCACGCCGAGGGCATGGCAACCGTGTCAGGGCTGACGCGAGCAGATGCACAAGCACTCAGCGACTCACTGGAAAACGCACGGACCCGCTGGTGGCGCCGTGCCCTGGCGCCACAGCTCGGAAGGATACGCTCCACCCACGACTGCCTGAAGCAGCTCGCCGATCCCCCAAACTACGTCCGAATCGCCGACCTCCGCGACCTCACACGAGACGCAAAGGCAGCCGCTGCCGGCCTGGCAGGCCAATGGCCGCCATCACTTTCCGACACCCCGGAAATTCAGATGCTCAAGGACATCCTGGATTTCCTGAAAGCCCCGGACCGCGCCCGCGAGAACGCAAACAAGGCACACATCGCCAACGAACTAACCCGCTCCCGTACCTTCTTCGACACTATCGAAGCCATGCCCCTCACCGAGGAACAGCGCCACGCCGTCGTCCTTGACGACCACCGCAACCTGGTCGTCGCCGCTGCCGGCAGCGGCAAGACCTCGGTCATCGTGGCCAAGGCCGGCTGGCTCATCAAGCGGGGCTACCGGCGCCCGTCGGAACTGCTGCTCCTGGCCTTCGCACGCGACGCCCGCCACGAGATGCAGCAGCGGATCCGCAAACGCCTCGGCCCAGCCGCTGCGCGCGGCGTGACGGTGCGCACCTTCCCCAGCCTGGGCCTGTCCATCATCGGCCAGGCCGAAGGCAAGCGCCCCGCGCTCGCACCCTCCGCCGAGAGCGACCGCGCACTCTTCGAACTCCTGAAAGACATCGTCGCCGACCTGCTCGCCGACGGCGGCCTGTCGGGAACCCTGCTGGAATGGTTCCGCGACCAGTTCGCCCCCTACAAGAGCGAGCACGAATTCAGGAACTGGGGCGAATACTGGAACTACATCCGCCGCCACGACATCCGCTCCCTGAAGGGCGAGAAGGTCAAGAGCTACGAGGAATGCGAGATCGCCAACTACCTGTATCTCAACGGCATCGCCTACGAATACGAAGCATCCTACGAGCACGATACCGCCACGCCCGACAAGCGCCAGTACCAACCCGACTTCCATCTCCCCGATCACGGCGTCTATATCGAGCACTTCGGGCTCGACGCCGAGGGCAGGACCGCGCCGTTCGTCGACAACGACAAGTACCACCGCGAGATGGACTGGAAGCGCCGGGTCCATGAAGGGCACGGCACCGTGCTGATCGAAACCTTCAGCCACGAGCACACCGACGGCAACCTGCTGCGCAACCTGGCGAAAAAGCTCGGCGCCCATGGCGTCGGCCTCTCGCCGATCCCCCGGGACGACCTGTTCGGCGTCCTCGAACAACAGGGCCGGATCGACCCGTTCACGCGACTGCTCGCCACGTTCCTGCAGCACTTCAAGGGCGCCCGCCTGTCCTTCGAAGAAGTCTCCCAACGCGCCGCATCCCTTGCCGACCCCAAGCGGGCGGAAGCGTTCCTGGCCGTGTTCCGGCCGGTTTTCGAGCGCTATCAGGAATCGCTGACCCGCGCCGGCACCATCGATTTCCACGACATGATCAACCGGGCCACCGACCTGGTGGAGTCGGGCCGCTACCGCAGTCCGTTCGGATACATCATGGTCGACGAGTTCCAGGACATCTCCCCGGCGCGGGCGAGGCTGCTCAAGGCGTTGCTGGACAACGCCCCCGACGCCCAGCTTTTCGCCGTCGGCGACGACTGGCAGGCCATCTACCGGTTCGGCGGATCCAATATCGCCGTCATGCGCGAGTTCGAAACCTGGTTCGGCGAGTACCTGCGAATCGACCTGGAAACCATGTTCCGGACCGACGACCGCATTGCGGAGGTGGCGACCGACTTCGTCCTGCGCAACCCCGCGCAGATCCGCAAGAACGTCCGTCCGATGCGCAAGTCGGACCGCCCGGCCGTGCATCTCGGCCTGCCGGAACAGAAAGGCCCCTCCCTGTTGATGGAAGCGCTCGACCGGATTGCCGAGGATGCCGCCCGGCACGACGGAACCGCCAGCGTCCTGCTGCTGGGCCGATACCGGCACCTGAGGCCCCAAAACATGGGCCGCCTGGCACAGCGATATCCGGCACTGCGCTTTGCCTACAGGACCGTGCACCGATCGAAGGGCATGGAGGCCGACTACGCCGTGGTACTCGGCCTGTGTTCCGGCAAACACGGCTTCCCCTCCGAGATCACCGACGATCCACTGCTCAACCTGGTGCTGGCCGCGCCCGAAGCGCACCCGAATGCCGAAGAACGGCGCCTGCTCTACGTCGCCATTACCCGGGCACGACGCCAGGTCTACCTGCTGGCCGAAGGCGGACCGCCGTCATCGTTCGCCCGCGAACTGATGCACGAACGATACGACGTGAACGTATTCGGCCGGCTGCCGCAAGCCGACGTGCCCTGTCCGCAATGCAAGGAGGGACGCCTGGAGCGCCGCGAAAATCCAAGGAGCGGAGGTACGTTCTACGGCTGTTCCAACTACCCGTATTGCAGCCTCACTCGACCGCCGTGTCCAAGTTGCGGGGTTGGGCTGACGGAAAGGATGGGGGACGATCACCGCTGCCGCGACTGCGGTGAGATTCTGGTGCCGTGTCCTGACTGCGATGGTTGGATGGAGACGAGGATGGGGCGGTATGGGCGGTTTTTGGGGTGTTCGAATTGGCCGGAGTGTGGGTATACGCGGGACTTGGGGGAGTCGTCGAAAGAGGGGCAAAAAACTCGGCGATGGAACTGAGATCGTGACCGATACTTCTGATCCCCTCACGCTGGCGGAGGGACGTTCTCATTGGCCAGCGGGCAATTGGGTGTCGGACCAATCACCCGATCAGTCCTTTCGCAGTTCCTCGCGCTCTGCGACCTGCGCCGATAGTCCGCAAAGCTCCTCGTCGGGCAGCATGCAGCCGACTCCCGCCTAGACGTATGCGCCATCCTTCAGGTGATCGATGATGGTCATCACCTCATCGAAATTGCCTTCACGCAGGCGATCTGCCGGTGTCTTGCCGTCAAGCAGTCGGTGAGGTGAGAACAACCAAAGGCGCGCCTCGTCAGGCTCGTAGAGTTGCGACAACTGGTCCATTACCCATTCCAAAGTCAACAGACGCTTCAGCCGGTCCGGCCGAGGATCGACCTTGCCTCTACTCCACCTCGAAACCGTCTCTGGCGTGGTATCCATCAATTGGGCGATATCCCTGGCCTTGATGCCTCCATGCTCCTTGATGGAATCCAGCCGTTTCCCCAGTGCGTTCGCCATGTGTTGTGTTCCTCTTGCCACGCATGGCCCATGACCTCGCGCCGGACCGCTCGTTGGCCTTCTGATCGAACTATTCAGAAATCCTTACCAGTTGACTCGCCGTCCTCGGCGACGGATTCCGCCAGACGGCTCATTCGCCGGATTTGCCCAGAAGATTGACGATGAGGCGAATCATGAGATCCTTGTTCGACGGCGCGCTTTCGGCGATTAGCAGGGTGAGCGCCGTCAGTCCCCGGGGGTCGAGCCGGTGCGCGATTCCCTCCTGTGTCAGATAGAGCAGGAACAGCAGGGCGCCGATGCGCTTGTTGCCGTCGGTGAAAGGGTGGTCCTTGACCAGAAAATAGAGCAGGTTGGCCGCCTTTTCCCCACCGCTGCGGTAAAGGGGTTCGCCGAACATGGTTTGCTCCACGTTGCCGAGAATAGCCTCCAGGGTTTCGCCGCGCCGATTGCCGAACAGCGATGTGGCTTCGCCCTTCGCCGCAAGATCGCGCCTGAAGGTGTCGATCGCGGTGACTGCGGTATCAAAACTAACCCGAATATTGCACCAATAAGGAGGCAAGGCTCCTATAGTTCGATATAATTCAGTTACTTAGGCTGATATCGAAGGAGACCTTGCCGTGACACAATGTTACCAGAACGCGTTCGAGTTTCCACGGGTACATCGGCGTGTCGTTGAGGCGCGTTTCGACGGTGGGGAGATCACCTCCGACGGCGGATCGCTGCTGCTGCGCCAGGCCGACCGGTATTTGGGTTTGACCGAGGCGGTGGCCCGAGCGCTGTCGGACCGGCGCCGTCGCAAGAGCTGCATCCACGATGCGCAGGCGTTGGTGCGTCAACGCGTGTACGCCGTGGCGCTGGGGTACGAGGATCTGAACGATCACGACGAGCTTCGCCGGGAGGTGGGGCTTCAGACGGCGGTGGAGCGGAACCGCCCCTTGGCCAGTGCCTCGACGTTGTGCCGGTTCGAGAACCGGGCCGACGCGGCCACGGCGTGGCGGATCCACGAGGTGCTGGTGGAGCGGTTCATCGGTTCCTTCAAGAGGCCGCCGAAGCGACTGATCCTGGATTTCGACGCCACCGACGACCCGGTGCACGGTGAGCAGGCGGGTCGATTCTTCCACGGCTTTTATCGCCGCTACTGTTTTTTGCCGCTGTACGTGTTCTGCGGGGATCAGTTGTTGGTCAGCTACCTTCGCCCGTCGAACATCGATGCGGCCAAGCACAGTTGGGCGATCCTCTCGTTGTTGGTCAAGCGGCTGCGCCAGAGGTGGCCACGGGTGCGGATCCTGTTCCGGGGCGACTCGGGGTTTTGCCGCTGGAAGCTGCTGCGCTGGTGCGATCGCCATGGGGTGGATTACATCGTGGGGTTGGCGAAGAACGACCGGTTGAACGCACTCACCGGCGAACACCGCGAAGCCGCCGCGGCCGAGGTGGCGGCGACCGGGAAGAAGGTGCGCCGGTTCGTCGAGCTGACCTACGGGGCACGCAGCTGGGACCGGTCCCGCCGGGTGATTGCCAAGATCGAACACACCCTGCGCGGTGCGAACCCGCGCTACATCGTCACCTCGCTTAAGGGCGATCCGAAGGCGTTGTACGAACGGCTGTACTGCGCCCGAGGGGACATGGAAAACCGGATCAAGGAAAACCAGCTGGAGCTGTTCGCCGACCGCACGTCCTGTCAGCAGTGGTGGCCGAACCAGTTCCGGCTGCTGTTGGCCTCACTGGCCTACACGCTGATCGAGACCATCCGGCGCATCGGGCTCAAAGGCACGGCGCTGGCGAGAGCCTATGTCGGTACCATCCGCCTGAAGCTGTTCAAGATCGGCGCGGTGATCCTGATCAATACCCGCCGCGTGCGGTTCCTGCTCAGCAGCTCCTGTCCGAACCAAGACCTGTACTTCCTGGTGGCCAGACGTCTGGCCGGCGGATAAGCCTCACTCACCTCCTTGCCGAGGGCGTGAAACGCACACGCCAGGCCCCGCCATGGCCGAATCACAGCCCAACCGCCTCAACCCACCTCGCCACACCAGGATCCGAACCGAAACAAGGCCCTCGACCGCCTCCAGCGCACCCTGAACCCCACTGAATCCGCCCGAACCCGAAAATCACTCAGCCTTCAAGCTAAAATCGGCGACTCATGCAATATCCGGGCTAGATGGGGATCAGCCCCCGCAGGAAGTTCGGGGACGCGCCCCGGTTTGCAGGGCGTTGCCGTTGTCCGGCAGACAGCGATTCGCCGGGAACCGCCCCCGTGGGTTCTTCGTCCAGGGTCGCCAGCAGCGCATGGTGAGCTGCGCCCAGCAGGGCGTCGACTTCCTCGTACGGCATGGACTGGGTGGCCATGGTGGCCAGCAGATGCACGGCGCGGTAGGTGGCCTCGATCAGCGCGACGTGCCCTGGGGAGAACGAAGCGGGCATATCCGCGTGGAACGGCTTGTCGGGGAGCCCCAGGGCACGCGCCCGTACGATCTCGGATGGCGTAAGGCCATGCCGGGCGGCGGCCTGTTCGATCCCCGTCCACTCCGCCTCGGTGAAGCGGATGGAGTGCGCGCGGCGTTTCTCGCCGGCATTTCGTCTGGGCGACCAGGTCGTGGCCGGATCGGGTCGATGGTTGCGTTTCAAGGGGGCTGCTCCGTGGTGGTGGCCCGGTGCCGGACCGGGGGACGTGTTACCCGTTACCGTTACCCGCCACGCCTAGGGTTTGGGGCCGGTAACGCTTTCGGGTAACGCTTCGCCGTTGGCGGTCCCGGCCGCTTCGCCGGCGAGGCGGTAGCCGCCCTGCGGGGCCCGCTGGATGCGCCGTTGACTGCGTAGCGCGCGCACCGCGGCGCCGACGGTGGCCGTGCGCAAGGCAGCGCGCTCGCGCAGTTGACGCAGCGAGAGCGGGGTGTCGGCTTTGGCGAGGACTTCAAGCAGGCGCTCTTCGGGGTCGTGCCCGATGGGCTCATCGTCCCCGGCTTGGCTGAGGCGCAGGGCGAGCCCCTTGCCGTCGTCGGTGAGTTCGATCGCGATGTCGTTGCGCCCGGGCGCCGCACGGTGCTCGGCGGTGAGCAGGATGCGCTTGCGCCGGCGCCGCAGGTAGAGGTTGGAGTCGCCCCAGGCGTGCAGCTCGGAACTGCCGCGCAGCGCCTGGCCCGGCCGCGCCGCACCGCCCTTCCGCGCGTGGTGCACGAGCACCACGGCGGTGTCGTGGCGGCGCTGGATCTCGCGCAGGAACCCCAGGATCGGGGCGATTTCCCCGGCCGCGTTCTCGTCCACGCCGTGCAGCCGCACCAGGGGATCGAGCACCAGCAGGCGGGGCTGCACGCGCTCCACGGTGTGAAGCAGCCGTTGCCGGTCGGCGCGATGATCCAGCCGCAGCGTGGGCACGTCGATGACGGCGATGTTAAGCGCCTCGAAGGCGGTATCGGCGGCGCCGGCGATGCCTTCCAGGCGCGCGCGCACGATGTGTCCGGCGTCCTCGGCGGCGAACAGCAGCACCGCGCCGCGCCCGCCGGGGCGGTAACGGCGCAGGCAGGGCACGCCCGCGGCCACCGCCACGGCCAGGTCCAGCGCCAGGAACGACTTGCCGCACTTGGGTTCGCCGCCGACGATGCCCACGCCCTGCTCGCTCCACAGCGACTCGACCAGCCACCGTTGCGCGGGCGGGCGCACCTCAAGGCCCGCCGGGCTGAGCGTCGGGAAGCCCTTCACCGGCGCGCCCTGCGGGCGCGGGCGCCGGGCCCGCCGGTCTCGATGAACAGCTTCTCGTCCAGCACCTCGCGGTTCTGCTCCGCGGCCGCCGCCAGCAGCCCGTCGGCCAGGATCGCCAGGGTCCTGGGGTTGCCCCCGCTGTGCGCGACGAGCGTGTCCTTCAGCGCCTCGGTCATGAGCGCGGGGTTGCCGGCCTCGCGCAGCAGGTGATCGAGCAGCTTCGCCAGGTCCGCCGGTTCCGCCCGGGTGAGGATCAGGCGCTGGCGGATGCGCGAGGCGATGGGCTGAAGCTCGACGTTCCGCAGTCTGGCCAGCAGGCGGCCGTCGCCGGCGAGCACCACGCTCAGGATGGCGCGGGAGTCGAACTCCGTGGAAGTGAGCAGGCGCATCTCGGTCAACACGGCGCCGAGCACCTCCTGCGCCTCGTCCACCAGCAGGATCGGGCGGGTGCGCGTGTCCTCGAAGTGCAGCAGCCAGCGGTGGCGCAGCCCCTTCGCCGTTGTCATCTTCCTCGGCGCCTCCGGTCCGGCGGCGCACCGCCGAGGCGTTGGCGCGCTTGTCCAGCGGGTACAGCGTGCACATCCGCTCACCGCTTCGATCATCCACGAGATCGACGGCGGACAGATCCCAGCGCGCGTAGCGCACCCGCACCTCGCGCAGGTGCCGCCACGGGGCCGGAAGCTGGTAGCGCACGCCGCCCACCGAGACGGTGGCGTCGGAGCGGCGCACGGTGCGGCCGCGGGCGATGCGGAACGCGTCGCGCAGTTCGGCCGAGTCCGGACAGGGCCGGGAGGCGTCGGCGCTCTCGCTCAGGCGCCGGTGCGGCGTGACGTCGAGCTCGCGGTGCACGCGCCGGTGATAGTCCTGCTCCAGCCACGAGATCGTGGCGTCGTTGAGGCGCCTGAGCGTGAGCGGCTCCACGCTCTCCAGCATCGCCATCAGCCGGCCCTCCACGAGCGCCCACCACACCTCGCACTTGCCGTTCATGTGCGGCGCCCGGGACAGCGTGCGGGCATGCACGATACCGAGCCGGTGCAGCCCTTCCTGGACCTCTCCGGCGAGCATCGGGGAACCGTTGTCGCTCATCAGCGCGCGCGGCAGGCCGCGCTTCATGAACGCCTGGCACAGCCCGTGCACGAACACCTCCGCGGTCTCGGCCAGGTACCACTGCAGGTGACAGCCGAGCCGCGAGTGATCGTCCAGGAACCCCAGCAGGATGGGCGTCTTCCACTCCCCGGAGGGGATCAGCACGCGGCGCTTGCCGTGGTGGAAGTCGGTGTGCCACAGCGCGTGGCTGCGCGAGACCTCGTAGCTGAGCACCTCGCGGGTGGACGCCGGCGCCGTGTCCCCGTCCCCGCGGCGCCGGCGGCGGCGCTTTCGGACCAGCCCGCGATTGCGCATCGCCCGGGTCAGCGTGGCGTAGGAGGGCATCGGCCCGAGCGCCGGATCGGCCTCGACCCGCGCGGCCAGGTTCTCGTGGTGCAGCTGCGCCGACCACGACGGATGCGCCCGGTACTGATCGCGCAGCGCCTCCATCAGCAGTGCGGAGATCGAGCGTTCCCGCCCGGCGTCGGCGCGCGGGCGGCGCTTCAGCGCCCCGACCGGGTCGTTCCGCGCCGAACGCGCCTGGTAGTACCAGCGCTCGACGGTGGAGACCGAGAAGCGCACCGGTCCGCCCCGGGTGGGGTGTTCCCACTCGCGTTGGGCGAGCCGCCGAAGCTCCGCCCCGAGTTGCCCCGGCGGCGGGGGCGAGGCCAGCAGCGGCCCGACCACCGCGAAGCGCAGCCGCGCCCACCGCTCCTGGGTGTTTGCTCCGTCGCCGCCGCCCATGTGCCGCCTCCCTGTCCGATGTCTCGATGGAAGCCATGGTGCACGCCCTAACCGAACTTGTCAGAGACACTCTCTGCGGACGGGGCTGTAGCGCGTCAAGCAGGATGAGACGAGCGCGACAATCAAGATGAGAAGGTGTCGCGACGTTGATGATGCGGTATCGGCGGTGGACGAGGCAACGGGCGTTCATGACGCCGGCGGTTGGGGATGATTCGGTGTTTTGTCACTGCGTGGCTTCCTCGTGCGCTTCGTTGTTCGGTGATGAGCTGCCGGGAAGCTTGACCTCGGTGTTGACCGGGGTTGCCTTGGTGGCGACGCGCCCGCGGCGGCGTTTGGTTTGCACGGCGGTTCGCCGGCGATAG
>JAJEFE010000166.1 GCA_022820625.1 Gammaproteobacteria bacterium | reverse complement strand
ACGCCGATGTACCCGTGGAAACTCGAACGCGTTCTGGTAACATTGTGTCACGGCAAGGTCTCCTTCGATATCAGCCTAAGTAACTGAATTATATCGAACTATAGGAGCCTTGCCTCCTTATTGGTGCAATATTCGGGCTAGCTGAAAGTTGCCACCTGTTCTGAGGCAAAGTTGCCACCCGTTCCAGGGCAAAGTTGCCACCCCGAGGAGCGCCGCCGCGGATGACGGCCCGAGTACGCTGCCTGTTTTCCACACGAGGAGGCAGGCAGATGCCAAGGAAGAGGTCATCCATGCGAAAGATCAGAGACGTTTTGCGTCAGAAGTGGGCCCTGGGGCTGAGCATGCGGCGGATCGCCCGCAGTGTCGGGCTGAGCCGTCCGTCGGTGGCGAACTATCTTCGCCGGGCCAGGGCCTGCGGGTTAGTGAAACGGCGGTCGTCAAGTACAAGGCGTTTTGTCGTGTAGCGCGACGCCAGACTTCCTTGTCTCCGGTGAGTTTCTCACCAAACTTCCACGACTCGGAACTGCGTTCAAACCATGTCTGAACGCGACCGCGTGGCCACGCGAAGAGCCACTCGTCAGTAACAATCTCGCGCGTGGCCTTGAACCCGTACTGATACCGGACGCCATCCGCAATACACAGGACCTCGAACGTCGTCGCCTGTGCCTCGCAGGCAGAATCGAATGGACAGCTCCCGTAGGCATTTCGGTCATCAGTCTCGGTGAGACGGCGGACGGCCGCTTCTGTCTGGCGAAACCTTGCTTCGGCAAAGGTCATCGAGAAACTCCGACGCTGGCCCGATGCCTGTAACCAGAAGGTGCTCCCGGGCGCGCGTGCACGCGACATACAGCAAGTGCCGCTCGGTGTCGTAGACCTCCTCAAGATCGGAATCCTCCGCGACGGTTTCGATCCGGTCCGGAAGCGGAATGACGTCGTCGTCGCACGCCATGACCGCGACGGCGCGATATTCCAATCCCTTGGCGAGATGCATGGTGCTGATCGCGACAGCGTCCTTACGTTTCCCGCCGTTTTCATCCAGAACCTTGAAACTCAACTCAGCATCGCGAACTGCGGCTCGCGCTCGGTCCAATTGGTTCGCGGATCGCACAATGACCCCAATTTCCCTGGAAGCGACACCTTCTTCCTTGCGCTCCCGCAACCACTCCGCGACTGCCTGGTGCTCTTCCGATTCGGTCTCGAAAATTCGAATCGCGGGATGCTCACCGTTGAACGCCGAGATGGTTCCGCGCCGATCCTCCACGTTACCATCGACATCGGCGAGTTCGGGACCCAGCAACCGATCTGTCCGCATTCGGATTTGGTGGGACGTTCGATAACTGAGTTTGAGCGTGTGGGACCGTCCCCGGACATCGACGCCCAAGGCCTTCCAGGAAAACGGTGTCCGGAAGATCCGTTGCCCCAGATCGCCGACGAAGAAGAGGCTGTTTGGCCGTCCACCGCCCAACGCCGCCAGAAAACGCAGTTGGGCAACGCCAATGTCCTGAGCTTCATCCACCACCGCGAAGTCAAACGGCGGGTTCCCGCGAGCTTTGAACCCTTCGGCAAGCAAGCTAAACATATCCGCTCGAGTCACCAGGTTTCGGTCCCGCAGGTCGGTCTTCACGCGCTCGAAAATGGTCCACAGCGCCGAGCGCTGCTCCAGAGGCAAGCGCGTCTTGCGCCCAAGCCGGTTGACGTTTTGGTAGCTATCCAAACTATCCACCTGCCAAGCGTCAACGACGTTCTCCCATTCGCCGAGCAAAAATCGAAGGCTGAATCGATGAGGCGATTGCGTCTGGCGGGCGGCATCTTTCAACAATTCCCGAACCAATTCGCGTGTTGCGATTTTGGGAGTACCGATCCTCGCCTGAAATAGCCGTTCGCCGATCGTATCGAGGGCCTCTACTTCCACACGTTCCGCAAGACGAGGTTCGTTTTGGATCAGCCGCCTGAGTTGCGTTCGCAGGAATTCAGCCAGCGTGCCGGAAAAGGTGGTGAGCAGAACCCTGGCGTCCGGGTGCGCGCGCGCGAGAAAGACGGCACGGTGCATCGCCACCACCGTCTTGCCGGTACCCGCCGCACCGCAAACGCGATATGGGCCGCTGTAGTCGCCTTCTACCACCTGCCGCTGGTCCGGGTGGAGAAACACCGCCCACTTGTCCCAGGGGTAGTCCAGGGCGCGCTCCAATTCGGCGGCGTCCTGTACGGTACGGAAACGACGCGCGGCATCGGGATGCTCGAATGGATCGGACCCGAGTACTGGCCCAGTGGATTCGTTCGGTTTGCTGTCCCTCACCCCAAGAGCATGCTGCTCTGGAGGCCCGGAAGCGTAAACCGGCAGCATGGGCTTGGGTATTCGGCCGACCGCCAACTCGAGCAGCGCCTCTGCAGCTTCTCCCGGCAATTGGTCCGCCAATTCCAACAAGCTATCTTCGTCGGCGGCGCGTACATCGCCCACCCACTCCGGCGGCACGCCGTAGCCAAGCAAATCGCTTTCGGAAATCTCCGCAAGAAGCGGGGGCCTAGTGTTGTAGCGCACATTCTTTCACTGAACCATCCGGCTTTTGAGTCAGATTATTTGGTTGGTTAATCGACTGGTACGGCAGTTTATTCCGGCACAGCCGGCGGTTTGGCGAGGAGGTCCCGGCCAAGGGGTTTTCTCTTTC
>JAJEFE010000087.1 GCA_022820625.1 Gammaproteobacteria bacterium | reverse complement strand
GCCTTCACTGTTGCGGACGCGGAAGCCGAGGAGTCGAAGTGGTTCGGCTGGACGCCGGTGCGCAAGGTGCTTCAGTGTCTTAAGGACGAAAGCGGCCAATCGTTCGTGCCGCTATTGCCGGGTTCTTCCAACCCGGCTTATGACGGCGTGGTGCGATTTACCAATCCGGCCCCGCAAGGCGGCTCCGTACGGATTACGGCCACCGACGATAGCGGATGGCGTCCCGACCCCGTCACCCTGTATGTGGGCCCCGGCCGATCCGTCGATCTGACTAACCGCGATCTCGAACAGGGCAATACCGCCAAGGGACTGAGCGGCCATCTCGGATGGGGCACAGGCGACTGGCGCCTGGATGTGTCGGGCCGATTGGATGTGCCGGGTGAACCCGATGTGTCGGGCTTACCCGATATCCAGGTACAGCCCTATGCCCGAATGGCGAATGGCGGGCTTGCGCCCATGCATGCTATTGCCGAGGTGGAACAAGGCAACCACCAGGTACCGACTTTCACCCCGGCAGGCGGTGCAGCAAACGATCCGTCAAGCCGTCCGACAGACGGCCTGAATCCGGCGGGCCTGAACCAGACCGGCCTGCTGCGATTGATCAACCGGGGCGATGAGGCGCTTACGGCGCACATTACCGGTACCGACGACAGCGGCAGACAGGGAGGCGAGGTATCTCTGGATATGGCCGCAGGAGAAGCCGTGCTTCTTACCGCAGCCGAACTGGAAGGCGGCTCATCGGGACTGAGCGGCGCGCTCGGCGACGGTGAGGGGATGTGGCGGCTGAGTATTGCCTCCGGAGGCGATCTGGCCGTCATGAGCCTGCTGGAAAGCAGCGGCGGGCATCTCACCAATCTGTCCACCGGCGCTTCTCCTGCCCGGCCATCCGACGGGGTGCATGCGGTGTCCTACTTCCCCTCGGCTTCCGACTCCCGGGGAAGGCAGGGAATGATCCGCATCATCAACGATACGGCGATTGATGTTCCGGTGCATGTGCAGCCCCGTGATGACACGGCAAGGCGCTATGAGCCGCTGACGCTCATCGTGGGCGCCGGCGAGGCCGTGCATCTGGACTCCTGGGACCTGGAGTTGGGCGATCCGTCCAGCGGCCTGTCCGGAGGCACGGGAGCCGGCAGCGGCGACTGGCGGCTGGACATTGCCAGTTGGCCCGGCGTCGAAGTGCAGGCCTACGTGCGCTCGCTTAACGGCACGCTGACGCCGGTGCAAGACCTCGCGGACGAGGCCGGAAAAAGCCACGAAGAGGCACGTTGAGGTCGAATCTGACCAGATTTATACGACAAAAAACCGCATGTTTCGGACGTTTTATGGCTCTGCACGTCGCATAAAGGAGCGCCGGGCGCAGAAGTGGCCGGCGGCGGAGTGGCCGTTGGTGGCGCTTCGCCATTCTCCCGCGAAGCCCCGGGCGCTGATTTCACGCACTTCCAGCACCGTGTAGCCGCCGTCGAAGAGCGGGCTGCCCGGGCGGTTGGCATCGGCGCCGAGCCGCAGGAGTATGCGCGGGGCGCCGCCTTCGCGCGATTCGAGAACGAGCACTCCGGGCGCCTCCGGATCCTTCGATCCGGGATCGCCGGCGGGAAACGCGCCCACGGCCCGAAGGTTGATGTTCGTCACGCCCGAGAGCGGATTCAAGGCCGGCTTGAAAGCGTCGGGATCAAAGCCCGAGGACATCAGCACGAGCGATCCACTTACGGTGCGGGCCTTTCCCTGTGCCTGTTGCCCAATCAGGATCAGCCGGTACCTGCCGGCGGCGCCAGCGAGTGTGGCGCCGGCGGCGAGGACGCCCTGCGTCGGCTGGCATGGCTGTATTTCGGAAGCCGGATCAGGACCGGCGGACACCCAGGCTGTCGGCAATGCCAGCGTTGCCGCGAACAGCAACGCGGGCGCAGGCCTCATTGCGCTCCAGGCGGCCGAATCCGCGCAGTGCCCGGTTGCATTTCATTTTCCTGCTCATCGTCATAGGGCTCGGGTGTGCCGGTTACGGTGCAGGTTCCGAGGATTTCCCGCACAACTTCCCCTTGCTGAGCCCGTAGCTGGGTCGAACCGAAATTGCCCGGCAACCGATAGCTTTGCGCCGGGGTCCTGTTGACTTGATAGCCCAAATCCGCCATGGCCTGGATGGTGATGGCGCTCATTGGATTGCCGCCCGCATCCATCCTGGGGGTCATGAGCTCGAAATCGAGCACGTCCTCCCGCCAATGGCCGTCCCGGCTGCCGCTACCGCCTTGACGCTCCAGAGGAACCTTGCCACTCGGATAGCCGGAACCGCCAGCGGCATCGAAGGCGGCCCCGGCCAGCGGGCCGGCGAAGTGGGTGTCGGGCGAGCCGACGGTTTCCGCGTCGATGAGTAGGGATGGCTGGCGGATCAGACTGTGCCGGTAGAAGAAGCTGCGGCTGAAGCCGAGGGTGTGCGCGATTTCGTGCAGAACAATGTCGCGCACGCGGGCGTCACTCAACCTCGCCATGTCGGCTTCATCCAGCCTGATCTGACCGGTGATCGGCATGCCAGAGCGCGAACGGATGTAGCAGGCGCCGGCGCTGCCCAGCGTTCCCCCGGATCCGTCGATGGACTCGATCTTCAAGAACAGGCGCACATCGTCAACGACACCGTTCACCGCTGGGGCGCCACTTATGCAGTAGCCCGCAGGAATGGGATTATTCGAGAAGTCGACATCCTGGAGGCTGCTGGTGATGACCCGCTCCCAGGTCTGCACCGCGGCCTGCACCTGAGTTCGGACGCGCGCTGTCGGCGAACCCACGAACACCAGATCAATGTCGAACGATGCGGCGCCCGGGGTGGTCGCTTCTGCAACGGTGGACCACTGCGCGAATTGGCTGCCCGCGCATGAACTGCCGACGTAACGATAGACCGTTTCATAGTCCACGCCCGGCTCGAAGAAGCCATTGGGCGCCATATCAAGCTCGACATTCTCGGTCTCGGCCGTGGTTTCCGTGTTGGTCGCGGTGCCGCAGAAGCTGCGCCATCCATCGCGTGGGGAACTCTGCCGCACGCGGACCTGGTAGGCGCGCGTTTCTCCCGCCGCGAACTGCTCGGTGAACGAGAGCGTCAGCTTGTCGCCGGCCGCATTGAACGATGCGGTCGGCGTTGGGGTGGTGGGGGCGTTGACCTCAACGCTGAACGAAGCCCCAATCGAACTCCCGGACGGGTCGCGGGCCGTCGCGGTGATGACCGCCGTGCCCGCCGTGTGGGGATAGACGACGAGCGACGCGCCCTTGAGCGCCACCGTGGCGACCGTGTCGTTGCTCGACGACGGCTCCACCCACAGGCGTTCGTCGTCGGAGTCGGCGAATGCGCCCGTGGGCTGGGCCCACACCAGCGGTGCCCCGCCCGCAGTGGCCTGCTGGGCGCCGGGCAGCCGGCTGGCGATGATCCTCGGTCGCGAGTTGGGGTAATCTCCGAGCCCCAGCGTGTAGGGGCCGGTCGCGGCGGAGCCCACGCCCCCGGGTTGATAGCCCCTCACGCGAACAAAGTAATCGCCCGCCGCCAGGTCGCGAAGTATCCTGAAGTTGTCCCCCTGGCCGGCATCGTCGTTCTCAGCGATCCTGGCGCCGTGTTGATCCAATAGTTGTGCAATGGTGTCGGTGGATCCGGTCGTCCAGATCGACAGGCTGGTCTCGGATGCAAGACGGAAGGAAAAGTAGTCCTGGTCGCCGCTGGTGAGCGTGCCCGACTCCGTGCCCGGGACGCTTACCGCCGTGGCATGATCACGCGAATTGCCGTGGTCGCCGCCGGTGGCACGCACCAGCGTGGACCGGCTCGCCGACACTGAATCGCTGGTCCCGCTGGGGGCGTTGACGCCCGTGCCGCGAACCGTCAGGGTCAATTCCACGGTGTGGGTGGCGTTGGCGTTCGCCGTCGGCCGCGTCCAGGTCGGGGTGGCGGAAGCGGGGTCGTCCAGCCTGCCGCCGCTCACCGTCCAGGCGTATTCCGGCGTGCCGTCGTATTGGCCACCCGTCAGGGTTGCGCTCAAGCCCACGGTGGCGCCACCCAGCCCCGCCGGCACCATATCGATGGACACCAGCGGCGTACCGGCGCCCTCGTCGTCATTGGCGGTGCCCATCACCGACAGGCTGTAGCTTCCCCTAGCTCCCCCGTGGCCGGTCACTTCCAGGTAATAGACGCCAACGGCCAGCGTTGCGGTGGAAATGCGGAAGTTTTTGTCCGGGCCTCTGTCGTCGTCGGAGCGCAGAACCCGCCCATCGCTATCCAGGAGCCTTCCGTAGGTGTCGGTGTCGCCCGTGGTCTGAAGCACCAGCGTTCCGGCAAGCCGGATATCGATGCGGAAGACATCCTTGTCGCTCACGGTGTCAAGCGAGCCGGAGGCGATGGCCGGAATCGTGACCTGGGTCGCCCTTGCAGTGTCGTCCCCGTGATCGGTGCTCGTATCATGGACCGTAGCTGTGCGGCTCGCGTTCGCCGTGGCGCTGGTGCCGTTGCGGGCGTTCGTGCCCGTGCCGCGCGCGGTAAGCGTGAGGCGCACGGTGCGGGTGGTGTTCACGCTCACGGCGGGACGCGTCCATTTCGGCGTCGCCGCGCTCGCATCATTGAGCGTGCCGCCGTTCACGCTCCAGGCATACTCCAGTTCGTCGTAAGCGCCCCCGTGGGGCGTTGCGCCGAGTCGTACCACGGTGTTCTCGGTGCCGATCGGAATCTCGCCAATCGTCACCACCGGTACTGCCGCCTGGGGCAACGGGTCGCTGGTATTGCGCACCACAACAGAGCCGTTCGCCCTCTTGGTGTTGCTGGTGCCGCTTTTGGCGCGGATGCCCGCGCCCCGAGCCGTGACCGCGAGATCAACGGAATGGCGGGTGTTCAGGGCGTTGACCTGCGGCAGCGTCCAGGTGGGAGTGGCGGAAGTGGTATCGCTCAGCGCGCCGGCGTTCACCTGCCAGACGTACTCCAGCGATCCGTCGTACGTGCCGCCGGTCAGCCTGGCGGCCAGTTGTACGGTGGCGCCCTCGTCGGCCGCCGATACAACGGTGATAGACACGGCCGGGGCGTCCGCCGGCGTCGTCGCCTCCGGCCCAACCCGGAGTATCTTGTCCCCGGATCCGTTCGATGTAGTCACGTACAGCGCCCCGTCCGGGCCGAGCATCGGCGTGCGCAATCGCCCGTGGGTGCTTTGCATTTGC
>JAJEFE010000142.1 GCA_022820625.1 Gammaproteobacteria bacterium | reverse complement strand
AGCAAGAACGCCTCGGTCATCCGCAAGTGGCTCGGCTACGGGCACATCCCGGCGCACCTGGCCGAGCCGGTCAACGCGTTCAACCGCGAGTGGCTCTCGCCGTTTTTGAACCATCACCGCCCGTGCCAGTTTCCCACCGAGACAGTGGACGGCAAGGGCCGGGTGCGCAAGCGCTACCGCGACGCCGACGTGATGACGCCGTACGAGAAGCTGAAGTCGCTGCCGGACGCCGAACAATACCTGCGCGCCGGCATTGACTTCGAGACGCTGGACGCGGCCGCGCACGCGATGAGCGATCTGCAAGCCGCCCGGGCACTGAACCGGGCGCGAGCGAATCTGTTCGCTTTGATCGACGAACACGACAGCGCCGCGGCCTGAACGGGTGTCGCGCCACCCCGGCGCCGTCCTGTGGAGTTGTGGACGAGTCCTTCGGACCGGCCCGCGCCCTGCGGGACGTGGGGACAGACCGTGGACAACGCAAGAGCGTTGACCACCGCCTGACCCCACTCGCGGGCCTCTCGCCCACCAACACCACAGGACCCGTAACAGGATTGCATTACATGAAGAAAAAGCCCTGGGCCAGGGCTTGTATCCAGACCGTCGGCGCCCCAGGATAGGGGTTCTTTCAATACCGATCCCGACTCCGCCTAAACCTCAAGTCAACCTCTCCGTTCAGGCTCATGTCGGTATTGGATTAGACTGATTTGCCACCCGAATCGTCTCTTCGGGCGGTCGGGCTCACGCCCCATTCCGGAAAACCCGACGGGAGGCGGCACGTGCAGTATTCGATGCGGGAGCGCCGGGACTCGCGGCAGGGAATGCGCGTTTGAAATTCGTTGGCGCGATCGGGCGAGCCGGCGCGGACAGCGCCCATGACGGGCAATGACCCTGGGGGTAGGGATACCTTGGGGCTCCTGATTGCCGAAGGGATGATCGACATGGAATCCGAACAATGATCTGGCGCCTCGTCCCGCTGGCCTGCTTGTGTGGTCCAGGCGTCCACGCGCAGGACCACACGGTCTTTTCCGATCCCCTGGCCTCCGGGGGGACGGGCACCCGGATGGTGCTGATCGAACCGGGCCAATTCCGTATGGGCTGTGTTTCCGGTTTCAGATGCAAGGACAACCGGCCGGCCCACGAGGTCTCGTTGCAACGGCCGTTTTCCTTGTCCGTGCACGAGATCACCCGGGGCGAGTTCCAGACGTTTGTGGAGAGGACAGGCTATCGAACCGACGCAGAGGGCGGCAGTCGGTTGGGCGGTATTCGCAATACCAGGGGCTGCATCGGATTTTCGTTGGCTGAGATTCAGGTGACGGAATTCAACATCACACCAGAGCCCCGGACCTGGCTGGAACCCGGTTTCCCCCAGACGCATGACCATCCGGCGGTATGTATCACCTGGTCGGACGCCTCCGCCTATATTCGGTGGCTCGCCTCCGAGACCGGCCGACCCTACCGGTTACCCACCGAGGCCGAGTGGGAATATGCGGCACGCGCTGACGTGCTGACTGGCACAGTGGATGTTTCATCATACTGTAACGACCGCGACGTCCGCCTGGATCCCGATTGCCTTGGAGATCCTTTCACATTGCCCGTCGGGCACGGCGAGCCCAACGCATTCGGGCTCTACGGCATGGAGCGCAATGCGTACGAATGGGTCAGGGACTGCTGGGTTGCCACATTTCAGGGCGCACCGGCGGACGGATCGGCGCGGATCGAAACGAGGTGCCGGCAGCGCATAGTACGCGGCGGTGCCTGGAGCCTCGTGTACGTGCCATACGAATTGCGTACCGCGTTCCCGAACGAGCACTCGACACACAACCAGATCGGCTTTCGCGTGGCTCAGTCCCCGGTGGAACAAGAGACCACGCAGCACGGCATTGAGCGCTATGTCGGTGGTCATGCAGCCGCAGTTGGAAGGCGCAACTGCGGGGCCGATGGCGAGCTAAGGGGTTGGAGGTTGACAATTGGACGTCGGGTTCAGCGGCGCGTCGGTGCCAAGCGAATTCTCGTGACGAGGGGCGATACGTGGCCCGGTAGCGAACCACTTCATGCTATTGAAGTATGGACAGCTCGGTGTCGTCGAGATATCCCGCCAGCTCCGAATGCCGTTCCTTCCATCGCTGTTCGAACGATTCCCTTTCGGGCGCGCTGTACGCCGCCTCGAAATCCCGTTGCATGATCTGAAGCGCTTGCCCGGGAGTCACGATTTCCCCGGTGCGGTTGTCGTTCGCCGTGATGTTGGTGCGGCCCATGTGCGAAATCCACTGATAATATACGAACACGGTCCGGTACGAGCCGTCCCTGCGCGCGTAGCATTCCTGATGAAGTTCCCGCTCGTACCAGAATTCCCAATGAGTGATGCAGCCCATGAGGTCGAATAACGCGACCACGGACCCCGTGCGAGTGTCGGGAGGAACGTCCTCGGCCCACACCGTGGAATCATGAAATTCGGTTGGAGGCCGATCCAGGGCCGGGCCAATGACCGCTCCCCCGCTTTCGAAGACATCGACGCTCTGCAAGATCGCCGACTCGGGAAACCCCGTAACCGGATTCACCGGCGGCACCGGCAGATACCATCTGGCATGTTCCCAGAGACTCAAGAGCAGCGCGCCGGCCAGACCGGCAATAACGTGGTTTCTCCAATCGCCTTTCATTTCAGGACAACATACAGGGTCGGTGCGAATTTATCATAACAGTCCTGGTGTCAAGTCAAATGGTGAGGTCTCCATCGCGGTCGGCAAGCGAGCCGCCGCGGACAGTGCCCTTGACCCTGCCCAAGTGCGCTCAAGTCCACTGTAGGGCGATATGGCGAGACCGCAAGGCTGCGATTTAAGGGGTTTTCGGCCGATAACGGCGATGTCGCGGAATGGCCGGGTATGCCGGCGTAAACCTGCCGATGTTCTTTTCCGGCCCCGGACACTCACATTTCCAATTCGAGATTCATTTCCATCTCCACCGGCTCGTTGGCCCGGTCGTTCCCGGCGCCGGGTGCGGGCGACATCTGCCCGGAGTCCGGCCCGGACCTGTCCGGACCGGACTCGCGGACCGTCCCGGGCGAACCACTCTCCACGGCCTCAAGCTCCGCTCCGGTGCCCGGCGAGGACCTGATCTCCTCCCGGGCGTAGCGCCCGGCGGCCTGAGCCACCTTCGACGGATCCATACCATCGCCCGCGTCCCGGAAAATGGCCTTCACCGCGGCGGTGTCCGCCGCCGCGTCCAGCGCCGAGACCCTCTCGCCGCTGGCGCGCTCCAGGCGATCGGAGAGTTTCCTGCCATCGTCCGTGATCAGCTCCGCCCGGTACCTCGCCCGGCTGATGGCCACGTACAGCGCCTTCTGGTTGACCGGCGAGCGGTTCCCCGATTCCATCGCCGCGACGATGTGGTCCACGGTACGGCCCTGGAAGGAATGAATGGTCGTGGCCCAGGCATGGTCCAAGAACCGCAGGCTGGGGTGGCCCTAGGAGGCTGCGCCGTAGGAAATTAATGAGATAATTGTGTCGCAGTTTGTGGGAGATTGCGATGCCGACGACGTTTCGTCCCTATCATCCGGATCAGGGTTTGTTGCTGCCGTCCGATATGAGGGACTGGTTGCCG
>JAJEFE010000014.1 GCA_022820625.1 Gammaproteobacteria bacterium | reverse complement strand
CAGCACGCTCAAGCCTGCGGCCCGGATTTCGTCGGCGCGGACTTCGTTGAAGCGGGAATGGGGAACGTTGAAGACGGTGCCGACGCCGTTCAGCAACGGGTGATCGGGTTCTCTGACCCGATGGCGGTAAACCCCCCAGAGTTTGCGTGGCAGCGGATGGCGATCGATGCCGTAGCGTTGTTTCAACAGCGCATGGGTGGCCAGACAGGAACAAAGGATGCTCGAAACAGCATCGGCCGCCCAACTGATGACGTCCTGCAGGGGACGCCAGAACGGTTCAATCTCCAGCGCCGGATTGCTGACATTGGCGCCGGTAATGATCAGCGCGTCCAGGCCTCTTTCGCGAATCTCGGCAAAGCGGCTGTAGTGCCGCTCGATATAGCCTTGCGCCTGCGCGCCGCGCGGCAGGTACGGCAGAGAAAAAACATGAACATGAAAGCGCGCGTCCTGCCCGCTTGTTCCGACCAGCCCCATGAATTGACGTTCGGTCACGGTCAGGGCCGCATCGGGCATCATGTTCAAAAGGCCAAGATGGATCTCCGGGGCAGCGGAAAACGCGCCTGAATCCGGCGCGAGCATTTCGCAACCGGACCGGCGTAGCCGATCGTATGTCGGCAGGTCTGTGTGGGCCACGAGGGGCATGTACAGGGACCGGTTTTCATGGCGGTCTGAAGTGGCCTTTCAGGGTGCGGGAGCGGCATCGCCGCATGGGGGCGCGAATTATACGCGCTTGAGGATCGGGATTATTCCGGCTTGTGGCAGTGCCAGGTCTTGACCACCAGGAACTGGCGCGGGCCGGGCGTAATTTCAAAGCCCGCGGATTCAAGCAGGCCGTCGAAGTCACTCTCCATCAGATCGATCGACCACGGCTCGCCGTTATCACGGTGATCGAGCTCGAACATGTAGCGCGATTCCGGGGTCATGGGATCGCCCACCGGGAAGTCGTAGATATTGAAAACACCCCCGGGGCGCAGGATCCGGTAGATCTCGCGCACCACTTTCTCGGTGGCGCTGAACGGAATCTCGTGGAACAGGATGTAGCTGTTGATCACGTCGAAAAAGCCGCCATCGAAGCCGGTTGCCTCGCCCCGGCCCTGCTTGAAGCGCACCGCCTGGTCCATGCCCCTGGCGCGCTTGTGGGCATATCTCAGCAGTGGCTCGGACGGATCCAGCCCCCACACCTCGGCATCGGGGTAGCGTTGCTTGAGCGCCGTGGCGCACTGGCCGATGCCCGTGGCCAGATCCAGAACGCGCTCCACGCCGCCGCTAGAGGGCTCCTGCCCGCAGGCCACCAGCCCGTTATGCACCATGTCGCCGCTGTTCATCCCCATGTAGAACGCAGTGGTCCCGTGGTGATAGATCTCGCCGGCCAGCGTGTCGCCCACGTAGCCGCCGGGCTGCAGATGAAAGTCGTGCTTGAGGTAGTCCGGCATCTCAAGATCGGAGTCAAGCTCCAGCGAGGCGTCCGACGCGTCCAGCAATTCCTGCTCCATCCGCTCGCGGTCCGCGTCGATGGCGCTGAAGGCGGAATCCCAGGTCATTTCCTGCAGGCTGCGCAGCATCCGATTGCGGATCTGCGTGTCCGGAATGCGGTCCATTACGCGGCAGATCCCGTCCACGTCATCGGCCTGTATGCCCGCTTCCTGCAAGGCCTCCTTCCCCGCGGCGCGTGATTTGGAGCTCACGCCGCCGGCGGTAATCATGGTGCGCAAACTCAAGGCGAAGCCAAGGCGTTGCTCGGCGTCCAGTGAAGGGAGGCGGCTCAGTCCGCCCAGTTGTCCTCGATCCATTTCTCTCTCCTGGCGTGCTGTCGGGCAAGCACTCTACGGTTCCGGCGGGGCCTCCTGCACTTCCCCGCCCCGGGCGAATCCGGCGTACAAGCGCCGGACAAAGGCATCCCGCTGCGCGGCCTCGTCGCTGATCTCCGCGGCCGAGGGCATGTAACGCTCCACGGCGTCTTCCGGCAAGGCGCCGGCATCGGCGAGCACCTTCTCCAGAAGCTCAAGGCGGCGGCGGGTGGTCCACAATTCGCTGCCGAGCTGCATCACCGTTTCCAGAAGGTGGTCCAGCACCGGATGGTCAAAGTATTGCGGATCGTTCATTTTCGCCTCGGCTGGCTGCGAAATCGGCCTCGCGGGGCGCTCATTCTAACGCCGCGGGCGCACGCCGCCGAAACAGGTGGTAATCTTGGGGGGCTTAACGCTTCGGCGCCAATGCCGGTTCGCGGCGGATCGCCATAATCCACCCACGCGGTTCCCTCCCGGCCGGCCACGACACGGGGAAGAAACCATGAGCGAAAAAGTCGAACAGGGGCGGAGCAAGGCCGCACCCTTCATTCCGGCGGACACGGATTCCGCCATATTCCTTGGAAATCCGCATATCGATAATCTGATGTCGGTGGTGATCGCGCTGGGGGCGGAAATCTGGGCCGACCGCCAGCGCATGAAGGTGGTCGAACGCCTGCTGGAAACCGAAGGCAAGGCCACCGCCGCGATGATCGAGGCCTATGTACCCACCAGCGCCGAGAAAGAGGCGTGGGAGGCGGAACGTATGGAGATGGTCGAGCGGGTTTACAGCGTCCTGTCGCGCGACACGTCGAACGCCCGTCCGTTCGGCGAAGAACGCCAGTTTTAGGAGGTAGCGAAGATGATCAACAGACGATCCGTAATGGGTTTGTTCGCGGGCGCCGCATCTCTGGTGGCAGCGCCATTCGCGAGCCGCGCCGCGCAACAACGTTCCGCACCACCGGCGGGCGGGATGTTCCAGACGCGCGATGATCTGCCGCCGCCGCCGAAAAACCCCGCAAACGTGCCGGGCACGCTGGCGCCGCGGGGCCGCAACGGGCGCATGGAGCGCCTCCCGGAAATCGACCTGGAAAGCCGGATGGATTTCCTGATGTCGGTGCGCACTTTCGCCAACCAGACATTGAGCCAGGCCGCCGGGAAGCGGGCGGACGACATCCTGGCCGGCAAGGGCATTGCGGCCGACACGGAGCTGCCGCTGCAGGAGGCGGTGGCGCTATTGCAGGACGATCCGGTGGTAAGCGCCAGAACCCGCACCTGGATGTCGGTGCAGCAGTTGTCCTGGGACAACATCAAGACCGAATGCGAGAACAACGCCGACACTTACCTCAGCGAGATGGAAGCGGTCGATAACCGCGGGCCGGGCACGCTGGAACTGAACCCAGATCTCGAGATGCCCGACTACACCCGCCACGAGATCCATATCCAGCCGGGCGGCTACGTAGGCAACGACTTCGCCGGATACATGTACGACTACGGCACCAACGGCTTCTACACCGGGCGCAACGACCAGGACGCACTGCACATGACGGCGGCCTTCGGCTTGCCGATTCCGGCGGACGGGAAGATCAGGCGCATCCTCGATATCGGCACCGGCGTCGGCCAGTTGGCCATGGCGTTGAAAGAGCGTTTCCCGGATGCGGAGGTGTGGGGCATCGACGTGGGCGGGCCGATGGTGCGCTACGGCCATCTGCGGGCCGTGGAACGCGGGCTGGACGTGAATTTCGCCCAGCGCCTGGCGGAAGACACCCGTTTCCCGGACAACTACTTCGACCTGGTGACCAGCTACATCATGTTCCATGAAGTCTCGCCCCAGGGCACAAAGGACATCGTCAACGAGGCCTACCGCATCACGCGGCCGGGGGGAATTTTCTATCCCATCGACTTCAATCTGAAGAATCCGTGGCCGCGCACGGCCTACGGCCAGTACCGCCGTTGGTGGGACCACCGTTGGAACAACGAGGTGTGGACGATCAAGTACCGCACCAACGGCATGCAGGACATGATCCGCGCCGCCGGGTTCGATCTCAACGAGGAGGGGCCGGTCGCCTTGCCGCGATTCGGCGTGCTGAACGCCACCAAGCCGGCCTGACGGAGTGGGCCGCAAAAACCCGGCGCTAACCCGCCGGCAGACGCTGGCGGGCACCGGCGCCGCGCTGCTGGCTTCGGCTGCCAGGACGGGCGCGGCAGCCGCCGCTACTGGCGCTGCCGACGCTTCGGATGGTGGCGAGGAGCTCAGGACCTTCATCCTGGTGCACGGCACCTGGCTGGGCGGCTGGAGCTGGCAATACGTGCGCCGCATCCTTCAGCGCGCCGGCCACGACGTCTATGCCCCTTCCTTGAGCGGCTGCGGCGACCGCGCCCACATGATGAACCCGGACATCGGGCTGGACACCCATATCCAGGACATCGTGAATATCATCGACTTCGAGAGCCTCGATAACGTCATCCTCGTGGGGCATTCCTTCGCCGGCATGGTCATCACCGGGGTGGCGGACGCCAGGCGCGAGAAGATAAGGCGCATCGTCTTTTTCGACGCGCTGGTTCCCGCGGAAGGCCGCATGAGCGGCGTCAGCCGCACGCCCGAAGGCGAACTCTCCGAATACTTCGTAAAGCGCATGGAGAAGTTCGTTGACGGCTACCAGATGAGCTACTACGACTCCTACCCGTTGAAAATGCTGGTGCCGGACACCGAGACGGAAATTCAGGCGCTCCTGAAGGAGAAAATCACGCTCCACCCCATGCGCGCCTGGTCCGATATTCTGGAGTTGAAGAACGGTGGCTGGGAAGGCCTGCCGCGCACCTACATCCACTGCGTGGGCCAGGAATACTCCATGTCGAGCGAAGCCATGGTCGGTCCCGCGCGCGCACCCGGATGGCAATTCATCGAGCTGGACATCCCCCGCGGCGGCATGCTCACCCACCCCGAACTGGTCGCCGAAACCTTCGCAAACCTGACCTGATGCGCTGCGGCTACTCCAAGCCGCAAATGGCCAAAATCCGGGGCGCCAACTTCCTCCACGCGTTCACCCAGGCAACCTCCCTGGCTCAAGATGCTCCGAAGTGAGGTTGAATACTGTGTCGGTCATCCAGCGCTTGAAGCCGTCGTTGTCCATGAACTGTTTGAACAACTGATTGTCGTCCTTCATCATGGAAGTCATCACGCGCAGAAGGGCCTTGTCGTGTTCGATGCGCGTGTTCTCCCGGTCCGAGTGCTGGCGGGCGTTCCGGAACGCCGTATCCCCGGCCACGCGTAAGGGGATTTCCTCCGTGATGAGCCGCTTGACGCGGTCACCGTCATCCCACGCGATGTCGCCGAACAGGTCGTTGAACTGGTTGATGATGTTGGAAAGCCGGTCGAGTTCCGGATCGGGGCGGTGGCCGCCTCCACTGGTCGGCACCGGATCGACTTCGGCATCCTCATCCGGCAGCAGGATTTTCTGTACTGCCTGTCTCTCGACCCGATAGCTGTCCATGTCGATGGCGTCGAGAATGCCCTTGGACAGGTCCTCCTCTTGCGGTGCCGGAAGTTTGGGAATAAGGAAGTTAAGAAAGATCGAACGCTGCTCCCAGGCCGCATTGGTCCAGGGCAGGACGCAGGAGAGAAAGTTGTAGGTCCGCACGAATCCCTTGGCCTTGCCCTTGAAATCGACCTGCCGGTCTTCGTCGAGTTCGTACTTATAGACCGCGACGCAGGCGTCGAGAATCGGATCCAGCTTGTCGCGATCGGCCCCGCCGATGTAAAGCCGCGCAAAGTCTTTGACCTGTCCCGATGAATACACCTGCGCGCCATCCAGATCGGTCTGCAGATCGTGCAGTTTGTTGGGATCGGTCTCGTCGGCGAGGATGGTTGCACGGTAGTAATCCGCGAACGCATCGCGAATCGTTTCCGCGTCGTTGAGGAAATCCAGAACGAAGACGTCGTGCTTCTTCGGATGGGAGCGATTGAGGCGCGACAGAGTCTGCACCGCCTGAATCCCGGACAGCGTCTTGTCCACGTACAGCGTGTGCAGCAACGGCTCGTCATAGCCAGTCTGAAACTTGTCGGCGCAAACCAGAAAGCGGTAGGGATCCTCCTGGAACTTCTCCGGGATCGAGCGGGAGGGAAATCCGTTAAGCGACGCCTCGCTGACCTTCGCGCCGCCGAACTCGTGCTCGCCGGAGAACGCTGCAATGGCCCGGTACGGGCTCTTGCGCTCCTGGAGATAGTCGCGGAGGGCGTGGAAATACTGGACAGCGCGTTCGATCCCGTTGGTGACCACCATCGCCCGCGCCTCGCCGCCGATCTTCCGCGGCGCCAGCACCTGGTCGTGGAAGTGGTCCACCATGATCTCGGCCTTCAGGCGGATGGCGTGATCGTGACTCTCCACAAAGCGCCGCAGCTTCTTCTGCGCCTTCTTCGTGTCGAACTCGGGATCATCTTCGATGGTCTTGGCGAGCTTGTAATAGCTCAGGACCGGGGTGTAGTTCCCAAGCACATCCAGGATGAAGCCTTCCTGAATCGCCTGCTTCATTGTGTAGCTGTGGAACGCGTGGTGTTTGACCATGCCGTCGGGCTGCGGATCGGGCGCGCCGAATATCTCCAGCGTCTTGTTCTTGGGTGTAGCAGTGAAAGCGAAGTAGCTGGCGTTCCGAAGAAGCTTGCGTGACTTCATCAGCTCGTTGATCTGATCCTCGAAAGTCTCGGCCTCGCCTTCCGCACCGGCGTCGGAAAGCGCCTGCGCCATCGCGGCGCTGGTGCGCCCGCCCTGGCTGGAATGAGCCTCGTCGATAAGGATGGCGAAGCGCCGCCCCCGCTGCTCGTTGCCGATCTCATCAAGAATGAACGGGAACTTCTGCACCGTCGAGATGATGATCTTTTTGCCGTCCTCGATGAACTTGCGCAGATCACCCGAACGATTCGCGTGGCCGACGGTGGCGCCGACCTGAGCGTTCTGCCGAATGGTGTCGTTGATCTGCTTGTCCAGGATGCGGCGGTCGGTGACCACAATGATGGAATCAAAGACATCCGAGCCATCCCGGCGCAGCCCGATCAACTGGTGCGCCAGCCAGGCGATCGAGTTGCTCTTGCCGCTGCCCGCGGAGTGCTGGATCAGATAGCGGTGCCCTGCCCCGTTTCTGGCGGCGTCTGCAAGCAGCCGGCGCACAACATCGCGCTGATGGAAGCGGGGCCAGATTTGCTTTCGCGTCTTGCGGCCTGTCTTCTCATTCTTAGTCTCAACGATCTGCGCGTAGTTTTCGAGAATATCGGTCAGGTTCTCGAGGGTCAGCACTTCGCGCCACAGGTAATCGGTCTTGATTCCTTCCGGATTGGGCGGATTGCCGGCGCCGTCGTTCCAGCCCCGGTTGAATGGCAGAAACCACGACGCCTTGCCCTTCAGTTCGGTGCAAAAGCGCACCTCGGACTCGTCCACCGCAAAGTGGGCGACGCAACGGCCGAACGCGAACAGCTTTTCGCGCGGATTGCGGTCTCTTTTGTATTGCTCGACCGCATCACTCACGGTTTGCTTGGTGAAGTTGTTCTTGAGCTCGAAGGTGATGACCGGGAGCCCGTTGAGGAACAGCGCGATGTCCAGCGCCCGCTGCGATTCGTCGCGGCTGTAGCGAAGCTGCCGCGTGACGGTGAAGCGGTTCTGCTCATATCGCTCGCTGGCCTCCACGTTGCCGGGCGACGGTGCCCCGTAGAAGAGCGCAAGTTCGTGCGCGCCGTGGCGGACCCCATGCCGTAGCACATCGATAACGCCGCGCCTTGCGATCTCGCCCTGAAGCCGCGCGAGGAACTTGCGCCGTATCGGGCCATCCTCGTCGAGCGCGAGGGCCTCGGCGGCCTCTGGCTGGGTCGCGCGCAGAAAAGCGGCCAGTTGAATGCGATCGACACAGTATTCGCGGTCGTAGTCAAGGTAGCTGCCGCAACTCCACCCGACACCACCGTAGCCAACCGCCGGTTCGCGGACCTCGCCTGCAGCAGGCGGAACGCAGGCGTCCCCGGCCAGCGCCGTGCAGATCAGGCTCTCAAGACCGTGTTCGGAAGTGTCGGTGGTCACGTCATTGCGGCCAGATGGGCACTTCCACAACTTCACCAGACCGCACGGCCACAATCGCCTCGGCAATCTCCCTTGCGCGTAAGCGAACCGCGGGCGTACCCTGATCGAATAGCAGCTTCAACGCGCCAGCGCCGTTCTCAGGGTCTTGGCCTCGTGTTCGAGCACAGTGCGAACCTGTTGCTCGTTAACACCGGGAAACCACTCGACGAAGTCGCTGACGGTGGCGCCACAGGCAAGGTTCTCGTAAAGCGCGTGCAGCGGAATCCGTGTGCCGGTAAACACCCATGCGCCACTGACCTTCCCCGGCGTTCGCTCAACCGCAGGACATGTGTTCCAGTCGATTCTGTCCATTGCCATTATCCTCAAACCACGCGCTGGTCGCAATCCATATTCAATTTAACATCGGGGCCGGATCACTTGCTTCCCGAACCGGGGCAGCCGTTTCGTCCGACAGGCGCGCCGCCGCGTTGCGCACATCGAGCTTTCCGGTGACGACATCGGCGATCAGGCGGGTGCGGTACTCGCGGAGTAGTTTGATCTCGCGGTTTGCGCGGGCGATGGCGCGGGTTATGTTCGCGATAGCGTCATCCAGAAAGCGTGAGATGGTGGATTGTTCTCGAATCGGTGGGCACACCACTGAGAGGTTGCCTATGGACATCCATTCGGCCCGGGGCATTCTCGCTCCATAGGTGGAGCCGTTGATCGTGTCGATCACCGATTTCGACCGCAGGAAGTACTCTGCAAACCTGCCGTCGAATCTTTCATGTCGTGAACGAAGAACAATAAACTCTCCGACGCAACGCCCTTCAGTTTCGGGCCGTGTAACCTTGGCAAGGTAGGGCCGCAACTTGCCGAACAGGATGTCGCCCGCCCGAAAACTCTTAGACTGGCCCACGGGCGTGTGCATATGTTCCGAATTCTTCAGTTTGCCCGTCCAACTCTCGACATGTTCCAGTGCCAAGATTGCACCAGCCGGAGTGCTCGCATTGGAATAGTCCACTATGTTGGCCATCAACGACTTTAGTCGCAAGAGTTCCCAATGCGCCGGCACATCGACCAGCCACTCAACGCCGGAGGACTTGTAGGCTGGGTAGGGCTTGCCGGTTCGGACATCGACCCGGCCCGTGACGGCGTCGTGGACGAGGACCTGCCTCTGCTCTTCCAGCAGCGCAATCAGCTTCTCCTTGGCACGGATTTGGCGTTCGATGCGGCTGGTGGCGTAACCCAGGAAGTAGGCGATGGCGGTTTGTTCCGCTGGCGGCGGAATCGACAATCGGAAACTTCCGAGTCTGGCCCTCGAAAGCTCGGCGAACGTAGTACCGTGTCCCCGTGATTGCAATTCAGAACAGGCGGAATCCAGCACTGCGTATAGGTACTCTGGCGCAATGTCGGCATTCGGAACCAATAGCTTGCATCCTTGATTTGTACAGCCCGCGGACGAGAGGATTCCCAGATGACCAATGGGTGCACGAGTAGATATCACTATGCTATTCGCGGCGGCGAGAGAAGTACCGCAGGAAGCGTGTCCCTCAGCCGTGATTTTTCTCGCACTGTCAGTAATTTGCCGACCTTGAAGTGTTCCGAGGTCTTCCGGAGTGACCCAGAGAATGTCGCCTTCCCAATATTCCTTCCTGCTTGTCGAGGGCGTGGCTCCGTTCAGGATTGACGCCGCTGCCTGGAGTCGCCGCACACCCCAATGCGACGGCACGGCACCCAGCCATTCCACGCCGGAGTCCTTCATCCGGGGATACGGCTTCAGACCCGCAAGCATTGCCTCGCCCGAAGAGGGTTGCGTCCAAATCTCGCTTTTTCTGTCCGACAAATGCGGCCCTACAAACCGGGTTCGCGCAGCAACTGCTCGATGTTGAGCTCATGATGTCGGCGTCCGCTTTTCAGACGGATGGTTTCGGGACGCGGCATGGAATCGTCAAAGTGGCAATCGGCTGCTTCGCTCACGTTGCGGCGGAGATCCTCCAGCGAGTCGCCTTGCGTGTGGATTCCGTAGCCCAGGGCGCTGGCTGTGCAGCCGCCATCCGCTCCGTCCTCGGTCACCTCGAATATGATCTCGCTCATTAAGTTTCCTCCCCGCGTTTCCTGGTTGCGGCTCTAGTTATTGAAGCGTTCCCGTTGCGCTCATGAATCGCTGCCAGCTACGCCTTCTCTCTCGGTTGCTATCTTCTGGCGGACCCAGCGAACAAAGCCGATGCAGTCGAAATTTCCGCCGGCAGCCCTATGGGCATCTACTCCACTGCCCTCTCCCCACCATGGCAGGCGCGTTGCGTCGATCTCCGCGTGGGGCGCTTCGTAAGGGTAAGTCCGGTAATACTCGACGATCTGGCCGGGAGACATGCCCTTTGTCTCCTGTTCAATCTCGGCGCGCGCCAATTGCACGAATCGACGGCTGTCAAACTGATCGGGCGTTTCGCACGGCACGGCGGATTTCCTCCGGTGTCAGAATGTGCACTTCAGCGTGCCCCATTCGGCGGTTCACTTCATTGTAGGTCCTGAGTCGGTCACGGGAAACCATATGCCTGAAATTCCAACTCGCCAGCACATCGACCCTGGCGCAGGTTGCCAACGCGACATGCCTCGCGTCGGCCCGGTTGGTTCGACCTATGGCTCCGGCGTCGATATAGGCGTCCGCGAGGGAGGCGGCTTCATCCGACACGTCCACCCACTCCTTGGCCTCCTCGGGCAATTGATCCAGTGTGTCCCGCACGACTTGCGGGGCGCCCATGAGCTCCCTGCGCAACAGTTCCGAATGGACAAGCACCGCGCTCCCGTTTCTGAACAAGTCCATGAGCGCCTGTGACACGTCCCGGAACTCTTCGTCGTGGCATCCGCCGATCACCGACGTGTCCACGTATATTCTCAACCTTGCGCCGTAGTCCGCGCTCGGTTCCCGCACTCCGGGCAGGCCGCCCAGGAGCCCCGACGACTCCCGTTCCAGCGCAAGAATTTCAGCGCGGATTTCTTCCAGGGTGCGCATCGGTTGCGGCTTGTAGAAGTAGCGGTTGAAGCTGATTTCGTAGCCGATCTTCACGCGGTCGGGCTTGTGCCAGGCGTCCGGGGCATAGGGTAGGACCTCACGCTTCAGGAAGGCATCGATGCCGCCTTGCTCCTGTAACGGAATCTGCTCAGTGTCGCGGAGTGCGGTATCCGGCTCGTACTCGACTACGACGGTCTTACCGTTGATGGTCTCCTCGAACAGTCCGCGCAGCGGGTCAGCTGCCGTGCCGCGCTGGTGAATCCGCTTGATGACGGGCGGCGCGTCTTCGCTGCGTCGTCCATTCTCCCTGAGCGTTTTGATCTCGGCTGCCTTATAGGCGCGATTCTCGGCGCCCTCAATCCTGAGTGGCCGCTCGACCGTCACCTTCCAGTAGCCGAAGGCTTGGTTGTCGAAGATTTTGCTCTGCTCCGTCTCCTCGAAAGCCAGGAACGCGCGGCAGATGCGCTCGATGTCGTCCTCGCCGAGTTCGCAGTTCTTCTTGCCGAGATTCTTGCGTAGCGGCCGGTGCCATGCGGTGGCGTCGATCAACTGCACCTTGCCGCGCCGGTGCGCCGGCTTTCGGTTGGTCAGCACCCAAACGTAGGTGGCGATGCCAGTGTTGTAGAACAGGTTGAGCGGCAGCGCGACAATCGCCTCCAGCCAATCGTTCTCGATGATCCAGCGGCGGATGTTGCTTTCGCCCTGCGCTGCGTCGCCGGTGAATAGCGATGAGCCGTTATGCACCTCGGCGATGCGGCTGCCGAGTTTTGTCTGCCGCTTCATCTTCGAAAGCTTGTTGGCGAGAAACAGCATCTGGCCATCGCTCACGCGCGTGACCAGCGAGTATTCCGGATCGCCATCATGTTCGATCAGAAAACGCGGATCACGCATGCTCTTCTTGCCCCCCATGCGCTCGAGGTCGGTTTTCCAGCTCTTGCCATAGGGAGGATTGGAAAGCATGAAGTCGAACTCGCGGGCGGGAAAGGCGTCGTTGGAGAGCGTTGAATGTTCCGGGCCGCCGACGATGTTGTCAGCGGCCTCGCCTTCGCCCTTCAACAAGAGATCGGCTTTGCAAATGGCGTAAGTTTCTGCATTGATCTCTTGCCCGTACAGATGCGTGGAAACCTGCTTGCCGCGCTCGGCCGCCAGTTCCCGGAGAGTCTCTTCGGCCAGCGTCAGCATGCCACCGGTGCCGCAGGCGCCATCGTAGAGCAGGTAGGTGCCGGATTCGATGTCGTCGGCTACTGGCAGAAAGACGAGCTTGGCCATCAGCCGCACGGCGTCGCGCGGGGTCCAGTGCTCGCCGGCCTCTTCGTTATTCTCCTCGTTGAAGCGGCGGACCAACTCCTCGAAGATCGTGCCCATCGCGTGATTGTCGAGGCCCGGACGGATGACGTCGCCGCTGGTGTCTTTGACGGGGTCAGGGCTTAAGTTGATGTCACGCGAGGTCAGCTTCTCAATCAGGGCGCCGAGCGCGTCGGCTTTGGACAAGCGCGGGATCTGATTGCGGAACTCGAAGCTGTCGAGAATGTCCTGAACGTTGGGCGAAAAACCGTCGAGCCAGGCGCGGAAGTCGGCTTCCAGCCGCTGGCGGCTGGCCCGGGCGCGCAGATCGCGCAAGGTGAATGGTGAGGTGTTGTAGAAGGCCTGCCCTGCAGCCTGGCGAAGCGCCGCATCCTGCTCGACCACGCCGTTGGCGTCGAGCGAGGATTTCATATCCAGAACCGCCTGCTTGTTGTCCTCAAGCACCGCGTCGAGCCGGCGCAATACGGTCATCGGCACGATCACATCCCGATACTTGCCGCGCACGTAGAGATCGCGCAGCACGTCATCCGCGATGCCCCAAATATAATTTGCGATCCAGTTGAGGTCGCCGTTGCTCATTCCGTGGGTGCCCTTCTGATCCTCGGAAGCTGCTGGCCTAAGTGTTCAGCAATCTTCTTCCTATCGCGCGATTGCCGGGATGGGTTGTTTCCAACATCACAGTTCGAAGACCCTATGGCACATACCAACCAGGAACACGTGTGGGTCGTGCAGGAATCGAACCTGCGACCAACTGGTTAAAAGCCAGATGCTCTACCAACTGAGCTAACGACCCGTGGGCGGCAATTTTAGCCGCACGGCAGCGGCGCAGTGCCGCGCTGCGAAAGCCTTCGCGGCTTTGCCGAAACAGCCCGTAGGCTAGCGGGAGCGGGACTCGATCTGGGCCAGGCGGATGGTGGCCAGATTGGCGGCGTCGGCGCCGGTGAAGTCCTGGCGGACGCGCTGAAGCGTGCTGATCGCGGCTACGGTCTCGCCGAGTTCATCCTGCGCGTAGCCCAGCTTGAGCAAGGCGTCGGCTAGTTTGTTGGAATCGGGATAGTCGGAAACCACCCGTGCGAACTCCGCGCCCGCCTCCTGATAGCGGCCCTGAACGTAGAAG
>JAJEFE010000043.1 GCA_022820625.1 Gammaproteobacteria bacterium | reverse complement strand
GTCGAAACGCGTCTTGAACCAAGCCCCCAGGGCCTGACGCAGCGACGGCGCGGTTCCCAACGCCCGCGGCAGGATCAGCTCCCGCAGCACCGTCAGCACTAGGGCTGCCGCCGCCCGCCACCGCTAGCCTGCTGGAGGCTTTCTCCCTCCACCTCTTTCCGGGAACGTCTGCGGCATGGATGCCGAAGCCGAGACCACAGGGACGTGCTTGCCGGCGGTTCCCGGAAAGAGGTGGAGGGAGAAAGCCGTCGGACCGGCTGTAGCCAGGTAGTGGAATTATTCGAACGGCGGGAGGCGCTTTTGCGCTGAAGGCAGGCCGATCTCTTCGTAAACGGGCAATCCGCCGCGGAAAGGCGGCAGGGCCTCGCCCTCGATAAGCGGCTGAAGATAGGTTCGGGCGGCCTCGGTGATGCCGTAGCCGTCTTCGCTGATGAATTCGCCCGGCAGCTCCTTTTCGCGATTGGCCACCTGATCGAGGGGGGCGGCGGTTGTTGTCCAGGTGTAGGGATGGTTGCCGGTGCGTTCGATTGCCACCATCACCGCGTTGCCGCCATCGGCCGCCATTTCCACTCCGGCCTTGCCGGCCGCGTAGGCGTGGCTGAGGTCCGTGGCCGACGCCAGGTGCCGCGCCGAGCGCTGCAGATAGTCGCAAATGGCGTAGTGGTGCTTGTAGCCCAGGCTCTCGCGGATCATGTTCGCCAGCACCGGCGCCAGTCCACCAAGCTGTTTGTGGCCGAAGGCGTCGGCGCCTCCGGCCTCGGACAGAAAACGCCCGTTGGCGTAGCGGGCGCCTTCGCTGGCCACGATAACGCAATACTCGTGCTGCTCAACCGACTCCCTCACCCGCTCGAGGAAGCGCTCCGCCTCGAAGGGAACCTCCGGGAACAGGATGATGTGCGGAGCGTCGCCCGAACCGGTCCCGGCCAGCCCCCCGGCGGCGGCGATCCAGCCCGCATGCCGTCCCATCACTTCCAGAATGAAGACCTTTGTTGAAGTGCGCGCCATGCCGGCGACGTCCAGCGCCGCCTCCCGGGTCGATACCGCCACGTACTTCGCCGCCGAGCCGAATCCCGGGCAGCAGTCGGTAACCGGCAGATCGTTATCGACCGTTTTCGGCAGGCCGATGCATTGCAGCGGGTAATCCAGCCGCTGCCCGAGTTCGGAAAGCTTCAGCGCCGTGTCCATGGAATCGTTGCCGCCATTGAAGAACACCCGGCCGATATCGTGCGCGCGGAATACGTCGATCAGCCGGCGATACTCGCGCTCGTCGTCCTCAAACCGGGCCAGCTTGTAGCGGGCCGTGCCGAAAGCGCTTCCGGGACGCTGGCCCAGGGCCTCCACTTCCCGGGCCGATGCGGCGTCGGTGTCCAGCAACTGCTCGTGCAGCGCGCCCAAAATGCCGTTGCGCGCGGCGTACAGCTTGCCGAAAGCCGGCCTTGCATTGCGCACTGCTTCGATGACGCCCTGGGCGGTTGCGTTGATGACGGCGGTGGGGCCGCCCGACTGGGCGTAAAGCGCGTTGGGTGCGGGCATGCGGGCAAGCGGCTGCGAGCGGGAACTAACGTGTACGATAGCACTCCCCGTACCCGGAGGACTCGATGCGAATTGTTTTTTTGGGCGCCCCGGGCGCAGGGAAGGGCACCCAGGCGCGACGGCTTGAGGGGCGCAACGGCTGGCCGCAGGTATCGACCGGCGATCTGCTGCGTTCAGCCGTGTCCGCGGGCACGCCGCTGGGGCGAAAGGCGAAGGCGGCGATGGACGCCGGGGAGCTGGTTTCCGACCAGTTGGTCATGCAGCTTCTCGATGAGCGGCTTCGGCAGGCCGATTGCAATGATGGCTTCATCCTCGACGGCTTCCCCCGGAGCCGTTCGCAGGCCCGGCTGCTGGGAGAGCTTCTCGGGAACTCGGGACAGCAGCTCGACGCCGTGCTGATGCTGGACGTGGATACCGGCATCCTGATGAAGCGGCTTACCGGGCGGCGCACCTGTTCGGCCACTGGCAAACTGCTCAATATCCATTTTTCCCCGCCGGAGGAACTCGCCGCCAGCCGCGCCGCGGGCGGGAAGCTGATTCAGCGCGACGACGACACCGAGGAAACGATCGCCAACCGCCTGGCCGTGTACGAGCGCCAGACCCGCCCGCTGCTCGAGCACTACGCCCACCTGCTGCGCCGCGTGGACGGCCTCGGCGCTCCTGGTGAAGTATTCGAGAGGGTATTGGCGGCGCTCAAACCCACCCTCGAAGCCGCTCCCGCCGACGGCTAGCCGGCGCAGTCCGCGCGCGGGAATCCGGGACCGAATGATTGCGATACTCCAGGGCATCGTGATGGTGGCGCTGGGCGTGCGCGGCCCGGACTCGCTGCCCGGTTCGCGGGAAATGCTCGCGCTGTGCCTGGTTCCCTGGCTGGCGGTGACGGTGCTTGGCTATCTGATGCTGCTGCCGGGGTCTGCGGTTTTTGTGCTGCCGGTCGCGGCGTTCGAGCTATTGCTGCTGCTGGGTTACTCGCGCCTCATCGTGTCGATGGCCGACAAACCCGAGCGTTGGCCGCAAACGCTGGCGTCGCTTTTGGGGGTGCAGGCCATCATCAACGCGTTGAATCTGCCGCTGGTGTATATCGCCACATCGCAGGAACAGCCCGGACTTTTGATCCAGGCCGCGGAATACGGTTTTCTGGCCTGGTGGTTGCTGGCCATGGGCAATATCTTTTCCGCCGCCATCGGCCGCAGCCTCGTGGTGGGCATGCTGCTGTCGGTGGGTCACTTCATTGCCTACATGATCCTTTACGTCACGCTGGCCCGGTTTCTCGGCATACCCATCGGCGCTTCCTGATGCATATTCATATTCTCGGCATTTGCGGAACCTTCATGGGCGGACTTGCCGCGCTGGCGCGCGAACTCGGCCACGAAGTGACCGGCTCCGACCGCGCCGCCTGGCCGCCCATGAGCACCCGGCTGCGCGAACTGGGAATCGAACCGGTGGTCGGCTTCGATCCCGGTCAACTGGACGCCAAACCCGATCGGGTGCTGGTGGGTAATGTCATGACGCGCGGCATGCCGATCGTGGAGGCGCTGCTGGACTCGGGGCTCGATTACCTTTCCGGCCCCGAGTGGCTGGGCACGCAGGTTCTGCCTGATCGCGAGGTCATAGCGGTCACCGGCACGCACGGCAAGACCACGACGTCCGGCATGGTGGCCTGGCTTCTGGAGAAGGCCGGCCTTGAGCCCGGCTTTCTGATCGGCGGCGCGCCGGGAAATTTCGACCGTACTGCGCGGCTCGGGAGCGGTCGGCATTTCGTGATTGAAGGCGACGAATACGACACCGCGTTCTTCGACAAGAACGCGAAATTCCTCCACTACCGCGCCCGCACCGTGATCATTAACAATATCGAGCACGACCACGCCGATATCTACGCCGACGTGGATGCGGTGATGCGGCAGTTTCATCTGCTGCTGCGGCGCACGCCGGGCGGCGGGCGCCTGATCGTCAACGGCGCCGATCCGAATATCGACCGGTTGCTTGAGATGGGCTGCTGGACCCCGGCGGAGCGCTTTTCGGTGGATGCGTCCGTCAAGGCCGATTGGCGCGCCGAGCGTGTTGAAGGCGCGCGGGCCCGGTTCACCTGTGCTTCGGGCGAAGCCGAAGGCATCTTGGAGCTTCCCGGATCGCACAACCTCTCCAATGCGCTGGCCGCGGTCGCCGCCGCGCACGGCGCGGGGGTCGATCTCGAGCGCACCTGCAACGCCCTTGCGGGCTTCAGGCCGCCGGCGCGGCGCCTTCAGTTCATCGGGCGTTATGGAAGCGGTTCCGATATCGCGCTATACGATGATTTCGCCCACCATCCCACGGCGATCCGGCTGACGCTTGAGGCCTTGAATCAGGACTACGCACGCGTTCTCGCGGTGTTCGAACCGGCTTCCAACAGCATGCGTTCCGGCGCCCACCTCGGAGGTCTGCCCGGGGCCCTGGAGAAGGCGGCGCACGTCTGGCTGGCCCCGTGGGGCAGCCTCGAATGGGACCCGGCGGCGGAATTCGCGGATGTAGCGAATGTGACGCCTTGCACCGACGCGGCCGAGGCCGCGCAAGCCCTGGCTGCGTCCGCCCAACCGGGCGACGCCCTCGTGTTCATGAGCAACAGCGGCGCCTCCGGCGGCGCCGGCCTCCTCGCCGCCGCCCTTTCCGCGCAGTCCGGGAGCGGGGGCGAGCAGCGCCACTGATGAGACGGTGGCAGGCCCCGCTCGGCCTGACGGTCTCCGTCGCCATGGTCGTCTGCATCGCAGCCGCGCCTGCAGGTGCGGGAATCGATGAGACGGACTGCGTGCTTGAGACTCCCGGCGTTTCGAAACGCCATGCGCGGTGTGCGGCACTGGAGGTACCGCTTGATCCCGCAGCGCCCGAAGGCGACCGGTTCGAGCTGTTCGTGGCCCGCATTCCGGCGCAGCGGGCAAATCCCCAGCCCGATCCCCTGGTCCTGATCGCGGGCGGTCCCGGACAGAGCACCGTGGACTTCTACATGCAGACGCGGGGCGCATTCGGGCCCGTGCGGCGCGATCGCGACATCATTCTGATCGATCAACGCGGCACCGGGCGCTCTGCGACGGGATTTCAGTGCGAATTGCCCGAAGACATCGATTTTCAGATTGCCGCCGAGGGTGACCTCGGGGGCCTGACAGACGAATGCCTGTCAGGCCTGGAGCGCGATCCGCGTTTCTTTACGACGTCCGTAGCCGTGCGGGATATCGAAGCGGTGAGACGCGGACTCGGTGTCGGCCGGTGGAACATTTACGGCGTTTCCTACGGCAGCCGTGTCGCCCAGCACTACCTGCGGCGTTATCCCGAACATGTCCGCACAGTCGTGCTAGACGGCGTGGTCCCCCCGACTCTGGCGCTGGGACCCGAAATGGCGGTCAATGCGCAGGCTGCGCTGGACGGGATCTTCGCGCGCTGCGCCCTCGATGACGGCTGCGCGATGCGCTTTGGAGATCTGGCGCGGGTTTTTGACGACCTGATGTCGCGAATACAGGATTCCCCGGTATCCGTGGCGGCAAGAAACCCGGCTACGGGGGAAATGGAAGAGACGCTGGTCACCGGGGAATACCTGATGGGCGTGACGCGGATGTTCAGCTATTCGGACGTGTCGGCAGCGCTCCTGCCGCTGATCATCGACGAAGCCGCGAACGGGCGCTTCGAAATGCTGCTGGCCCAGGCCCGACTGATCCAGGACAACCTCGAGAGGGTGCTGAGCTTTCCCACGCACAACTCGGTGATTTGCAGCGAGGATCACCCGTTTGATGAGGTAGAGAACTCCCCCGGCGCCGGGGACGCCTATCTGGGCACGTCGATCGTTGACTCTCTGAACGCCATTTGCGCGCAATGGCCGCAAGGCGTGGTCGATCCCGACTTCAGGGAGCCCCTGGTGAGCGCCCATCCCGTGTTGTTGCTGTCGGGCTCCAATGATCCCGCGACACCCTCGCAGTATGCCGAGGACGTGATCGCCGAAGGGCTTAGCGGCGCCCTCCACCTGGTGGCGCCGGACCAGGGGCACGGGATGGCGGCTGTCGGCTGCGTGCCGCGTCTGATGCAGGAGTTCATCGATGCGGCGGCGACAGAAGGCCTCGACACCGGCTGCCTCGATCGGCTGATACCGGCGCCCTTCTTCCTCAGCCCCGCCGGCCCCGGTCCCTGAACCGATGCTTCGCGGGTGATTCCGAGCTTGCCATGATAGAGATTGACGCGCTCAGCAAGCGATTCGGCAAGATTTCGGCGCTGTCCGAGGTGAGCTTTCGCGCGCGGGACGGTCGGATTACCGGCCTGCTGGGTCCGAACGGCGCCGGGAAGTCCACCTGCCTGAGGGTGCTCTCGACGGTGCTGCGGCCAAGCAAGGGCACCGCGCGTCTCGGCGGGATCGACGTAGTGGCGGAGCCGTTGGCGGTCCGCGGGATTATCGGCACCCTGCCGCACGGCGCCGGCCTCTATCCTCATCTCACGGCAGTCCAGAACATTCGCTACTTCGGGCAGCTCTGCGGCGTGGATCGCCCGACTCTCTCCGGGCGAATCGATCGACTCGTGCAGCAACTCGATCTCGGCGACATCGCGAACCGCAAGGCCAAGGGGTTCTCGCAGGGCGAGCGGACCAAGGTGGCGCTTGCCCGGGCGCTTGTCCATGAACCTCCCCATCTGCTGCTCGACGAACCGACCAGCGGACTCGACGTGATGGCCGTTCGCCAGCTGCGGCGGCGGCTGCGGGAACTCGCCGGCGAGGGCCGCTGCATTCTGATCTCCAGTCACGTAATGCAGGAAATCTCGGCGCTTGCCGACGATCTGGTGATCATCGCGCAGGGCAGGATCGCGGCCAGGGGGACCCCGTCGGAACTGGCTGCCCGTTATGGCAACCGGGACCTCGAAGAAATCTTCGTCTCCGCCGTCGGGGGCGAGTCGTAATGATCTCGGCGATTCTCACGGTCTGTCGAAAGGAAATACTCGATAACTCGCGGGACAGGCGTACCGTTTTGACGGCGATTCTTCTCGGCCCGCTGCTCGGCCCGATAATCCTGGTGATGGTGATCAACCTGACGGTCTCCCAGGCCAGGTCATCGGCGGAAAGGGCGATCCACGTACCGATCGTTGGCGCCGACCACGCGGACAACCTTGTCGCCTTCCTTGCCAGTCGCGGTATCAGGGCCTCGCAAAGACACGGCCTCACGAGCATTGACGAGGCGATGAACGCGGTTCGCAACGGAGATCGGGAAGCGGTCGTGTTCATCGATGCTTCATTCGGGGACGAGTTGGCGAGCGGGACGCGCGCTCATGTGGGCCTGGTATACGACGTGTCGGACAGTGCGTCGAGCCGGCGCGCCGGGCGTATCCGCGGAGCGGTCAATGCCTACTCGCAGCAGATCGGCGCCTTGCGGCTGCTGGCCCGGGGGCTCGACCCGTCCGTGGTGCGTCCGCTGGTCATCGACAACTTCGATGTGTCCACGGCGGACGAACGCTCCTCCCTTCTGCTCGGCATGCTCACCTACTTCCTGTTGTTCGCGACCCTGATGGGCGGGATTTACCTGGCCACCGACACCACGGCCGGCGAGCGCGAACGCAAGTCGCTGGAGCCGCTGCTGGCGACGCCGGTGCCGCGTTCGAGCCTGCTGCTGGGAAAAATGGCGGCAACCGTCGTGTTCATGCTCCTGTCGCTTGCCCTGACGCTGGCATGCTTTATGGTCGCGTTGCGCTTCATGCCCTTCGAGCAATTGGGCATGAGCACTTCCTTCGGCCCGGGAACAGCCTTGTTCGCCTTCCTGGTGCTCACCCCCTTCGCGCCTCTGGGCGCGGCCCTGTTGACGGCCGTGGCGTCTTTCACGAAGAGCTACAAGGAGGCCCAGAGCTATCTGGGATTCGTTATCCTTGTTCCGACCCTGCCGCTGATCGTGGCGTCGATAATGAACGTTCGGCCCTCGCTGGCGCTCATGGCGGTTCCGAGCCTCAGCCAGCACCTGCTGATCACCAACCTGATCCGGGGCGAACCCATCGAGCCGCTTATGCTGGCGCTGTCCGTGGCATCGACGCTGCTGCTGGGAGCGCTGCTGGCGTACGCGGCGATCCGCCTGTACGAACGGGAACGCATCCTCGGTTGAGCAGTATTCCCGGGAGCGAGGCCGTACCGGAAATCAGCGCACTATCGTCATTTCGTCGATCAGGGCTTGGGCGCCGTCGATTTTTTCCATGACCCACAGCATGTAGCGCGTGTCCACGTGAATGGTGCGCGTAATCTCCGGGTCGAAATCCCAGTCGGAATTCACGCTTTCCAGGGTGCCGTCGAATAACAGTCCCACCAGCTTTCCGTTCGCATCCAGCGTGGCCGAGCCGGAATTGCCGCCGGTGGAGTCCAGGTCGGAAAGGAAATTGACCGGCACCGAGCCGATGGAATCGAGGTAGTAGCCGCCGTAGTCGCCCGCGCGGATCCGGTCGAGTTGCGCCAACGGCGAATTGAACGGTTCCTCGCCAGTGTCCTTTTCCAGGATGCCTTCAAGGCGCGTGAACGGCTCGTATAGCAGGCCGTCCGCCGGCGAGCCGCCCATCACCGCGCCGTAGGTCACGCGCAGCGTGGAATTGGCATCCGGGTAGGCGGCATGGCCGCGGGACTGCTGCCAGTTGATGATGGCGCGCATGTACTGCGGATTGAGCTCGTTGGCGCGCCCCGCGCGGGTCTTGGCGGCCTCTTCCCGCGCCATCTGCGTTTCGTGAAGCGCCGTGGCCAGGCGAATGAACGGATCCGCATGCCTGTTCAGCCCCTCGGGCGTGGCTTCCATGAGCGCCAGGCGCGTTTCCCGGCCGTTCAGAACCGTGCTCTCGTAGTATTCGTCGAGCTTCTCCGATAATTCTTCATCGCTCATTTCGGGCCAGAGGCCCATCGCCTCGTCCAGCGCCTCGATGCGCATGTCCTCCGCCTGCGCCAGATACCCGCGCAGAAACAGCATCCATTCCGCCTTGTCCACCACCGGGTCGAAACGGCGGTCGATCACGCTCATGCGCTGGCGAAACATCGCCATGTCGCGCTCCTGGTAACCGCTTTCGCGATCCGCGTCCGGCTTCGTTCGTTCGTGCGCCAGGCGGTACAGGCGTTGCGCCGCGCCCAGGAGCTGCGGGCGCAGCACGTTACCGTACCAGAAGCTGCGCCTGGCCTCCGCGGCCCGCTCTTCGGACAGGGCGTCGAGCCGCTCTATCGCCTGAGCCAGCAGGCCCCGGTGCGGGTCGGCCGCGATCCAGCCGTTCAGTTCCGCTTCCCGCTGCGCGCGGCGCTGCACCAGAGCGTTGCGCCGCGCGCCGTCAATCTGCCCTCCCAGGTTCTTGAGCGTATTGTTCAACCCCGCCAGCCGCGATTCATGGCGGATGCGCGCCTCGCTGCCCTCCGGCGCCGCGGCTTCAATCGTCGCGATCCAGTCCGCCAGCAAATCGACGAAAACGGGATACTGCCAGTCGAAGGTATGTCTGACCGAGGCCAGCCGGGCGTAGCGCGAAGTTCTTCCCGGATAGCCCATCGCCATCACGAAGTCGCCGTCATCCAGACCGGCGGAAGACACCTCCAGATAGTGCGGCGGCGAATAGGGGATGTTGTCTTCGGAGTAGTCCGCGGGCTGCCCGTCCGGCCCCACGTAGGCGCGGTAAAAGGCGAAGTCGCCCGTGTGCCGCGGCCAGCGCCAGTTGTCGATATCGCCGCCGTACTTGCCGATGGCGTCCGCCGGCGAATAGGCGATGCGCACGTCACGGATTTCCAGCCGCCTGATCAGCTTGTACTGCAGGCCGCCGAAGAACGACGCCGCCTGACAGCGGTAGCCCGGTTCCGCCTCGCATTCCGCGACCAGCGCCTTGCGCCGCTGCTCGATTTTCGTGAATCGCTCACGCGGCGTCAGTGCCGGGCCCAGCCCCCCCGTGACCCGCTCCGTCACGTCATCCACTTGAAGGGTGACATAAACGCGCGACCCCGGGGCCGCCGGAAGCTCTTCCGCCATGGAGGCCGCCAGAAAGCCGTTCTCCAAGTAGTTGTTCTCCTTCGTGGAATTGAACTGCACCGAGCCGCGCGCGCAATGATGGTTCGTCACCACCAGCCCCTTTGGCGATACGAACGAGGCCGTGCACCCGCCCAGCGAGATTACCGCACCCATCGGAAACGCCGTCAGGTCCGCCAGCGCCGCCGGATCCAACCTCAACCCCGTCGCCCGCAAATCATTGGCGATGCCCGGAATCTGCTCCGGCGTAAACATCCCCTCCCGCGCATGCGCCGCGCCGGGTGATGTGACGCCAAGAGAAATAACGCAGCAAAACGCTACGCCAATGCCATACCGCTTCTTCATATCGAAAATCTCTCCCGGATCCAACCACTAAAAGCCCATTCTCACACCCCCCTTGTGGAGAGCGTAATAGCAGGATAGCGTTTCCGAGCCATGGATGGCGACTCTCAACAAGGGGGGTGTGAGAATGGGCGAGGGTCGGCACCTCTGCACGAGGGGGGTGTGAGAATGGGCGATGGTCGGCACCCCTTGCACAAGCGGGGTGTGAGATCAGGCGAGGGTCGGCACCTCTTGCACAAGCGGGTGTGGGATCAGGCGAGGGCCGGCAAGCCGGTAGAATCGGCGTCCCCATGTTCCTAGCTCTCCGCGATCTCCTCTTCGCCCGCGGCCGATTCACGCTCATGGCCACCGTAATCGTGATGGTGGCCCTGATGATGGTGCTGCTGACCGGCCTGTCCAGCGGACTCGTCGATCGCAATATTTCCGGCATCCGCGCCCTGCCCATCACCCACCTCGCGTTCGAGTACGACGACAAACCCACCTGGTCCAACAGCATGGTGGAACGGGCCATGTGGGAAGGCTGGGCCGGGCAGGACGGCGTCATCGCCGCCACCCCCCTGGGCAACACCATGTTCAACGCCCGCACTTCCGGGGGCGAGCCCGTCACCCTGGCGCTGTGGGGCATGGAGCCCGGCTCGTTCATCGATCCCGGCGCCGACATCGGCCGGCCCATCGGCGACGATCCCTACGGCGTGGTGGTGAGCCGCATGCTCGTTTCCGACAATGATGTGGCAATCGGCGACACCATCGTGCTGGACCGGGTGCTGACCGAACTCAAGGTTGTGGGCCTGCTCGACGCGCATGACAATATCGCCCACACGCCGATCGTCTATGCGCCGTTCCGCCTGTGGGCCGAAGCGTCCTACGGGCCGCCCGGCGGGCCGCCGGAAGGCGAATCCCTGCCCGACATCCTCTACGACTTCGCCACCGTGGTGGCCCTTAAGCTCGAGGAAACAACGGAGATCGCCGCTATAGACGAAGAGCTGTTCACGGTCGCTCTCGACAAGCCCATGTCGTTCGTTGCATCCACCGGCTACAAGGCCGAACGGGACTCGGTGCGCATCAATCAGGGTTTTCTGCTGGTGATCGCCACGCTGATCATCGGCGCGTTCTTTTCGATCTGGACCATACAGCGCACTGGAGAGATTGGCCTCATCAAGGCGCTGGGGGCGTCCACCGGATATCTGGTCCGCGACGCCCTGGCGCAGGCGTCCCTGCTGCTGGCGGTTGCTGTGTCCATCGGGGTGGGGATTGGTTATGCCCTCGGCGATCTGATCGTTGAACGCACCGATATCCCCTACGTTATCGACATCAACGCCATGCTGATATCCGGCAGCCTGGTGATCGGCGGCGGCCTGGTGGGCGCAATCGTGGCCGTGCGCACGATTGCGCGCATCGCCCCCATCATCGCCCTGGGGCAGTTGCGATGACGCTCGCCATCGACTCCGTATCCCTCGTTCTCGGCGACGGCGACCAGCGGGTCACCGCCCTGAACGACGTGTCGCTGGCGGTCAAGGCAGGCGAGTTGTGCGCGGTGATGGGGCCGTCGGGGGCCGGCAAGTCCAGCCTGCTGGCGGTTTGCGGCGGACTGCTCAAGCCCACCGCCGGGCGCATCACCATCGAAGGCGAGGACATGACCACGCTGAAGGAAAACGAGCGGGCGCGCCTTCGGCGGGAACGCGTGGGGTTCATCTTCCAGCAATCGAATCTGGTTGCCGCTTTGACCGCCATGGACCAGCTTCTGCTGATGTCTCATATCAACGCCCGCAAACCCGACCGCTCCGCCAGGAACCGGGCTGCGCGGCTTCTCGAGGAAGTGGGCCTGAAGCACCGGGCCGGGCACCGTCCGCATCAGATGTCCGGCGGCGAGCGCCAGCGGGTGGGGATCGCGCGCGCCCTCATGACCGAACCCTCGGTGCTGCTGGTGGACGAACCGACTTCCATGCTGGATCACGGCCGCGGCAGGGAAGTGGTCGGGCTCCTGGCGAAGCAGACCAGGGAACACGGCGTCGCCACGCTGATGGTGACGCATGACCAGGCGATGCTGCCCTGGGCGGACCAGGTGGCGGAAATCGAGGACGGTGTATTGGCTGCGCCGGCCGTTCAGCAGAGCAGGGGCCGCGCCTGAACCGGCCCGGAACAATTCAATCGAGGATATCGGGATGCTTATTCGACGAATCTTTGTATGCACCGCAGCCGCGGCCGGACTGGGCCTCACCTTGGCGGCGGCCCAGGCGCAGGAGGACCACAGCGCCCATCGCGCCCATGGCTATCAGGGCCACGACATGCCCATGCCGCCGCCGGACGAACTCGGACGCCGCCGCATGGGCATGGACATGCGCGACATGCTCAGCGAAGACGTTATCGCCGGCCTGAAGGAGAAGATCGCCCTGTACGGGCTGCTGACGGACAACGAACTGCGCATCAACGTGGCGCAGATGGGCGAGAACTACAGCTGGTATGTCAGCGACGCCGATCTCAGGGGCGACGTTGGCGTGCTGGTGCTTTCTCACGGCGTCAGCAAGGCCGGCGACAGGATCATGACCGATTCCATGCGCGCCATCGCCGGCGAATACCCCACGGCCATCGGCTACGGCATGGCCATGATGACCTCGTCGCACCTGCAGGCGGCCATCGGCGACCTCGAAGCGGCCGGCGCCCGGACCATCGTGCTGGTGCAGACCACCTCCACCGTGCACAACTCCATGACCCGTCAGTGGGAATACATCCTGGGCCGGCGCGAAGAGTCCTCGTACCTGACAGTCAAGCCCGTCGAGACCGGCGCGAAGCTGATCTTTGCGCCACACATGGACGACGATCCGCTGATCGCCGGAATCCTGTCCGACCATGCGCTTGAAATCAGCATCGACCCCGCCAACGAGGCGTTGTTCCTGGTGGCCCACGGCCCTGAGGACGATTTCGACAACGAGCTGGACCTGCCGGTGATCGAGAGCCTGGCCGAGCAGGTCCAGGCCGCCACCGGAATCAGCGAAGTGCGGGCCATCAACCTGCAGGACGACGCCATCCCGCCGGTGCGTGAAGGCAACGTGCGGCAACTCAAACGCTGGATGCAGCAGGCGCAGCGCAAGGGCAAGAAGCTGATCGTGGTGTCGCCGGCGTCCTCGGCGGACGGCCTGCAGCACCACATCAAACAGGACCTGATCGGCCTGGACTACACCTTCAACGACAAAGGCCTCTCACAGCACCCCAATTTCACCGAATGGGTCGTAAACACCGTCCGCCAACAGATTGCTGAATCGCACAACTAAAGCCTTTTCGTTCCCCCCTCCCCCGTGGAGAGCGTTGGAGCCGGGGATGGCGGAACCGAGCCAGGATGACGCCTCTCCCCAGGGGAGGGAGAATGGAAAGGCGAGGGTCAGCGACAGACGTTTAGCCGCAATATTGCATGAGCGCGCTCAGGGTGCGAGGAAAACGGGTTGATTTGCCGGTTTCGGGTCGTGCGGGTGCCGGGACGGTTGTGACCGGCGCGTTTCAGGCGCTTTGTTGCGGGCTTTTTCGCCAGGATGAGGC
>JAJEFE010000143.1 GCA_022820625.1 Gammaproteobacteria bacterium | reverse complement strand
CTTGGGGTGAAAATCCGGCGCCGAGACCGGAAACGGCCCAAAATCCCGCCAAAACCGCCGATTCCTGGGGTAAAGTTCTTTTTGGACTTGCTCGAAACCTTTATCGATCAAAGGCTTCCGAACAGCGCAAGAGGCTCTTGTAAGAATGGTTCACCTGCGGCCTGCAAGTCGGACCGATGACCGGATCGAAGGGAACGACGCTCCGACGCGGTGACGGGGTCCCCGAGGCCACTCCGTGCGGCGATTGGCTATCATCTGACCATGCTCGGACTGCTCAGAGGTTGGCGGCGGCGGCGCATCCTGGCGCGCCGCGAGATTCCAGAATCGCTCTGGCGCCAGACCGTCTCCGAAATTCCTGCGCTATCGAGGCTTGGTCCGGTGGAACTGCAGCGGCTGCGCTCCCTGGCGTTGCTGTTTCTCCACGAGAAAAGCCTGGAACCGGCCGGGGGACTGGAACTTGACGATGCGATGCGAACGCGTATCGCCGCGCTGGCGTGCCGGCCGATTCTCGATCTCGGACTTGACTACTACGACAATTTCATCTCCGTGATCATCTATCCGGAGGAATTCCTGGTCCGGAACCGGGAGAGCGTCGATGAGGCGGGCGTCGTGCACACGCGGGACGAAATCCTGAGCGGCGAGGCATGGGAGCAGGGACCCGTGATCCTGGCCTGGCAGGATGTCGACGCGAGCGGTCGCGGCAATGGTTACGACGTAGTCGCGCACGAGTGCGCCCATAAGCTGGATCTGCTGGACGGCGACATGAATGGACGGCCCCCGCTGAATCGCGGCATGCGGGCCGATGAGTGGGCCGAGTCATTTCAGACCGCCTACAACGACCTGATCCGGCGACTCGACCTTGGCGAGGAACCGTGGCTCGATCCCTATGCGGCCGAGGAACCTGCGGAATTCTTCGCGGTATGCGCCGAGATGTTTTTCGACATCCCCGACGCCTTCCGAACCGAATATCCCGCGCTATATGCTCAACTTGCCGCGTTCTTCAGACAGGATCCCGCAAGATCTTTCGACGCGATCGTTCGAGATCACCCCAGCTACTCGTCCTCCGCCAGATAGCCCAGGGCGGATTCCGGATCGCAGCTATGCGGCAGCCGCGTGATGTGCGGCGAATGCTGCCACACGTACGTATGCGAGACGGGGGCAGTCAGGTATTCGGGATCTTCCAGCGTGAAGTCTATATTGAGACCGGTCCCATCCTCGCTTAGTGTGTATCGCTCCACCAGGTGCTTCTCGCTGCCGGAGGGACCTGCGGAGTTGCCCTCGGGATGGTCCCTGAAGTGGCGCGTATCGATCACCAGCGTCTCGCCCTCCCAGTGGCCGACGGAATGGCCGGTCCAGGTCTTCTCGCCGTCGGGGATCGATTCGGGGTGCCCGCGCCCGTCCATGAAGATCATCCGGGGCTCGGCATCGTCCTCGCCGTGGATGAGGATCAGGTCGTCGGAGACGAATTCGATCTCGTAAACGTGGGCGCGCCCGAGTCGCTGGGGAATCGACATGTCGATGCACCGCGCGCGCCGGGGCACGCCCGTCTGCTGCGCCAGTTCCGCCCTCGCCTTCTCATTGGCGAGCGGCGCCACCCTGGCGCCGAACTCGAAAAACGACTGGATGGGCAGCCAGACGCCCTCCAGGCTCGCGGCAGGCACGTTCACCACCCGGCCCTGCTCGTCCTCTGCATTCGGTATCGCAAGGACCGTCCCGTCGGCCTTCGCAAGGTCAAGGAGGCGGGCGTAGCGACGGGCCGGGTCTCTCGCGGGCTGCACGCGAATGTTCACGACATCGCCCGGTTGCAGCGAGTCGTCGCGCCAGCCGTTGCGGTAGAGATCGTTGCGGGTCTCACCCTCGATCCGCCAGCGTGCGGATTCGCCGCCCTCCATCGGGACGTCGACGAAAATATAGGTGTGCGGGTTACGGAACTGGTACTCGGTCACCGCTCCCCGCACGAAGGCCTGTTTCTCCTGGTCGAAGGCCACGAAGCTGTGGTGGGCGGTGAGCGGCGCCGAGGCCATCGCGACCGCCAGAGGCGCCAAACGGACCAGCCTGACCATATACTTCCCCCAAGGAATCAAACAACCGAGAGTCCATTATGCCTCGACGGCCACGGCACGTGCCCGGAATTCATTCGGATATCGCGTGTACGACCAGTTCCTTCAGCCGATCATACGAAACCCGTGCCTCCGCGGACAACGACTGCAAGGCCAGCGGTCTGAGTTCGTTCGGGTCCGCCTCGATATCGTAGAATTCTTCGCGCCCGTTCATCACGAGCAACTTGTAGCGCTCGTCACGGACGGCTGTGCCATGGAAAGTTCCAACTCGACCCTCGGACAGTACCCAGGACCGCCGGCTGGGGAGATCTTCCTCGAAAAGGTAGGGCGCCATGCTGACTGAATCGATGGTGAGCGATTGCGGGAGCACGGTTTCCAGATTCGCCTCCGCGAGTTCCAGAACGGTCGCGAACAGATCCACCACATGGGCCAGCGGCCTTTCAACACGGCCCCCGGCGACGCCTGGCCCCGTCACGATCAACGGCACGTTGACGCCCCCTTCGTACACCGTCATCTTCACGCGCGCGGCATCCCGGGGCGCCGGAGGATCAGCCCATTTGTCGGTACCGTTGTCTCCCAGGAAGATCACATAAGTGTTTTCCATAACATCAGGGTGGATGCCGTCGAGCAGCTGACCGATGAGCGTATCCATCGCCTCGACCTGGGCCAGGAAGTACGCCTGGTTATTCTCCTCGCCCTGAATACTCGGTTCCAGGTTTCGGGCCTCGCTGTGCAGCAGATCGCGGGGCGGCAAGTGCAGGGGCACGTGCGGATTGGAAAAGGAGAGCCACAGGAACCAGGGGGCCTCTCCCTGTTCTCCGATCCAGCGGATGGCGTCCTGGGTGACCCGGCGGTCAATGTAGCCGGATTCGGCCGTGAGCACGCCGTTCTCCACGTGCCGCCAGGCGAAGTAGCTGGCCGGAAGACCGAACAGGGACCCGGAGTAATAGTCGAAGCTCGCCTCGTTCGGATGATCGACGCCGCCGTTGACGAGGTCGGTCAGATGCCACTTGCCAATGGCGGCGGTGGCGTATGGCTCGGGCAGGGACTTCAGCGCCCGGGGGAGAATGATCTCCTGCGTGGAAAGCCCTCGTGAACGACCGTCAGGCAAGGGCGGCGGAGGTGGTTTCATCACCTCTGCCTCGCCGCTCTCGGCCAGTTCCAACGGTGTGTAGTACAGCTCCGTCGTCGCGTGGGCCGGCGGCTCGGGCGGCGGCGCGTCCAGCAGGGCCCAATAGTGTCTGAGCGGGCCCGCGACACCAGTGCGATGGGCATATCGGCCGGTGAGCGCGGCGGCGCGGCTGGGGGTGCACGTCGGCTGCGCCCAGAAGCGCTCGAAGCGCACACCCTCTGCAGCCAGCCGATCGAGAGTCGGGGTGACGGCAGTCGGATTCCCGAATCCGTAGCTGCTCAGCACTTCCGTTCCCATGTCATCGGCCAGGATGATCAGGATATTGGGTGCGCCGCCTGCCGATGCGGAAAGCAAAAGGCCCGCAACTGCCAGGAGATTGGCGATATGTCGGCGCGGTGATTTCGTTCGATAGATCATTCGATTGGTGTTGTCGTGCGTCATAGGCGCCGACGGTACTCTCCATTCGATTCTAAGCCTGTCCCGGCAATCAGCGAATGGAGATTTCGGATCATTTACCATTCATGTGCTGAATGCGGAGCCGCGACGAAAATCATACTTGATATGCTTGCGGTTCAGACAATTGAGCGGAACGGCTCCACAGCCTGCCGATGGAAGGAAAATGCGGATCGCAACCAGAACCGACAAAATCATCTACTGGATCTCGACCGGTTATGTCCTGTTCGCGATGATGTGGTCGTTCGTGATGTATCACGTCCGACATGAGTTCGCATCGGCCTTTTTCGAGATGCTGGGCTATCCGACCTACATCGTCTACCCGCTGGCCTGGCTGAAGCTGATCGCCGTGATCGTCATTCTGACCAACCGGTACAGCGATCTGAAGGAATGGGTCTATGCGGCCTACTTCTTCAACGTCCTCCTGGCGACCTCGGGCTACATCAATGCCGGACAGGTCTTCCCCGTTCATTCGTACCTAGCGCTGATCCTGCTGCCCGTGTCGTATCTCTACAGCAACAAGGTGCGCGGCAAACCCCGGAGGAGACTCGTCAACGTCTGACATGGCGCCGGGCCTCGAATGGTGGGCCGTGTAGGAATCGAACCTACAACCAATGGATTAAGAGTCCACTGCTCTGCCTGATTGAGCTAACGGCCCGTGACCCTGCCCATCCGGTTCGGATGGCGCATACAATTTGGGGTGGACGATGGGACTCGAACCCACGACGACCGGATCCACAATCCGGGGCTCTACCTACTGAGCTACGCCCACCATGGCGTCATTATAATCCCGATCGATCGGCCGGAATATGGCGCGCCCGGCAGGACTCGAACCTGCAACCCTCGGCTTAGCTTACCAACTACCGCTTTCGCGGCCCCGCCCTGGCGGGTTTGTGGTCTGGACTATCTCTTCGCCATCTCAGGCGCCGCACGTATAGTCTCTACGGATCCCTTCGAGCGCCGTACGGGCCGACCAAAGGTTTCCACGGGGTTGCCATCAGCGTGATCTGTTAAGGGTTCCCCGTTACAGTGCAGTCCACTGTACCGGTTCCGTTTCCCGATACAGGCTCCTTACTAAAAGGCCGATGCTCTATCCGGTTGAGCTACGGGCGCTATCGTATGCCCAAATCCCTCCTGTGAAAATCATCGAATCTGGTCGGGGCAGACGGATTTGAACCGCCGACCTCCTGCTCCCAAAGCAGATGCGCTACCAGACTGCGCCATGCCCCGTCCGACTGGTTCGCCATCTTAATGGGACGGTCGGACTGCCGCAATTTTGCGTAGCACTCGGAGCCCGCCGGGACTCTGACCTTTCCGGCGCTCCGGCATCGCCGGCGCAGAAGCACTCGCAAGGCCTGATGTGCGAGAATTCCGTACAGCCCAGCAGGAATTTCATATGTCCGCCACCATCATCGATGGCAAGGCCATCGCCGGCGAGATACAACGTGAGGTCGCGGAGAAGATTCGCGCCCGTGTCTCCCGAGGCATGCGTCCGCCGGGTCTGGCGACCATACTGGTGGGCGAGGACAGCGCCTCCCGAATTTACGTGCGCAACAAGCGCCGGGCATGCGACGCCGTGGGCATTGTGTCTTTCGACCATGACCTGAGGGCAAACACGAGCCAGGCCGAGCTACTGGACTTGATCGATGAGTTGAACGCTGCGGACAAAATCGACGGGATCCTGGTGCAACTTCCATTGCCCGAACACGTCGACGAGACGGTCGTCATCGAGCAGATCAACTTCACCAAGGACGTCGACGGCTTCCACCCCTACACCGTCGGTCGGTTGAGCCAGCGAATTCCGGTACTGCGGCCCTGTACGCCCCAGGGAATCATGGTGCTGCTCGAGCGTTCCGGAGTGAATTTGCTGGGGCAGAACGTGGTCATCGTCGGCGCCTCCAATCACGTCGGGCGACCGCTGGCGCTGGAGATGCTGCTCGCCGGAGCGACCACCACCGTATGCCATCGCTTCACCACGAACCTGGAGGCACATGTGCGCTCGGCCGATGTGCTCTGCGTCGCGGTCGGCAAGGCGAAGCTCATCCCGGGCGCCTGGATCAAGCGCGGCGCCACCGTGGTCGATATCGGGATCAGCCGGCTGGCCGACGGGCGGCTGTCCGGGGACGTGGACTTCGAGACGGCCAGGGAACGCGCCGGGATGATCACACCCGTGCCGGGCGGGGTCGGCCCGATGACGGTGGCGACGCTACTGAGCAATACCGTGTACGCTGCGGAATTGCGCTCCAGCGCCTGAACGGCGCGAAACCAGGGGGCGCGCGCATCGGTTATCATTTGCGAACCGGAGAATTCGACTCGAACCAGACTACTGAAGGTGCGGTTATGAGACTACTTGCATTGTTGATCGGCACCGCGCTGACCACTGGGCTCGCCTATTCTCAAGAGGAACAGGCGGAAGTGGTCTCCACGGACCCGAGGGTCAATGTCGTGACCAACGCCGGCAGCTTCGTGCTCGAACTCGACGTGGACCGTGCGCCACTCACCGTCGAGAACTTCCTGGCGTATGCTCGTGACGGGCATTACGACGGCACCATTTTTCACCGTGTAATCCAGGGCTTCGTGGCACAGGCGGGCGGTTACACGGGCGACTTCCAGCTCAAGCCGACCGAGAGAATGGTTGTCAACGAGGCCGGCAATGGCCTGAGCAATCTCCGCGGTACGGTCGGGTTGGCGCGCACGTCCGACCCGCACTCGGGAAATTCGCAGTTCTACATCAATCTTGTCGACAACCTGGACCTGAATCCCCGGCCGACCCGCTGGGGCTACGCGGTATTCGGGACCGTGGTGGAGGGCATGGAAGTCGTCGACGAGATCGGCCACGTTCCCACCGGCGCCAATGGACCGTTCGAGCGCAACGTACCGGTGCAGAACATCGTCATCCAACGGGTCGAGGTGATCGGCGAATAACCCGGGGCCACCGATTCGGCATTCTCAGGTTGATGCAGCACTCGAACGCGGCGCCCAGGACGCGCAGGCACCGGACCCCCGATGAACACCCTTTTCATTTCCGATCTGCACCTTGACGCGGAGCGGCCCGCCGGCATTGCCCGGTTCGTTCGCTTCATCGAGCAGGAAACGCCCACGACCGAAGCGCTGTACATACTTGGCGACCTGTTCGAAGCGTGGATCGGTGACGACGTCACCGACGCCGAGTACAAACCCGTCATCGGAGCACTCGCCGACCTGAAGCGCCATGGCGTGCCCTGCTTCTTCATGCACGGCAACCGGGACTTCCTGATCGGCAGGCGATTCGCCGCGGCCACCGGCTGCCGTCTGCTCGACGACTACGAAATCATCGAAGTTGCCGGCGAACGCGTGCTGCTCACCCACGGCGACCTGCTGTGCACCGACGACAAGCCCTACATGGCGTTACGCGCGATGGTCAGGGAACCTGCCTGGCAACGCGATTTCCTGGCGAAACCGATCGAAGAAAGGCGAGCATTCGCCGACGATCTTCGCGACAGGAGCCGTGCCGCCGTCGCCGAGAAACCACCCGAGATCATGGACGTCAACCAGCAGACGGTCGAGTCGGTAATGCGCGACCACGGCGTCGATCTCCTGCTGCACGGCCACACCCACCGCCCCGGGATCCACCGCTTCGTCCTGGACGGATCGAAAGCAACGCGAATCGTACTCGGCGCCTGGTACGAACAAGGCAGCGCCGTCCGCTGGAATTCCGACGGATTCCAACTGGAAACCCTGACGCTATAAAAGTTTGGCGCCCCTGCCCCGGTGGGAGTGACGAGGGCGTGCGCGGACAGCCCTTGTGCGCGTCGCCGGCGGCGAGCGGGCCATGGATGGCCATTAGCGAGGAGCCGTCGATGCTCCCCCCGCCAGGGATGGCGGGGGGAGCTTGAGCGAACTTTAGCAACTACTCAGCGTTCAACACTCAATATTTGGCCAAAAAACGCACTTTATCGAGTAATTTCGGTCGACACAACAATTCTAAGCGGAACTTCACACCGCTCCAATCCTGTTTGATTTTCTTATCTTCTTGATTTTGCGGTAGTTCCTGCCGCCCCGATGGCGTTTCCGCCTGTATTTATGTTTCCATGTATCAATCCCAATATATGGGTTGTATTTGCCTTGT
>JAJEFE010000118.1 GCA_022820625.1 Gammaproteobacteria bacterium | reverse complement strand
TTGGCCCGGTCGCTCGGGTCTGCGCTCATGTAGATCCCCCCGCGCTTGAGCGACTGCACGTGGAACCTGGTGGTCCGGGCCAGGCGGGCCTGCTCGTAGCGCGCGAACGCTGCCCGCCAGTCTCCCGCCTCCGCTTCGAAGCAGCGGGCGAGGATCGCGGCGTCCTCGAAGGCCATGCCCGCGCCCATGCCGTAGAAGGGCGTCATTGGATGGGCGGCATCGCCCAGCAGGGTGACGCGTCCGGCGATCCAGCCGTCGAGCGGCTGGCGGCTTGAGAGCGCCCAGCGCAGACACTTTCCGCCGGGTGACGCCTTGATCATGCGCACGATGTCCTCGTGCCAGTCCCCGAACTCCTCGAGAACCTCGTCGATGTCCGTTTGCGCGTGCCAGCTTTCCTCGCCGATGTCGTCAGGCCGGTAAGCGTTGGCCACCCAGTTGATCTGGGCGCCTCGGCGCAGGGGATAACGGGAGAACATGCCGCCCTCGGCCGGATAGGAGGCGAAGTGGGGCACGTGGCTGACCCCCGGCACGTCGGAGGCATCGACCACGCCGCGCCATGCCATGTAGCCGGTGTATCGGGGCGGTTCGGTGGGGAACAGCCTGTCGCGCACCACGGACTTGAGGCCGTCGCAGGCAATGACGACGTCGCGCCTGTCCGTCGTGCCGTCGGCGAAATGCAGGGTCACGCCGCTGTCGTCCTGCCCGATGTCCGTGAGCGCGTGTCCGAGGCGAAGGGCATCGCCCTCCTTGTCGAATGCGTCTTCCAGGACCTTGTGCAGGTCCGCCCGGTGCATGTGCCGGGTCAGTGCGCCCCGGGTCTCGAGCGCCTCCTCGATACTCCTCTCCGAAAACCATATCGGCTCGCCGGTCTTGTAGTGAAGCGCGCCGAAGGTCGTGGAGCCGTCGGCGAAGGTTGCTGCAGCGTCTTCCAGGCCGAGGCCGGCGAGGACCACGCTGATGTTTGGGCCCACGGTGATGCCGGCGCCGATTTCCCCCAGCTCCTGCGCCTGTTCATAGACGGTGACGCGGAAGCCGCGCTGCTGGAGCGCGACGGCGGCGGTCATGCCGCCCAGGCCGGCGCCCACAATTGCGATGTCCAGATTCGCCGCCACGCCTAAACCTCTTGACCTGCAACACCCGTGATCCGGCGAATCTCATTGTAGGCTTCAAGCGCTGCATATACTTGAGGCAATGCTTCGAGTGGCCCAAGAGGTGGAGCAGCGGGTACGCAATCGAGTTGCGGGGGCGTTAAGTTGCCAATGAACGCTATACCATTCAGGGGGAAGGAGATGAAAATGAGGTCTGTTTTTCTTGTCGGGCTTCTTGCCGTTACATTGGCTCATGCCGACGACGAAGTTCCCGCGGACCTGGCGGGAATTCAGGACATTCTGAACTTCCATCAGATGACGGACGACATCGCCATTGGCGGGCAACCGACCGCCGGTCAGCTATCGCATATCGCGGACGAGGGTTACTCTGTTGTAGTGAACCTGGCGACGCATGACTCCAATAATGCGATACCGGAGGAGGGCAGCATCATCGCCTCGATGGGTTTGTCCTACGTTCATATTCCCGTTCCCACTGAAGCGCCAACGCCAGATCACGTGCAGAAGTTCTTCAAGGTCATGGATTCCTTTGATGGGGAGAAAGTCTTCGTTCACTGTGCTTCCAGTGGACGGGTATCCGCGTTCATGAATCGGTACATGATGCTGAAGAAGGGAGCTTCGCCCGAGGACGCTACTTCGCCGTTACTTGAGCGATGGATGCCTCGAATGGACGAGACCTGGAAGTCGATCCTGAAGCTGGAGCTGGCCGATATAGAGGAATGACGATCGGGGCCTGGCGCGACTCAAGCCTTTCCGCGCTGCAACGAGCACGGTACTTCGATAGAGGTCCAGATCGCTAGGTCCAGGTCGCTATTGACCATGCGGCAGATTGTCCCTATATTGTCGGGACAAATTCGAGGACGAAGAATGCTGAATTTCATTGATCCTGACGTGTCTTCGGGCGAGAAGGCTACTGACAGCATTGAGATGCGGATCAAGCCCAGCATCAAGAGCGGCATCGTTCGGGCTGCTGAATTGATGGGCGTTCCGCCGACTGCGTTTGTGCGGGCGTCCGCGATGCAGGAAGCCGAACGGGTTCTTCGTGAGCACCACACGACGGTTCTCTCGGAGCGCGATCATCGCGCATTGCTGGCGGCTCTCGACAATCCGCCGCCACCTACCAAGGCCGCGCTGGAAGCTGCGGATCGATATCGGGCACGGATAGCCAATGCCGATTGACGCAGAAAACCGACCGCGAGTTTCCATAGAACCTTTTGAGCCGTCCCGCCATGAGCGGGCGGAGTTTTCGTGCGGTGTGCCCCGTCTGGACAATTTTCTGCGCCTGAGTGCCAGAAAACGGCAGAAAGACGATTTCACCCGGGTGTTTGTTGCGGTCGCCGAGAAAACCGAGCGGATTCTCGGGTATTACGCCTTGAACACGCACGCCATAGGGGCTGCTGAACTGGGCAGCGACCGCCCGCGGCGCGCTTCAAACCGGGCCAGCATCCCGGCTCTGTATCTTTCAATGATTGCGGTGGACAAGACTCGGCAGGGCAGGGGGTTGGGAACCGATCTGCTGATTGACGCTCTGCACCGCGTTTCCCGGGTGTCGCAGGAGGTCGGACTCAAGCTGGTTGTTCTGGATGTGATCAACGACGGGGGAAACGCGATGTTCCAGCGGCGCAAAGAGTTCTATAGGCGCATGGGCTTCCGGAGCTTTGCAGATCATCCCGAGCGCATGTTCATGACCATCGGAACGATCCGGCAATTGGGAACACAGTAAGACTGATCTCCTCCGAGCGTGTGAAAAATGCGAGGCTTGGAGCCGGAGAATTCGATCGCATCGCGCTCCATCCACATGGACAGTCCGAACGCGCTTGAAGACTGCTTCTGGCAGTCCTTGCAATGGCAGGAATACAGCGCGACCAGCGCCCGCAACAGACGGTAACGAATAGCGCCGCACGGACAGCCGCCTTCCCGTCCGGGTTCGATGAGCAGTTTTTCGGCTTTTGGCATTGGCAGGGACTCCTGAGAGCTGCAAGCGTAGCGTGTGGCCAGGGACGGATGTGGCCAGGGACGGATGTGGACCCTATTCAGTACGCAGAGGCACAATTTGCTACAAAATGGATCTCAGTCTTTTGGATAGGAAAGGGAGGTTATGACTCCTGCTCAGCCCGCCGTAGAGGAGCGAGGACCACTTTCGCGAGTTTCAGGCAATCCTGGACCGGGAAGAACCGCCCTGCCGCCGCTGAGCGCGCCGGCACAGCAATTGCCAACAAAGGAGTAATGACGGATGAGCGAAGAGAGGATCCACGTTTACGAGACGGTCGTGAAGCCCGAGTGGATTGATCATAACGGCCACATGAACGTCGCCTTCTTCGTGCTCGCCTTCGATGAGGCCACGGACGACGTTTATGAGCACTGGGGCATCGGCATGGACTACCCGGGCATCAGCGGATGCTCGGTGTTCACGCTCGGCATCAACGTCGATTACCTGGGCGAGCTGTTCGAAGGCGACGCGATCCGCGTCGAGACGACGCTGGTGGACTACGACGCCAAGCGTATCCACTACTTTCATCGAATGATCGATATCGGTAAGGACAAGCTCGTTGCGACCAACGAGTGCCTTTGCATGAACGTGGACCTGGCGGCCAGGAAGTCCGCTCCATTCCCGGATGACGTGATCGAGAAGCTCGCGCCGTATGCCGGCGACGCCGAACCGCCAAAAGGCTTCGGCCGCACGCTGCGCATCCGGCGTTCCTGACGGATTCGGGCTTTGGCTTCGTAGTTGTCGTCGCTCGATAGTAGAGCAGCGATTCCAGCCAATGCGCCACGAAGGATCCCGGATAAGTCGAATCGCCCGCGCGGGAGCGGAGCATCATTTCACCGGCCGCCTGATATGATCGCGTCTCCCTGATTCCCACGGACCAAGCCATGGCAACCACCCGCAGAGACACACTGAAATACGCCGGCGCCGCGATTGCGGTGATGTCGTCGGCCCGCGCTGCTGCTGCTGACACAAGGGCGGAAAACAATCCCTACGCGGTTCGCTCCGGGCCCATGGAGGTGCCGTACCTGCCTCGGCGCGGCTATGCGGATGGGCCATTCGGGCAGGTGCACTTCCGCGATGCGGGCGGCGAGGGAAAGCCGCTGATTTTGTGTCCACAGGCGCCGCAGACTTCGCGCCAGTTCGAGAATGTGTATGAACCACTCAAGCGCCGCGGCATAAGGGCTATCGGCGTGGATTCGCCGGGTTTCGGGGAATCGGACCCCACGCCCTTCGTGCCCACGGTCAGCGACTGGGCCGAGGCGGTGCCTGCCGTGCTCGACCATCTGGGCATCGAAAAGGCCGATGTGCTCGGCCACCACACCGGCGGCATGGTGGCGACGGAGGTCGCCATCCTCTTCCCGGAGCGCGTGAATCGGCTCATCATCAACGGACCCTTGCCGATGGGCGAGGAAGAACGCAGCAATTTTCTCAAGTTCGTCGAGGAAGGCGAGATCAACTTTGTGTACGAGACTGACGGCAGCCATATGCAGGACGCTTTCGCCGGCCGTTACCGGATGTACGTGGACGGCGGCGCTACGCCCGATCCGCGGCTCATCACCCGCTACACGGTGGAGCGCTTCCAGGGCTACGCGCCGTTCTGGACCGGGCACCACGCCGCCTTCATCTACGATCACAATGCGGCTTTGGAGAAGCTCACCGTTCCCACCCTGATCCTCACCAACACGGGCGATCAGATCTATGAGAACGCCAAACTGGCCGCGCAGATCCGCCCCGATTTCACCTACGTGGAACTGGCCGGCGGCGGCATCGATATCGTCGATCAGATGCCGGAGGAATGGGCGGAAGCGGTGGCAAACTTTCTAAGCTGATGTGTTTGCTTTATGATCCGCCGGTTGATGGGGTCTGAAACATAAGGGGAAATTGATGAAAACCCGAAATCTCGTGGCGGCGTCCGTTATGGCGTCGATCGCCCTGCCGGTTGCGGAGATCGCGCTGGCGCAGGATCTTGAGGAGATCGTGGTCACCGCGCGAAAACGCGAGGAAAGCATCTACGAAGTTCCGGTATCGGTATCGGCATTCTCCCAGGATCAGTTGGAGCGGGCCGGCATCGGCGATTTCCATGAGCTGTCGAAGCTGGTTCCGGGTCTGGACTTTCATGGCGTCACGGCCACCGCCGGGCGGGTGAATCCGCAAATCCGCTTCCGTGGCATGAATCAGCAGATCATCACGCCCTCCACCCAGGTGGGCGCCCTGTTCTGGGACGGTTCCTACATCGCAGCGGGGGGGGGGTTCCTGCCCATCACCGACGTGGAGCGGGTTGAGGTCATCAAGGGCCCGCAAACCGCGTACTTCGGCCGCAACACGTTTTCCGGCGCCATCAATTACATTCCCCGGCTGCCCGGCGACGAGTGGGAAACCGACCTCACGCTGCAATATTCCCCCTCCCAGCATGATGAATACATCCTGGGCGTGGGCGTGGGCGGCCCGGTTACGGACACCGTCGGCATTCGCCTTTACGCCGGCTACGAGCAGAATGCGGGCGATTTCAATTTTCAGGACGGTACCCCCTTCGGCGTTCAGCAGGACCTCACTTTGAACGGCACGCTGACCTGGGACGTGTCCGAGAACTTCCGTCTGAAGCTGACCGGCTACTACGTGGACGCCGAGGATGGCGGCGTGAACGGCGGGGTGGATTCAACGCAATACGGCACGCCCACCGCCGAATGCGGCGCGGTATATACCGGCAATTATCTCAATCCGGTCACCCGAGAGCTGACGCCCTTCACCCGCGATATGAGCGAGGACTTTCCTGGGTCCGCGTTGTGGTGTGGCGATTTCCCCGACGGTGAGCACCTGCAGTTCGGCATCACCCGCACGCCTGAGGGTAACTTCCCCGGCGGCCAGGTATTCGGCGGCCGGGTCCTTGACCAGCTTCACCCCCTGCTTGAGGAATACGACATCCTTAAGACGCCTCCAGGGGAGTTGGGTGGCTTCAATCGGACATATCGCGTGCAATTGAGCGGCGAATATGACGTTGCCGATCACACGCTGGCTTTCCAGATCTCTCGGGGCGATACCGGAACCGTCAACTATGTCGATTTCTGGTATGGCATTCCGTCCATCCCCGGCACGGCCTTTGTGTTGGGCAATAACATTGCCACGCAGGAGACCTATTACGAGGTGCGGGTCGCGTCGCCCCAAGATCAGAGACTGCGTTACCAGATTGGCGTCAGCGACTATGACCAGCGCTACCGGCTCGGCAATGTTCCCACGGGGGCGCAGTTGGATCCGGCCACTACGACCGCAACGGTGGATTTCCAGGACAACGGAACTACGGCGTTGTTCGCTTCGGTTGACTACGATCTGACGGAAGATCTGACCGTGGCGGTGGAAGCCCGCTACACGGATGAAGAGTCCATTGCGGTTTTGCAGGGGAACCCCAGTGGGACCTGCTCATTCTCGCCTGTCTGTAATGAGTTGAACGAATACACCGATTTCATTCCCCGGGTGATTCTCAGCTACAAGGCCCTTGAGGGAGCAACCGCCTACTTCAGCTATTCCTATAGTTCCCTGCTTGGCGTTGCGACGCAGGCCGGCTTTGTCAACAGCGTCGCGCCGGAGGTCATTCCGCCTGACCAGTTGGAGGCGCTGGGCCTGTACACCGCCCCTCAGGAGAACACGCAATACGAGCTTGGCTGGAAGCAACAGACGAACAACTGGGCTTTTACCGCGGCGGTTTACTACATAGACTGGAAGAACCAGCCGTTCGCTTCGGTCATTCTGCTTCCTACCGGTGGCACCACGTCCTACCGCGGGCCCGGCGACTCCGAATACACTGGCTTCGATCTGGAAGCGGAGGGCAGCCTCACGGAATGGCTGAATATTCGTGGCACGCTCACCTATGTGGACGCGATCATGGCATCGTTCTCCTCGCGTGGTTCGAACGAATCTGCCGTGCTGGGGTCGGGTGTCCTTTCCGTATCAAATGACGGTAATGAGGCGCGCAATACGCCCAAATGGACCGTGTCCTTAAGCCCAACCATTCTGGGCGAGTTTGCCGGGCGGGATCTGTTCTTCCGCACCGATTTCTTTTACGAGAGCGCCAAGTGGGCGGACTACTCGGAATGGAACCGCACGGACTCACTGTTCCGGATCAATGCCCGTGTGGGAATGGATTTGACCGAAAATAGCACCGTCGAGATTTTCGGCACCAATCTCACCGACAACAAGGTTCTGCCGAACACCAACGGAACGACCACCGGACCCGGAGGCAGCCGCAAGGTGTTCACGGCGGGCTACCCCAAGCGCGAATACGGAGTGCGCGTAAGGGCCTCCTTCTAATCTGATCCGGCGGTTTCGTGCTGGCGGTTCAGGCCTTCCTGAATCGCCAGCCGTAGAGCATGCGCCCGTAGAAGTTGAACCACTTCCTCGCTTCGGGGTCTTCGAAGGGGTAGTCGGCGCCGAGCTGCCGGGCGGCTAAGAGCCCGGTCACGAAGCAGGTCTCCTGGCTGTTGATGAGCGTGTGGGCGCCGCAGTGCCAGGAGCGCCGCTTGCCCTGGATGAAGCGGAACAGATTGATTGAAAGCACGATGTGGCGCACGTCGTGCACCACGTGCTGGAACCACCATCGTTTGATAATCTTGCCTTCGTCAATCGGGGTAATGGGGTTGTAGGTCACCAGGCAGGGCTTGTCTGATTTTTTCGCCCAGGGCTGCTGGTTGTGCATGATGTAGGTGATTTCGTAGTTGTCCGGCCGCGCGCCATACTGCTCGATGTGGTTGCTGCGTGTCTCCAGCGCCTCGACATCGCTGTCCGGCAGCACCGAAGCATCTGAATGCACCAGGGTATGGTTGTGCAGTTCGCTCTCGTAGCGGATCGACGACAGCAGCGCGCCCTCAAACCGGGTGGGCTTGTGGAGCATCATCAGCGTCTGGTTGGCATTGCAGGCGAAGATCACCTGGTCGAACGTTTCGGTCTCGCCATGCTCGTCTTCCACAACTACACGGTCCGGGCGCCGGTACACCTTCCGGACCGGCCGGTTGAGGTAGATCCGATCCCTGAAGCCGGCTGAGAGTTCTTCATAGATGCGCCGCGTGCCCTGGTCCCAGGTCTTCATCGGCGTGGCGGTTTCGATATTGAAGAACTGCAGGTATCGGGCGAACAGCGATGCAGGCATGTCAAACACGTTCGTCGCCATCAGGAAATTGACGAACATGGGTTTTAGAACCTTGTAGCGGAAGTCCCCGGAGAATCCGCCCCAGTTCAGGACCGTTCCCATGCTCACGTAGTTGAACGGATTGAGCAGATTGAGGAAACGGGAGCGGGTCTCATTAACTTTACAAAACCATTGTATTGTCTTTAGAAGATTTTGAAATTTAGTGATTTCTTCTTGTAATTCCTGGCGGATATCGGAGTCGAAGTCGTGTGCGTACACACCGCCCCGATACTTCACGCTGTAGCTGAACCGGGTGTCGATCATGTCGATGCCGTGCTGCTGCATCACCAGCATGATGTGCTGGTAAACCGAGGGAATCAGCGCCGTTACGGAAATGTCGAAGGGGATGGTGCCGCCGTCGTCCTGCGGCATATCCGCGGTGATGGCGTTGCCGCCGAGCCGATCCTGCGCTTCGTAGAGCCGGAAATCGAACCGGCCCGGATGCCGGCTTAAGGCCCACGCAGCGCCCAGCCCGGATACCCCCCCACCAATAATGGCTACCTTTTTCGGCATTCCCCCGCCTCGGTTCCGGTGTGTCGTGTCGTACTCTAGCACCGCCAGTGATGGCAGGCGACATGATGCGATTCGGAGACGTTTTCCGTTTGCGGTGATGTCTGAGCGCATTCGGGCGTGGCGATGGGGCAGCGAGTGCGGAATACGCAGCCCGAGGGCGGATCGAGCGCCGTCGGAATTTCGCCGGGCAACGGGTCGGCCCGGTCAAGCGGGTTGGCGTTGGGGGCCGGCTCGGGAATCGCGTCGATCAGCGCACGGCTGTAGGGGTGCCGGGGGTTTTCGAACAGCACGTCACGCGGGGCGATTTCCATCAGACGGCCCAGATACAGCACCATTACGCGGTGCGACATATAGCGCAGCACCGAAAGATCGTGGCTGATGAACAGGATCGCGACGCCGGTTTCGCGTTGCAGCTCACGAAGCAGGTTGCAGATCTGCGCCTGAATGGACACGTCAAGCGCGCTTACCGGTTCGTCGCAGATCAGCAGTTTCGGCCGGGTGATCATGGCGCGCGCGATGCTGATACGCTGGCATTGGCCGGAGCTGAACTCGTTGGGGTAACGGGCCGTCATTTCGGGCCGCAGGCCCACCCGCTCGAACATGCCCGACACCGCAAGCTGGCGCTCCCGGGCGGACATGCCCGCCGCATGCACGCGCAGCGGCTCGGCGACGATCTCGCCCACCGGCATGCGTGGGTTCAGGGAAGACAGCGGGTCCTGGAACACGATCTGCAATTCGCTCCGCAGCCCGGTCAGCATCTTCGCATCCGCTCGGGCCAGATCCATGCCGCGCCATACGACACGTCCTGCCGCCAGTGGAAGAAGTTGCAGAATCGCCTTCCCCAGCGAAGTCTTGCCGCAGCCCGTCTCGCCCACGACTCCCAGCGTTTCGCCCTCAGAAAGCTCGAAGCTCACGCCGTTGACCGCGCGCAGCGTCTGCGTGCGCGAACCGAATACGCCGGCGCGGCGCTGCTCGTAATCAACGCATAGCGACTCGATGCTGAGCAGCGGTGTGGTCATGCCGAAAGCAGATGGCAGGCAGCGGCGTGTTGCGCCCCGGGCGCGGCAAGAACCGGACGTTCGCTCCAACAGCGATCCATGGCGTGCTTGCAACGTTCGGCGAACGCGCAGCCTTGCACGCTTTTCATCGCATCGGGCGGCTGCCCGGGAATCGTCGGCAGATCGCTTGCGGGATCGATGGTCAGGCTCGGGAGTGAGGCGAGCAGGCCCGCCGTATACGGATGCTTCGGAGAACGGAACACTTCGTGCGTGGTTCCGGATTCGACCAGACGGCCGTTGTAGAGGATCATGATGCGATCGCTGAAGGCCGCGGCCACGGACAGGTCGTGGGTGATCAGCACGATCGAGGTGTTCGCGTCGCGCTGCAGTTCGCCGAGCAGCCTCAGGATCTGAGCCTGGATTGTCACGTCCAGCGCTGTGGTGGGCTCGTCGGCGATCAGGAGATCAGGCTCGCAAATCATTCCCAGCGCGATCATTACGCGCTGGCGCATGCCGCCCGACAGCTCGAACGGATAGAGAGCGAGGCAGCGCCGCGGATCAGGCAAACGCACGGTTTCGAGCATCTCCAGGGCCTTTCCGCGCGCCTGGCGCGCGTTCATGCCGAGATGCCGCCGGGCGGATTCCTCAAGCTGGTGGCCGATACGCGCCGTGGGTGTGAGTCCGGACAGCGGGTCCTGGAACACCATCGCCATCCGCCGGCCGCGCAGCGCGTCGAGTTCGCGCCGCGGCGCGTTGAGGATTTCGCGGCCCCGGTAGCGCACCGAACCCCTGGCGCGTGCGTTATCGGCGAGAAGCCCCAGCGCGGCGAGAAAGGCCTGGCTCTTGCCGGCGCCCGATTCGCCGACCACTCCCAGGCATTCGCCTTCCGATACGTCGAAAGACAGGCTCCGAACGGCGTTCAACTCGGCGTCCCCGACATTGAAGCGCACGCTCAGATCGCGAACCTCAAGCAATGCGCTCATTCCAATGCGCCTCCCCCCTGAGACCGGGTGCTAGCGGCCGGTCGGGTCGAGCGCATCGCGCAGCCCATCGCCGATGAAGTTGAAGCAGAACATCGTGAGCGCCAGCAGCGTGGCCGGAAACAGGATCAGCCATGGGGCCGTGTCGAGCTGCCCGACCGCCTGGGAGATCAGCAGGCCCCAGCTTGTGAGCGGCTCCTGTACGCCCAGCCCGATGAAGCTCAGGTAGCTTTCAATGAGGATATTGGTGGGAATCAGCAGCGTCACATAGACGACCACTGGACCGACCACATTCGGAATGATGTGGCGGCGCAGGATTGCGGGTTTCGACAGCCCGATCGCAACCGCCGATTCGACATATTCCCTGGCTTTCACGCTCAAGGTCTGTCCGCGCACGATGCGCGAGAGCGTCAGCCATTCCACTGCGCCAATGGCGACGAATATCAGGAAGATATTGCGGCCGAACACGGTCACCAGGATGATGATGAAGAACAACAGCGGCAGCGAATACAGGATATCGACCATGCGCATCATGAAACCGTCGGTGCGCCCGCCCGCGAACCCGGCGACGGAGCCGTAGCCGACCCCGATGCCAAGCGCGACCAGCGTGGTCATCAGGCCGATCGTCAGCGAAATGCGCCCGCCGTAGAACACGCGCACGAACTGGTCGCGGCCGTTGGCGTCGGTGCCGAACCAGTGCCCGGTCTCGAAACTCGGCGGCCGGAGGATGTTTTCCCAGGAGGCGTCTTCGATCGCGTGCGGCCAGAACGCCGGAACCAGCACGGATGCCAGCGCGATGGCCAGCAGCACGCCGATGCTGCCCATCGCGGCGCGGTTGCGCCTGAAACGCCGTCCGGCCTGGCGCCACAGGGAACCTGATAACTCGCCGCCCGCCGCCCGCCGCAGGACCCGCGACTGCAGAAGCCCGCTCGCGCTCACCGGTAGGTCCTCCGCACACGCGGGTCCAGCGCCGCGTAGGCGAGGTCCGACAGCAGGTTCAGCAGGATGATCAGTGCGCCGTACACGATCACGATTCCCATCACCAGCGGGTAATCGCGGTTCAGTGCCCCCTGGATGAAGTAGCGCCCGATGCCCGGCAGATCGAAGATCAGCTCGATGACCAGCGAACCGGTCATGATCCCGGCCAGGGCCGGGCCGAGATAGCCGACCAGCGGTACCGCTGCCGACTGCAGCACGTGGTTGATCACTACCTGGCGTTCCGGCAGGCCCTTGGCTCGGGCGGTGCGGACGAAGTTCGCGCGCAGGACCTCGAGCATTCCGCCGCGCATCAGCCGGGCGATGATCGCCAGTTGCGGCAGCGCCAGCGCGATGACCGGAAGCACCATGTTGGCGGCCGCGCCGCCGTTCCAGCCGGCCACCGGCAGAAGTTTCAGATACAGTCCGAAGAACAGCGCGAGGATCGGCGCGGTGACGAAAGAGGGGATGGCGATGCCGGTCATCGCCATCGTCATCGTGGCGTGATCGAACAGCCGGTTGTGGCGCAGCGCGGCGACGATCCCGCAGGTTCCACCGAACAGCAGCGCCAAGAGCATCGCGGTGACGCCCAGTCTGGCGCTGACCGGCAGCCCGATCGCGATCAGCTCGGTTACGTTGAAGTCCTCATAGACCAGCGACGGCCCGAAATCGCCCTTCAGCACGTTGGCGAGGTAAATTCGGTATTGCTCCAGCAGCGGCTGGTCGAGCCCGTAGGCGCGGTAGAGGCTCTCGAGCACCTCCGGATCGAGATCAGCTTCCGTGTCAAAGGGCCCACCCGGCGCCGCCCGCATCAGGAAGAAAGATGCCGTGGCAATCGCGAGAAGTGTCGGAATAGCGACGGCGAGCCGCCGGAGGGTGAATGCGAGCATCGGCGCGAGCATAGCAGGGGGCGAAGAAGGGCTGCGGCCGTGCGCCCTGCAAGCGATGGCGCTTCAGCTATTTCACGCGGCGGAGGTAGCGGCTGGCGGCCATGCCGCGCGAGTTGGGCGTATAGCCTTGGATATCAGGCGCCACCAGGTTGCGGTGCACCATGAAGTACAGCGGCATCACGGGATAGTCCGCCAGCGCCAGGGCTTCGGCCTCGCGATACTTCGCCAGGCGGGTGTCCCGGTCAAGCTGTGCCTCCGCAGAGGCGATCAGCCGATTGAATTCGGCATTGTGATAACCGGAATAATTGGTTGTGCTGCCGGATTCGAGAAGGAAGAGAAACGTTTCGGGGCTGTCGGTGGGGGAGAACCAGGTGAACCGTGCGGCGGTGTAGTCGCCCGTTCGTACCGAGCGATAGAGCGTGCCGAAGTCGGTGAACAGCAGTTCCGTGTTGACGCCGATTTCACGCCAGATCGCCTGCAGCGCGATGGCAAGGCGGCGGTTTTCTTCCGGCGGTTCGTAGCGTAGTTCGAACGTGAGCGGCCGGTCCGGTCCGTAACCCGCGGCTTCGAGCAGGGAACGCGCTTCGGCCAACCGCCGGGGCATGGACTGGCGGGCGTAATCCGGCACCGGCGTGTCGTAATTGCTGACAACGGAGGGCGTTACGGTGTGTGCGGTGGGGACGCCGACGCGCATGATCCGGTCTGCGATCTGCTGCCTGTCGACGCTGATCGTGAGCGCCTGGCGCACCCGAACGTCGTCGAACGGCGGCTTGCGGTTATTGAAGGTGACGTAGCTGATGCCCAGCGCCGGCCATATCTTGAGCTGGCCGGGCAGGTTTTCCTCGATCCAATCGAGACGGTCGGCCGGGAACGTGAGCAGAAAGTCGAGCTCGCCCGCCAGGAACCGGCGCATGGCTGTCTCCGCATTGGTGGTGGGGAAGTAGTGCACGGTCTCGATTCCGACTTCGCCGGCGGCGTAGAAGTGCGGGTTCTTCTCCAGCGTCAGGTGCGACTGCGGCACCCATTCGGCGAGGCGGTACGGTCCGGTGGTGACCAGCCGCCCCGGGCGTGACCAGCGCCGGCCGTGCTCTTCGATAATTGCCTGCGGCATCGCTGCCGCCGCATAGTTGCTGAGCTTCTCCAGCAGGGTCGGGTCGGGCCGTTCCAGTTCGATGACGAACGTGCGCTCGTCCTCGGCGCGCACACCGAGTTCCATCGGGTCGAGTTCGCCGCCCATGATGCGTCTGGCGTTCCGGACCGAGTAGAAAAAGGAACCGAACCGGGTGCGGTTCCCGGGCGTGACCAGCCGCCGCAGGGTATAGACGAAGTCCTTCGCGGCAATCGGCGAACCGTCGGACCACTTGAGATTCTCGCGCAGGCGGAAATGGTAGGTCAGACCGTCGGCACTGATATCCCAGGCTTCGGCGGCGCCGGGGATCAGCCGGCCGGCCGGATCGTAGGAAGTGAGCCCGGTGAAAAGATCGCGCATGATCGTCGATGAGGCGCCGGAGACGATTTGCGGATCGAGACTGTTCGGTTCGGCCACGGCGCCGCGCCGCAGCGTGTCCGCCGTCGCGGCGGCGGCCAGCAGCAGCGCCGCCGATGCGATCAGCGCGCTTCGGAACAGGGGCATCGGCGGGTTCATGCGGCGGCGGCCTGCCCGCCGTTGGCCATCATTGTCGCGACATCGTCTTCCACGGCGGTGCCGGTGAAGAACTCGGGGTCCATGCTCGTGAACAGGCGCGCAGGATTGTGGAACACGAAATCGGCGAAGTCTTCGCTGCTGAGCAGGCCGTCGTCGACCAGTTCATGTGCTTCGACCAGTACGCCGGCCATTTCGGTGACGTCCCAGTGGCCGAAGTCCGAGGAAAACATCGCGTTGAGTTTGCGCCCACGCGGCAGGACACGCGTATCGAACGCGGTCGCGTTCATCCGGTCGTCCGCTTCGCAGCCGTAATAGAAGTTCGGAACCAGCCGATCCAGCAATTCGTCGATGCTGTTGACGTTGGCCGCCACGAAATCGTCGACGCCGTCGCGTTCGACCACGTTTCTCAGGATCGCACCCTTCGGCAGGCGCCCGGACAGGACCTCGCCGCCGTACTGCTCGAACAGCGTTTCCATCAGCGCCCGGTCGATCTTCGCCGGGTTGAACTGCTCGATGGCTTCGCCGCTGCGTTTTTCCCAGCGTTCCTTGAGATCGCAGACCAGGCTCGCGCCCCAGGCCACGCCGCATTCCAGGAAGGCGAAGTTCAGGTGGGGAAAGCGGTGGGTCACGCCGCCGAAGAACAGCGCCTTGGCGAATGCGTGGCCGGCATCGGCGAAATGCCCGGTCTGGTTGTACATGTAATTGCTGATGGAACGGCGCAGGTGCATGCCCTGGCCCACCGCGTGCGCCGTCACCGGGACTTTCAGGTCCATGCAGCGCTGCCAGAGCGGGTCGTAGTCGTAGATGCTGTCGATGGCCAGCGTATCCACCCAGAACGCGTAGGCCCTGAGTTCGGGGTCCTGCTCGTGGACCGCGCCGATCGGGCGCTTTACGAGGTTGATGAACATCGGCACCTTGAAATCCAGTTCCCCGATCGCATAGTCCAGTTCCTCAATGGCTTCCTCGGGGGTGTGGCAGGGGATAACGGCTGCGGGAGTAATGCGGTCCCCAAGACCCCGGTAGATGTCGGCCATCATCAGGTTGTGGGCCCGGCAGGCGGCCCTGCGCACGTCGTCGTCAGGAATCTCGGGCAGAAGGAAGCCGATCGTGGGGTAGACAACCGCGTAATCGATGCCCATTTCCGGCAGCCGTTCGTGCATCAGTTTCGGCAGCATGGCCGTTGCCAGATCGACCGAATTCTCGGTGGGCGCCGCCCAGAAGGCGGGCCGTATGAGATTATGGTGCCGGCGCTGGGCGTGGTCCATTTCGTACCAGCTCCGGTTGTTCTGGCGGCGCAGGCTGGTAAACATTTTCTCGGTCATCTCCGGTCCGCCCACCTGCTTGAGGTAATCGAAGATCACGGGGAATAGCTCCACCATGTGCCCGTCCGTATCGATCACGGGATGATTCAGACGCTTGCGAAGCTCACTGGATGGCGAGGATTTCGCTTTGCCCATGGCTTTTTCCTCCTTCGGCCGGTTCAGGCAGCGGCAGCCTCCGTGTTGTTGCCCAGCATGTTCGCCACCTCGTGTTCCACGGCGGTGCCGGTGAAGAAGTCGGGGTTCATGCCGGCGAACAGGCGGACGGGATTGCGGAACACGAAGTCTGCGAAATCGTCGTCGTTCATCAGGCCGTCTTCGACGAGTTCGTGCGCTTCGCTCAGAATCCCGGTCATGTCGGAAACGTCCCAGTGGCCGAAATCCGACGAGAACATGGCGTTTAGCTTGCCTCCGCCCGGAATGAGCCGGTTGTCGAACGCGATCGCATTCATCCGGTCGTCCGCCTCGCAGCCGTAGTAGAAGTTCGGCACCAGCCGTTCGAGCAGGTCTTCGACGCTGTTGACGTGAGCGGCCGCGAAATCGTCTTCGCCGTCGTGCTCCGAACCCTTTCTCAGGAAGGCGCCCTGCTGCGCGCGTGCGGACAGGACCTCGCCGCCGTACTGTTCGAACAGCGATCTGAGCAATTCGCGGTCGATCTTCTCCGGGTTCAGTTGCCGGATTCCTTCGGCGCCGCGTTTCTCCCATCGCTCCTTGATGTCGCAGACCAGGCTGGCGCCCCAGGCCACGCCGCATTCGAGGAAGGCGAAATTGAGGTCCGGGAAGCGGTGCGTCACGCCGCCGAAAAACAGCGACTTGGCGAAGGCGTGACCCGCGTCGGCGAAGTGCCCGATCTGGTTGTACATGTAATTGCTGATCGAACGGCGCATGTGCATGCCCTGGCCGACCGCGTGGGCGGTAACCGGGACCTTGAGGTCCATGCAGCGCTGCCACAGCGGATCGTAGTCGTAGATGCTGTCGTAGGCCAGCGTGTCGATCCAGAAGGCGTAGCGGGACATTTCCGGCGCCTGCTCTTCGACCGCCTCGATCGGGCGGCGCACCAGGTTGATGAACATCGGCACCTTGAAATTCAGTTCGCCGATTGCGTAGTCGAGCTCCTCGATGGCTTCCTCGGGCGTCTGGCAGGGGATGACCGCCGCCGGCGTGAGGCGGTCCTCGAAGCCGCGGTACATGTCCGCCATCATCAGGTTGTGGGCCCGGCAGGCCGCGCGGCGGGCGTCGTTGTCCTTGATGTCCGGCAGCGCGAAGCCGATGGTGGGATAGACGACCGCGTAGTCGATGCCCATCTCCGGAAGCCGCTCGTGCATCAGTTTGGGCAGCATCGCGGTCGCCAGGTCCAGCGTGTTCTCCGCCGGGGCCGCCCAGTGCGCCGGCCGTATGAGGTTGTGGCGCCGGTGCTCCGTGCGGTCCATTTCGTACCATTTCAGCCCGTCACGCAGGCGCAGGTCCGTGAAGGCCTCCTCGGTCATTTCCGGTCCGCCCACCTGCTTGAAGTAGTCGAAGATCACCGGCGAAAGCTCCAGCATGTGCCCGTCGGTGTCGATGACGGGATGGTCTAAACGTGCGCGCAGTTCGCTGGATGGGGTGTGCCTGGTTGTGCTCATGGTTTCGTCCTCTCTCGGTTGGTGCTGCCGCGCCGCTCGCGGGGAAAGTAACACAGTTGGCGGTGTGCCTGTAGGCACATTGGGCCTGCTCTGATAGGCTTCCACCATGAGTTATCTGGTCCTGGCGCGCAAGTGGCGGCCGCGCAAGTTTTCCGAAGTGAAGGGCCAGCCGCATGCGGTGCGCGCGCTCACCAACGCGATCAGCGCCGAGCGGGTGCATCATGCCTGGCTATTCGCCGGGACCCGCGGGGTCGGCAAGACCACACTGGCGCGGATTCTCGCCGCGGCCCTGAACTGCCTTAAGGGTGCGGCGCCCGAGCCTTGCGGCGAGTGCGAGAGCTGCAAGAGCATAGAGGAGGGCAGTTTTGTCGATCTGATGGAGGTGGACGCGGCTTCGCGCACCAAGGTGGAGCAGACCCGCGAGCTTCTGGAAAACGTGCAGTATGCGCCGGCCTCGGGCAGCTACAAGATCTACCTGATCGACGAGGCGCACATGCTGAGCGCATCGTCGTTCAACGCCTTGCTGAAGACGCTGGAGGAACCTCCGCCGCATGTGAAGTTTCTGCTCGCCACCACCGAGCCGCGGCGGCTGCCGGTCACGGTGCTGTCGCGCTGCCTGCAGATCAATCTGCGCTCCATGGATACCGACACGATCAGTGATCAGCTTGCGGCGATTTGCGAGGGTGAGGGAATCGAGGCCGAACCCGGGGCGCTGGTGCGGCTGGCGCGGGCGGCCAACGGCAGCATGCGCGACGCGCTGAGCCTGCTCGATCAGGCTATCGCCTATGGCGCCGACGCAGTGCGCGAAACCGATGTGGCCGACATGCTCGGCGGCGCCGATCAGCCCAGCATTATTCACCTTTTGAACGCGCTTGCCGCCGGCGAAGGGGAGGCTCTGCTAAGCGGCGCGCGGGAATTGCGCGAGCGCCTGGCCGATCCGGCCAATATCCTGGCGGAAATGGCGGCGGCCCTGCAGCGCCTGGCGCTGCTTCACGGCGTGGGCGAGGGCGCGCTGAACGAGGACGACGAATCGGAAATGCTGGCGCCGCTGGCTGCGGCGCTGCCTGCGGATCAGGTTCAGTTGCTCTACGAGATTGCGATACAGGGACGCAGCAAGCTGCCGCTGGCGCCGGACCCGGGACTGGGGCTGGAGATGACCCTGCTGCGGATGCTGGCGTTTCAGCCGGAATCGGCCTCGAGCGCCACGCGCAAGAACCCCGCTACGGCTCTGCGCGCGGGGCGTCCTCAGTCCCAGGGTGATCGGTCCCAAAGCAGTGCTCCCGCCCCGAGGAGCGAGCCTTCACCTCAAGAGGGTTACTCGGCTGCGGCGGAACGGGAGGCAGAGCGTGAGGCCGCCGCCGCCCCGCCTGCGCCCGCCGCCCCGCCTGCGCCCGATGCCCCGCCTGCGCCCGATGCCGTGCCTGCGCCCGCCGCCGTGCCTGCCACGCCCGCGCCTGTG
>JAJEFE010000112.1 GCA_022820625.1 Gammaproteobacteria bacterium | reverse complement strand
TCTCCATGTTGGACCCTCCAGTTTGCCTGGGAAGCGGATGCTCCCCCACTGGGCACTTTAGATGCCGTCGGCCCGAGAGGGTCCACTTACCCCCTCACCACCTCCCGCATCAAAGAGGGAGGCGTCCATACCATTCGCCTCACGGAGGGAGTGGTGCGGGAAGAAGGCGGGGGAGCAAGCTCCGGCCAACCGCATGATTCCCGTCAGTCCGGGGGCAGGTACCAGATCGGCGACGTCCAGGCCATCTCCTGGATCGTCTTCGGGGCATCGTTGTCGCAGGTGTCCGGGCGCTCGTCGGCGGGCAGGGCAATGCACTGGGCCCAGCTCCAGCGCAGCGTGGGCACTTCCACCGCCCTCGCGTAGTAGTACGAGGACTCGGCGGGATCGAACTCCGGGTCCTCGAACACGGTGCACAGCGACGCGGAACCGCTGCCGCTCCATTCCCCGGTCTGCAGGTCCACCTCGCCTGCCTGGTTCTCCTGACCGGCAACGTCGAAGACCCTGTAGTGCGCCTGGCCCCCGTCATCGATCCAACCCTTGATCACCTGGAGTTTCTGCAGTTGTGCCGCGTCCGGGTCCTGGATCGCGCTGACGAGCAATTGCGGCGACGCGCCCGCAGGCCCGCCGTTCAGGTCGCCACCCATCGGAATGCCGGCGGCATAGCCATGCGCCGGCCTTTCGTCCATCCCGCAGGCATCCTCGGCGAAGTCCCAGCCAGCGAACAGCCGCGGCCGGATGCGCGTTCCCGTCGTGCCGAACACTTCCTTGCGCCGCAGCGACTCGAAAATGGCGTCGCGCGAGTTTTCCACGGCCCAGACGCCGGCGAGACCACCCGGGTTGGTATTCAGCCCGAACGGCGAGCTGCCGCGGTCGCTCAGCCGGGTCTCGAAGTCGGTTTCCGGCGCCAGGTGTCCCGGCCAGCCATGCTCATGCGTGTCGCCGGCGGTGGAAATGTGCCCGTCGGTGGAAGCGATCACGCCCATCTTGTAGGAATTGACGCCGATTGCGGCCTCGTCCTGAAGGCCCGTCAGAAGAACGCTGCGGAAAAAGTCGTTCTTCGAAATGCAGCCGAAGCGCACGAATCCGCGGATGCCGATTTCCCCTTCTTCACAGAAACGCACAACGGTCGGTTCACCGGCAAACGACAGGGCCTGCCTGCCCACGGTGCGCACCTGTTCCTGCTCGCACAGCTCGTCCTCGGCGCCGAGAATATTCGGCAGCCCGTTGAAGCACTCGGAATTGCCCTTGTGCTGGAACACCTCCATGAGCGGTTCCATGGCGTTGCGCAGTTCCGCTGTCTCGCGTGCCGTGTCCGAAGACTCGAACCTGGAAATATAGGACGGAAACATCGCCCCCGAACTCAGGTTCGAGTTGTGCGGGATCGCCAGTACATCGCATCCTTCGACGCCCTCGAGGCACTGCTCGGCCAACTGGTCCCACAAATCGACGTCCGTCGGTGCTTCGATATACGAAATCGCGTGCTCGGGCACCCTGCCGTTGCGGAAAATCACGTTGCGGTGGTAGTTGTTGCTCCTGGGCGTGCCCGTGTATTCGTAACCTACGAAAGTGGTGAAACTGCAGTCCGAGGTGCGGTCGTAGGCTTCCTCCGCCATCTCTTGTGTGCTTTGCCACAGGGAAAGAGAGGCTTCAAGACAGTCCGAGCCGTCTTCGCCGCAGATGTCCGCCGCGCGCCCGGGGTTTTCGCTGATGACGGCGCGAATGAAAGGCGACAGCCCCTCTCCGGTTTCCCCGCGCAGGAACTTGCAGGAGTTGGCGTTGTAAGCCGGGCTTTCTTCGTCGAAGCAGAGCGTCATTTCACCAAAGAACTCGGAGTGATCGGTGACCGCCGCAAAGTCCAGCGGACGCTCAAGCTGCTGCGTCATGATCGGCGTGCCGTCCTCCGCGTAAGGCGGTATCGGAATGGCTTCCCCCCTGGCGAATCGGTAGGCATCGGCCGGCGTGGTCTCCGTGCCCAGAGGACGGGCATCGTAAGAGTAGGCCGTGTGGATATGGAGATCGCCGAAATAGGCGTTGCGGTAGGCGTTCCGGTCGCTGCAGGGCTCCCTGTCCTCGGTGTACGTCACCAGGTTTGCGCTGTAAGTCTCCGGCCCCGTGTCCCCCGTGTCCCCCGTGTCCACGGTTGCCGGCTGCAGGGCGCAGGCGGCAACGAGCAGCGCGGCGATCATGGTGACGACCAGCTTGCTCGGCATATTTTTCTCCCAAAAAGCCTTGGCGCCTGCATATCCCGTTACGGGAGCGTACCAGCAGGACATTGCGGCTAGACCAGCGTGGAAAGCAATTTGAGCGCCGGTGCCGCGCGTATGCCCTGCGGGGTGGCGTAGTCTTTCGTGCCTGCGGCGGAGATCTGCCAGGCGTCGGCGTTGGGGAACCTGGACTTGAGATACCTGAGGCCGCGGCCGAGGTTCGCGTCCGACCACTTGCATTCGACCAGCAGCACGGGAACGCCCCGGTCCGTCACCACGAAATCCACCTCCCGGCCGTCGCGGTCCCGAAAATACCTCAGTTCGTAGTCCAGCCCCTCCGTGTCCTGGCGGAAATGCACCCATTTGAGCAGGTGGCAGGCAACCAGATTCTCGAATCGGGCGCCGCGCGAGGGCACCACCGGCCAGTCGAAGTGATAGTGCTTCCGGTTCTTGCGCAGGGCCCGAAGTTGCGGCGAGCCGAAGGGAGCAATCCGGAAGATCGCGTACAGGCGCTCAAGAACGTCGAGCCATGCGCTGGCGGTCTTGTGGCTGACATTGAGGTCCTCGCGCAACGCGTTGATTGAGAGCGGCGAGCCGACGCGCTGGGGCAGCGACAGCATCATCAGTTGCAACTGGCCCAGATCGCGAATGCTTTCCAGCGTGGCCACCTCTTCGCGCACGAGCCGCGCCGAGTACTCGCGCGACCAGCGCCTGGATTCCGTTTCGCTGGCGGACAGCCAGGGTTCCGGAAAGCCTCCCAACGCAAGAAGATTCCTCAGCATGGCCGGCTGGTCCAGTCCAAGTTCCGCCGCCGAGAACGGATGCAGGCGCAGCAGATGGTAGCGCCCCTGCAAGGAATCGCCGCCGAACCGGTACAGGTCCAGCCGCCCGCTGCCGGTAACAAGAATGCGCTGGCCCGGGGGACGGCCGTCGTACAGTCCCTTGAGGTAGTTGCGCCAGCGCCGGTACTTGTGAATCTCGTCGAATATCCACAATGCGCCCGGAGGCAGTTCGCTGCCGAGAATGCGGCTGCGGTGCGCGTCAATGTCCCAGTTCAGGTACCCCGCCTCTGCTCCGGGCAGGCTCAGGGCGAGGGTGGTCTTGCCAACCTGCCTGGGACCCGCGACAAACACCATCTTGCGGTCGAGGTCGGCAAGAACCTGGACTGTGAGGTAGCGGTCGGTGGTGAGCACCCGCGGCATTATACGGCAAATTTCGACCCAAGTGGAAAATTGCCGATGCTATTTTTCACTGAGGTGGAATATTGCCGATTTTTCTCTCGGGAGACGGCTTTAACAAGTTGCTCCAAATCAACGTTATAACGGGTAAAATACGCGCCATGTGTGAGGAACTGACGGGCCGGGTAAAACAAGCCTAATAACGGCGCTCAGCGCCACTTGGTAGTCAGTGGTTTTCGGGTGCGACTGCGTTTGCGTCGCCCCTGAGGGTGGAAATAGTGTTTGATTGCGTTTCGCGTCGTGGTGGGCGAGGGCAGGCTTTATACCGGATATTTGTCCGCTGGTCGTGCGACTCTTTGCAATTCCCGTCCGCGAATCTGCTCCTCCTCCCTCTCCCCCCGAAGAAACAGCAGGCTAGAGGCTAGCGGTGGAAGCCCCGCGAGCTACTCCCCGGACGGCAAAGCAGCGCTGGTCCGGGTTTGTCACGGCGGCCCTGCTCCTGCTTGGCATGGCGGCGCTGGGGGTTCCATCACCCGCCCAGGCCCAAACCCAAACCCTGCCAGACCTCACCGTCAGCGTCCCCGGCAACATTGACATCTATGAGGGCGACGCAAACATCCCCATCACGTTGACAGGGGGCGACATCGCGAGCGCCCCCAGCGGCGCTTCATTCTTTGTCCAGCTACGCCAGGACAGCGTGGCCGACAGCAGTGACTATGGCTATCGTGACGGTCAGACAGGCACGCCACCGAACTCGGCGGTCGTCTATCTCACCATCGAGGCCGACGACCGCATGGAAGGGGATGAAAAACTCTCGCTCGATGTCCACTGGTCATTGGAGGATGAAGGCACAACAACAAGCGGAACAGTCGGCCAATTCTCCATCACCATCAAGGACGGCGCCCGCCCCAATACCGGGATCGTCTTCGACCCGGCCATG
>JAJEFE010000137.1 GCA_022820625.1 Gammaproteobacteria bacterium | reverse complement strand
CCCGAATAATCCGACAAAATCAAAACAATGTGAGAAACCCGGCCTCAGCCCTGCCGAAATAATCCGGGAAATACCTGCCGGAATAATGTGAGAGACAACACATGCGTATCCGCGCGGATTCGTTGCTCGTCATCGCCGTCGAAAAACGTGTCGGGAACGGTCTTGACAGGAATGTTCGATATTTCGAAATTCACGGACGACTCGAAGCGCGTTACGAACCCGTCCATTTCCACGGCATCGGCCGCTTCCACCCCTTCATATGCGACGGACGTGGCGACAAGTGCGCCGGATTCATCGAAACACGCGTCCGCCGAGAGACTGCACCGCACTTCCACCCTGTCCCCGTCCTGAATGAGCCTTCCGGGAAACCCGTCAAGGCGGGCTGCGTGAAAGCTGACGGGCAGCGCGCCGATGACGAATCTCGACAGCATCTCGTCGGACCCGGTCACGATGCCGGAAACCTGGATCGTCGAGCCGATTGCCATGCCTTCGATCCTGGTCGCGGAAATTACGCCGCCGGATTTGACGAATCCGCTGACCTCGACCATGTCGCCCGCCGTGAACGAGGACGGGCTGGACCGGCCGAATGACGTATCGGGCGTGATGCTGATGGACTGGCCGAGTACCGTGAGTCGGTCGTTCTCGATATCGATCGAATCAACGGGCCCGATGACGCGCGGCTCATACGCGATGCGATTCGCCACACCCCTCCCGGTCGCTTCATCGACATTTCCGTCAACCGTGACCACGTGGCCGGACTGGAGTTGCTCCTGGCTTCCCGGCGCTCCGTCGATCCACACGGCGGCGGCGGACGTATCGAACCAGGTGCCGCCGACATTTACGCCGCCGGCATCGACGCCTCCGAAACCGGCGACGGTCCCGGTGAGCCGTTTATAGCCCGGATGGGGCGTCGTATCCGAATCTGACTGGTCCGGAGTTTGTGCGCGGCTGCCGCTGCCGTCTGTCAGGACCAGAAACGTGGCTGCCCATGAAAGGACCCAGTTAATCAGTTTCACAGCAACTCCAGGGGATTTGCCTGTTCGGACGCCGGACACGGAAGCAAGGGAACCGCCGATTTCCAACACCATGCAATCCCGCTCTGTACTATTGACATTGACGGCTGTGGCTGAAATATCCTTCGCCCGGTTCCGGCACGCAGGGCAGGGGCGCCGGAAGCAGGGTCCTGATCGCCGATCGGCTGTTTTCCGTATATGTTTGTCAGGAAATCCCGATTGTCCGTATCCGGGGCTTTCGCTTCGCTCGAATCGGCGCTAGCATGCTCCGCTCTGCGCCAGGAGCCGCACCATGCCGAGAATCGTATACATAGAGCCCGAAGGCGACCATGTGGAAGTGGACGTCGAGGAAGGCTATTCCGTCATGGAAGGCGCCATCATGAACGGCGTCGAGGGCATCGAAGCCGAATGCGGTGGCGCCTGCTCGTGCGCAACCTGTCACTGCTACGTCAACGACGAATGGTGGGACAAGCTCCCCGAAATGGACGTCATCGAGGACTCCATGCTGGAAGCCGCCACCGAGCGCCGCGAGAACAGCCGCCTGACCTGCCAGATTCCGGTGACCGAGGAACTGGACGGCCTCGTGCTGAAGGTTGCGCCTTCCTATTGATACCGGCACGGACCATGCGCATAGGGCCGCAGAGGGTTTGATGGAGAGTGGAGGAGAGCGCGATGGATGAACCCAGGGTCATGGCGGACGACGTGCGGGCGGCGTGCGAAGGCATGCTGCAATTGCAGCTTTACGTAATCTTTACCAGACCCGCGAACGGCATGGGGCCGGTCATGGAAAGGCTGGAAGAACATCTGGAATACCAGATTTCCATGGAGAAAGACGGCACACTCTTTGCCGCGGGGCCGTTCTGGACCGACGATGAAAAACAATGGCGCGGCGAAGGCATGGTGGTAGTCCGAGCCGAGAGCCTGAAAGCGGCCAGAGCCATCGCTGCCAGGGATCCCATGCACGCCAGCGGCGCGCGCACCTTCGAATTACGCCCATGGCTGATCAACGAGGGGACGTTGACACTGCGTCTGAATCACTCGACCCGCAGTTTCGCCGCAATCTAGCGAAACACTCCGGCCAGAGGGCTGAGGCAATACACGTTGAGGGTCCTCCGTTGAGGTCGCAGCCGGAGTCCGCGCCATGACCGACCTGGCGTGGCAAGCCTGGCTGGTCATCGTTGTCGCGCTGGCGGCCGGCGGCCTGACCAAGGGACTCACCGGGCTCGGACTGCCGGGTATCGCGGTGCCCATCATGGCGAGCTTTCTGGGCGTCGAGCAGGCGGTGATGATCATGGTCATGCCGACGCTGATCACCAATCTGTGGCTGACCTGGCGCCTGCGCGACTGTTACAGGGAGGTTCCGGAGGTGCCGCGTGTGGCCATCGCCGGAGTGCCGGGCATCGCACTCGGGGCCGCCGTGCTGTATCTCGCCAGCGAGCAGTTCCTGGCCACGGTGCTGGCGCTTTGGGTATTCGCGTACCTGGTGCTGCGGTTCGTGCATCCGCAGTTGTCGCTGGCCCGCAAAGCCCGGTTGCGCCTGGGGTTTCCGGTGGGGTTTGCCTCCGGGGCCCTGCAGGGCGCAACGGGTATCTGCGCGCCGGTCATCGTGCCCTACGTGGACGCCATCCGTGCCAACCCCCGGACCACCGTGTTCACCTTTTCGGCGGTGTTCATGTCGCTGTCACTCACGCACCTGGTCATACTGGGGACCTTGCAGGCGTACACGCCGTTGCAGTTCGGCCAGAGTCTGATGGCCGTCGTTCCGGCCATGCTCTTCGTGCCGGTGGGCAACTGGCTGCGGCAGTTCATCCGCCCGGACCTGTTCAGCGTCCTGATCCGGGTCGTGCTGTTCGTGACCGCCGCGCGGCTGCTCTATGGCGCCTGGTCCGGCTGACGCGCGGATCGCAACGAACGGGGATTGGAATCAATGGCAAAAAACAGAGACGCCCTTGCAGCCGACAGACCCTACGTGGCGGAGAAGGGTCCGAAAGTCGTCGTCGCGGCGTTCGCCGCGGTTGTCGTATTCGTCTTGACGCTGGCCTGGAATGCGGTCAGCTACCGTCTGCATGGCGGCCTGAATCCGTACTACTTTCTGATCAGCCTGTTCCTGTCGATCAACCTGCTGATCTGCTACTGGGAGACGTGCCTCTACCTGAGGCGGGACTACATCGTGGAGCGCGCCCGGTATTGGCGTGAACGGCGCGCGTCAACCGGCCGGACACCGGCAGTCGAGTTTCTCACCGCGTCCGTCCGCTTGCGCCGCGTCGCTTCTCCAACCCTTTGGGCAGACGTCTGGGCCACCTACGCCCTGTACGACGGCGCCTACACCGATCGCCGCACGTTCGGCTTTAACGCCGATATCGGCAACGGTTTCTTCACACCGATCCCTTCCGTGCTGCTGCTGTCCGCACTGACGTTCGGGTTCATGCCGGCCACGTTCGCCGGAATACTCGGTATCGCCCTATTCTGGCAGTGGGTGTACGTGAGCTCACTATACGCAGTGAGTTTCTGGGTCGCCGGAAGTCACGAACGGATGCCACGGTCGGTTCGCTGGACCTATGTGTGGGGTCCCAATGCCGTGTGGATCGTCGTTCCCCTGCTGGGATTGTTCGTATCCGCCCGCCTGATACTCGACGGAACCTACGCCATCGTGGGCCATTGACCCGTCGGCTCCGGTAGCGGTGCGACGCGCTACCGTGCCGGCGGGTGAGCTACGGCATGCTGGTGCGGCACTGCCGGGAGTCTTCCGTGCACGCGATGGCTTCGTCCGGCAGAATGAGGAGATTGGGTTCGCGATACCGGTACAGGTAGTCCCACATGGTGACGATGTTCGCCTCGAGATTCGAGTCCATCTGCTCGTAGTCGCCGAAATCCTCCATCATCGCCGCACCCGCCAGTTCCTTGATTTCCTGCAGGGTTCGCCCGTCCCGCATGTGGCCGAGGACGAGTTCCTTCAGCGCCAGGAGGAAATCGTGGTGATCGATGAAGGCATCCTGGGTCACGGGCGGACCGTGGCCCGGCAACACGATCGCGGCATCTTCCAGATTAGCCAGTATGCGCATGACCCGCAGCTGGTTGTTCACCTCCATGTCCCTGAAGTCGGGGAAAAGCGTTCTGCCCTTGGCCGAGTCCACGGCGACCAGCACGTTTTCATCCGGGATATGCACCTGTATGAGGTTGTCGCTGTGGGTCGGCCCGAAATAGAGCAGCCGGACGTGCACGCCGCCGAGCGTCAGGTCCAGTTCGTCCTCGAAGGTGATGCCGGGGTAGATGGAATCCCGATTCTCGCCGACGATGTGCGGAACAATGTTCGCATGGCCGACGCCCACCGCCGTGTCGGCGAAAATCCCCGAATTGCAGATGTGCGCCTGGTGATCGTGGCTCAGGATGACGTACCTGACGGGTACGTCGTAGCGCTCGTCCAGTTGTTCCTTGAGCCACTCCACGGTGCCGGACTCGCAGTAGTGGCCGTCGACCACGATGATGCCTTCGTCCGTGATGACGTAGATACCGTACTGGTTGTCCGACCCCCACCGGTAGACGTGCTCGGAGATCTGCTCGATGGAGCGAGTCTCCGGCCGGTATACGCGCTGTGCCCAGGCACTCGAAATCGTCAGCGTGGCGCACAAGAGGACAAGGAAAAACCCAGGGTGCCTTACATTCATGGCTGTTGCTTCCCTACGTCGCGTTGGCGAAGAGGATTGTCGATGCGAATCCGGTCAACCCGGCTCGGCGTTTACCACACCCCCGGCCAGGGCTTGCCGACCAGGAAATCAGGGTTCGCGCCTTCCCGCGGCCGGAACTTCTGGATCCGCCCGTTGTTCACCGACGCCGTGTAGAAGTTGCCCTCGTTGTCGGTGGACATGCCGTGCACGCCCCACATCCCGCCCGGGTATTCGCCCCAGCTTCCCCACGAATAGAGGAAGTGGCCGTTCAGGTCGTAGCCGAGGATCTTGTGGGTGCCCTGGTCGGCGGCCCAAAGCTTGTGGTCGCTGGTGACGATGAAGCTGTGGATGTCCATGGGCGCCCCGCGCCGGCCGGTGAAGAAGTTCCACTCGTCCAGGTAGTTGCCGTCCTCGTCGAAAACCTGCACGCGGCCGTTGTTGCGGTCGTTGACGAACACCCGCCGGGTCGTCGGGTCCACGGCAATGCCGTGCACGTTGTTCCAGTAGCCTGGGCGGGTCTCGCCGGGCCACTCGCCCTGCTCGCCCCATTGGGCGAGGATGTTGCCGTCCATGTCGTACTTGATGACGCGGGTGTTGTCGTAGCCGTCGGCCAGGTAGAAGGTGTTCTCGTCCATGAAGGCCAGGAAGGTCGGGCGGCGGAAATGCTCGTCGTCGTCGCCCGGCACGCCCGGCTCGCCCAGCATCAGCACCAGTTCGGAGCCGTCGTTGGTGAACTTGGCGAGGAAATGCCCATCCGCGTCCACGATCCAGACGTGCTTGTCGGGATCGTAGCGGCTGATCTCCACGTCATGGGGCCGGTACCAGAGGTGATCCCACTGGGTCCATTCTTCGACGATGTAGCCCTCGCGGTCGATGACCAGCACGCAGTGCTCCCAGCGCCAGTCGATGCCCGGCCGGCCGTTGCCCGGCTCCTCGAGCTGATCGCCGTTGGGGATGGCGCTGCCGGCCTGCCTCAGGGGCAGACGGAAATTGGGGTAGTGGAAGCCCGGGCCGAGTTCAGGCAGCCAGACCGACTCGCGCGGCCGTTGCATGATGGGCAATTCGCCCTTCTGCACGAGAAAGATCCGGTCCGGGCTCTCGGCGAAGACGTCCATGGTGACGGACCAGGTCCAGCCCTCGTGTCCTTCCAGGCTCTCCTCCATGGGCTTCGGCCAGTTCGGCACGACCTCGTAGGGCCCGAACATGTCCTGCCCGCCCTTGAGGCCCGGGATGGCGGCGAATCCGGCGCCGGGGGCGCTTTCTCCATCCTGTTGGCCAAGTGCGGCCGGGCTGCAAAGGACAGCCGCGGCGACGGCGGCCAGTGTCAATTCGATCGATCTTTTCATGGTCCTCACCTCATTGTGCCGAGAGTGTGTGGGTGACCGCCTCAGGAACGAATCCCCGTGCCCCGCCGCAACAGCACGAGCACGGTCACGTATAGTGCGACAAGGGCGGTCAGGATTATTGCGTAAGCCGTACCTATGGGAATGTCCGAAGACCCCAGCATACCGTAACGGAACGCGTTCACCATATACAGGATGGGATTGGCGAGCGAGACGTTCTGCCAGAACGGCGACAACAGGGAAATCGAGAAGAACACGCCCCCGAGGTACGTCAGCGGTGTCAGGAAAAAAGTGGGAATGATGGAGATGTCGTCGAAATTCTTCGCGAAGATCGCATTCATGAGGCCCGCCAGCGAAAACACCATGGCGGTCAGGACGACGACCGAGACGGTGACCAGCGGGCGTGCGACGCTGAGATCGGTAAAGAACGATGCCACGGCGGTCACCAGGGCGGCCACCGCGAGCCCCCGCACCACGCCGCCGATCATGTAGCCGGTGATGATCGTGGTAAAGGAGAGCGGCGAAACCAGCATCTCCTCGAGGTGCAACTGCAACTTCCCGGAAAAGAATGACGACACCACGTTGCCGAAGGAATTGGTGATGACCGACATCATGATCAGACCCGGGGCAATGAACGTCGTGTACGGTACGCCGCCCATCTCCCCGATGCGCTGGCCGATCAGGCTGCCGAAGATGATGAAATACAAAGTCATGGTGATGGCGGGCGGCACGATGGTCTGAACCCAGATCCGCGCGATCCGATGCACTTCCTTGCGCACGATCGTGGCAAGGCCGACCAGGTTGATGCGCCACAGGTCGATCCCGGTTGTCCGAGCGTGGGACGAGAGCGGTGGGGCGGTGGCCATCAGTTCGCACCCGCCGGGCGCCGCGGGCCGGAGGCCCCGTCCGCATGCGCGGGTTCAGTGTCCTGCGCCACCTGACCCGCATTCTTCTGCTCCCCCTTGTCGTCTACCAGGCGCAGGAAGAGTTCTTCCAGGCGGTTGGACTTCGTCCGCATGCTCGCGACGTGCAGGGCGCGGTCGGAAATCACCCGGAACAGCGCGTTCAGGCCCTGCTCCTGTTCGACCTCGACCTCGATCTCGTGTTCGTTTCGCAACTGAACCTGGTAACCGGGAAGGTCCGGCGCGCGTTGCAGGGATTCCTCGAGCGTCAGCACGAACACTTCCCGTTTGAGCTTGCGCACCACGTTGACCATGGTGTCGTTCTCGATGATGCGGCCCTCGTCGATGATGGCGATGTTGCGGCAGAAACTCTCCGCCTCGTGAAGGTAATGGGTGGTGAGAATGATCGTCATGCCGTCTTCGTTGATCCGGGTCATCAGGTCCCACATGGACCGGCGGATCTCGATGTCCACGCCGGCGGTGGGTTCATCCAGTATCAGCAGCCTGGGCTGGTGGATCAGCGCCCTGGCGATCATCAGGCGGCGCTTCATGCCGCCGGAAAGCGTCCTGGACATCTGGTCGCGGCGGTCCCAGAGGTGCAGGGCCTTGAGGTATTTCTCCGCCCGCCGCCTGGCGACGGAGCGCGGAACGCCGTAGTAGCCGGCCTGGTTGATCAGGATGTTGCCGCACTTTTCGAATACGTTCAGGTTGAATTCCTGGGGCACCACGCCGATGCAGGCCTTGGCGGCTTCCCGCTGGCGGTCGAGGTTGTAGCCGAACACGGAGACGTTGCCGGCGGTCTTGTTGACCAGCGAGGTGATGATGCCGATGGCCGTGGTCTTGCCGGCGCCGTTGGGTCCCAGCAGCGCGAAGAAGTCGCCCTGCTTCACGGTCAGGTCGATGCCCCGAAGCGCCTCGACGCCGCTGGGATAGGTCTTGCGAAGTTGCCTTAGTTCAAGCGCGTACAAAAACTGAATCTCTCGCCGCGGACGGCATCGTACCGCCCGGAATTCGGCCTTATTCTACTCAGCCCATGAGAACATCACACGGGTATCGGGCCGGGCCGGCCTCGGTATCAGGCGATGCGGGAGGAGTATGGGATGCGTATCTCCCCGGCGTCGCCGAGAAGCTTCGGTTGCAGGCCAAGCAACCGGATCTTTCTTGGCAGGCCGCGCTCGCCATATTGCACGAGCCGGGTCCACAAGCCGACCGCGTCGGGGAATGCGCATCGGATGAACGCCGGGTGTTCGGCAAATTCATGCAGCTTCATCATGGGACACGCCTGCAGCTTGCGCGTCTCGTCCTCCGAGATGCCGAGAAAGACCCGCGCGTGGAAGCAACGCTGGCGCGCCATGTTCCACGCCATGAGCGCGGCCGTCAAAGCCAGCGCGTGCCGCGCCCTGCGTAGCTGGCCGTCCCGCTCCACCGGGATGTCCGGGCCCGCCTTGACGCAGTCCAGATTCAGCCTGAAGACGGTTCTGGGAAACATCGACATGCCTTGCAGGGCGGCGTCGGAGGCGTCCCGGAGCCGGCGCTTCACCGGCGCCGCAAGCCCGAAGCAATCGACGTCCCGGCGCGAGCGTCCCTGGAGCAGCACCAGGAACAGCAGGTTCAACTCCCGGATGTCTCTCAGGTCGTCGGGCTGCGGCCCCGGATGCAGCAAATTTGATTCGTTTCTTGTCGGTTTGTGCATAGAGCCTCTTGCGCTGTTCGGAAGCCTTTGATCGATAAAGGTTTCGAGCAAGTCCAAAAAGAACTTTACCCCAGGAATCGGCGGTTTTGGCGGGATTTTGGGCCGTTTCCGGTCTCGGCGCCGGATTTTCACCCCAAGCG
>JAJEFE010000125.1 GCA_022820625.1 Gammaproteobacteria bacterium | reverse complement strand
CCTGGCCGTCCATGGCCCCGCGCCGCGCGGCGACGCGCACAGGGGCTGTCCGTACTCGCACTCGCTACGTCGGGGGGTGCGTGGAGGGGATCAGGGTGGGGGTGGCGGTGTGATAGTGGAGCTTGTGAAGCCTGCGGTTTCGATGTCCAGGCCGTTTTGTGTGGCGTAGTTCAGCCAGGCCCGGGCGAGTTCGGCTGCGATTTCGGGGTGATCGGCTGAGCGGTCGCGGGTTTCGGCGGGGTCGTCGGCGAGGTTGAACAGCGCGCCGGGCATGAACTCGCCGTCTTCCTTCCACCAGGCCAGCTTCCAGTCGCCGCGCCTGGCGTAGCCGCCGCCCAGGCGTGTTTCGGTGTACGTGTGGAAGGCGTAATCGGCATCGCCGTAGGCGGATGTTCCCTGGAGCCACACGTTGGTGACCGGGCGGCCCTGCATTGGCAGAACGCCGTACTCGCCACGGTCGGCGGGGTGTTCTACGCCGGCCAGTTCCAGGAGTGTGGGCATGAGGTCGGCCACCTGGAAGAAATTCCGGTCGATCCGTCCCGCAGCCGCTCTTCCCGGCCAGCGCAGGATCGCGGGGACGCGGGTGCCGCCTTCGGAGGTGAAGGTCTTGTACAGGCGCAGCGGTGTGGATGACACTCGCGCCCAGTTTGCGCCGACCGTGACGTAGGAAGTGGCGTTGCCGAGGTTGTCCAGGCTGTTGTCGTCGGCTTCGTTGTATCCGGCCCCGGTTGCGGTTCCGTCGGCGCCGTTGTCGGACATGAACAGCACCACGGTATCGTCGGCGATGCCCCGCTCGTCGAGATAGTCCAGAACGCGCCCGATCTCCTCGTCCATGATGTCCACCATGGCGGCGTAGATCTGCATGCGCCGGGATTCGTAGGCGCGCTCTTCGTCGGTCAACGACGCCCAGTCCGCCAGACCGTCCGCCGGATACGGTTCGGTATCGGGCGGGAAGAGCCCGAGTTCGCGTTGTCTGTTGATGCGCGCGCTGCGGGTGGCCTGGTAACCGTCATCGTACCAGCTGTCGTATGGCTCGATCCGGTCGCGCGGCGCCTGCAGCGGGTAGTGGGGCGCGGTATAGGAGAGGAAGGCGAAGAACGGCCTGCCGTCGCCGAGGTTAGCGTCGATGTATTCGAGCATTCGGTCGGTGTAGTAATGGGTGGAATGGAAATCGTCGGGCACGGCGACGCGTTCCCCGTTCTCCGAATAGGAGTTCAACTCGTCCGATGCATCACGATGTGGATTCGGGTAGTGCCGTCCCGCGCCCGGCAGCAGCGCGAAGACCTGTTCGAAGCCGCGCGCCGAGGGGACCTGTTCGGCGCCTCGCCCCAGGTCCCACTTGCCCGACATGTAAGTGTGATAGCCGGCGCCGCGCAGCACTTCCGCCAGCGTTGCAGCGTCCGGGCTCAATCGATAGTTGCGCCTGGGGCCGATGGCCGAGGTGTTGTTGTCGATGCCTGTATGCAGCATCGCGCGGGTGGGGTTGCACTTGACGGCGGTGTGAAAGTCGAGAAACCGGGTGCCTTCGGCAGCCAGACGCGTCAGGTTGGGCGTGGGCATCTCCCCGCCGTAGGGGGCGATATCGGAGAACCCCAGGTCGTCGGCGACGATCAGGAGAAAGTTGGGCTGCGGGGATTCGGCCGACGGCGGCGGGGCTGCGCCGTCGGGTTCGTTGGCCGTTGGGTCGGATTGGGCTGTTGGGTCGAATTGCGCTTCTGGATCAGATTGCGCTGCCGGGTCGGTCTGCGGCGAACAGCCCGCAACAATCAGGGCGCATACCGCGGCGGCGAGCGCCGTCCGAACGCAATGGCAGGACGCGGCCGCCCGGTAGTTGATCGCCCAATACAGCTTCGCGGCCCATGGCGCCCCGAAGCGTGCAGACAAGGCCGTGGAAACGCTCAGAGCGGGCGATTCGGCCAGATGATCGAACGCCAGAAGTGCGCGTTGTGGCTGTTGTCGAAGCCGAGGCCTTCCGGCGGGGTACGGAAGTGCTTTGCCACCAGCTCGAAGATGGGCTCGTAGTCCACCTGGGCGTCCTGATCCCAACCGTACACGTCATTCACCGTGATGACCCGGGCGGTGTGATACCACTCGTGGCCCTTGGCGTAGTCGTGATGCGCCTTTTGGTACTCGTCCGGCACATAGTCTTCGCCGAAGATGCGGATGTACATCTCGGGGTATTCGTAGTTGTAGTCCGGGTCCGGGAAGAAGCGCAGGGACTGGTGGTACTTGATGGCCCAGGAGATTTCCTCGTCCACGTAGCCCTCGACCAGGTTGGAGCCCCAGTGCCCGTGATCGACCCGCTTGATCTGGTGGCCGGTGTCGTGCAGGGCGCATGCCACGACGACCTTTTCGTCGTAGCCGGCCTTGAGCGCCAGGTTGGCACTCTGCAGCATGTGGCTGTTCTGCTGGATGCCGCCGTCGGCGGCGTCATAGAAGCGCAGCCGCATGAAGTCCATGATGGTGGGACGTTCCGGCATGGGCGGGGGTTCGGCCGCCGCCCCGCCGCCCATGCCCATGCCCTGGGCGAGCATCAGCCGGCGCTCGAGTTCGTCCTCGACCGCGTCGGCTTTCTGGGCAAACGTCATGCCCGGCGTGAAGGTCGCCGCGGCGGCGAGCGCCGCATTGCGCATGAAATCGCGTCGCTTCCTGTTCAGTTCCATGTACTGTGCTCCTGTCTGTTCGGATCGAGCATGTCGGGAGCAAGTATAAACCGAAAAATTCGAACGAAATCGGGCGCACGGGTAAAGAACTGATAAGTTCCCGGCGGCCATCCCTGCGAGTGTGCGGGAACCTGCAGCAGATAAGGGATCAACGCTCCATTCGCCCCCCGTTGCATCGTCACAACGGGCTGGCGCGCACACCGGACCGAGGGCCGCCAGCCAAGCTTACCTGACTGAGATTCTCGCGGCCAAACCACTGAACCGCATGGCAGCCTAAACAATTGTTTGCAGTCGAGCCCTAAGCCCTGCGTACGTAAGTCGGTAACATGGGTTGGTAGCCAATAACCTTGATACAAGCAAGAGTGTGTGTTTGGTTGGGCAGGCAGTCTTTGCGTGGGTTAATGAGAACCATTATCATTAGCGACGTTGAATGCTAATGCAGCATTCAGGTCGCAGCGGGGCGAAGATGCTCCACGTGCCGGGGAATCCGGGCGACCATTGCAAGAGAGGTAATGTAGTGAAAAAGTTACATTTGACGACGGCGATTGTTTCGATCGCCATGTTTGGCGGGGCGGCTCAATGGGCAAATGCCCAGGAAGCTGAGGACGAAGCGTCCCTCGAGGAAATCGTCGTCACCGGTTCCCGCGTGCTGGGCATCGAGGATTCGACGTCGCCGGTGGTCACCGTCGGCCAGGCGGAGTTCGAGGAAAATCCATCTATCACGCTGGCGGATTTCCTGGTCGAGAACGTCACCGCGAACAACGGACAGCTGACGCTGGTGGACGAGAGCAACCAGAGCGGGCGCATCCAGGGCGACCGGTCGACCGGCATCAACCTGTGGGGTCTGGGCGAGGAAAATACCCTGACGCTGCTGAACGGTTCGCGGCTGGTGTACAACGCCGCGCCGAGCCGGACGGGCTGGTTCAACGTCGATGCGAACTCGATCCTGCCGGGCATCGCCATGCAGCGCGCCGACATCCTGCTGGACGGCGGCTCGGCCATCTACGGCACCGACGCCGTGGCCGGCGTGGTGAATTTCATCCCCCGCTACGGATTCGAGGGGATGGAGTTCCGGGTGCAGAGCGACTTCTATCCGGACGCCATCGGCACCACCGGCGCAGCGGCGGTCGAGGGCCTCTACGGCACGACATTCGGCGATGATCGGGGCTCCTTCCTGGTCGCCTTCGACTACCGCCAGACCACGGAAAACCTGGCCGCGGAACTGGGACTGAACCATGCCGACGTGCCCCAGTGGGACGGCTCGGATGCGTTTTGGGCCGAATACGGCGACGACATGTTCACCGGTGGCGCGGGTTATGACTACTCCGCGGCCGCCCCGTCGACCGGCGGGGGCATGGGCGGCGGCGGTGCCGTGGCCACCCCGCTCGCCGACCCGCTCTGCGGCGCGACCGATCAAATCGACCAGCACTACACACAGCTCGGTGAAATCGTCCCGGCCGGCGTGGATGGCGCGGGTAGCTGCGCGGGGTATCCTCTGCTGGATACCGACGGGCGCGGTTCCGACCGCTACACGGTGTTCACGGCCCTGAGCTACGACTTCAGCGACAGCGTGCGCGGTTCCGCCGAGATCGGCTACAGCGAACGCCAGATTTTCGATCCCAACCGGTTCGATCCGAATGACGGCGCCTACATCGGTACGCCCATCCAGGTGACCTTTCCGGACCATCATCCCGGTCTGGCTTACTACAAGGCAAACTATCCGGCATGGGCGGCGGCGACTAGACCGCCGAGAAGGGGGCCGGCGCCGGTGGTGTCGGGCGGAATCTCGCAGTTTCCCGTGGGCTTCGAGGATTTCACCGGCTACGACGCAAGCACCATCAACATTCGCGCCGGCCTGGAAATTCAGCTATCCCCGATGTTTCAGCTGGATATCGGCTTGTCAAGCGGCACCAGCACGGCCTCCCAGGCCAGAATGCTGCAGCACCCGGCTAATTACACCAACGCCATCATGGGACTCGGCGGGCCGAACTGCGATCCCGCCACCGGCACCGCCGGCAGCGGCGGCTGCGAGTACTACAATCCTTTCCTCAGCGCTGCCCTGCCGGACGCCGCCTCGCTGGGGCTGGCGAACTCGCCCGAACTGATCGCCTGGCTGGCGGACCCGGAACTCGCGGTGGGACACTTCGAGACCCGCCTGACCGCGGTGGATGCGCTGTTGCACATCGACAGCGGCTGGGAGCTGCCGGGCGGCGAAGTGGGCTGGGTGGTCGGCGCCGATTTCCGCCAGGAGGAAGCGACCCAGGACTTCAGTCCGGCCTATCTGGCGGGCGGCGAGATCCAGGGCTTCAACGACCCGCTCAGGCCATTCGCCGGCGATGACGGCGCAACGAGCGTATTCAGCGAAGCGGTGCTGCCGTTTACCGATACGCTGACCATGCAGCTCGCCGTGCGGCACGACGAGTACGACAGCGTCGGCGGTTCGGCCAATCCGAAGATCGGGATCAACTTCGCGCCGACGGACCGTGTGCGGCTGCGCGCCTCCTACGGGCGATCCCTGAAGGCGCCCACGATCATCCATCTCAACGAGCTGGTTTCCTCCACCAGCATCCCCACGGGGCCCGGCATGGGCCGGCGTGGCGGTCAGCGCGTCAGCTCGGTGGAGGTCGGCGATCCGAATATCGTCCCGCAGACGGCGGTGCACACCAGCGTGGGCGGCGATTTCACCCTGGCGGAAGATGTGGGCGCGCTGCGGAACCTGCAATTGTCCGCGTCCTACGTCACGTTCGACTTCGACGACCGCATCGTGCGGTTGGAGGCGGTGGCCCGGATTCCCGACCAGCCCGGCACGGGCGACTGCGGAATCCTTGGCCCCGACAGGCTCTACGAGGAGTTCTTCAGGTTCGACCCCAACGGGGTGCCATGCTTCGACGGTACTGATAACAACGGCGACGGCAAGTTGCAACGGACGGAGTTGACCCATTCCTTCCAGTCGTACACCAACATTGCCACTTCGGAACTGGAAGGGGTGGACCTGCGGCTCACCGCGGCGCTGGACACGCCGGCGGGCCTGATGAATCTGCAGTTGGGCGGCACACAGACCCTCAAGTTCCTGAGTTCGGAGCGTGGACCGCTGGAGGAGCCGGTTGACGCCGTCGGCCGTGTGGGCGTGCTCGCCTTCACCGCGGCGGCCTTGCCGGAATACCAGATGGTCAGCCGGATTTCCATGCGCTGGGGCGCCGGCAGCCACTTCACCAGCCTCTCGGGGCGCTACAAGAGCGCGATCCTCGATTCGGCCGACAATTTGCGCACCGGGTCCCTGTCCACGTGGGATCTGCGCCATAGCTGGGACATCAACGATATGATCAACCTGAGCTTCACAGCGCGGAATGTCACCGGATCGGCCCCGGTCCGCGCCGGCACAACCGTCGTTCCGGTCCGCGACGGGGTCACCTCCTACTTCCTCAACCTGCGGCTCTTGCTGGGCGAGGGAGGCGGTGCAGGTGGCGGAGGAGGCGGCCGCGGCCGCTGATCGTTTCTCGCACACGCCGATAGAACCAAGGGGGCTTCGGCCCCCCTTTTTTCGGGTATCGGATTGGTCTGTTGGCGCAGCGCCGACCCCATTGTCGCCGAATTCGGCCCGCATTGACCGATACGCTCACGATTCGGCTGCCCGACGCGTCGTTCAGCGTCAGATCGTGAGTTGCGGCTTGTTCCGCGTAAGCCATCCGGTCACATGGCCCAACAGATCGGCGGCCGATTCGAGCATTCGGCGTACTTGCACCGAATTTGTCTCATGCGCTTCGAGTTGTCCTATCTTCGACAAGTTTTGCAAGCTCATCTTCGTTTGCCTTCAGAAACAGTTTCGGCTCGCTCAGAATGCGGGTAACGAAACGGTCCTCCTTCCTTGACAGATTCGAAAACCTCCCGGTCGTCATGACGACCGGATTTATTTCCCGCCGCAAAGTTTCCTGGACCGAGGACAGTGCCTTCACAGTGTCCAGTAGCGAGGCGTCGCCCAGTATGCAGATATCCAGGTCACTGCCGGCGGATTGACGGCCGCTGGCCATGGATCCGAAAACGAAGGCAGCGTCGATTCGGTCAATGCAATCCGACAAGGCATGCTGCAGCAGCGACTTCAGTCCCATCGTCTTGCGGAAAATCGCCGCGAGCTCTTCGTATATTGAACAGTTGAGCCTCTTGCGCTGTTCGGAAGCCTTTGATCGATAAAGGTTTCGAGCAAGTCCAAAAAGAACTTTACCCCAGGAATCGGCGGTTTTGGCGGGATTTTGGGCCGTTTCCGGTCTCGGCGCCGGATTTTCACCCCAAGCG
>JAJEFE010000032.1 GCA_022820625.1 Gammaproteobacteria bacterium | reverse complement strand
CCCCAGCGCCACGGCGTACACGCGTTGACGCACCAACGCCTGCGCATCGTGGATGCAGCTCTTGCGACGGCGCCGGTCCGACAGCGCTCTGGCCACCGCCTCGGTCAAACCCAAATACCGGTCGGCCTGGCGCAGCAGCAGCGATCCGCCGTCGGAGGTGATCTCCCAACCTTCGAAACGCGCCTCAACGACACGCCGATGCACCCGTGGAAACTCGAACGCGTTCTGGTAACATTGTGTCACGGCAAGGTCTCCTTCGATATCAGCCTAAGTAACTGAATTATATCGAACTATAGGAGCCTTGCCTCCTTATTGGTGCAATATTCGGGTTAGTACCGGGTCAGCGGCTTTACGCGGCCTCTGTCCGCTCGTGGATGTACTTCAGAAGCTGACGGCACAGATTGGGCCAGTCCACCGCGTCATCCCGGAGGCGCTTCCAGTACCGGCTATCGGACTCGTTGGGGTCGGTGTTGGTCCGTGGAAGATGAAACACGCTGTTTCGAAACGCTCTCATTGCCTTCAACGTTGGCGTTGGCGGCAAGAGGTCTTCCAGTTCCCTGTCGCGGCGACCGTTCGAACGATTTGTCGCATCCCGAAAGACCTGGATGGGTTCGTGGAGCAAAGATACTCCTACTCTCCCACAAGCCCCCCAGCTCTCTAGTTTCTGGTTCTCGCGTGTGTGTGCCTCGACGTTGTTGCTGATCGCCGACGCTTCGATAGAGCTTGTCAGTTGGGGAATCGATGACGCTGTCACCGTGACCTCGATAGTCAACGTAAACGATTGGTAGATGTTTCGTATCAAACCGGATGCCCCACGCCGAAAGAACTCGGGAGCGAATGTTCGACAATCCGCGACTTGGAGAGAGCCCAAAGCAATGTGCTGCCACAGCAATAGGTGGGCGGACGTCAGCACCTTGTTGGTCAACGGAGCGCTCAACTCTGGAAGCGGGGGTATCAACGGGGCCGCAAGGCGCTTGAGTTTCCCAAGTCTCGTGGCTGCTCGTTGTGCTGCGGCTGGCTCTGACCCAGAAATCGGAAGCATCGAGTCAAGTTCGTCGCCAACTAAGGAGCGCAACTCGTCCCGCTGCCAAGCGATGTAGGCATCGGCGTGTTCCTGAAGCTGGAAGATGAACTCGTAGTAGTGTCCAGCGGTCCGTTTGGCGGGCACGAAAAATCCAGCCTGCGCATCTGACAGTTCGAGGTCTTTCTGAGGGTGTAGCGTCTTGTCGCGCAGCACTTTCAGTCCAGCAACGGAACTCCGATGCTGCTTGAGAAAACTGGTGAGCCGCGGGCATGCGAGGGCCGGAGCTTCGCAGGACATCTGGCAGTAGCCCTCTATCTCGGCATAGATGAGGCACAGATAGACCTCCCAAGGCAACCACAACGTCCAGCTCAGGACCGCGCGGTTGAACGGGTCCGCCTCGATCCCAAGAGATTCCAGGATGTGGCTCTGCACTGCCCTTATGTCCTGCTCGGACTGAAACTGGTCGACGCCGACGTGACCCATGGCGCTGTGCAACTCGTCCAGGTTGCGGAACGCGACCGCTCGGATTCCTTCGAGTATTCTGAATCTATGGTAGCGGAGGCTTCGATGGTGCCTGAGAAGGTCGTCAAGTCTGTCCGTCGTCACGTCGGTCGTGTCTCCAGGGGTGGTGTACCAAGGGCTGAGGGTATATGAGGCAGCCACTGTGAGTCTTGGTAAGTTCGAGTTTGCAGATTAAGCCAACCAGAAACATCATGGTGACTACCACCAAGACCACTATGGCGCTGGCCGAGTTCGCTGAGAAGGGAGCGGACGTCGTTGTATTGCGGGAGATGGTTCAGTTCGTTGCCCAGCGGCTGATGGATCTGGACGTTGGAGACGCTGTGCGGTGCCGGCTACCGCGAACGCACGACCGAGCTGCTCAACCATCGCAACGACTACCGCTCGCGGTTGTGGGACACGCGGGCCAGGGTTCGATTCGCCACCGACTACCGCAACACCACGGCCGCGGCTGTGGTTTACAACCCGGCCCTGTTCTTCTACAACAGCGTGCAGGCCCCCGACCTTGACGAAAAGGCGTTTGTCTGGCGAGTGCACGCCGGAGCCGATTACGCGCTGGGCCGCCGGTTGGCGATGGGGGTTGAAGCTCACATGGTCGGAAACCGGCGGCATCGAGGACGTGAGCGGCTACGAGACGCACCCGATGCACGGGATCGACCAGACACTCACGAATACCAATGCGTTCGACGGTGCGCGCCACTGGACGCTTATGCTCGCGCTTCGGCGCGGGGTCGGCGAATGAGCGCGGTGGACCCTCAACGCTGTGACCGCCGTGGCGCTCACCGCCGGGTCATGAACAACGTTGCCTTCCGGCCTGAAACGCCTGTGCTTCAGCCCATCGACAACCGGCGGTCACGGCGCACGCGCGTTGCCATGCTGCTCGCGACCCGGGGCTCAACGCTCCTGGTGTGTCCGCACGGGCGGGCCGACCCGTTTTACGCGGGCGTTTCGCTGGGCGGCAACGTCTCCGGCGACGTCACGCTGCGCAGCCGAAGCAACGATCGGGCGAACATCTGCGACGAGCACATCAACCCGAGCGCGCTGTCCGTACCGGGCTGCACCGCGCCCGACCGCGGCGCGGGGGACGGATGGGCCGCGCCGTTCGATGGTGGCGGGGGGTTCTCCGCGGAAGCGGAGCTCGGGTATCGCTTCTCGCCGCGATTCAGGGTGGCTGCGGTGAATGGCTACAACGCCACGGAATTCGACCAGACGGTGTCCTCGACCGACGCCTCGGGCGTTGACTTCGACAAGATCGGCAACGAACTGTCCACGGGGAGGAGTCGCTGGGGACCGCCCGTTCCCACGAACTGTTCGCCATCGCCTATCGCGACTGGCCGAACCGCAGCCGGTGGACGCCTTTCGCGGGCGTGGGGGTGGGCGTGGCGCGGGTGCGCAAGGACTTCTCCTGGCTCTGGGCGCGCAGCGCCGACCCCGACGACATCCTGACTGGGCGCGACCAGCCCAACGCGGAGGAGATTCTCGGCAATCTCGCCGGAACGGTCAGCTCGGGCCGCTCGGCGCTCAAGGACACGATGGCCGGGTTCGTCGTGCTTGCGGGCGCCTCGCGTCAACTGACCGACACCGTCTCGGTGGCGCTCAAGGTCCAGTGGAAACGGTTCGATACGTTCGAGTCCAGGGCCTATGGAGGCGGGGTGCTGCGCAGCCATGCACCGAACCTGCGCCTGGACGGCAGCGAGCCCGTGTCCACCAGGACAAGGACCGAGGACACGGACCGGTACTCCATCCTGCTGGCGATGCGTTTCGGCATCCCGTAACGGAAACAGGGGAACAGAGGGCCGACCCGGCACGTAGGAGAATGCTTCGACGGCAACGGCCTTGAATGCGCCTGGATTGGAACCAATCCGCTTTCAATTCGCTTACGGATGGACAGGGTGCCTATGTTCTGAAAGAATGAACGGAACAATTAGGTATTATAATCACATATTTATGAGAACTTGGAAAAACTGCTCTCTTTAACCAACCAAAAAACTTCAAACCGGCCCACTTGGAAGCCTCTGACGTCTCCGGCCCTGATGTATCCGGGGACGGCCAGCACCGTCTCTATCCCGGATCCTTCGGGAAACAGCTTTTTCAGCGCGTCGTTCACGCGCCGATGCAATTGCACAGCAGCCGCCCGCGTCGGCAAGGCGAAATACAGTCCATCGACAAGTCCAGCCTTCCATAGGGTGGCGAAACGCAACAACGCAGCTTCGGTCTTTCCTGACCCCGTTTCACTTTCGAGGATCAGCAGCGGCTCGTCCAACGGCGCGTCTTCCAGAACCGCCCTCTGCATGGGTCTCAGGGATTCGTAGCGGAACATTCCGCGGAGGCTGGTCAGCGGAGAACGATCAGGCCACGCAGCTCGCTTGAGCCGCCGCGACGCGATGGCGTCCGCCGCGCGTTTCCGCGCCAATTCGATGTAGTTCGGGTCAAGTTCGGATTCGAACGGAAAGAGATTCTCGTCCGACGCAATGCTGTCCGCAAGCACGACCATGCCCGCAAACAGGTGCTGGAGCGCCGGTGTGTCCGGCAAGTCTGGCCCGGGACCGAACGCCTCGGGAAACCACGCTCGAATACGCTGTCCCAGCAACTTGGCCGCGTCAAGGGGACTATAGCCCGCGAACGGTTCCCATATTTCTTTCGGTCCCGTTCCAGAGTGCTCCGGCCCACGGGCTGGGCGACCGTGGTGGGAGAGGGAAGCGATCAGTAACGCACTGGCGCCATCTTCCCCCCAGTTCACAATTTCATGAAATCCAAGTGCATGGAAAATCTTGTCCTGCTCCATGCACATGAATGCTTCCTTCACATGGGACATCCGGGGTGGTGGGCGGCCCGGATAGTCCTTCGAATCCCGCACCTTGAATTGGAAGCCGGAATTGATTTTGGCGAAGTCGTGTAGGAAAGCCAACACCGTCAACCGCGCCAACGTCGTCGGATGAAGTGGGTCCTGACGCGCCGCAACCGCAAACCGGCGTCTGGGAACCGGATCCTCTAAAATGGCTTCGAAGCAGGCGGCGACATCGGCGCAATGGTGTTCCAAGCGGTGGAATCGGCCTTCCCCTTGCCACTTTCCCCAAGCTGGCAACACCGACATTGATTTCGTGCGGCCGGTCATGGGTCGGTGGCTGCGGCAGTGATCGGCGTTCGCGCCGACATCAGACCGGAGCAACGACGCGTCACTTCAATTCCATCCTAACCACCCCAGACCCCGCTCACTTACGACCATCGCATCCTCGCCTTCGACCTGGCGGAGGCCGTCACTCGACGACAGCGCGAACGCAAGCGTTGCCACTCGGTCCAAATCGGGTACCTCGAGAGCGGTCGCCACTATCTGCGCCGCTTGCGAATCTACCGCGGAATCGCCCGGTTGAGCTATCTGTGCCGGAACGGGCTATGGCGCGAGCGCCACGATGTACGTTTCGGAGAAAGTACAGATAACTCAGCGGCGTCAGCCTGACGTGCATCGGTTTCCACCGTAACCGATACACATCGCCCGCGCCGACGCTACGGGATTAGCCTTGCGAGAAACTCAAGCCCAAGCGAATGGGCAATCGCGCCGACACCAACGTATAACAAAATCGCCAACTCAGTGGCGACGCCGAAGCCCAACACGAATTGATTTGTTCGGCGGGAACCGCCGCTATGCCCAGGCCCCGAGCATGAGCCCCACAAGGCCGACCGTCGCCGCGATCGTGCCCAGCGAGGACGCCAGCAACGCCTTGTAAAGGTCCGCCTTCGTCACCAACTGATCCAGCCCCGGCCGCGCGATACCGTGCAACTGCTTGGCGATGGCCTCGGCCTGCCCGCGCTCAACGCCCGCAGCTTCCAGCTCGTTCGCGGCACTCAATGTATCAAAGGGTTCAGCGTTCATGCCCGAAGATTACCACGAAAGCCGCCAGTGGCCGCTACACTCCGATTGCGCTGGACCAGAAATCTCGAAATGAATCCGCCACCGCTTCAATGCAGCGCGCAGCAGCGCCCGTAGACTCTTCCCGAACCGCAAGGGCACGGTTCCCCGGCATCGGCGCGAATACCGTGCAGCTTCAGCTCCCCCGGCATCGTCCACGTCTCCGGTTCATTCTTGCCGCCCGTCTCCGTCCCGTTCTTCCACGCGTTGAGCCAGATCACGAAATGCGGGATCAGGTTGTTCGCCAGTCGATCGATGTCGTCCGCGATCGCCTCGGTCAGCCCGGGACAGTCCCCACCCTGCACCAGACGGCACAACCCGTACAGCAGGTCCAGCGCCATCGAGGCGTCGGACGCACCGTTCCTGAGCATCGGTTCCCAGGACTTCGGTCTCAGCCGCATGCCCCGGTCGAACCCCTCCACCCAGCCGTCCCACCATACCTCCGTGACGTCCGCGTCCATGTCGAACACCGAGGAATACGTTTCCGGTGCTTCGGCCAGCACGCGGGCGACACGGTTGTAGTGGCCCAGCAGCGCGCGCAGCGTTGCGTCGGCATCGCCGGGATGCTCGAATTCCGGCTCCGGTCCCCAGACCTCGACCAGCCATTCCGAAGGCGGCACGGTGTCCGGGCACACCGCCACCGCCGCCACGAAACCGTCGAATTCCCCCACCGTCATGCCGCTGCCCATGCTCATGTCCATGAGCGCATCGAGCACACCGGCCAGCCGCGCCAGTTCGTCCCAGGCGTGTATGGTCCCAGCGTCGTTCCCAGCCTCGTGCCCGGCGGGGCGGCTCATGTCTTTTTCGTGTTCTTCACCGCCACGAACCCGGACACGCCCTTGCCGCGCGCGCGCCTGACCGTATATCCGTAATTGCCAAGCCTGAAGCTGCGATCCCCGGCGTACCCGGCCAGGGCCTCGGCGATCTTCTCCGCCACCGGGTCGGCCCTCTCGGCGGACGCCTTCTTCTCTTGCGCGAGCCACTTCGAAAAAACCTCCTCGCCGAGCTTGTCGCCGACGGATTTTCGGAGCGCGTTGAGTTTCCTCGCGTGGGCCTTGGTCAGCCCGGATTCGTCGATGGCCATGGGTGTCGATCCTCCTCTTCGCGGCACCGGCGCCGCCGTGCGCCGACATCATACCCGGAATCGTCGCCGCCGAAGCCCTCGCACCGGCCCGCCGCCGGTTTTCCCATGCCTGCTCGAACCTCGCCGAACGGCGAGCCGGGCCGTGTCCGGGACGGCGGCCGGTGCCGGAGAGAGGCGCGGGCCGTTCATTCCCATGACCATCACGCAGGAGGCGCCGAGCATGAGTTCAACCACCCCACGCACCAGTCCGGCAACGACCTTCCTCGTGCATTTCTTCGGGGGCGGCCTCATCGACAAGGGCGAGTGCTATGTCGTGGAGCGGTTCCGGTCCATGAGCTCCGGCGAGATCCGGCGCGCGCCCGGGGAGGCGTCGCGGGGGAAGAACGGCCGCGGCCGGGTGAATCCCGAGATCGCTTCCGTGGACGAGGTCCGGGAGCTGCGCCCCGTGTACAACGAGATCATTGTTTGCACCGGGCTCGGGACAAGGGCTGGGGTCCAGTACTTCGGTTCGCACGCCATCTGGGGTCCGGTTCTGCGCCGGCAGCGCTTCCCCCGGTAGGCGCACAACGTTCTCTCGCCGGCGCCAGCCGGTCCTCCGATGTTGTTCATCCACCTGTCCAGGAGACACCGTCCGTGCCGTACCGCGATCCCCACAAGCGACGCGCCCATGACCGCGAGCGGCATCGGCTGCGTACCGAACGGCGCCGCGCGCAGGGGCGCTGCACCCGCTGCGGCAAGAACCGCCCCGAATCCGGACGCAGCCAATGCGAAGGTTGCCTCGCAAAACGCCGTGCTGCGGATCGACGACGGACCGGCCAACGCAAGGCTGCCGGCATCAAGCGCGTCCGAAATCCGGAGGCCCGCAAGGCCGAATACCGGCGTGCTCGCCGGCGGGGGGATGAACGTGTGGCACAGGGCAATTGCGCGCGGTGCGGCCGGCATCCGCACGAACCGGATCGTAGGTTGTGCGCACAATGTGGCGAGCGGCAACGCCGGCGCGAGCGGCAACGATACGCGCGGGCTCGCGACGCGGGCTTGAAATACGGAGGCCGGGACGTTGGTGGCCGCAGAAAGCTGGCTAGACGCAGGAGCCGCAAGCGCCGGCACGATCGCCGCAATGCCTCGCTTTGCATCCGCTGCGGCCGGCGGGCGCCGGTGGAGGACGGTTCAAGCTGTGAGAGATGCCTGAATGCGCGGCGCATCGCGGATCGGTGTCACCGACAATCTGAAAGTGCACTAATTCCATCAGTCTGAAATTGTCGTTTTTTCGGCGGCGTCTTCTTCGGAAACCTTCCTCAAAAAAACTTCTTCGTTTTCTTCGGTCCCTTGTACATCAGCGCGCCGACCCGGT
>JAJEFE010000076.1 GCA_022820625.1 Gammaproteobacteria bacterium | reverse complement strand
GCTGGCGCGTTGCCCACCGCCTGCCCACATTCGCGTGCCTCTCGCCCACAAACTCCACAGGACCAGCAACAATTATCGTTTCATGAAGAAGAGACGGGATAGATAATCAGTTATTGACAGGTCAATCCATATCAGCAGCCGGACTGCTCCGCCGCCGCTGAACCGCCGCGGTGGATTCCGCGCGGGAAACGGGCCGCTGTCCGCCGTCTATCCGCCGGGCGTGGCCCCATTGTGGAAACCGCCCTGATCGCGGACCACCCGTCCGACGCCGTCGTCGTCGTAGTTGACCCAGACCAGGCCGTGGAGGTCGCCGCCGCCCGGAATGTCGATGATGTCCTTCTGCTCGCGCGTGTAGGCATCGAAGACGTAGATGGCGCCCTCGTAGTTGCTGGTCGCCCAGAACTCGCTGCCGTCGGGCGACAGCAGGATGTGATCGACGTGGTACGCCGAGAACAAGGTGTCGACGCTCCTGCCGGACTCGGTTTCGTAAACGGTGACGGTACGCCCGCCTACCATGCCCGTGGACTCGCCCTTGTCGGCGATCCAGACTTCGCTCGAGTCGGCGTTGACGGCGCAGCCGTAGGGGCCGGGACCGGTCGGGCGCGTCCATGAGATCTCGCCGGTTTCGGTATTGATGCGAGTCACGACGTTGTTGCCGGTGGCCGGCACGTACATGTGGCTGCCGTCGTGATCGAAGCAGATCCAGTCGGCGCGGTGGCCGGGGTGCGGGTACTCCTGCAGGACTTCCCAGGTTTCCGGGTCCAGCCGGGCCACCCAGGACGTGGGCACCACGGTCAGTTCGCCGTACATGTGCCTGCGGGCGGCCTGGAACCCGTAGCCCGAGGGCTCCATTATGATGTAGATGAACTCGTTGTCGGTCCACGCCGTGTAGGCGTTGCCTCCCAGGTCCTCCTCGTGGACGCCGCCGATGATCTGATCCGTTTCCGGGTCGAAGAGATACGCCGTCAGTCCATCCGGATCCTGGGCGAACGTGTCGATCAGCATGTAACGATCCTGGAAGACCTGCGCATGGTGCATGCGTCCACCGACTGACAGCTGCCTGACCGGCTGCAGCGTGAGGGCATCGACCTTGAGCACGCTCGAGGCAGCGCGGGACAGGCCCGGCGAAGCGCCTTGCGGCTCTGTCTCGGCGCTCGGCGACGCCCCGGAGATGTAGACGTAGCGTCCATCCGGGCTGACCGCCGTGGAGTGCATTGAGCTGCGCAGCTCGGGAGCGATTTCGTAGGACGCAATGACTTCACGGGTTTCGGCGTCGCCCACCACGACCTTCATCCCCTCGGGCGAGAAGGTTTCACCGGTCTGGACGTTGCGCGTGCCCCGGGTGCCGGTATTCTCGTAGAAGTAGGTCTTGCCGGGCTCGGGGGTGAACTTCGGCTCCCCCGGATCGAACTCGGCGGCCACTGAGACTTCGTAGGTTCGCATCAGGCTGCCTTCTCCGGCACGCCGCTCCCAGGTATCCACGACCACCGAAAAGTCCTCGACGGCCTTGAGCATGGCGAGGCGTTCGCTTCCCGTGACGACCCCCGCGGCGGCGGACTGCTCCGCGGCCGGTTCGCCCGCCTCGGCAATCGGGGCCTCCGCCGCAAGCGCGGCCACCGCGACTGAATCCGCCGGGTCGCCCGTCAGTTCCCTGATGTAGACGGACAAGGCCAGCAAATCCTGCTGCGTCGCCTGGAGCGTATCGGCCAACTCGGCCATCTCGGGGTTGGTCCGAAGCTGGTAGTCGATGGCGCGGGGCGTGATGCCGGCGTCCAGGGGGGGGGGCGGCCAGGCCGCCGCTGCCATCCGCCCCGTGGCATTCCACGCAGGAGTCGGCGAGAAAGTACAGCTCGCGGCCGTGTTCGGAGAGTTCGGCCACGGTCAGCTCGTCGTCGACGGAGCCGCCGGTGCAGGACAGTAGCAGGATCGTCGGAAAAAGGGCCGGAAGTCGCTTGTGCATGGCGCGCCTCGTCGTTCGGACTATTGTGTTTTCTATCCGGATAATGTCCTGTGGTGTAGTTCTTGGCAAGCTGGTGGCTGTCGCGGAATTCGCAATGCAACCGGCTCGGGCCGGTTGTCGCGGGGTTGGCGGGACAAACTGCATCAACCGAAACAAGGCGAATGCCAGTGCTGCATCCAACTGATCATGACGTACCAGTTGGAACCAGCAACGGATGGGAAAGCCGGGCAGCGTCGGTTATCCTTGGCCTGGCGCCGGAGCGCAGTCTCATGGCGCGCAGGGGAGAACAAGCTCGCTTTTCACCGAACAGCCATTCGCGGGAGAGTCTGATGAGACCAATGATAACTGCTCGAATATTCGGATTGACTCTGGGGTCCGTGTTGCTGTCCCTCGCCGCACACGCCCAGCAGGACTACGGGATGACGGAATTCGAGGCCACGGGCGCCGCCGAGGCCCAGCCGGCCTTTCTGCGCGGCCTGCTGCAATTGCACAATTTCGAATACCCCGACGCGCGCGCCTCGTTCCAGGAGGCGCTGGCCATCGATCCGGATTTCGGCATGGCCTATTGGGGCGAAGCATTGACCTGGGAACACACGTTCTGGCGCCGGTACGATCTGGAACAATCCCGTGCCGTTCTGCAGCGGCTGGGTCCCACGCCGGAGGCACGGGCGGCGCGGATGCAGACCCAGCGGGAGAAGGACTACCTGGCAACCATCGAGATCCTGTTCGGGGAAGGCGCTCAGGACGAACGAAACCTCGCCTATTCCGACGCGCTCAGGGCGCTGCACGAGAACTACCCGGACGACCTGGACGCGGCGGCACTCTACGCACTGTCCATCCTCGTGGTGTCCAACGGCCGCGACTTCGCCAACTACATGCGCGCGGGCGCAATCGCCGAAGATATCCTGGAGAAAAACCCGTTGCATCCCGGCGCGCTGCACTACGCTATTCATAGTTACGACGATCCGATCCATGCGCCGCTGGGGTTGAGGATGGCCCGCGACTACATCCGCGTCGCGCCTTCGGCTGTGCACGCCCTGCACATGGGCTCGCACATCTACTTTGCCCTGGGCATGTGGGAGGAGGGCACCGACCGAAACATTCGCTCGTTCGAGGAATCGAGGGCCCGGCAGGACAGCCCGGAGGACCTGTACGACAACCAGGGCTATCATGCCCTGACTTGGCTGATCTACAGCCTCACCCAGCAGGGCGAACGGGAACGGGCCCGGGAGCGGCTGGCACTGATCGAGAAACAGGTGGAGATGTACGGCAGCGACAGCCCGTTCCCACGCAGCAACTTCGTGTCCGCGCGCGCATCGTATATTGTGGATACCCAGGAATGGGACAGCCACTACGCCGACGTGGAGATCGGTCTTGCGGGTCTTAGTCCTTTGTCCGTCGCCACCGACTACTACGTCCAGGGTCTGGTTGCGCTCAATCGGGGCGACCTGGATGGGGCCAGGGGTGCGCTCGCGGTCATGGGCGGTGAAGAGCCGAAGGCCACCAACGACGACCGGTTGGCGTCGCCGCACCTGCTGCGCCTGGCACTGGAAGGGCAGATCGAATTCGCCTCGGGCAATTCCGACCGCGCCCTGGCGCTGATCCGGCAGGCGACGGACCTGGAAAGCGAATTGCCCCACGACTACGGTCCAGCGATACCCGTTCAACCCATGGCTGAGTTGCTGGCGGATATCTACTTGGCGCTCGGTGATCGGCAGAAGGCCGTGGAGTATTACGAGCTTTCGCTGCGCAATGCGGTTGGCCGCGAGCGGTCCCTGACCGGCCTGAATCGCGCCCGCGCCGAGAGCATGACGATGCGTTGATCCGTAACGGGAGGGCCGCATCTGTCGGCGCGGCTCGAACCAGAATTTCACGGATGTCGCGGGGCTGCTTGTCCGGAGGTTGACTCAAACCACTTGAGCGTTGTCGTCCGCATCGCCGTTTACTGCCTGCTGCTTGCGATCGGCATCCCCTGGTACTGGCCCGATGATGGCGGGCGCATCGTGCTGGGCTTGCCTGCATGGGTTCTGGCAGCGGTGCTGGCCGGACTGGCGGCCGCCCTCTACACCGCGTGGTGCATGCGCCGGGAGCACCCGCCGTGATGGAGCTTCTGCCCCTCGGCCCCCTGGCGTGGACCGTCGTGATCGCCTACCTGGGCAGCCTGATAGGGGTGGGTTACATTGCCAGGCGGGCGCGCCGGGAAAACACGCTGACCGACTTCTATCTCGGCGGCCGGGGCATCGGTTTCGTCGTACTGTTCCTTACCCTGTTCGCGACCACCTACAGCGGCAATACGTTCTTCGCCTTTACCGGGAGCATCTACCGCCAGGGTTTCGTCTTCATCTACAGCCTGCACTTCATGCTCGCCATCGTGGTGGTCTATCAGTTTTTCGCACCGGCGCTGAAGCGGCTGGCGGACCGGCGGGGCTACGTGACGCCCGTCGACTACCTGCAGGATCGATACGACTCGCGCCTGTTGTCGGTGAGTTGCGCTCTCGTCATGTGCGTGGCCCTGAGCAACTACCTGGTGGCGCAACTCATGGCCATGGGACGCGCCATGGAGGGCCTGGCCACCGTCGACCCCGCGGTCGCCTTCGCGTTCGGCGTGATCGTGCTGGCGCTGATCATGGTCATCTACGGCACCCTGGGCGGGCTGCGCGCAGTGGCCTGGACCGACACCATCCAGGGCGTGTTGCTGCTGCTCGGACTGGCGGCGCTGCTGGTCATGCTGTTCCTGCAGTTCGGCTCGCTGGAACAGGCCACGCGGCTGATACAGGCCCGGGACGCTGCCGCCGGTACCGGGCTTGCGGCGCCGCCCAATGCCGCCCAGGCCCGCGAATGGCTCAGCTACGTCCTGGTCGTCGGTTTCGGCGCTGCGCTTTATCCCCACGCGATACAGCGCGTCTATGCGGCCCGAAGCATGGCCGTGCTCAACCGCAGCATCGCCTGGATGGCGTTCATGCCCTTTGTGGCGATCGGATTCATCTTCGTCGCCGGGACCATGGGCCTGGCCCACGTGGAGGGCCTGAGCGGACCGGCCGCGGACCAGGTGCTCGGGCGCATGATGCAGGAGGTGCAACTGGCGTCCCTGTTCGGCTACTGGCTGGTGGTCCTGCTCATCTGCGCCGTCCTGGCGGCGATGATGTCAACGGCGGACTCGGCCCTGCTGTCCATCTCTTCCATGGTGAGCAAGGACATCTACGGCGTGATCGTGCGGCCCGACGCTACGGAGGGTCAACTGACTCGCGTCGGCAAGCTCTGTTCCTGGATTCTCCTGGCCCTGCTGGTCGGATTGGCCATAGCGCTGCGCGAACAGGCCACCCTGATTCAGATTATCGACCGCAAGTTCGACCTGCTGGTACAGATGGTCCCGGCGTTCATGCTCGGCATGCGGTGGAAGGGCCTGCGCGGGGGGGCGACGGCGGTGGGTTTCCTGGTCGGAGTGGCTCTTTCCCTGATGCTGGCATTCGGCGATTTCCCCTTTGTGGAGGGCGCCAAGGTCGCCGGTTTCCATCCGGGCCTCGTCGCATTGATTCCCAACCTGGCGATCGCTGTCGCCGGTTCGACCTTGCTTCCCCGGAAGGTGCGGGCCCGAGCGGACTCGTTGGAGAGGACGAATCAATAGAGACGGCGCTACCGCGCAGCGTCCGGGGCCGCACGGTAGGTCGGCGTTCGTTTCCGGTCTTCGGCGACCTTCGTATAACGATACCGATATGCGGGCCGGTCCATACAGTTCGTGAATTACCAAATCGGGCACTGCTGAAGTGTTGCAGTAGCGAGAATCGGCGGCAATCGGCGAATGCGTCAGGGCAAATGAAGCGGGTGGCAATTAATGTGAACGCGCTGATACGGCGTTATAAGGTTGATGGAGCACTAGTACCGCAAATCTTCCGATTCCGCCCAGAAATGTCATGCCCCAGTGGGAGTTCCGGTCCATACAATCGTGGCACTCGACCACGCGCCCCAGGCTCATCGACCGATTCTTGGACGGACCCCATGCACGACGCCGCCCACAAACTACTGTACTCGCACCCGCACATGGTCGCGGACCTGCTGCGCGGGTTCCTGCCGGACGGGGCGTGGCCCGGCTTCGACTTCGCCACACTGGAGCCACTGCCGGCGTCGCACGTCGGGCGGGGACTACAGCGGCGCGAGGGCGACAAGATGTGGCGGTTGCGCGCCCGCGCGGCGCCGGACGGCGGCTGGGTTTACGTGCTCGTGCTGATGGAGTTCCAGTCCCGCGTGGACTGGCACATGGCGTTGCGTGTGCTGACCTACACCGGACTCGCCTGGGAGGGTCTGCTGCGTTGGAGGGAGGGGTCCGGCGGCGAAGAGCCGCCGGGGGCGCCGCTGCCGCCGGTCATCCCCTTCGTGGTCTACAATGGGCATCCGCGCTGGACGGCGCCGCCGGATGTTTCGGAGCTGATTGTTCCGACGGCAGAGGAACTGGCGAAGCTGCAGCCGTCGAACCGTTACGTGCTGCTGGACATGCAGCGGGCGGAGACCGGTGGCGTGCCGGAGCACAACGCGGTCGGTTTGCAGGTGGCGCTGGAACAGGCCATGTTGGAGGAGAAGCTGCCGATTCTGCACCGCGTGGAGGCGGTGCTGGCCGGCGCTGAGCATGCGGAACTGCGGCAGGCGTTCGCCGCGTGGCTGCGGTGGTCGTTGGACGATAACTACGGACTGTTCGCGGGCGGGGACGAGGCGCTACGCCGCGAGTTGGACCGAATGGAGAATGCGGGAGAGGTAGTGGCGATGGGATCGTTGGCGGCTGAGAGGTGGAAGGAGCGCAATCGGAAGAGAGAGGCGCAGATCTTTGCGCGGGCGATGGAGCGGGGCATGGAGCAGGGCATGGAGCGGGGCATGGAGCGGGGCATGGAGCAGGGTCTAACGCAAGGCCGTGCGGAGGGCCGCACCGAGGGCCTTGAATTTGACCGGAGCCTGCTGGCGAACTTGGCGGGGCGCCGGTTCGGCGCCGATGCGGGCGAACGCCTGTCGGCTCTGCTGGCGGGCGTTACGGAGCCGGAGCGTCTGGTGGAGGTGGGCGATGCGATCATCGATTGCGGCACCGGCGCGGAATTGCTCGCGGTGGTCCGGCGCATCGTCGGCGTGGTGAACTCAGCGGGCTGACGGACAAGCGGCCTTGGAGCCTGATGAGAATGCCAGGAGCGCAACCTGTTCGAAATCAGCGGCTGTAGTAGTCCATCAGAATATCGGCCACTTCCGGCCGCGTGATTTCCGGCGGGGGATGGATGCCATTCTGCAGTAGCTCCCGCAGGTTGGTACCCGAGAGCACCAGATAGTCGTCCGGCGCATGATCGGGCGCCTCGCGCATCATGATTACCCGCCCGAGTTTCTTCGACCAGGCTACGTGGTCGGCGGGAAAAATGTCGATTTCCAGTGCGTCCGGGGGAATCCGTTCGAAGATGGCCTGAGAGTCGAACGGCCCGTAGTAGTCGCCGACACCGGCATGGTCGCGGCCCACTATGAGATGCGTGATGCCCATATTTTGCCGGAACAGGGCATGCAGCAGCGCCTCGCGCGGACCCGCATAGAGCATGTCAAAGCCGTAGCCCGTCACCATCACGGTATCGGCCGGGAAGGCAAGTTGCACCATCTTGCGAATGCAGGCATCGCGAACTCCGCCCGGAGTGTCGCCCGGTTTGAGCTTGCCCAGCAACATGTGGATGACGAGGCCATCGGCGTCCAGACGCTCCATGGCCATCCGGCACAGCGTCTCGTGCGCGAGATGCATGGGGTTGCGGGTCTGAAACGCCACCGACGTTTCCCAGCCCAGCCGGCCGATCTCGGCGCGAATATGGACCGCCGTTCGAAACGTATCCGGGAAATCCCGCTCGAAGTAACTGAAGTTGAGGACATCGATCGGCCCCGACACGCAGTAGCGGCCGAGACTGCGGAACTCGGCGACGCCCGGGTGGCCGTCGTCGGTTGTGCCGAAAACTGCCTGGATCATGGTATCCAGTTGATTGTTGCTGGCGGCTTCGATGCTTGCCACCTCCATCACCGCGAGTACCGGTTCGCCAGGCACGTTGGGGTCGCGAAGAGCGATGCGCCGGGCCACCTCGATGCCGCCCACGTCCGCGCACAGATTCAGTATCGGTACAGGCCAGAATAGCCCGTCGCCGGTCTGCATCGAAACGGCGACGCTCATGGCGTCAGCGAGGTTCATAAAGCCGTCGAGCGGGGAAAAGTAACCGCCGCCCAACATGACGGCGTTGGCGGCCGCCGCCGAGTTGAGGACCAGGGACGGGAGCGATTCGGCCTCCGCGAGCAACTCGCTTCGGTATGCGCCGTCAGAAACATACCGGGGGTTCAGGGCATCCGCCCCATGGGGCGTGATCACCCGGCGTCACCCGCCGCGGGACCGCGTTCAGCCGGGCTTGGCCATTCGTCGGGCAGGCCGGATTCGATAATGCCGTGTCGCTCCAGGTACCCGATGATGGCCGACACCTCTTCTTCGACGGTGAGCCGGTCCGTCCTGAGATGAATTTCCGGGTTGGTGGGCGCCTCGTAGGGGTCGTCGATTCCCGTGAAGTTTCTGATCTCGCCTGCGCGGGCGCGCTTGTACAGTCCTTTCGGATCCCGGCGTTCGGCCTCGCTCAGCGGGCAGTCCACGAACACCTCCACAAACCTCAGGTCGGCATCCTCATGCAACCGGCGAACTTCGTCCCGGTCGGCCGCGTAGGGGCTGATGAAGGCGGACAGCGAAATCGTGCCGGCGTCGCCAAAGAGTTTCGCGACCTCTCCGATACGACGAATGTTTTCCCTGCGGTCCGCTTCGGAGAAACCGAGGTTCTTGTTGATGCCCAGGCGCACGTTGTCGCCGTCGAGGCGGTACGACAACTTGCCTTGCCTGAACAGCGCGCGCTCCAGGGCGATGGCGATGGTGCTCTTGCCGCTGCCCGAAAGGCCGGTAAACCAGATCGTTGCGCCTTTCTGGCGCAGGATCTGGTAGCGGTCTTCCCTCGATATCAAGCCTTCCTGCCAGGTGACATTGGTGGCTTTCTGACTTGCTGGTGTCATTGTCTGCTCGGTCTTTTTCGACGGTGCCGGTTCGCCGGTTCACCGGTCGGCCCCTGGAGGCCCGCGGCAAAAACCTCGGGTGCGCTCGACTACGTGGCCTGCGCCTGCAGCCCCTGGGCAGCCGCGTGAATGCCGGTAATGTTGATCGCGCCGAAATACTCCGCCTGCCGGCCCTGGGCCCGAAGCGTTTTCTTGACGACGGATTCCAGGTTGGGCCGCTTGCCCTGGGGTCCGTCGCCCCGTCCGATGCCGCCCCCGAATTCGACGATGGTGTCCACGCCCGCATCGAGCGCCGCTTCCATGCATGCGCGCCAGCGGACCGGGTGGAACAACTGGAAGAACAGGCGCGATCGTATGGAGTTTTCATCGGATTCGTGGAGTTCGCCGGTGTAATTGGCAAAGACGGCGGCGGAGAGCGGTTCGAAGTTCACCGCCTCGAGGACTTCCCGGAAGTGCTGCGCCGCGTCCACCATCAGATAGGTATGGAACGCGCCCGCGGTCTTCAGGCGCACGGCCCGTTTGCGCGGAAACCTGGCGGCCATGTCCGCCGACAGCCGGTCGAGGTCCCGCTCGCTGCCGGCGATGACGGTCTGCTCTGGCAGATTGCACCCGCCGATGCCGCAGAAATGCCTGTCCGCCAATGCTCGCGCCTGACCGAGATCCAGCGCCGTAGCCAGCATCCTCCCCTGGCCGTGCTCGTACATCAGTTCGGCGCGGCGGATGACCAGCCGCAGCGCGTCCTCGAAACTCAGCGCCCCGCCCGTGACCAGCGCCGTGTACTCTCCCAGGCTGTGTCCGGCCGCCATCGCGGGCCTGATGTTGGGGACCAGGCTCAACAGCGACTGGAGGCAGGCCACTTCGTGTGTGAGTATCGCCGGTTGAGTGTAACGGGTGAAGTCCAGCCGTTGGTGCGGATCCTCAAAGCACAGTTCCTCCATGTCGTACCCGGCCACTTCGCTGGCTCGGGCAAAGATCTCCCGGGCCGGCTCGAACTCCTCCACCAGGTCGGAGCCCATGCCGGGATATTGGGAACCCTGTCCGGGAAAGATGAACAGAATTCGTCTGCTGTCAGCCACGAGCAACCTCGCCAGCCACATTCGAAAGACCCGGCAGCATACGCATCGGCGGGCGAATGCTCAACCTGCACTACTGGCTTGCATGGAGTAACACCGGTTCCCTTCGCATCCGCTCGCCACCGCCGCCGCGCACCCTGCTAACGGAGAAAACCCTGCGCCAGCCGCGCCCAGTAGGTGGCACCGAGCGTCAGAATGTCATCATTGAAGTCGTATCCGGGGTTATGAATCATGCAGCCGCCGTCGCCGCCGCCGTTGCCTATGAAGATGAAACAGCCTGTGCTGGCCTCGAGCAGGTAGGCGAAATCCTCGGACACCATCACGGGGCCGGTCTCGGTGTCCACATTGGTTTCACCGACGATAGCCGCCGCGGTTTCCAGGGCGAGCGATGTGCTTTCGGTCGCGTTGATCACCGCGGGATAGCGCGCGGTGAATTCCACGGCGCCACTCGCGCCAAGACTCGCGCAGACGCCTTCCACCACCTCGACAAGGCGCTGGCACAACAGCGCCCGAACCTCCGGATCGAAGCTGCGAATGCCGCCGCCGAGCCTGACCTCCGGCGGAATGACGTTGTCGGCATCGCCGCCGTGAATCCGGGTCACGCTGATAACCGCGCTTTTCAGCGGATCGACGTTGCGGCTGACAATCGTCTGCACGGCCGTGACAACCTGCGCGGCGGCAGCCACCGGGTCGACGCCGTCCTGCGGTGCGGCGCCATGGGCGCCGTGTCCCGCGATGCGAATGTCGAACGTGTCCAGGGACGCCATCAACGGCCCCGCCCGTGTCGCGAACTGCCCGGCCGCCAGCCCGGGCCAGTTGTGCATGCCGAACACGGCATCCACCGGAAAGCGTGTGAACAACCCATCGTCCAACATCCGCTTGGCGCCTCCGGCGGCTTCTTCGGCGGGCTGGAAGATGAAGCGCACGGTGCCGGAGAAGTCGCCGTGCTCGGCCAGGTAGCGGGCCGCACCCAGCAACATCGTGGTGTGGCCATCGTGTCCGCAGGCGTGCATCCGGCCGGGAAGTTGCGAACGGTGCGCGAAGGTATTCGCTTCCTCCATGGGGAGGGCGTCCATGTCGGCTCTCAGGCCGATCATCGGTCCTTCACCCTTTGACAGCGTGCCCACCACACCCGTATCGGCAAGACCCCGATCGACATCGATGCCCCAACGCTGAAGACGCTCGGCCACAAGGCCGGCGGTTCTGTGCTCGCGATAGGCAAGTTCCGGGTGCGCATGCAGGTCGCGCCGCCAGGAAACGAGATCGTCTTCGAAAGCGCGGATTTCAGGGATGATCCTCATCGCGTTGCTCCGCCGCGCCCGGCCCGGGCGATGCCTTCCCGCTCATCCAGCGGAATCAGCAACATCAGGCCCACCGCGAACATGACCAGCACCACCGAGACGCCCCAGCGCTGGGAGCCTGTCCACAGTGTCAGTACGCCCAGCAGAAACGGCCCCAGGAAGGCCGTCAGTTTGCCTGAGAACGCGAAGAACCCGTAGAACTCGTTCTCCTTTTCCCCGGGCACGAAGCGGCCCATGAGCGAGCGGCTGGCCGCCTGGTTCGGCCCCAGGAAGATGCCGATGATGACGCCCGCCGCCCACAGCCAGAGCTTGTCCGTGGCCATGATGGCCAGCACCGTGGCCAGCCCCAGGCCGATCAGAGAAATGACGATCGTTCGCTTGCCGCCGATGCGGTCGTCCAGGTGGCCCATGGCGAGCGCGCCGGCGCCCGCGGCAACGTTCAGCGCGATCCCGAAGATCAACACTTCCTGCAGCGTGAAGCCGAACGACTCCGCGGCGTAGATGCCGCCGAAGGCGATGACGGTGACCAGGCCGTTGTTGTAGAAGAAGCGCGCCACGAGCAGCCGCACGATCTGGCGGTAGCGGCGGATTTCCGCGAATGTTTCGCGCAACTGACGCACGGCGTCGCCGACCACGCGGCCGCGGTCCGACGCGGCAGAGCGGTCTTCCGGTACCCAGAGCAGGAACGGCAGCGTGAAGAGCGCAAACCAGGCAGCCGTCAGCAGATTGGTGGCGCGGATGTTTTCGCCGGCTTGGGTGCTGAATCCGAACCACGGTATCTCCGGCTGAACCAGCGCCACCAGCGCCAGGAGCAGCGCCAGCAGTCCCCCGGCGTAGCCAAGCGCCCAGCCATAGCCCGAAATGCGCCCGATGCGGCCGGGAGGCGAGATGTCCGGAAGAAAGGCATTGTAGAAGACGGTGGCGAATTCGTATCCCAGGTTGGCGATGACCACCAGCACCAGGGCGGCGGCAACCTGCCCGGGGAGGACCTGGTAAAGCGCCGCTGTCGCAAGTATGCACACCAGGGAAAACGCGAGTACAAAGGCCTTGCGATAGCCGCCGCGGTCCGCCAGCGCGCCCAGCAGGGGAGAGCAGATCGCCGTGATCAGCGCCGTGATCGTGATGGCCCGTGACCAGAGCGCCGTACCGGTGATGGGGTCCGGTGCGATGACCTGGGTGAAGTAGGTCGCGTAGACGAAGGTGATCACCAGCGTCGTGAACGGCGAGTTGGCGAAGTCGTAGAACGCCCAGGACCAGATGGCGCGGCTCCCGTATGCCGGCTTCGGCGCCCGGCCGTCCCGGCCATTCGCCGCGGTGTCACCCGTCAGTACGCCGTCCGTCATATCGCCACCTGTTGTATCGCCGTCCGTCATATGAGGGGTCGGTCGCCGAACCGCGCAAGCCACAGCGGTACGGCATCGACGTTGCAGACGTGCTCGGGTACCCGGCCGCGGAGCGCGGCCAGGGTTGCGTCCGTGGCCCACGGGATGGCCGGCTGCAGGGTACCGGGATGGTTTGCGCTGATCATGTGCGGGCACAGCAGCACCTTGTCGCCCAGCGTCAGGATACGGTCCTGCTCGCCCGGAGGTTCCTCCGGCAGCACGTCCAGCGCGGCGGCGGCGATTCCATCCGTTTCGAGCGTGTTGCAGAGCGCGTCCGAGTCCACCACCGCGCCCCGGGATGTGTTGATAAGGATGGCCGAAGATTTCATGAACGCCAGTTCACGGGCGCCGATGAAGCCGCGGGTTTCCTCGGTCAGGGTGACGTGCAGGGTGACCACATCCGATTCCCGGAGCAACGTTGGGAGGTCTGTCCGGACGACGCCAAGGTGCTGAAATTTCTCTTCCTCGACATAGGGATCGCAGGCCAACATTCGAACCCGCCAGGTGGACAGCAACTCCGCAACCCGGGATCCGCAGCGCCCAAGCCCCACGATTCCGATCGTCAGGCCGGGATAGCCGTCCTCACGACGGCCAAGGTAGGCGCCCATCAGGCTGGAATCGCGCCATCCGCCGGCCTTGACATGGCGGTCCCGCTCGCGCACCCGCTTCAGCAGCGTCAGCATGAAGCCGACGGTGCCCTCGGCGACGCCGCCCCAGTTGGCTTCGGTGGGGCAGTGAGTGACGAGAATTCCCCGGGCGGTGGCGGCATCCAGATCCACGTCCTCGACGCCGATGGTGTACTTGGAGACGATTCGCAACTCGGGCAGACGATCGAGAAAGTTTCCGTCGATGGGAGCGCGCTTGATGGTGGCCCCCATCAGGGCGTGGGCGCCGCCAACCAGTTCAAGCAACGTGTTACGGTCAATGCCGGTTCGCCAGGTCGCCTGCCCGAGGATCACCTCGCATCCCGCTTCCCGGATGCGTCGATGGGAAGCTCCGGAAGCATCGATGGGGATGTAGATGCAAACCCGGGGACGTTTCAGGTGCCACTCCCACCCGCGCGCGCCCCCACGGCTCTAGAGCTCCCCGCCGACCTCGGTATAGAGCCCTGTCAGGAAGCGCTCCGGGTCGCCCCAGCGCTCCTCGTACTCGGCCGTTGTTCCCGCGGCGAGCACATCCTCGAAGCTGGCGCCGTCACGCACCAACCGTTCGACCCGTTCGGCGACCGCCAGCGCCATGTCCCGGAATTCCGCCACGTCCTCACGGGTAGAGAGGCCGCCGTGGCCCGGGATGATCAACGTATCGGGGCCGGCCATGCCGATGGCGATGCCCAGGGCCTCAAGCGTCCCCCTGAGCGTGCCGCCCCTGCTCACGTCGATGTAGGGGAAGTTGTTGGTCCGGAACACGTCCCCGAGGTGCAGGATGTCGGAGCCGCGGAAGTGGATGAAGCTGTCGCCGTCGGTGTGCGCGGGCGGGACCGTGAAGACGTGCACTTCCTCGTCGTTGAGGTGGATCGTGGTGGTGTCGCTGTAGGTCAATACGGGCAACGCCAAATCGGCGTACATTTCCTCCACCATGCGCACCCGCACCCGGTCGTTGGCGAGGATGGTGATTCCCAGTCCTCCCAGGTTCTCGTTGCCTCCGACATGGTCGCCGTGAACGTGCGTATTGATCACGAAGCGAATCTCGCCATCGTCCAGGTCTGCAATAGCGGCCAGGATGCGGTCCGTCAGGGGGGCGAACTGATCGTCCACCATGACGATGCCATCTTCGCCCACGGACAACCCGATGTTGCCGCCGGCGCCTTCCAGGTAGTACACGCCGCCGGCTACATGGTGGATGGTCAGATTCACGGCATCCCAGTCCCGATCCTGTTGGGCCGTGGCGGCGCCAGCCGCCAGCAATGACAGACAACCGATTCCGAGAGCGAATCTCATGAGCTTTCTCCTGAATTCCGGACCAGTACGCACTTCGCCGGGACATACGGACCGAAGTGCAGCGCGTTTCGCTATCATAACCGTCCGGCGGTTATATCTCACCTGCGCCAGCAGCGAAATCCGGGTTCGCGCGCACCGGTTGCGCTCGGCAGCGGGCCCGTCATGGACATGAAGAGATTGCATGGGCACGACGTGACGACATGAGCAAGAAGCGATTGAAGGTTGACAGCGTAGCCGAGGGGTTTCTGGAGTTATTGGAGGCGCGGGGGATCAGGTACTTCTTTGGCGGGGGCGCAGGCACGGATTTTCCGCCGTTCATAGAGGCGTTCGCGAAACGGGAGGCGCAGGGACGCGCGGACCGACTGCGCCCGATCACGGTGATTCACGAGATCACCACGATTTCCATGGCCCATGGCTACACCATGGTGACGGGCGAGCCCCAGGCGGTGATGCTGCATACCGTCGCCGGCACGGCCAACGCCGTGGGGGGAATCATCAACGCCGCCCGCGCCCGTATCCCCATGCTGGTTGCGGCGGGACGCACCGCGATTACCGAGAAAGGCCGCAAGACCTCCCGCGCGGCCACCATTCACTGGGCCCAGGAGTCGTTCGACCAGGCCGGCCTGGTGCGCGAGTTCGTCAAGTGGGATTACGAGTTGCGCTTCGGCGAGCAACTCGAAACCGTGGCCGACCGCGCCCTGGCCATCGCCGCAAACCCGCCTTCGGGACCGGTCTATGTGACGTTTCCCCTGGACGTGGCCGGCGAAGCGCTGCCCGAATTCGAGTTCAGCACCAGGCCGCGGTTGAGGCCGTCGGCGGCCGCGCAACCCGATCCGGCCGCCGTCGCTCGCGCGGCGGAGGCACTCGTGAACGCGGACAATCCGCTCATCGTCGTGTCCTCTGCCGGCAGGGATACGCAGGCGGTGGCTCCCCTGGTGTCGCTGGCGGAGCAGTTGGCCATTCCCGTGGCCGAGTCCTGGGGCGCCTATATGAATTTTCCCCACGATCACCCGCTTCATCAGGGGTTTGAAGCGGATGGGCTGGTGCCGGACGCCGATGTCATCCTGGCCGTCGAATCCGATACGCCATGGTTTCCGAATCGGGCGGAACCGCCGGACAAGGCCACCGTGATCCAGATCGACGACGATCCGCTTTACGAGCGGTATCCCATTCGCGGCTATCCCACGGATATCGGGCTGGCCGGCAATGCCGCGGGCACGTTGCGGGCGCTGGAGGCTTGTGTGGCGGAGGCCCTGACAGGGTCCGTGAAAGACGTTTCCTCCATCGATGCGCGACGCAGGCAGTGGGAGGCGGCGCACCGCCGTCAACGGCAGGCGTGGACCGATGCCGCACGTCGCGTCAGCGACGCTCGGCCGATGGACTATGGATGGATTTCACGCTGCATCGGCGATGTGCTGGACGATGACGACATCGTCATCACAGAGATATCGCTGGACCCCACGCAGACGTGCTTCCGCCGACCCGGCACGTTCTTCGGCCATCCCCACTCGGGCGTGCTGGGTTGGGCGCCCGGCGCGGCGCTGGGCGCGAAGCTGGCCTGCCCCGACCGTACCGTAATATGCGCGATCGGCGACGGCAGCCATGTATTCGGGGTGCCGACGGCGACTCATTTCATGTCCCGGGCATACGATCTGCCCGTGCTGTTCGTCATCTACAACAACGGCAGTTGGCAACGCTCTCGTGAAGCCACGTTTCGCTACGCCCCGGGAGGGTGGGCGGCGCAGGCGGAATCTGTGCCCCTGTGCGAGTTGGAGCCGTCGCCCCGGTTCGACCTGATCTGCGAGGCCAACGGCGGTTACGGCGAGCTTGTCGAGGATCCGGAAGAACTGCCCGCCGCGCTCGAGCGCGCGCTGCGGGCAGTCAAAATCGAAAAACGCCAGGCGCTGCTCAACGTGATTGCCAGGAAGGGTTGACGCACACGGGTTCCGAATCTCGACGAACCCGAACCCGAAGTACGCGCCCCCGACCGGTAGAAGGTCTCATCAATCGGTGCGTTCGTCGAGTAGGCGGGCGGCGATATCCCGGGCCTCGTCCAGCGTTTCGACGATGCGATCCTCGGGTACGCGCTGCAGTATGTTCAGCGTCTCAAGCGCATCGTTGACGGAGCCTGCAAGGCCCGCGACGACGATTTCCGTGTCGGCCTTTCCGGCCACGTCGATGAGCCGCTCGATGACCATGGCCGCACTGTCATCGAGATGAGTCGCTCCCGAGAAATCGAAGATGACCACGTCGTGGTCGCGGATGTCGACACTGATCACCGCCACCAGCTTGTGGGAAGAAGCCACCGTGAAGCTTCCCCGCATCGCCACCAGCCCCACGCGCGCCGAAAGAGGGTCCACGTTCGCCATGCGCGCATCGCCCGCAAAGAACGTCCGGTCCAGCAGCGGCACCGAGACCACGCTGTCCAGTTCCAGGCCTTCCAACTGTCGCGCATGCGCCATTCCCGCGGCAATCAGACCGATGGCCACGGCGGTCACGAGGTCCACCAGCACCGTCAGGCTCAGGGTCATCAGCATGACGAACAGATAGTGGCGCTGAATGCGGTGAATTCGCAGCAGAAGACGCCAGTCGATCACATCCCAGCCGATCTTCATCAGGATCCCGGCGAGCGCCGCATGGGGGATCGGTTCGACGAATCGGCCAAGACCCAGCAACAACGCCAGCAGCAGGATGGCACGCAGGATGCCCGATACCTGGGTGGTGCCGCCGGCGCGGATATTGGTGACGGTGCCCATGGTGGCGCCGGCGCCGGGCAGCCCGCCGAACAGTCCCGCGACCATGTTGCCCAGTCCCTGGCCGATGAGTTCCCGGTTCGGTTTATGCCGGGTTCCGGTCAGCGAGTCCGCGATCAGGGATGTGAGCAGGCTGTCCACCGAACCCAACAGGGCGAGGATGATCGCCGGGTGGATTGCACTGACGACAAAGGCGGGAGAGGGCAGTCCCAGTTGCAGTCCCGGCAGTCCGGACGGGATTTGCCCGATGACCGGTGCATCGGTCAGCCAGAACAGCCCCAGCAGCGTACCGCCGATCAGCCCGACGATGGGCGCGGGAAGCAGGCGGGCCAACCGCGGTGGCCAGAAGATTCCGACGGCGAGTGTCGCAAGCGCGATGGCCAACGCACTGGGATTGATGTTGGTGAGCGCCGCCGGCAGTTCCCGAACAGCGCCCATGGGCCCCTCGGGCGAAGTGGGGGCGCCGAGGAAGGGCAACACCTGGATCAGCATGATGACGATGCCGATCCCCGACATGAAGCCGGAGATCACCACGTGAGGCGTGTAGGCCACGTAGCGTCCGACCTTAAACACGCCCAACAGGACCTGCAGCAGTCCGCCCATCACCACGATGGTCAGCGCTTCGGTCAGGGTGCCGGCATGCGTGGTCACGATGACCGCCATGGCGACGGTCATCGACGGGGTGGGGCCTGAAATCTGCGATCGGGTGCCGCCGAACGCCGAGGCGAAAAAACCCACCGCGATGGCGCCGTACAACCCGGCAGCCGCCCCCAGGCCCGAGGCGATGCCAAAGGCCAGCGCCACCGGCAGGGCAACCACCGCGGAGGTAAGCCCACCGAAGAGATCGCCCTGGAAGGTCCTGAGATCGTAGTTCACGTCGGGTCAATAGTAACCAACAACGAACGTGTTCGCTCTCGCGCGGTGAGCCCGATCGTTATTGGTTGGTGAAATCGAAAATTCGTGCGCAGCAGACTCGATCATTTGCGCGCAACGGATCGTAAACGCGGCTGCAACTACCGGCGCGCCCCTGTTGCGCCCAAGGTGCTAGTGCTCCATCAACATCATGACGACGTATCAGTGACCCTATTGCAGGGTTCCGGCGGCGAACAATTGGCCGTAATGTTCCAGGTACGAGGTGGCTTCCTCCACCAGGGCTTCGCCGTCGATGCCGTCCCGGGCAACCACCGAAATCCAGCGTTCGGCCACCTGCCGCTGGCTCATCTGCCTCAGCAGTTCAACCTCTTCAGGCGGCAGATAAATGTATTCTCCGGAGTCTCCGGCGGCCTGTTCGCCGGCGGCCTCCATGGCAACCCAGGCCTCGCCCATCCACCTGGCGATGTTGCGCCCGGAATTGGCATCGATCACCGCCCGCAGATCGGCGGGCAGACGGTCGTAGGCCCCCTGGTTCATGGTCACCATGAGAACCTGGGCGTTGAGGCGCGGCCATGTCTCGCTGTCCAGCAGAATGTGATAGTCCACCAGATCGTGGACCTTCAGCCCGAAGGACGCCTCGTAGGGGATCAGTGTCGCGTCGACAATACCCCTGGAAAGCATCTCCGGAATTTTCTGGACGGTGGTGCCGATGGCCGTTGCGCCCCACGACTCCACCATCCAGCCCGCAACCCGCGTGGGAATCCGATACTTTCTGCCGGCCAGTTCCGCGGTCGTACGGATCGGTTCCTTGGAATGAATGAGCTGCCCGGCATGGACGAACACCGAGATGAGCTTGTGGCCCGCGAACTCTTCCGGATGATTTTCGATGAAGTCCTGGATCGCGAAGTTCATCACCACCGGGTGCGCGGCCAGAAAGGGCAGTTCGAAGACCTCGATCCGGGGAAACCTTCCGGGCGTATATCCCGGCAGCGTCCAGGCGATATCGACGATGCCGTCATAGGCCTGGTCGATCAGCGCGGGGGCCTGACCGCCGAGGTGCATGGAGGGATAAATGTCGATCTGCAGTCTTCCGCCGGAATCCGCTTCGATCTTGTCCACCCACGGCGCCAGCATCATGGAGTGGCCGGGAGCCACGGGCGGCAGCATGTGATGCGCCTTCAGGCGCACTTCCTGGGCGCAGAGCGGCGCGGAAGCTGCGGCGAGAGTCAGGAGGACTGCCGGGGTGGTTCGGGCCATCCGCCCATATTAACCGATGCCATAGTGAATTGGGCCAAGAAAAAGGGGCGCCCGTACTGCGCCCCGAATTCACGGCACTGCCGTGGTCAGTGGAAGTTACTCCCCGAATTCTTTGCAATCCGTTGCGTTATTGCAACACGATTATCAGCTATCCATTGTAACATCACATTGAGAAAAATGCTGCCAAATTTGCAGATACACTGCGTCACCTGGGAAGGTCCACGCTCAATCGCAAGTAGACAAACCGGCCAAACAACCCGAATGGCGTCTCCGTCGGGTAGCGGATACCCCACAGAATGTTCGACAGGTGGGTCTTCGCCAGTTCCGTGGGCAGCTTGTCGGCGAGATTGTTGATTCCAAGCGCGCCGTGAACGGTGCCCGCCTGGAATCGGGCTTCCAGGTCCACGACCGTTGCTGCATCCATCTGGATCATGCCGGTGTCCAGCGGGTGCTGAGTGGTGGCGCCATAGTGGTTCAGGCGCACCAGGCCGCCGTACCTGTCGTGCTCCCAGTCCGCGGTGAAATTGGCCTGGCGCTGCGGTTGTCCATTTTCGAGAAGATCCGCCGTCCAACCACCGAAATAGTCCGGGAATCCCAGGTTGGCCGGCGCCCCGGCCGGCGTGTTGCGGCCGACAATGCGGGTCTCGTTGACATTGGCATTGGCCGACAGCAACAGGTGTCCGCCGGCCAGCGGCGTTCCCCAGCGCGCGGAAAAGTCGGCGCCCCGTGTTTCGGTGTCCACGCCGTTAAAGAAAAACGCCGCCGTTCCCACGCGAACCGCATCGCAGGCCGGGAAGCCGGCGCAGTCGATCCTGCGGGACCTGACTACTCTATCCTCGACGTTCGTTCTGTAGGCGTCGATGCCGAGATCGAACTCGTCCAGCGTCAGAACCAGGCCAGCGCTCAGGTTCCGGGACGTCTCGTGCGCCAGGGAGTCCACGCCAAACGCCCGGGCGACCTCGTGACCCTCGTTGACGGCAAGAACCGTCGTGAGTCCGGTTTCGCTGCCGACAAACAGGATCGAATTGAAGCGCCGTTGGGAAAGGCTCGGCGCCCTGAAGCCCGTGGACACAGCCCCCCGGAGCGCAAACCCGCCGCCGAGCTGCAGCCGTGCAGCCAGTTTGCCGGTGGTTTGCGAGCCGGCATCGCTGTAGCTCTCCGCGCGCAGGGCCGCCGCGACGGAGAATGAATCTGCGGGTTGAAACTCCAGTTCGACGTAGGCGCCGCTGTTGTTTCGGCTGTCGTCGCTCAGCCGTGCGTTCTGCGGGCTGTAGCCGGGATACCCCTGGAAGCCGCAGGCGGCGATGATGCCCTCCAGAGGCGCGCCGTCGGGGCCGACCGCGAACCCGCCGTAGTCTTCGGCGTGGGGCAATCCACACGACCATGAGGCTTCATCGCCCGCGATCTGCCTGTAGTTCTCGTCTCGATGTTCGAGACCTGCGGCCAGCGCGCTCAGCGCGCTGTCGGCAAAGGTTCGCCGCACATCAAGGTTGAGCGTCAGTTGATCGAATTCGATTCCTCCGCTGGCGCCGTCGAGCGGGCCGGCGTTGGCGATGATGTCGGCGACGCCTGCTGTCGGGTTGCGGTCGAGATAGTGCGCGCCGATAGAAGCATTGATCGTGTCGATTACGCCGAATATGTACTCGTTGCGCCCGTACGCGGCGCTCACGTCGAGATCCCAGCCGGAGACCGTCCCGCGCCAGCCGACAACTCCGGAAATATCGTCGATGCGCGCCTCCTCGTAGGGCAGAAAGCCGTTCGGATAGACCGGGTGCGTGTTGCGCTCGTGGAAGTTGATGAAGTTCGGAACGACGAAGTCCCACATCGAATCGCCCGACTCCAGGCCCTCCCAGTAGTTGTAGCGGAATCGATAGGCGCCGCTGGCCAGGCCCTCGCGGCGGGACAGGCCGCCGAATCCGTAGAGTTCGGCATCGTTGCCAATGGGTAACCCGGCATTCAGGAATAAAAAGGCGCTGTCGTTCAGCGGCGAACTGTGGGTGATGAGCCGGTCCTGGAAATCCGGGTCCAGGCCGCCGTTGCCGCCGTTGCGGTTCAGGGGTTCTTCCTTGTACCACTCCGCGGTGACATTGAGGAACCCTTCAGCACCCAGCGGGATGCCGCCGTTGAAAGCGGCGCCCACGCGCGAGCCGTTACTGTCCCCCGTCCCGCCCTGAAGCGTGAATTCCCCTCCATCGGCGCCGTCTCGCAATTGCAGGTTGATGACGCCGGCAATGGCATCGGAGCCGTATTGTGCGGCGGCGCCGTCACGCAGGACCTCGATACGCTCCAGAGCCGTGGTCGGAATGGCGCCGAGATCCGTACCGCCCGTGCCGTAGCCGATGACGCCGTCCAGCACGCGCAGCCAGGCCATGTTGTGACGCCGCTTGCCGTTGATCAGCACCAGCGTCTGGTCGGGGCTCAGGCCCCGTAGCGTGGCCGCCCGCAACAGGGCGCCGTCACCGACCGACTGGCGCGAATAGTTGAACGACGGCGCCAGCTTCGTCAGCGCAGCGCCGAGGTCGGACTCGCCGGCGCGCTCGATATCGACGCCCTGAAATGCGTCCACGCCAACCGGCAACTCATTGGCCAGGGTCTCCACCCGTGCCCGGCTTCCGAGCACGACGATTTCCTCGATACCCCTTGGATTTGCCGGATCGAATGATGGCTGGTTCTGAGCAAGTGCGGGCGCGACGGCCACGGGAAGCGCAACGCAGCACTTCGACAGCAGCAAGAAACCGAACCTGGGAATGCAGCCTGGCTGGCTCATCCTGACTCCCCTGTTGGTTGTTCAAGGTTCATTGTAGTCCAATGATGTCCGGTGGACAGCTTGAGCTGGTGCTCCATCAACCACAAGACGCCGTATCAGTGGCCGCAGGCCCTGAACGGGCAAACCGAACGGGAGATCGGGCTGGCCGGCCTTACGTGTCAGCCCTCTCTCAACAGGGTCGTGATCGGTGCCCGGGATGCCGACAGCGCGGGAAAGAACCCGCCGACCACGGCCGTCAGCGTGGCGACGAGCACCCCCGCCCCGAGCACATCGGGCGTGGTTCGCAGCATGAAGCGCACCTCGCTGAACGTCATGAAATTGGTGGTGCCCGCCGACAGGCCGTTCAGGGGCAGCGCGAGCAGCGCGCCGAGAGCGCCCGCCGCCAGTCCGAGTACCGCGGCCTCCAGCACGAATACGCTCAGGATCGTGCGCCGCCGGAAACCCAGCACACGCAGCGTCGCGATCTCCTTGCTGCGCGCAGCGACCTGAGCGTACATCGTATTTGCCGCCGCGAAACAGGCCCCGAATCCCATCATTATTGCGATCAGGTTGCCCAACCTCAGAAACACGCCGCTGGAAATGTTGCTCTGAGCTTCGAAATAAGCCGGCTCGTCCTGCGCGGTCACGTTGATCTGCTGGGAGCTTTCGATCTCCTCGATCAGTGCCTCGACCTGTGCGGGGGATTCCGCCATCAGCCGAGTGGAGGAGTAATAGTTTTGGCGTCGAAACGAATCGCCGAATTCCTGCGCGTTTCCCCAGATTTCCGATCCGTAACTGGAGCCGCCGGAATCGAAGATGCCTACCACGGTGAAGGTGAACCGCCCGAGGTCGATCGCGCTGCCGAGTTCCAGATCCCCCACCTCTCCTTCGAGCTGGTCGCCGATGATGATTTCGGTTTGCCCGGGCACGAATCGCCGACCCTCGGCGATTCGAATATAGGGGCGAAGGTCGAAGGCGCCGTCTTCCACGCCGCGCAGGACCGCATTGGTTTCGCTCCCGTCCAGGCGCTCCAGAATCTGCAGCGTCATGGTCTCCCCGGAAGCCAAAGGCTCGCCGTCGGCGTCGCGCGCAACGCCGGGCATCGAGGCCAGGATACGGTGAGTTTCCGTCGGGAAGTAGCTCTCCATTTCCGAATTCGCCCCGTCGCGCAGCACGATCACCGTGGAGTTGTCGCCACTGGCGGTGAACGCCACCCGCAGTCCGGCTCCAAGCGCCAGCACGCCCACGTAGACCAGCACCACGAAGGCGATGGAGACGATGGTCATGAGCGTATTCGCCTTGCGCACGAACAGGCTCCGGACGTTGTACTTGACCGGGATCATCAGGCCACCCGCCTGAGGCCGTCGACGATCTTCATGTTCATCGCCTGAAGCGCGGGGACCAGCCCCGCCGCCAGGCCCAGAAACACGCCGATGCCCATCACCAGCGTCGGCGTCCTGTCGTCCAGCCGCAGCTCCGAAAAGGTGATGCCCTGGGTCGCCAGAACGGACGAAATGGCGCCTGTCACGACCGGCATGACCGCGAGTCCGATGGCCGCGCCCAGAACGCCGACGGCCAGGGACTCGAACAGCACGATGGCGAGCACCCTCGAGCGGGTGAAGCCCAGCGTTCTGAGTACGGCGACCTCGGTCGTGCGCTCCCGGGAAGCCATGGCCATGGTGTTGACCGTGATGAAGAAGATGGAGGCGATCACGGCAAGGCCAATGGCGGAAAACAGGAACTGTATGTTTCCCATCATCTCGAGAAATGACAGGAAAAACGCGGCCTCGGTCTCCGCCCGCACCTGGTCCGGCGAATTCTCGAACATGGCCTCCGCCTGGGCGATGGTCTCGTTCATGTTGTCCGGAGAATCGAGCAGCACGTAGAAGGAGTTGATTTGTCCCGGGTTGCCCAACGCTTCCTCCACGTACTGCCAGTCGAAATAGAGGACGCGCTCGGCGGCTTCGTCGGTGGGATGGGTAAAGACGCCCCGCAGTGTCAGCTCGATGTCCACCGGGTAGATGTCCCCTTCGACGGTGATGACGTCGCCGATCTCCCAACCCTTTTCTTCCGCCAGCGCCCGGCCGGCGATGAACGCCGTGCGTTCGGCCCGCCATGCATCGATTTCCCCGGGGCTGAGCGCAAGCTCGGGAAAGACATCGGGAAACGTGTCTGGATCGGTGCCGAAGCGTGGAAAAAAGTTCTCCGGCCGGTCATCGATATAGCGTCCCTGGAACCAGTTCATGATGGTGATGCCTTCGACATGCTCCAGGGCGGCCAGCCGCTGCTCGTAGGCCGCGGGCATGGAGAAGGTCAGGGAAATGGCGTGACGGACCACGAGGCGGTTCGCGTTGGCGGAGTTGACCCCCGACATCGCGGCCAGCAGCAGATCGAGGAACGAGAGCAATATCAGCGCGATCGCGATGCTCAGTACGGTGAGGATCGTGCGGCGCTTGTTGCGAAGCAGGTTTCTGCGGATCAGCTTGAACATCGGTTAATGCTCCATCACCCTTGTAACGCCGTATCGGTGGCCGAGTTCAGGCGACCCTTGTCCAGGTGCAGTTCGCGGCCGGCGCGTTCGGCGGCCCTGGGGTCGTGGGTGACCATCACGATGGTCTTGCCGAATTCCTCGTTGAGTTGCTCAAGCAGGTCGAGAATTTCCTGGGCGCTGGCCGCGTCGAGGTCGCCGGTGGGTTCGTCGGCCAGCACCAGGCGGGGATCGGTGACGATGGCGCGGGCGATGGCCACGCGCTGCTCCTGACCTCCCGAGAGCTGACGCGGGTAGTGGTCCTTGCGATCCGCCAGTCCGACGACATCCAGCGCCAGATCGACCTTCTTGCGGCGTTGAGCGCGGGAAAGTTTCGTCAACGTCAGCGGCAGCTCCAGGTTTTCGAATGCGGTGAGCACGGGTATCAGGTGATAGAACTGAAACACGAAGCCGATGTTGCGGTGGCGCCAACCGGCGAGTTGACTGTCGTTGAGCGCCCCCAGGCTCTGGCCGGCAACACGGATCTGCCCGGACGTGGGCCGATCGATTCCGGCGAGCAGATTCAGCAGCGTGCTCTTGCCCGATCCCGACGGCCCCATCAAGGCGACGAATTCGCCTTCGGTGACGTCCATGGAAACCCCGGCCAGTACCTTGATGCTGAACTCGTCGCGCCGGTAGTTCTTGGTGACGTCGGAGATCTCGACCAGCTTTTCAGTCATGCGCGGCGCTCCTCTTCGTCGCTATCCTGCGTCATATCAAGTCCCTGCCACCGGGTAGCGCCAGACCAGCCCCGAGAATCACGGCCCAGGCCATTCCGGTCAGGAACCCACAACCCGGACGCGCTGTCCATCTTCCAGTGACGAAACATCGCGGCTGACTATGGTCTCGCCGCCTTGCACGCCCTCGAGCACCTCCACGCGGCCGTCGGATGCCTCGCCGAGCGCCACCCGCACCCGGCGCAGCCGGCCGTCATCGACCTGGAACAGAAACGCCGCACCGCCTGCGTACTGAATCGCCTGCTCGGGGACCAGCAGCTTGGGCGGTTGGATGAGTTCCGTTTCGTCGATGCCTTCTTCAAGAAATGTCACGGTGCAACTCATGTCCGGTACCAGCCGTTCGTCGATGTTGTCGATGCTGACCTTGACCTGGACCACTGCGCGCTGCCGGTCGGCGGTGGGCACGATCTGGCGAAGGCGGCCGCTGTATTCGAAACCCGGTACCGCATCCACGCGGATGCTGGCCCGCTGCCCCAATTGCAGCCGGGCGATGTAGCTCTCGTTGATATCCGCTTCCACTTCAAGCGACGCAGGATCGGCGATGCGCACGATGGAGCCCGTGGACTGTTGGGATGTGAAGCCGCCCGGGGCCACCATCTCTCCCATTTCGATGTTTCGCTCGATGATCACGCCGTCGATGGGCGCCCGCACCACCGTATAGTCCAGAGTGGCTTGCGCCGAGTTGAGGCGCGCTTCGGCCGTGCCCACCTGGGCGAGCGCCACTTCGCGCTGCGTGAGCGCGGTATCGTAGAGCGCCTGGGACGTCAGCCGGTCTTCCACGAGATCCGCCTGGCGCGCGAACTCGCGCTCGGCGTCGGCGAGGCGGGCGCGGGCTTCGTTGAGCGAGGCTTCGGCCAGACGGACGGAGGCCTGCAGATCCTCGCTGTCCAGCACGGCGATGATGTCCCCGGCGGCGATGGTGTCGCCCTCGTCCACCGGCAGGTCGACCACGCGGCCGATGATCTTGGCGCCGACGGCCGCGCGGGCGCGGGCGTAGGTATAGCCCGTCGCGGTCAACACCGTGGACGCCTGAGTCGGGGTGAGCACCTGAACCCGGGCCGTTTCCACCTCGGGCAACAACCAGGGAACGGGCAGCCGGTACGCGAAATACACGCCGCCGGCGATGATGGCGCCACCCAGCAGCCAGAACCACCAGCGGGCGCGGCGCGGCGAATAGTCCTCTTCGCTCATGCGCAGCGCCGACAGGTCCGGACGCCGGTCTGTGCCTGTTTCGGCCATGATTATCCCATTGCTCCCATGACCTGGATTGCGCCCTCGTAAATCATGCTCACCGATACGTAAACGATCACCGCAAGGCCAAGGTATCCGATCCAGTGGTTTCGGGCGAGGACCCGGGCGATGAACGCCGCCGCCAGCCCCATGAAGGCGATGGACAGCGCCAGGCCGAATATCAGTATCCAAAGGTGGTCCCGGGCGACGCCCGCCACCGCAAGCACATTATCCAACGACATCGAGACATCGGCAACGATGATCTGGGTGACCGCGGAGCGCAGCGATTTGGTCGGCGCCTGTTCCACTTCGTCATCCGCGCTGCCGGCCAACGCCCGGATGTTCCGGGCCGCGTGCTGCTGCTGCGACTGCGCCCGCAGCTCACGCCACAGCTTCCAGCTCACCCAGAGCAGCAGAATTCCGCCGGCCAGCAGGAGGCCGATGATCTGCAGCAACTGGACTGTCAACAACGCGAACACAACCCGCAGGACGGTCGCCGCGGCGATACCCAACATGAGCACCCGGCCGCGCTGATGAGCGGGAAGCCCTACAACGGCCATGCCGATGACGATGGCGTTGTCCCCGGCGAGCACCAGGTCCACCAGGATCACCTGCACGAGTGCGGAGAGTTCCGCCAGGGAGATCAGGTCCATTCAGTTCTCGCAATGGGCTTGCCGTGACAGCGGCGCTAGTTTGCCCGTATTCGCTCAAGGATTCATCCTGCAACAGAGGGGTGCTGGCCCGGTTCGGCGGAATTTTCTATGCTTCCCTTCCGCTTTCGGAGGACAGTGACATGAAACACTCGTTTCGATTTCGATTCGTGCTATGGCTGGTTCCGTTGACGCTGGCAATGCCGGCGCTCGCCCAGGAGGCCGACGAGGCCGGCGAGGACGAGGAGGAAGATCGCGAGACCATCGCCGATCTCACCGAAAACAGCGACCGCCACGATGGCCTGTTCACGCTCTACCGGGACCGCGACACCGGCGAGACGCACATGGCGGTCATGCCGGAGCATCTGGACAAGGAGTACATCTACGTCTCCGTCAGCACCGACGGCGTGGTCGAGGGCGGTACCTTTCGGGGCAACTACCGGGAGAACCGGGTGCTATCCGTCGGACGCCACTTCGATCGCATCGAGATTCGCGCCGAGAACGCCGCCTTCTATTTCGACCCCGACAGCCCGTTGAGCCGGGCGGCCGACGCCAACATCAGCTCCGGGCTCCTGGCCTCGCAACCGATTCTGGCGGAGGATGAGGACACCGGCGCCATGCTCATCGCCGTGGACGACCTGTTCACCAGCGAAACCCTGTCGCAGGTCAAACCCTCCCCGAATCCCGACCGCGACGACCGGGACCGGTTCGAACTCGGCAGTCTGAGCGACGAGAAGAGCAAGATCACCGCGATCCGAAACTATCCGCTGAATACGGACATACACGTGGAGTACGTGTATGAGGACTCGGCCCCCACAGTCGCCGGCGATGAGGAAGTCACCGACAGCCGGTACGTGAGCATCTACCTCCAGCACTCGCTGATCGCGATGCCGGAGAATGACTACAGGCCGCGCCTGACAGACCACCGCATGGGCTATTTCGCCGAACAGGTCACCGACCTCACCGACGATTCCGTGACACCCTATCGAGACCTGGTGCAGCGCTGGCACCTGGTCAAGCAGGATCCCTCCGCGGAGTTGTCCGAGCCGGTGGAACCCATCGTCTGGTGGATCGAGAATACAACCCCAATGGAATTCCGGGATTCGATCGCCGAAGGCGTGCTGGCCTGGAATCAATCCTTCGAGAAAACAGGTTTTCGCAATGCCCTACAGGTACGCGTGCAGCCCGACGATGCGGATTGGGATGCCGGCGACATCCGCTACAACGTGCTCCGCTGGACCTCCTCGCCCAATCCGCCGTTCTCCGGTTACGGCCCGTCGTTCACCAATCCCCGCACCGGCCAGATCATCGGCGCCGACATCATGCTCGAATACGCGGGCGTGACGCGCCGGGTGCACTATCAGCGCATCCTCGACAACCTGGATTTTTCGCAGGTACCGGAGCACTTCGAGCCCGGATACTGTTCCTACGGACACGAAATGCACTTGAGCCAGGTGTTCGGCCGGCTGGCCGTGGACGCCCTGCAGATGGGCTCGGCGGCGGAAGAACGGTTGATCCACGAATTCCTGGTGGACCTGACGCTGCACGAGGTGGGCCACACGCTGGGATTCGCCCACAACTTCGCTGCATCCAACATGCTGACGCTGGACGAAATCTACGATCCGGACGTGGTTGCGGAGCGCAGCCTGCAGGCATCGGTAATGGACTACGCGGACATCCATATCGCCACCGGCGGGCGCGAACAGACGGCTTACTTCGGCACCCAGCCCGGGGTCTATGACGACTGGATCGTGGAATACAGTTACTCGCCGGCGCTGGACGACCCGGACGCGGAGCGGGAACGCCTGCGCGAAATCGCCTCCCGTTCGACCGAGCCGCAACTGCTGTTCGGCACGGACGATCACGTCATGCGCGCCCCGGGGTGGGCCATGGATCCCCGCGTGCACTGGTATGACATGACCAGCGATCCGGTAGGCTACGCTGAAGATCGCCTGAACCTTGTCGAGGAATTGCTGGTCACCGCCCGGGAGAAGAACGCCACCGATGGGGAATCCTGGCATCAACTGCGCGACGCCTACGGCATCCTGCTGTCCCAGTTCTCCCGCTCCATCAGCGTGCTGGCCCACCAGATCGGCGGCGTCTACGTGAATCGATCCTTGTCCGGCCAGCCCGGCGCCGACGTGCCGTTCGTACCGGTGAGCCTCGAGACGCAGCAGCGGGCGATGGACGGGGTCGCGCAGCACCTGTTCGCGCCCGACGCGCTGGAAGGCTCCGAGGAGCTTTACAGCTACCTCCAGGCACAACGCAGGCTGTGGAACTTCTGGGGTGAGACGGAGGACCCGAAGGTCCACCAGTGGCTTCTTTCCGTGCAGCGTGGCGTGCTGGCCCACCTGCTCCATCCCACGGTCATGACGCGCATCACCGACTCCCGCCTCTACGGCAACGAGTACGCGCTGGCGGACATGATGGAAGACCTGACATCCGCGATCTTCGACACGGACCGGCGCGGTGACGTGAACACGTTCCGGCAGAACCTGCAGGTGGAATACGTGTCGCGATTGACGGACATCGTGACGGATAGTGACCACGACTATCCGTCGCAGTCAATGGCGCTTTACCAGTTACGGGAGATCGAGCGGATGCTGGGCGGCAAGCGCAGCGGCAACGTGGAGACGCGGGCGCATACGCAGAACATTCTCTACATCATCCGCCGGGCACTGGAGGAAGACGCCTGAGGCGATTTACGGGAAGCCGATCAGGCGGCCGCCCAGCGCGACGGTGAACCAGAGCGAGAGCGATGCGGCCGCCACCAGCTTCGGTGCGGCGCCTGCTGTCCTGGAGCCCATGACGACGCGCCGCCGGACCGTCAACGTAAACAGCAGCACAAGAACGAAGCAAACAAGCTTCACCCAGAACGCCGTGAGGTAGTAGTACTTGGTTGCGAAGCACATGAAGAGCCAGGGCCCGGTCAGCAGCATGAGCGCGATGCCGACGAACAGCAGCGTTTCTGTTTGCCGAGCCAGTCGCGCGACGGGCTGACGGCGAAGGCCCAGGCCCAGCAGGCGAAGGTCGACCACCAGAACCGCGCCGCCGATGATCGCAAGGCCCAGCAGGTGCACGGTCGCGATGGCGGGAAAGAGCCACGGCGAACTGCGCATTGCAACGAGCAGCGGCAGATATTCCAGCCTGTGGAAAAACTCCAGCAGCGTCATCGGCGTGACTCCGGCAGCGACATCAGCCGAACCAGTACTGCTGATAAGGAATCATGCGGCCAGCAACGAGAATGGCAATCCACAACAGCAAGGTCAGACCGCCGGCAAGTCGAGCCGCCATCGGGGGTACCGGGTCGTTGTCCCAACCGTCGATACTGCGGTGAGCGGTCCGGAAGAACATCCAGACCGCAAGTCCGGCCAGCACCAGCATCGCCATCTTGGCGCGAAAGAACAGGTTGACGAACCTGTCCGTGGGGGATGCATAGAACATCAGCGATCCGCTGGCGGCCATGATCACGAATCCCCCGGTGGTCCACGGGACCAGTTGGCTCAGGATCTGCGAGACGGGAACACGGGTCATGACCAAGCCCAACAGGCGCAGGTCCACGATGATCGCGGTGCCCAGGAATACGGTGAGCGTCAGGACATGTGTGGCGAGGATGACGAGATAGAGATAGTGGGACTCACGCAACGCCGCGCTGGTGGAGGTTGCCGCCAACCACTCGAAAAACTCAAGCAGCGGCATGAACCTGCCCGGAATCGGTTCTGCGTGTGTTCACCCTGGCGTCGGTCGCGCGCCGCAACGCCTCGGGAACCGTTCAGCGATCGCGTTCGGGCCGCGGCTGCCCGTCCGCGCCCGGCGCGGACCCACCCATGAAGACCTTGCGGCCGTCCAGGTATTCGAAAAAGACCGCCACGCCCTTGTTTTCGCCGCTCTTTGCCTGGTAGGCGAAGACCTTGATTTCCGATCCCACCGGAAGCGTGTCTCGCGTGAGCCCGTGCCGGAAGAGATTGACCGGTGGCCCACCCTCGAATCCCCAATTGGTGACGGTGCCGTCTTCGTTGGTCACGTCCACCCAGAGCCAGGAGTGGGGATTGGTCAACTCTACCCTGGTCACGACGCCCTGCATGTTCAGCGGCGCGTTCTCGTCGTAGGCCGCCGCGAATGAGTGGTGCGCTGTAGCGTGGCCCGATGCCAGCAGGCCGGCAACACCGATGATCGTCAGACGCGACCAAAATTCCTGTTTCATTTCAGTCCCCCTTGGCTACTCGATCCCGGACGCTTCTCGCTGGGCGGCTTCATACTCCGCCGCGCGAACGCGCGCCCCTCTCAGCACGTTGATGATGCCATAGTTCTGTTCGTGGCACGCGAATTCGAACAACCCCGGTGGGTCCATCATCGGCCACGGCACCTCGATACTCCAGGGCGCCTCCCAGGTGGTGGGATCGGTCATCGTGGCTTCGTACAGTAACGTATCCTGCGCAACGCGGGTCAGGCGTTCCTCCAGGTGAAGACCGCCCGCGGAACCGTCCCACTTGCGGCCATTGTGAAAATTCGTCGTTTCAACGACCAGCGTGTCGCCCTCCCAGTGGGCTCGTGAGTCCCCAAGCCAGCTTCGCACGGTCTGCGGTGCGTGGGGTGCGCCGCCCAGGTCAAAGATGCGCACGTCGCTGTTGGCCTGGGTGACGAGAATCACCGCCTCGGGTGTCTGAATGATCTGCGACTGACCAGTATTCTGCAAAAACGGCACCCGCGGCGGACCCTGGTTGCCTTGTATGCAGCGCTCGTACAGCCCCCTGGACTCAAGCGTATGGCGGCGTGCCTGTTGCTCCAGCCGGGCCTGACCCTCGGGTGTCAGCGGTGGGACCCTGCCGTTCGGGGGATCTACTATGAGGGAAGTCCGCAGGTTGGGCCGGATCGGGCTCTGCCAGTTGTCCATGCCGAACTCGGTCCAGTCGTAGTGGACCGTCGCGGGATCCACGGAGGCGTCCTGTGTCGCCCAACGGACGAAGGCGGTAATTGCTTCCTCCTCCGTGTACAGCGGTTTTTCGGCCAGCTCGACAGGGCGTTGCAGTGGCACGTAGGCCACATTCAGCCAATAGCCCGACAGGTCCGGATCGCCCCAGGCCGTCCGCGGCGATGGTTCGCGCGGCGCGTCAGGGTCCCAGATCCGCTGCGTGGCTTCGTCGAGGAAGGCCTCGGCTTCCTCCCGGAAATAGGCGTAGGTCGACTCGGAGGTGTGCGGGGATGCGGCGCGCGCCGCCTCGACCGTTTCCTCCGATACCTGATTGATCAGGGCGGATGGCGGCGGTGACTGCGGGCTCGCGGTGAGAGCGGCCAGCGCGGCGGCCAACGAAACAAAGAGGCGGGTTCCAACATTCATCTCTTCACGCTCCCCGTTTATTCTAGTCGTTTGAAACGTCTTCGTCGTAAAAACCCAGCGGCCTGTACATCAGGGGCTCGACAATGGGTATGCACTGGAATTCATGCAGCCGGGCGTTCGCCTCCACATGCCGGTAGAGCATGAAGCTGATGTTCCATGGCCGCGTAAAGACGTTTGGATCCTCGATTGTCGCCTCATAGCGCATGTGATACGGGCTGACAGGCGTCCATCGTTCGGTCACCCGCAGGGCATCGCTGGCGAAATTGCCTTCGCGGTCGAACCACGTGTGCTCATTGAACCCATCGACATCGACCACCAGCGTGTTGCCCTCCCAGCGGCCGTTGGACGTGCCCATCCAGGACTGATCGTACGCGGGACGTTCCTCGTCCATGTAGATCGTTCGATAGGCGCCCTTGTATTCGTAGACGATGAGTATCTGTTCCGGCGTCTGGAAGACCCGGAAAGGATAAGGCATGTAGTTTGCCCGCGGCACGCCGGCGCGGAAACACTGCAGCTCCGGGTCGCCGGTGTCGAAGCGGCTGGGATCATTGGTGACGTTGATGACGGCCCTGTTTTCGTGGTTGCGTTGCTGCTCGACAGCGGCCCAATCCTGGTAGGGGAGTTCGTCGCCCTCGACTATGCCGAGTCCCGCGCGCCCGGCTCCCCAGGCGCCGGTCATCTCCGCGAAGGGGCCCGGCTGCACCGAATGGGACAGGATATTCCAGTTGGCGGTCGTGAAGGACTGCCAGATCCCGCTGATGTCGGGCGTGCCGTGCAGCGTGCGCGGCGGCGTGTAGTCGGAGAACGGTTCGTGGACCGGGGTCTGGGCTGCGACAGCGCCGGAGAGACTCATGATGAGCATTACGTTCGGCAGTGCGCGCGTCTTGTTGTTCGTCAAGGCCCTGGCCTCCCTACCAGAGGGGACGATCCATTCTAGCAGCACGCGGCAAGAGTTCCGCGTCGCCATGTCACAAAAAAACCCCGAGCGCAGGGCGCCCGGGGCTACAGGGGATGGACTTTGAGTCTAGCTGCGGTCGAGGAGCGCGAGCCGCAGGGACATCAGCCGGGCCAGGCGCGCATCACGCACGTCCTGCAGGCTGGCGGTGACCACAACTTCTTCCATGGGCTCGGCGACGGGTGCCTGTGCCGTGACGACGATCTCCTCCATGTAGAGGTGGGCCGGCGCCTTGGCGGTGACGACGATCTCTTCAATGTAGAGATGTGCCGGCGCCTCGGCGGTCGCGACGACCTCCTCCATGACGAATCCCTCGTCCATCCAGGCCGGAGTGCCTGCCGCTATCGCAGTGTTCGCGCCCAGGAAAATCAGTGTTGCAATGGCTGCGGTCTTCGTCGTGTTCATGGCTGGCTCCCGTGTTGCGTGGTCCGTATCGAAGTTGTGGTTACTGTACGCGGCGGGGTCTGAAGTGTGCATGCAGAAATCTCAAGAACCTTCAAGGTTGCGAAAATAAATTCGAAGTTCGCGGCGTCGATGCGCAATTTTCAGGCGATTCGGCTCCAGCTCGTCTACATGTTCGGGTCTGTGACCATGGCAGGTACAATGTGCCGCCTGTAGGAGCGGAGTGGGTGATCGTCCGATGGCAAGCAACTCACTGTTACGATTTTTCCACCGTGCGGTCATTTCGGTCGCGGTGGGTACGGCGATCCTGTACGCGGCGCACGCCCCGGCGCAGGACGATGTCCTCGTGGTCGGCGGGACAGGGTGGCATTGCGGGGAGGACCCCCAGTGTTTCAATCGACTGCACCCCGACATTCCCATGGCTGCACGTGCGCTACCCGGTCAGACCCTCCTACTCAGGACCCGGAACTCCGCCGACCTGCAGCTCGACCCCGACAGCAACTATGTGGATCCTCGGGATGCCGATCCGGTGCGCGGCACCGTGCACCCGCTCACGGGTCCGGTCCACATCGAGGGAGCGGAACCGGGCGATGTGCTCGCGGTGACGATACTCGACATAGATCCAGGGCCGTACGGCGCCACGCGCATAACACCCAACGCGTTTATCGGCGACCACATTCCCGGGCCGTTCAACGTCACCTGGCGGCTGAATCGCAGGGAAGCGGTATCCGACGCGCTGCCGGGCGTGCGTATCCCGAATGCGAGTTTCCCCGGAATCGTGACGGTGTTGCCCGGGCCTGAACAGCACGCGGCGGCGCTGCACCGCGAGGCCGCGCTGGCCGCGGCAGGCGGCGCCGTGGGCCTGCCTCAGCCCATACATGCATCGCCGGCCGAGATCTGCGGACCCGAAGGCAGCCGTCGGGACGAATGCCTGCGGACTGGCCCGCCCCGGGAGCACGGCGGCAACATGGACATCCGATACATGGGCGTCGGGATCACTGTCTATCTGCCCTGTTACATTGAAGGATGCGGTCTGGGGGTCGGCGACCTGCATTTTGCCCAGGGCGACGGCGAAGTCGCAGGCACCGCCATCGAGATGGACGCCGACGTCACGCTGACGACCGAACTCATCAAGGACGGACCGGAGCTTCTTCGCGGGCCACACTATGAAGGCACCGCCCGCCTGATGGACGTGCCCTCGCGGCGTTTCTACGCGACAACCGGCCTGCCGCTGAAGGACGCGGGAGAAATCCCGCCCGACATGGCCTATCTCGAGTCGCCGAAAGCCGGCACGCTTGAGAATCTGTCGAAGGACATCAGCCTTGCGGCGAGAAACGCGCTGCTGGAAATCATCGACTACATGGTTGCGAATCACGGCTTGACGCCTGAGCAGGCCTACGTCGTTGCAAGCGTGGCAGTGGATTTGCGAATCGGCCAGTTGGTCGACGTGCCCAATGTGGGCGTAACTGCCATCTTGCCGTTGGATATTTTCGACTAGCGGGTCTGCCAACGGGCTTGGCGGGGTGATTTCACGGGATCTCCGGATGGACTTCAAGGGAACGATGTGTTGAGGATGAAAGGCAGGATTCGATTGCTTGCCGCGACCGCGCTGGTACCGGCGCTGGTCGGCGCGCAGAACGCCCCGTCCGGGGCGGACGACCTGGAGGAAGTTGTCGTCCAGGCCATGCGAATGAGCCGTCCCCTGGACTCGGTGCCCGCTGCGGTTAGTGTGGTGAGCCAGACCGAGATTCAACTGGGCCGGCAGCAGCTTGGCCTTGACGAGGCGCTCAACCGGGTGCCCGGGCTGTTCATGCAGAACCGCTACAATTTTGCCCAGGATCTGCGCGTTTCGATCCGGGGCTTCGGCGCCCGGTCGGCGTTCGGTATTCGCGGCGTCAAGATCCTCGTGGATGGAATTCCCGAGACGCTTCCCGACGGCCAGGGCCAGGTGGACAGCATCGACCTGGGCGCCGCGCAGCAGATCGAAGTACTCCGCGGACCCAGTTCGTCCTACTACGGCAATGCCTCCGGTGGCGTGATCAGCGTGATGTCGGAGCGGGGACCGGAGACGCCGTTCGCCAATCTGCGCCTCACCGCCGGCGAGTACGGCGCACGGAAGTTCCAGGTCAAGACCGGCGGTCAGGCCGATCGTGTCAACTACTTCGTCAGCCTTTCCGACTCCGAGTTTGATGGGTACCGCGAGCACAGCGAAACCGAGAACACGCAATTGAGCAGCCGTCTTGAATTTGATCTCGGCGACCGAGGTACCCTGCTGGCGGTGGCCAACTACACGGATCAGCCGGTTTCCAACGATCCCGGCGGCATCAATCTCGCCCAGGCGCAGGCCGACCCGCGCTCCGCCAGGGACCGCAACCTGAGTTTTGCCGGGGGCGAGGCGCTGGAGCAGACACGTCTGGGCTTCATTTATACGCTTCCGGTGAGAGAGGGCAGCGAACTGCAGGTTCGAAACTACTATGTTTCCCGCGACTTCAGCAACAGGTTGCCCTTCTTCGGTGGAGGTTCGGTGGACCTGCAGCGCTTCTTTGCGGGCGGCGGCATCAGCTATACCCACGAAGGCAGCCTGGGTGGCAGGCCCAATCGAGTCGTCGTGGGCCTGGACTACGACGATCAGGACGATCACCGGCGCCGGTTCAACAACAACATGGGCGTTCTCGGCGCCCTGACCCTGGATCAGGACGAGCACGTCACCAGTACCGGACTGTTCATCCAGGACGAACTCGGTATTGCGGACAACGTCCAACTCTCGTTCGGTCTTCGTTTCGATGAGGTGGAATTTGACGTGGGCGACCGGTATCTGGGCAACGGCGACGATTCCGGCGTGCGCAGGCTGGACGATGTTAGCCCCATGATCGGACTGACGGCCAACCTGTCGCCGGACCTGACGGCGTACGGAACGTATTCCACGTCGTTCGAAACGCCGACCACGACCGAGTTCGCCAATCCCTCCGGCGCCGGCGGATTCAATCCCCTGCTGGAACCTCAGGCGGCCACGAATCTGGAAGTCGGACTGCGGGGCGGTGCGGGCAGCCGCACGCGCTACGAACTGGCCGTCTTCGATATCGACGTGGAAGACGAACTGATTCCTTACGAGATTCCCGGCAGCCCCGGAAGGGATTTCTTTGCCAATGCCGGACGTTCGAGCCGGACCGGCCTGGAAGCCACTCTGTCGTCCCGGCCCACGGACCGCATCGGCATCACGCTGAGTTATACGTATGCGGACTTCACGTTCGACGATTTTCTCGACGACAACGGCAACGACTATTCCGGCAACCGGATTCCCGGCACGGTCGAGCAATTGCTGTTTGCGGAACTGAGCTACCGTCATCCCGCCGGCTGGTTCGGCGCCCTGGACGCGCTCCATGTGGGCGATCAGTTCGCCAACAATGCCAACACCGTCTCGGATGGCGCGTATACGCTCTCGAACCTGCGACTGGGATTCGACGCGAGCCGGGGCGGGGCTACATTTTCGCCCTTTGTCGGCGTCAACAACCTGTTCGACCAGCGCTACAACTCCAATATCCGGCTGAACGCCTTCGGTGGCCGGTTTTATGAGCCGGGACCGGCGCGAAATGTCTACGCCGGCGTTGCGGTGAACTTCGATTTGCGTTGACGGTGCGCGTGGTCAGTCCGCACTCATGACGGGCCGCAAATGAAGATCCTCGCGGTCGGTGATATCCATCTCGGGCGCACGCCGTCGCGGTTGCCCGCCGAACTGGCTGCCCAGTCAAGGCGCTACGGACCAGCCACTGCCTGGGAGCGAGCGGTGGATGCGGCCGTGGAGGCCAGGGTCCGGGCCGTGTTGCTGGCGGGGGATGTGGTCGACAGGGACGACGACTTCTTCGAGGCCTATGGCCAACTGGCGCGGGGTGTGAGGCGACTTGCCGACGCGGACATCGGCGTCCTCGGCGTGGCGGGTAACCACGACGTCGAGGTGTTACCGAGGCTCGCCAACGAGATTCCGGCATTCAGGCTGTTGGGCTCCGGCGGCAAGTGGGAGCACTGCGAGATCGCCGACGGCAGCGAATCCGTCACCATCTGGGGCTGGTCGTTCCCCCAGGCGAGAGTGATGGAGAGCCCCCTTCCGGATGGGCCCTTCGATCGCGCTTCCGGGCTCAATCTCGGCCTGCTGCACTGCGACCGGGACGCGGGTGTCAGCCCCTATGCTCCGGTAACCGGACTGGAACTGGAGCGGGCCGGGCTTGACGGTTGGCTGCTCGGTCACATCCATGTCCCGGACGCGCTGACCGCCGCCTCCCCGAACGGTTACCTGGGAAGCCTCACCGGCCTGCATCGCCGCGAAACCGGCGCGCGCGGCCCCTGGCTCATCACCGTCGGCAGAGGAACCATAGGGGAGGTTGAGCATCTTCCGCTGGCGCCCCTGCGCTGGCAACGCCTCGATGTCGATCTCGAAGGAATTTCCGAACCCGCCGACGCCAAGGTGCGGATGTTGAATGAATTGCGCGCGCTGGACGAGGCGCTTTCGGGCGCAACGCATCGTCCCGACGCGGTGGGTCTCGGTATTCGTTTCCGCGGGCGCAGCCGCTTCGGCGCCGCTGCCGCCGCAGAGTTTTCCGACGAGGACCGGGAACGGATCGACACCGGAACGGGCAGCATTCACTACTTCATCGAGTCCACTTTCTCTCAGGTTCGCCCGGAAATGGACCTGGAAAAGCTCGCCCAACGGGGGGATCCTCCCGGGCTCCTGGCTCAACGTCTCCTTTGGCTGAAGGAGCCCGAGGGTCATCCGGAACGGGATCGTCTGATCGCCCTGGCCCGAGATCGTCTGAACGACGAATCGCGTGCCCCCAGGTGGAGCGGCCTGGGCGAGCCGATGGAACCCGATCCGGCGGATTGGTTGGCCAGGGCCGGCTATCGCGCCCTGGAAAGATTGCTGGAGGAAGCGCCGGAACAGGATTGATGCATCTGCGCCTTCTCAAAATTCATTCGTTGCCCGGAATCGAGCCGGGGTTCGACTTCGAGCCGGCAACCGACGGCGTCAACATCGTTACCGGCCCCAACGCGATCGGCAAGAGCAGCCTGGTAAGGGCGCTGAAGTACCTGCTTGCCGGAGTCGATGCGAAAGACGATCCGCCGCACCTGCACCTGGAAGCGGAATTCCTGAGCGGCGATGCGTGTTGGACGGTGCGCCGCACCGGCCGTCAGGTCGTGTGGATGCGGGACGGTGACCCGGCGCCGCCGCCCGCGTTGCCGGGCGCCGGCCAGTTCGGGCTCTACAGGCTGTCCGTGGAAAGCCTGCTGGCGGACGACAGCAGCGATGGGGAATTGGCCGACCATCTCTGGCGCGCCGTGCGGGGTGGATTCGATCTCGACCGCGCGCGCACGGAGGGAATCGGTCCGCGTTTCGCAAGCCACGAAGGAAAGAACCTGCGAAATGCCAGGGGCGCGCTCTCCGAAGTTCGGAGCGAATACGCGGCCTTGCACCGTCAGGAGGCGGAATTACCCGGACTGGAGGGGCAAATTCACGAGGCGACTCGGGCGGGCATCCAGCGCGACCGGCTCAATACGGCGCTGGAGCTGCATGCGTCCCTCAGCCGCCGCCGCGAGTGCGCCGCGGCGCTCGTAGCGTTTCCGCCCGGAATGGAGAAGCTGCATGGCGATGAGATCGAGCGTCTCGACCAGCTCGATGCAAGGGCAGCGAGTCTGGAAGAGGAGCTGGAGGAAGTGCGGCGCGGGCTCTCCGCAGCGGAGCGGGAGCTTGAACGGACAGGATTGAGGGACAAGCGCCCCAGGGCTGAGCGGATGGCGCAGGTCAAGGATCTGTTGCGGCGCGTCGGCGAAGACGCCTTGAAGCGCGACACTGTGTTGGAGGCGCTGGAAGGGGCAAGGTCGAGCGTCGCCGACGCCCTCGCGGAGTTTCATGGTGAAGGCCAACCGCCCAGGCTTGACGAATCCGCGTTGCGGCGGGCCCAGGCAATCATCGAGCCGCTGGGCGAAAGGCAGGAGCAGCGGCGCAAGCTGCTGCAAGCGTTGGACATGGCTGGCGACCCGCCCGACGATTCGGAGATCGGCCGGCTTCGCGAGGGCGGTGACGCGTTGCGCCGCTGGTTGGCGGCGCAACCGGTCAGGGAGGGCGGAGGCGTCCCGGCATGGGTGTCGAATGTGGTCCTGACCGCGTGGTGGGCCACGGTGACATTGGGTGGGACCACCGCGCTGGCGGCCGTCTGGGCGGAGGCATGGTCGGTCGCTACCGCGTCCGGGTTGATCGTGATGATGCTGGTCGCCGTGATGATTCTGTCGAGGAGCGTGAATGCGCAGATTTCAGAGCGAAGCAAGGCCGCGAGGGAGCGTTATGGCGAGACGGGCCTCGATTCGCCGCCCACGTGGGACCGCGACGCGGTACGCCATCACTTGCGGTCCGAGGTGGAGGGACCCTTGATCCAACTGCTGTTGCGGCGGGAACGGGCCGCAGGCGTCCCGGAGTTGCGCGCCGAACTCGACCGGGTCAAAGCGGAAATCGACGAATTGGAAACGGGCAGGCGCGATCTCGCGTCGGAGATCGGCATCGACCCGGCGTTGACCGGCGCCCCGTTCATCCGGTTCGCCGCGGTGACCGACAAGTGGGATACGGCGCGGGCGAAGCTTGCCGAGCGGCAAGCGGAACTCAAGGTGCTCGAGGCACGGATTGCTGAAAATGCCGCGCATGTTCGCGAGTGGGTTGAGCCATGGCGGGGACAGGACGACCCACCGCTCGAGGACTCCGACACTGCGGCGGAATTCGGCGCGTCAGGCGTCGCCGATGCGCTGCGCATTGCGTTTGAGACCCTGGAAGCGCGTCTGTCCAGGGCGCGGGAGGCGGAGCGCGAGATGGAGTCGAAACAGGACAGCATCGACTCGCTGCAGAAGCGGATCGACTCCGACGAGACGGAACGCACCAGCCTGTACTCCCGTGCGGGGCTTGAGGCTGGAGCGCGCGCCGAGCTTGCCCGGAGGCTCGATCGTCTGAAGGATTGGGGCACGGCGCGGGAGGCTCTTGTCCTGGCGCAGAATGACGAGCGGCGATTGAGGGAAGCCCTGGGGGACGATGCGGCGCCGGCGGACGGGGCGGCTCTGATCAAAGCGGTGGAGTGCGATTCCGTCGAGGCACTACAACTCGAGTTGCAGGCTGCGGCGGAACGGGCTGGCGAGTACACGGAACTGATTCAGCGGCAGGCGGCAATCAATGAGCGGCTCGATTCGGCGCGCAAGAGTCACCGCGTGGAACAGGCCGCCAGTGAGCTCGGGCGCGCGGAGGAGGCGTTGCGGGACAAGCTCGACACGGCCCTGCTGCATGCCGCCACGGACATGTTGCTGGACGATGTCGAGAACGCGTTCAAGACTGATCGCGAACCCGATCTGTTACGCAGGGCGCGGGAACGCTTCGAGCGGGTCACGGCTCACGAGTTTACGTTGGAGCTTTCCGACAAGACCGGCTTCATGGCCCGCGACCGTCGGCAAGGGCAATTCCGTTCGCCCGCCCGACTTTCCTCCGGCACGCGGATGCAATTGCTGCTCTCGTTGCGGCTGGCCTGGATCGAGGACCTCGAAACGGGTAGCGAACGGCTGCCGCTGTTTCTCGACGAGGCGCTCACGACCAGTGACGAGGAGCGATTCGCCGTGATGGCCCAGACGCTTTCGCACCTGGCGGAAACCGAACGGCGCCAGGTCTTCTACCTGTCCGCCCGCCGCCATGAGGCCGCGTTGTGGGAGCGGGCCACCGGCGAGGCGCCGGCGGTAATCGATCTGGCAGCCATCCGGTTCGGTGCATCCACGCCCGGGAACGGCCTCCCGGCTGTCGAGCCACCGCCGGAAATTCCTCCGCCGGGAGACGATGACGGAGAATCGTATGCCGCGCGCCTTGGCGTGCCATTGGTCAATCCGAGGGTCGACGCCGGCGGGGTACACCTCTTCCATCTGCTCCGCGACGACCTTGACCTGTTGCACCGGCTCCTGGATTCCTGGCGCATCGGCACGTTGGGACAACTGGAGTCGTTGTTGGCCAGCGACGCGGCTCCAGGCGCGCTCTCCGGCCGCCAGACTCGACAGCGGCTGGTGCTGAGGTGCCAGGCCGCACGGTCGTGGACCGAATTATGGCGCCAGGGGCGTGGAATGCCCGTGGACAGGGTGGCTCTTGACGAGTGCGATGCCGTTACCGACGTTTTTCTCAAGGGCGCCGCGGATCTCGCGAAGGAACTCGAGGGCGACCCCGCTGCGTTTGTCGCCGCTCTGCGGGCCCGGCGCCTGAAGCGATTCCATACGAGCCAGACGGACAAGCTGGAGGAATGGCTGGCCGAGAAGGGCTACATTGACGACGCGGAGATTCTCGATCCTGAAGAACGCCGCCGACTAACGCTACAGCGTGTCGTCCCTCCCACGCATACGGACGCCGAAGATGTCCATCGCGTCGTCGATTGGATGGAGTCCGCAGTCAGTTCGTAGCTACGGTCGCCTGGCATGCCCTTATGCTTCCTTTCTGAACCAAGTACCCGCAAATGCACATGGGCTGGGGCATACGTATCATGATGAAATGACTTGACACACAGCAAGCATTCTCGTAATTACATTGTATCTACCCTCGATGCTGGAGGCTTCCGGTGAAAACTGCACTCGTTCAAATTGGAAATTCGCGTGGTATCCGCATCCCGAAAGCGTTTCTGGAGCAGTGTCAATTCACTGAAACCGTGGAGTTGGAACTTCGGCGCGACCACTTGGTCATACGACCGGCCGCCGAATCCCGCAGCGGATGGGACGATGCCTTTTGTCGCATGAGTAAACGTGGCGATGACGCCCTGATCGATGAAGTCCAGATAGCGACCACCCATTGGGACGCAACGGAGTGGGAATGGTAATTGCCCGCTTCGAGGTCCACCTTGTGCGACTGAATCCGGCGGAGGGACACGAAATCCAGAAAACGAGACCGTGTGTAGTGGTATCGCCCGATGAGATGAATCGGCACATTCGCACCGTAATCGTCGCCCCGCTGACCACGAAAGGACGTTCGTATCCCACTCGTATCCCGCTTCGATTCCAGCAAAAGAGCGGTCAGGTTGTCCTGGATCAGTTGCGCACGGTCGATAAGGCGCGCTTGGTGCGCCGCCTGGGCAGAGTCAGCGACAAGACAGCGCGGGAGATTCTGGCCTGCCTGGGCCGAATGTTTGCGCAATAGGGTGCGTCCTCATCCCATAGTGCGCACCTGCCCTCGCGCAGCCGTCAGGGTCGAGTGGCGACTCGGAAATGGGGGACCAGGCTTTTCGGCGACTACAGGGCCCGATACAGCCTCTCGTCGTAGAGCGCCCCGCTCAGCGGATAGACACTGCTTCGAAACTCCCGGCTGTGCGCGGCGTCAATGTGTTCCAGGTGCGCCTCGGCGTTTTCCCATCGCTCCACGACACTGAAGTGGTTCATGCGATTGGATTGCACGAGTACTTCGAATCGTTCGTTGCCGGCTTCGGCGAGGCTCGCGGCGGCCATCGTCTGAAGGTGTTCCCTGGCCGGTTCCACGTTGTTGGGCGTAACGTCCACGTGCGTGACGGCGTAGACGGCATCGGCGGTGGGTTCGCTGTACTGGGTGTCAGCCACCATCTCGATGTGCAGGCGTTCGTCGTAGGGGCTGTAGAGCAGCGGCGCCAGGGCATCGCGGAAGGCTGTCGTACGGTCTGACTCCCAATGGGATTGCTGGGCCTCCGGACTCGTCCATGTCTCCAGCAGGACGAAGTGGTTGGGGCGGTCTATACGCTGAAGGGCTTCGAGCAGCATATTGCCCGCATCGCCGCGACCGGCTTCCACCTCGGCCGAGATCAGTCTCACAGCCTGCTCGACGGACGAGGGCGAGACTTCGATGTAGGTGACGACGAAGGCAGCGGATTCGTCCTGGGCGCTGGTTTGCTGGGCCAGAACGAGTGCCAATGCTGCACCAATGAGGGCTTTACGACGGATCAAGTTCATTTTGTGAGCCTCGGGGATTCTTGCGTGGACGATTCTACTCTCAATTCAACTGCAACGTGATTCGGGAAACGCGCCTGGAAAAATGCGCCCTGGAAATGGGGCTTGGGAAGTTTGGCAAATTCTACGGTGTTCCCCACAATGGGAGCTCGGTCAGGCTGTCCGGCGGCGTAAACCGGCGTATCGGCGGACGCGAATATCCGCCTGTTCCTTGTGTCCCATGAAGCCTTCGAGTTCGCACAACCTGGAACAGTATTCGCCGACTTCGAGAGAAGCCTCCTCCGTGACGCGCTGGTAAGTACAGGTCTTGATGAACTTCCCGACCCACAATCCGCCGGTATACCGGGCCGCCCGCCGCGTCGGCAGCGTGTGGTTGGTGCCGATCACCTTGTCGCCGTAAGCCACGTTGGTCTCCGGGCCCAGGAACAGGGCGCCGTAGTTGGTCATGTTTTCCAGGAAGTACGACGGATCGCGGGTCATGACCTGCACGTGTTCGGCAGCGATCCCGTCGGCTACCCGGACCATCTCGTCGACGCTCTCGCAGACGATGACCTGGCCATGATCCCGCCACGCGACGCCGGCGACATCCGCTGTCGGCAGAATGCCCAACTGGCGCTCGACCTCCGCAATCGTCTCCCGCGCGAGCGATTCGGAATCGGTGAGCAGGATGGCTGGCGAGGTGGGTCCGTGTTCCGCCTGGCCCAGCAGGTCTGCGGCGCAGAGTTCGCCGTCCACGCTGTCGTCGGCGATCACCAGGGTCTCTGTCGGCCCCGCCAGCAGGTCGATTCCCACACGCCCGAAGAGTTGCCGCTTGGCCTCCGCCACGTAGGCATTCCCGGGTCCGACGATCATGTCCACCGGGTCGATGGTTTCGGTTCCCAGCGCCATCGCCGCCACGGCCTGCACTCCGCCCAGACAGTAGATTTCATCGGCGCCTGCCATGTCCATGGCGGTGACGATGGCTGCGCTGGGAGCGCCCCGATAGGGTGGCGCGGCGGCGGCGATTCGGCTGACCCCCGCCACCTTGGCGGTCACCACACTCATGTGGGCCGAAGCCACCATGGGGTACTTGCCGCCCGGCACGTAGCAGCCGACGCTGTTGACGGGCAGATTCCTGTGCCCAAGCACGACGCCCGGCAGCGTCTCGACCTCCACGTCCCGAAGCGCGTCCTTTTGCGCCTGGGCGAAGTTCCGTATCTGGGCCTGGGCAAATCGAATGTCGTCGATCACCCGATCGGACAGCGATTGCCGGCAGGCCGCGATGGTATCGGGACCGAGGCGGAAGGAAGGCGGCGACCAGCGGTCAAATCGCTCGGAGTATTCGCGAAGCGCATCGTCTCCACGAGCGCCGATGTCGGCGATGATCCGTTCGACCGTCTCGCGAACCCGATCGTCTTCCCGGGCCGTGACTTCGGGCGGCTGACCGCGTTTCAGGTAACGTGCCATGGCGTTTCTCCAAAAAGGATCGGCATCGTGTGCCGTTGGCGTTGGGCTCATGTCAAATTCGGGACACACGGCGATTGTACCGCCAGCGCTTCCGGCGTGCCGATGTTCAAGCGCTCCCGCACGACAGGCGTGTTGCACACGGCCGGCCAGGACGGCGTAGTACACTGTGACAAAACAAGTCCAGGGAACCTGCATGCTGAATATTCGCTGTCTTGCCGTACTGACTTTCGCGGCAGTGCCTGTATCTCCTGCCGCGCAGGCCCACCACGCCGCCGGGGCCGTTTTCACCGACGAGGAAATCGAGGTTGAAGGCGTGGTGGCCGAGTACAATTTCGTTAATCCGCACGTCAACATCATGCTCAACGTGACGGACGAGAGTGGAGCCGAGACCCTTTGGATGGTCACGGGCCCTGCAGCGCCGCCGATGCGCCGCTGGGGGTGGACACCGGAGACCCTGCAGCCCGGCCAGTTGATCCGGTTTGCCGGCAAGAGCAGCCGCACAGGCGCTCCCATGCTCCTCATCGAATCCGCCGAAATTCAGAGCGGCCGATTCGTCGAACTCGACCCGGCGGACGGCTCGGTCATTCGCCGCCTGCAGGAAGCGCCGGACGACAGCCAGGCGCCGGACGCGAGCCTGTCCGTGGCGCTGACGCTGGACGACGGGCGACCGAACCTGGCCGGCATGTGGCTCGGCGGCCTGGGTCGCAGACCCAACCCGCCGCCACCCTTCAACGAGGCTGGAGCCGCATTGCAGTCTGAATTCGATGCGCTGAACGACCCGGCGTTTGCGGAGTGCGCCGACCACGGCCTGGTGCGCCAGGCCATGTCGGGACATCCGCTGCGAATCACCCAGAACGACGATCACCTGGTCTTCGAATACGAACAGGGTGCAGCCACTCGCACCATCCATCTGAATGGGCGCGCCCCAGTGTCGGACGGGCACACGGACTACGGTCATCACGTGGCCCGGTACGAGGGCGACGCACTGGTGATTGAATCATCGCAACTCCTCGGGCGGCTCACCGGCACGCGGGGCAACGCGCTCAGCGACAGCAGTACGGTTACGGAAACCTATCGGCAGGCCGATTCGCCCGAACTCGGCGCGTTATTGGAAATGACCCTGGTCGTCAACGACCCGGAGCACCTGACGGGTCCGTGGCAGATGTCCTGGCAGAAAAACCATGCGGCCACGGATTATCGGTTCGTCGAAGTCGATTGCGCTTTGCCGTTGCCGCCCGGGGCATGATGTGCGCTGTCGAAACTCCATGAAGTCCCGAGACCGGTTCAGGAGCAGTTTGACCATGAGAACGATTCTTTCCTGGCTTTCTTTTGCAGCCGGTCCCCTGGTCCTGGCGATTTCCGCCCCGACGCTTGCACACCATGGAATCGGTGCGCAGTTCGACCTTTCAAGCTCGATCGAGCTGCAGGGCGAGCTGGAACGGGTCCTTTGGCGCAACCCTCATGTGCGACTCACCCTGCGCGTGATCAACGACGCAGGCGATGAGGAACTCTGGGAAGTCGAGGCACAGTCGGTCAGCATGTTGCGTCAGCGGGATATCGTCGAAGTGCTCCTGGAAGAGGGTGACTCGATCTCGCTCGTGGGCAATCCGGCGCATGGTGGCGCCACCGAAATCTACGTGACCAATGTGCTGCTTCCCGATGGGCGCGAGCTTCTCTTTTCGCAGGGTGCGGAACCGTACTGGAACGATGCGGCACTGGGTACGACGGGGCCGCGATTCGTACGGGAAGGGGACGGGACGGCGCCCGAACTGGGACTCTTCCGGCCCTGGACGGGTGCATCGCCCCAGGCGTTTTACAGTGGCCTGCCCATGGAAAGTCCGCCGCTCACCGAACAGGCACTGGCGGCGGCACAGGCTTACGATCCCGTTACCGATAATGCGGGCACAGGTGAATGCACACCCAAGGGTATGCCGGGAATCATGTCGAACCCGTATCCGCGGGAGTTAGTCGACCGGGGCGACACGATTGTCATGCGACTGGAGGAGTACGACACGGTTCGCACCATTCACATGACCGAAACGGTCCCGGGCGCACCTTCCATGCTTGGCCATTCGGTTGGCCGGTGGGATGGAGACACGCTGGTCGTGAACACGACCCACTTTGGTCCCCAACTGTTTCGTCAAGGTATCTGGCTCAGCGAGGATCTTGAGATCATTGAGCGCATTACGCCGAGTGCCGATGGAAGCCGTCTGCACTACGAGGCCACCGTCACGGATCCTGACGCGTTTGTCGAGCCCATCGAATTTTCGGCGCAGTGGATCTATGTGCCGGGCGTCACCGTCGAGCCCTACGATTGCATCGACGGATGACGAACCGCAGGCTATTCACGTAATTCCGGCCAGAACAGGATCGACACTGGCATGAATTCATCGACCGGCACTCCCGGCGGCGCAAAATGGGATCTGAGCGGACGTGTGGCGCTGATCTCCGGCGGCAGCCGCGGCATCGGGGCAGCCTGCGCAGAAGCCATGGTCGATGCCGGCGCGCGGGTGATCGCGGTGGCGAGAAATCAGGGCGATCTGGACCGGCTCCGGGACCGGTTGGGCAGCGCCGTGGAGACCTGGGCCGAGGATGTCAACGGACGGCCTTTTCGCCGCCGGCTCGAACAACTTGAGCGACTGGATATCCTGTTCAACAATGCGGGTACGAACGCTCCGCAGCCCTTCATCGACACCCCGGAAGAGGTCGTGGACGAAATGATCGCCGTCAACGTGCGGGCGATGTTCCTCACGGCCCAGAGCGCCGCGCGGGTGATGCTCCGTGCGGGGGTGGGCGGTTCGATCATCAACATGTCGTCGCAGATGGGCCACATCGGCGCGGCGAACCGAACCGTTTACTGCATGACCAAGCACGCCGTGGAGGGGCTGACCAAGGCGCTGGGGGTCGAACTGGCGCCCCACGGAATCCGCGTCAACAGCGTCGCGCCGACCTTCATCGAGACGCCCATGACAACGCCCATGTTCGAGGACAGAGCCTTCAGGCAGTGGGCGCTCGACTGCATTCCAATGGGCCGTATCGGCGAGCTTCGCGAGGTCGTCGCCGCGGTAATGTTCCTGGCGTCGCGGGATTCTTCGCTGATGACCGGCGCAAGCCTCAAGGTGGACGGCGGCTGGACTGCCCGGTAGCGCAGAAAGCCGGTCAGTACCTGACCGCTCTCGTTGCGAACGCTACCGAGCGCTGCCCGTCGAGTTTCGCGCCAGGCTACTCCGCCGGCAGCGGCGGCAGCGAGCGGAGGTAGACCACCAGCGCGTCCAGGTCCTCTTCGGTCATGTTCCGGTAGTACTGGAATGCCATGCTGTCGAGCATCTGGCGTCCATCGGGGCGGATGCCGTCAGTGATGGCGAGCTTGATCTCCTCGTCCGACCATTCTCCGATACCCAGGGTCGGATGCGAGGTCACATTGGCGGAAATCACCGAAAACCCGAGCCCGAAGATATTCGGATAGGTGTTGCCGCCCAGCCCGACTCGGCTGAAGTCGTGAACGCCTTCAACAATGGGTGTGTGGCACTCGGTGCAATGGCCCAGGGCGACGGCAACGTAGGTGCCGTAGGCCAAGGGGTCGTCGGGGGAAACATCGGGAACCGATTCGACAGGAGGTCCCCAATCGGGCGGTAGCGGCACGCGGTACTCGCTCTTCGGCACCACCCGGTTCACCGGCTCCGCGTTACGCAGGTAGGCCACGATCGCCCTCACGTCCGTATCCGAAATATCGCGGTACCAGGGCGTCGGCATCGGCGGACCGATGATGGTCCCATCCGGTCGGAACCCCTCGCGAATTGCCCGAATGATCTCTTCGTCGCTCCACGTGCCGATGCCTGTTGCCTCATCCATCGTAATGTTGGGCGCATACGCCTTGAACGCGGGCTCCTCAATGACAAACGCGCCGCCCAGATGGAGGTTTTCGATGGGCGTGCCGTCGGACCTCTTGGGGGTGTGGCAGTTGCCGCAGGCGCCGATGCTCTCCATGATGTAGGTGCCACGCGCGAGCAATTCGTCGGGTTCCTGGGCGAATGCCGGGGGACCGCAAGCCAGAATCGCGAGGCCGGCCGCGACGGTTCCCGCCCGGGCGGCGACTCTTTCAATCAATCCAGTCTCCATCAGGGTCTCCATGCTCCTCGGGCGATCACCTCGGCGACAACATGAAGTCCATCAGCTCTTCCTCGAGCAACCGGTCGCGGGTGCCGACCGCGGACACGTACGATATGTGCCCGTGCCCCGGCATCTGCCGCAGCCGAGGCTGCGCGCCGAAGTCCTCGATGAGCCGGGTCAACAGTTGCGCGGTGGAGCGGTGGAAGCCACGCGGGTCGAACTCCGCCACCGTGATCAGTACCGGTATCGAACCCGACTCGATATTGTCCAGGACACGCATTTCCGCCAGGGTCCGGCCGTCGACGTCATAGTAGGCGGAACCGACCTCGTCCGGCGCACCGGGCAACTGCAGCGCCGGCGAAGCGAGAATGGCGCCGGCCACGCGATCGCCCAGCGTGGACGACAGGCTCGGCCGAAGCACGTAGTTGGCCACGTGGTTGCCGCCTGCGGAATGGCCATAGACGTAGAGCTGGGCAGTGTTTCCCCGATAGTCGCCGATATTGGCATGAATCCATTCCACCGCCGCGTGGACGGCTTCGGCGCCGCTGGGCCAGGTGTGTTCCGGCGCCAGCGGATAGGTCATGTTCACCGCGACGAATCCCAGGCCGGCGAAGTGTGTCGCCACGTGCGCGAGATTGTTCAGGTCGCCGCGCGAGAAGCCGCCGCCGTGTACCAGCAGGATGATGGGCGCCCCCGCGCCCGGCGAATTGCGGTTGTTGCCCTCGTAGACCCTGAGCCGATGCCCCGCTTGCGGGCCGTACGCGATCTCGTCCGATACCGTGACGTCGGCTGGCCCGAAGGCGCGCGGAGCGTCTGCATAGATGGCCGCGGTCGCCGCGGGATCGACGGCGGGACCGATTTCGCGATTGGCTTCGCGAGCCGCCGTGGTCATGCCGCTGCGCAGGCTGTTGGCGTTGTAGGTCGGCATCTCGTCGGTTTCCGACCAGCGCCAGCGCTGCCGATAGGATGCGTTGGCCGTGCACCGTTCAAGGGTTATGGCCCTTGACGAATAGGGCGGCACGGTGCCGATGGACGTATTGACGAAGACCCGTTCGGCCGCCAGCGTGAGGCACTGCCTGGAATCCGCCGCGGGGGTGACACGGCCATCGGCATGGACCTCCCACGGGTGGGCATCGCCGCAGTCGATGGAATTGACGACCGCGCTGCCGGCCTCCATCGAGTCGGCGGAAAGGCAGCGGTCGTAGTTGACTAGCCGGAGCTTGCCGTCCGCGTGCTCGAAGATCTCATCGACATCGAATCCGGGCAGACTGTACTTGCAGGTATGAGTGGTGATCGGCGCGTCGATCTGCATTCGGGCCCCGAAGCCGGGGATGTCCAGGCAGTAGCCGCGCGGGTCCTCGAGCTCGTAAAAGGAGCGCAGGAACATCGACTGGGAAAACGCCTGGAGTGGAATGCCCATAAGCACGGCGGTCAAGGTCACGGTTACAACGCGAATATTCATTCTTCTATCTCCACGATAAACTGGTTCCTGGTGGGTCGGGCGCCACACTAGCCCTCATCGCACTCGTACGGCTCGATTCGGACATCGGGAAGCCACACCCAGGACTTGTCCATGACCACCGGTTCGGAAAAGGTGGCCGGATCGATTACGGTGATCTCGTAGGCGAGTCTGCTGGCGTCTTCGCCGGGCGTGAATCTCTCGATAATCTCAACTTCATCGCTGAGGGGAATGCCGTTGGTGGTGAAGTACCCATAGTCGATCGCCGTGGTCTCCACCACCAGTGTGTCGCCATCCCAATGGCCGGTGGAGTGTCCGAGAATCGACGGCTCCGGACTCTCTTCCTGCGATTCCATGTAAATCATGCGGCGCAGGTCGTACTCCTCCAGTCTGAGCACGATGGTGTCGCCCTCATCCACGAACTCGATGGGGTAGGGCGCTCCCATGATGGGGGGCATGCCCTTCAGGCCGCAGTTCAGGAGCGGGTCGTCGACCAGCGGATCGTATTCCTCGAAACTGGTGCGGGCGGCTTCGGTCAACGGATATTCACTGAGCCAGAAGAAGCCCTCGCCGCCGGCAAGCGTTGTGCTCCACACCTTGAAAATACCCAGTTCGGCGCCCGACGTATCTCCAGCCTCGGCAAACCACCGGTCGTTGGTTCCCCAGAGACGGTCCGACCACCTCAGGTCCGCAGGTTCGGGGCTGAACCGGAAGACGAACTCTTCACCGCTGGGCAACAGCATGTTATTGACGAACAGGCCATGGGGCGAGCGCAGTGCGGGCCAGCCCGCGGCCGTGACCCGATCGCCGATCTCGACGAACGGGTCGGCGGCGGCCATGCGGCGCATGATGCTCAGCGAGTGGGTCTCGACTTCCCACTCTTCCTGTTCGCCGCTCTCACCGGTCACCGTCATCGTGAATTTGACATGGGGATTGCGCCAGTGAATTCCGGTGATTTCACCCTCCACCTCGATCGTCGTGCCGGGGTCGAAGTTTCCTCCCACGCTGTGATGGGCCAATGCTCCGAGCGACATCGCTCCCGCAAGAGCAAAGCCGGCGATGATTCGAATCCACATACCATTGATCTCCTCTTCGAGCATGTGTTCCTTACTTTACAGGCCTGCTTCCCTACTGAGCCGTGCAGCCTGCCCAACGGATTTGCCGTATGTCCGATCACTGAAGTACGCTAACCAATCTTGCGACCGGATCGTTGCGCTGTTTGGGAGGAATTATAGGATGCTCTCGTTACGAGTAAACCTCGGGCAATTGTGGAGCCCGATATCGGCTGCCGGTGCAGCAGCCGTAATCTTCGCGTTGATGGCGGGACCAGCGGCTGCCCAGGCCGACTTCGAAGGCATCTGGAATCCGGACCATCCGCCCCGGATGGGACAGCCGGATCCAAGTACCGTCAGGCTGACGCCGGCCGGCCAGGCCGAATTTGACAGCTTCACTCCCGACAAGGACCCGACGCTGCGCTGCCTGATGCCCGGGATTCCGCTTGGGCTGGTGGACCCCTATCCCATCGAGATCGTCCAGCAGGAGCACCAGATCCTGATTCTCTACGAGCACTTTCACCAGGTGCGCCGGATCTTCATGGACGGGAGGGAGGCGCCGGATCACTGGTTGCCGTCTTTCATCGGTTACTCCACGGGCGAGTGGGATGGCGAGACTCTGGTGATTCGTACCACTCACATGAGGCCTGACAACTACATGTGGACCGCGGGCTTCCCGTTCTCCGGCGACGAGAACACATACGTAATCGAGCGCTGGTGGCGCGAGGGGGATGTGTTGCAGTTCACCGGCGAGGTGCATGATCCGACCTACTACGAAGAGCCCTACGTCGTCGGCGGGCGTTGGGACTATGCCCCTGATGGGGAGATCTGGGAATATGAGTGCATTCCCGAATTCGGCGGAATCGAGTGAGGAGGGATCGATGAAACTATTGACAACCCCGGGACTGTCCGCGTTACTGGTGCTGTTGGCCTGCCTGCCTGCCGCGGCGCACCATAACGGCGCCACGTATTTCGATACGTCCACGTCCATTGAGCACAGCGATGCCACGGTAGTGGAGTACGCGATCGTCAATCCCCATGGACGGCTCCACTACACCTTCACCGACGCCGAGGGCAACGAACAGGAGTGGAGCGCGGAGCTGGCCAGCGCCAACAACTTGCGCCGCAGGGGCCTGGGCGGCGAGATATTCAAGCCGGGCGACCAGTTGGTTTCCGTGACCGGCAATCCGAGCCGCAGCGGCGCGAACTTCATGCGCCTGCAGAGTGCCGAGTTTGCCGACGGGACCGTGGCAAACTTTTCCGGCCCCAATCGGGGAATCATACCGGGGCCGGGGCGCGACGCGCAGCAGTAGGGAGAACTGCAGGCTCAGGACTGCTGCGGCGACCCTGCCGGCAGGACCGCCATCGGCGCGATTATCGGCCAGATGCGGCCGCAGGAACCGTCAGTGTGCGGAGTCTGGCGGGGATCTGGCCGCGAACGGAATTGATCAGCGTGAACTCATCCGCGCGGGACAAATCGTCGATGTGAATCGCCCCTTCGCGAATCTCACCTCGGTCCAGCAGCCATTGGCGGTACGTCCCGCCGAGCAAGCCGCACGTCACGGGCGGTGTTACGCGCTGCCCGTCGATTGTGGCCACCACGTTGGCGATACTGGTCTCGGTCAGGAAGCCGTCGGTATTCCATAACAGTACGTCGTCGCAACCGGCAACCGAACGAAAGGCGCGTTCATAGACCCCCCTTCGGGTGGTCTTGTGATAGAGAAAGGGATTGTCCGGATCGATCGGCTCAGTAGCCAGCGCGATGACCGGGTATGCAGTACTAGACGACTCTTCGATGACCTCGTGTTGCAGCGTGGGCGGCCCATTTCGGTACTGGAGCAACCGGATTCGGTAGCGTTGCCCGCCAAACGTGCGCGCCAGCGAATCCAGCGCCTGTGCCGCCACGCCACGGTCGAAACTGAAGCCGAAGTATCGCGCCGAATCGGCCAATCTGTTCAGGTGGTAGTCCAGCAGGAAAACGCCCTGGTCACGTGTCCACAACATGGTTTCCAGCAAGGCGAAATCCGAAGAAACTGCTGAGTTCTTGAGGACCTTCGACTTGGTCAGGCACTCGGCGTATTCATCGCCGGGCTCGGAATCGGCCACGATGCCGCTGCCGACACCGTAGAAGGCCGAGCCCGTGCGCTTGTCCACGACGGCAGTGCGGATGGCGACGTTAAACCAGGCGCGGCGATCCGGCGCCAGGCAGCCGATCGTGCCGGTGTAGACCTCGCGCGGAAATCGTTCCAGCGAATGAATGAGCCGCATGCTTGCGACCTTGGGGGCACCCGTAACGGAAGCGCTCGGAAACAGCGCACGCAGCACGGCCGACACCGGAGCGTCGGTTTTCGCCTCCACCGTGGACGTCATCTGCCACACGGTGGGGTATCGATTGACGGCAAATAACTCGGAAACGCGTACCGAGCCCCGTTTCGCGATTCGGCCCAGGTCATTTCGCACCATGTCCGTGATCATCACGTTCTCGGCGCGGTTCTTTTTCGACTCGTGGAGCCAGGTCCCGAGCGCCTCGTCCTGCGCAAGCGTCATCCCGCGCCTCGCCGTACCCTTCATGGGCTGACAGCGGACGAGGCCGCCCTCCAGCCGGAAAAACAATTCAGGCGAGGCACAGAGGATGGCGAAGTCGCTGCCGTTCACGTAGGCAGCGTACGGCGCTTGCGCCGACATCCCGGCGAAGAGCGAGAACGGGTCGGAAATGCCGGACGCGACCTGTCTTGTGGTGTAGTTGATCTGGTAGGTATGGCCCTCGCGGATCCGATCATGAACAAGCTGTATCTTGCGGAAATAGTCGCGGCGGGATTCTGTCATTCGCCACGCCGGTACGGCCCGCGGTGCCGTTTCCGGCAGTGCTTCCAGGGGCCTGGCGTCCCGAAAGAGTCCAAAGCAGATCAGCGGAAGCGTGCCTGCGCGATGCGTCCGGAACGAGGGATCGAAACCCTGTGCGGCTTCGTAGGTCAGGAATCCCGCCGCAATCAGGCGCTCCTGCTCGACCCGGCGTTCGATTTCCTCGAGCGTGGCAAGCACCTGCGAAGGCCGCCGGGTGGCGAGCACGTCGACCGGATGGTCAAAGCAAAGCCACCGGCCTGCGGAGGAGTCCCGCAGGATGATCCTGTCAATCCGCATTTCGCTGGCTCAAAACACCAACGGCTGGACTCCACATATAAGTCGTTGAATTTGTTTCAGTAATTGCCATTCAAAAACTCGCCAGAACAAATAAAGCCGATGTCTGGGAAAACACCCGAACGACGAGCCCCGCCAATGCACACGATCAGTCCGCACGCATCATATCTCTGAGATGCATTCTGTGCGATCCCTGCAGCTCAGACAACAGACGACGCTTGGTGCTGATCGTAGTGACGGATCAAACGCAACACCCATTCGGACTCGCTCTGTGGATCGATCAACCGTCCTGCTCCAATCCCGCCAAGGCATTGAGAGTGCGGATCTCCAGGTTACTTCGCTCTATAGCGTGCTGTAGACGTCTCACTGCGTCATTGAATGGGAGACGAAAAAACTCCCTATCCTTGCGAAGGCGATACTCCTGCAGAGCTTGATGCGCAATCTTTTCCGCCCTTGCCGGTTGATAGACGCGCCAGCACCTACGGACACCGAATGGAATCGCCACGCCTGTGGCACCGTTTATCTCGTTGGCTCGTCGCTCGACGCTGCGAGTTGTCATACCGACCTTGAGTAGTTTGGGAAGTTCGCGTGTCGACAGAACGTAGATCCACCCCGCAGGTGGGATCGGCGCCGTGGGCGCCCGGAACCTCCCAGGTGGACTTCTTGTAGTAGCGCTGCCCGTCCGGGCCGTACAGGAACTCGTCCTTCGCCTTCGGAGTGGTGTCGGCGAGGCTGTCCCCGACGGTCACCGCCGTCGGCAGGTGCCGGGCGTTCCAGCCCAGATAGCGGTCCTGTGTCGCGGTGCCGGCGCGGTCGTGCCGCGTTATCTCATGTAGTACATCTCGTCACAGAAGCCATCTTGTCGGTAGATATCCTTCACCGTCACGCCGGATGTTGCCCGTTCAATATCGCTACCATTTGCCTATTTCCTAATCGGCTTCTTTGGTTGATATCTCCTTGCGGGACTTTCTTGCTAGGAGCCTCCAACTTCAAGATACATCGCATTGGGGAAAACTTAGGCAGCGGCAAGACTTAACGCATTGACAGAAGATATGCTGTCATCTTTGGTCCCAATAGCTTAAGAATCGCTGCTCCATCTTCGTCAGGATACGGCAAATTTTCCAGAAAGCCACAGACTATTAATGATTGGAAATCTTCGTTCTCATCAAACCTCGATTCAAACTCTTTCAGAATTCTTGTTACTACTATTCGATTTGCATGTAGCTCCAAATTCCTAAGCATCCAGCGCGCAATGTCCGCAAGAAGCACGTGAGGCAACAGTTCACCCTCCTGATCTTCCAAATGTGCCTGAAGTACCGGCAGCAATTCTTTGTTCCCAAACGTCAGATAGCCGAGAAAGGCGGTGTGAAGGGCGTTCATTGTGTTGTCCTCAAAGCATCTTGCAGGTCGTCAAGCAATGACTGAGCAACAAGCCGATCTCTCTGCGACGCATCTGGGTTACGTCTTAACCAGTTTCGAAGGGCGGTGGAGTATTCTGTTGCTTTTGTGGTGTGCCACTTGCCGTATGTTGGATTACCTGTAATGACTTCACTCCGAACAGCATCAGCAGTCGTTCCTGTACCTACTCTATTTGGATTAGTTGTGCCCTTGTACAGATCACTGACAATATTCTTGAGTTTCTTGTCCGCGACACTGGGTATCGGCAGCATTTCTGCTGCTCGTTTGGCGAGTTTAACACTTGTAATGCCTTGTCCGACTATTGGTATAACTGCGCCAGCACTCAGTGCAGCATCAACATACCCCCCTCTGAACAGGGAAATAACTGCGTTGGCAATGTCGGCGGCATTACCGTAAACGGGAGCCAGTCCCACAATATCAAGGCTCGACTGAAACTCGTCAAGCCGCTGCGATATCGGTTCATCCGCCGGACTCTGTTCCTCCCCGATGCCGACCCAGCCGCTGAGCCTCTGCCAGTACACGGACACGATCAGTTGCGGCGTCCGGGTCGGGTATCCGAACGCAGACCGGTTCTCAAGACTCGCCCCGCCCCCGGCGCTTCCGTCGGCGCCGGGATCC
>JAJEFE010000052.1 GCA_022820625.1 Gammaproteobacteria bacterium | reverse complement strand
CTACTTCGACGTGGAAACCGATCTGTCCGACGCCCTCCTCGTCAACGGCGCGGTGCGCTACGAGAACTACAACGAGTTCGGCGACACCTTTGACGGCAAGGGCGCCATCCGTCTGCAGCTCACCGACACGTTCGCCCTGCGGGCCTCGGCGAGCACCGGCTTCCGCGTGCCCACGGCCGGTCAGGCCAACCTCAGGAACGTGACCACGGAATTCAACATGGGACGCTTGGCGGACATCGCCACGCTGCCGCCCACGAACCCAGTGGCCATCCAGAAGGGCGCCCAGCCGCTCACTCCGGAAACCTCGACGAATCTCACGCTTGGCGCGGTATTCGGTCTGGGCGCCGCGGACATCACGCTGGACTATTACAACATCCAGATCAAGGACCGCGTCGCCTTCACCAGCCGCTTCAATCTCACGCCGTCGGACATCGATGCGCTGCTGGCTGCCGGAGTCACCGACGCAACCAGCTTCACTTCGGTGCGTTTCTTCACGAACCAGCAGGACGTGAAGGCTTCCGGCGTGGATGTCGTCGCTTCGGTTCCCTTCGACATCGGCGACGGGGTCACGAACCTGCAGCTTGCGGCGAACTTCTCCAGTATCGAGTTGACGCGCTTCAACCCCGATTTCACGGGTGAATCGCGCCGCCTGCAGATCGAAGAGGGCCGCCCCGGGTCTCGCATCACCGGCACACTAACTCACAGCCAGGGATCCTGGAGGGTGATGGGACGGCTTCGCTACTACGGCGAGTACTACGATGACCCGACCAACAGCGGTGGCCTGCCTCCCGATGGTCACGCCTTCTACCCGGGCGCGTCGACGGTGTTCGACTTCGAGGCCGCCTTCGACGTCAATGACAGCGTATCGGTTCTCGTCGGCCTGCAAAACGCATTCGACACGTACCCGGACACCAACCCGACCGGCCAGAACGGCGAGGTTGCCGGCCTGATCTACCCTGAAAGCTCCCCGTTCGGCTTCAACGGCGGCTACTACTACATGCGCGCGACCTGGCGGCAGTAGGCACAGGCGATTTCGGTAGTCGTTTCCTTCGAGCCCGGCCTCCCGCGCCGGGCCGAAGGGACGTTTCCAGCAGGGAAATTCCGCTCCCCTTAGTCAGGCACGCGTTGCGCGTTGGCGCCTGAAGCAAGTAGCGAGTTTCTGCAATAAGCGCCTGAAGCGGATCGGCGCCTTCAACGGATTCCTGTAGCGGCAGACGCGCCCTATTCGCCGTCGCCGTCCGGCAGTGCGCACTGGAACGGCTTGATCTCCTCTCCCGGATTCCAGTGCCAGGCGCCCGTCAACGTGGCCGGTTCGGTGAATGTCCCTGGGTCGGTCACGGTGACGTGGTAATCCAGCCGGTCGCTGTTCTCGCTGAGTTCGAATCGTTCGACCACCTCCACGTTCTCGCTCTGGGGCGTGCCTACGTCGTCGAAGAAAGACTCGCTGATCCTCGTGGTGTTCACTATCAGCGTGTCGCCTTCCCAGCGTCCCATCGAAAAGCCCACATGCGATGGCGGCTGGTCGGCGGCTGAAGCATCGGCGGAGAGATGAATGACCCGTTCGCCGTCCCACTCTTCCAGCCGCAGCAGAATCCGGTCGCCCTGGTCGACGAACTCGATGGGATAGGGGTTGTTCATCATCCCGGGCATTCCGGGCGGAATGCAGAGCAGGGCAGGGTCGTCCGCCAGGGGATCGAAGTCGTCCCGTGCGGCGACTGCGGCTTCGGTAAACGGTAGCGTCGATTGCAATCCAGTCACCGAGGTTCGGCTCCAGATTCTGAAGATGCCCTCGGCTTCCTGCGAACTCTGTTCCCGGGCGGCTTCGGAAATCGGCGCCGGCGTGACATCCCTGCCGAGCCGTGCCGCGCGCTGGGGCCAGAGCGGCACTTCCGTGCCGTCGGCCAGGGTCATGGTATAGGCGGCCATTGTGGTGAGCCCCCGGCGGGACAGGGCCCCCATCAGCGCGACGCGGTCGCCGATCTGGACGATATCGCGCTCGATCCCCAGTCGTTCCAGGGCGTTGGTGGAGCCAGACTCGGCTTCCCAGACTTCCAGCTCGCCGTTCTCGAGCGTGCGTTCGATTGAAACCACGACGTGCGGGTTGCGCCAGAAGACATCGACGACCGTGCCTTCCACGGTGCCCAGGTTCTCGGTGTCGTAGGCGACGCCGACGGCATGGTGCGCCAGCAGCGGGGCCGCGGCGGTGAGGGCAAGAACAAGCAGTACAGTTCGCATTACAAGCCACCTCCTATTGATCGAATACATCCAGGCGCAACGGGGACCATGCCATCCCGTCCGGTGTTTCATGGTCGATTGCCAGCGTTCGCGGCGGGCTTTCGGGAGCCGCGAAATCATAAGCCAGGATGCGCCCATCCAGCCGGGTAGTCACAAAGCCCGTGTCGCCAACCGCGAGGAAACCGAAGCCGCCAGCACCGGGTTCATCCCCGGGGATGGTCAACTGGTCAAGGACCTCGCGGGTTTGAATGTCGTAGATGTGTATGCCGGCGGTTTCCCGGTTGCCGTATATCACCGCCATTCGTCCGTCAGGCAGGTTGGCGAGGCGGCGCGGCTGGGTGCCGGCGTCGAACTTCTCCACGATCGTGAGCGATTCGGGATCGATGATCGAAATGGTGTTTTCGTCCTGGTTGATTGCCCAGATCGCTTGTCCGTCCTCAGTGACGGTAATCGCTTCGGCCCCGAGTCCGGACGGGATCACCGTCGGGGGCCGGTCCTCCAGCAGATGTACCGCGGAGACGGTTCCCTGTCCCAGTCGCGCGCCGACGTAGGCGCGGCTGCCGTCGGGACTCAGCCACAGCATGTGTCCCTCGCGTGCACCGTCGCCTATGGGATGAGTGCTCACCACTTCCAGGGCGGATACGTCGACAAGGGCGATACGATCCTGAGTTTCCAGCGTGACAACTGCGTGGCGGTTATCGGGCAGAAATACGGAATCGTGCGGTTTCGTGCCTTCGCCCATATCGATTCGGCCAAGGACCCTCGCGCCCGGTACGTCGATGACCACGAGCCGTTCGCCGGGAGTTTGCCGACCGTACTCGGCGGTCAATGCCAAGCGGCCGTCCGGTGACACGGCTATCTCGTGGGGCCAACCCGGGCCGATCGGCACGCGGGCGATCTCGGTTTCGGTCTGAAGGTCGAAGAACGAAACGCTGCCCGCCTCGGCGTGACGGTTGACGACGAGCAGGGTTCCGTCCTGGGCAAACACGTTCAGGGGTCCGAAAAAGACGGTCAGTACCGCTGCGGCGCAGGCGAGACCTGCACCACGCCGGATTCGAAACGTTCGTGCGTTGGCTTTCATTACAAATCCCGGTCAATTGATTTCGGCGCATTGCATTTTACGACAAGGAGCCGCGCCACTTGCCGCGCAAGCAGATGACGTTATAATGGCGCCATAATGATGGTTCGAACGCAAATCTCCATCGACTCCGCGTTGCTGGCCCGCGTCCGGGTGCGCGCATCCGCATTGGGTATATCTCTCGCGGAGTACTTCCGAAGGCTCGTTGACCGGGACCTCGCCGAATCGCCGACAAAGGTTCGTCGTTCCGTCGTTTTCGATCTCGGAACCTCGGGTGGTGCGGATATCTCCACGGACAAGGATCGAATGATTGCCGAGGCAATCGGAGCGGAAAAACTCGGGACACGCCGTCGATCGTCACGCCATGAATCATGAGCATCTATGTGGATACCTCCGCCTGGTACGCCGCCGCCAACACTGGCGATCGGCAAAACGCCCGGGCAAAGGAGCTTCTGAAGACGAATGATGCGCTGGTCACCAGCGACCATGTGCTCGTCGAAACGTGGCGTCTTATTCACCACAACCTCTCACCGATTGCCGCGGAGATATTCTGGGACGGCCTCCGGAGCGGCGTGGCAACCGTTGAACAAACAACGAGCGCGGATCTGGAAGCCGCGTGGGCAATCGGAGAACAATTCTCCGATCAGGATTTTGCCATCGTGGACCGCACTTCCTTCGCGCTCATGGTGCGGTTGGGACTTTCGCGCGTTATTTCGTTTGACAGCGATTTCGCCGTATTCAGATATGGGCTTGGCCGTAGACAGGCATTCGAAGTGCTGAGTTAGAATAAGCGCTTGAGGCAGTGGCCGGAGGGGAAACGTGATGCGAACAAGAATTTCAGCAGCTTTTGCGCTTGCGGCATTGCCGTTCATGTTGTCGGCGCCCGCGACGGCTCACCACTCGCACGGCAACTATTCGCTGTTGGAGTACACGCACCTGCAGGGCGAGGTGAAGGAAGTGCTCTGGCTGAATCCCCATGTGTGGATTCACCTTGAGGTTATCGACGAAAACGGGGAGCCGTCCATGTGGGCGCTGGAGGGCGGCGGCATCGGCGCGCTGACCCGGCGTGGTTGGTCTCAGGATGACGTCAAGCCCGGAGATTTCGTCTCCGTCAGGTGCCACCAGCTCAGGGACGGAGCCCAGGGGTGCCTGCTGGGCTACCTCACGCCCCCGGGCGGTGTCGAGAAGGAATTCGACTAGTCCCGATTGAAGGCCATCACGCAGTTTGAAAATGGGAAGTGCCTAGTCGACTGGAGGCAATCATGCGAGTCCTGACCCTGTTGCTCTTTTCTGCATTGTTGCCCCTTGGCGCCCAGGCGCAGTGGCGCCTGTTCACAGACCTGGAGGAATACTTCAGCGTCAATTTCCCGGGCGAACCGGAGATTCGCGTAGTCGACTACCACTCCGAGTACGGAGCGACCTTGCCGGCGAAGGTCTACTCGGTGACCGACGGCGGCAGTCTCCACTCGGTCACCGTGGTGGATTTCACCGATGCGCAGTCGGCCTATGCGGAACTCGCCGACCGGTCCGACGAGGCGAACAACGCGTCGCTCTGGCTGTACGATCAGCGTGCGTCGATTGCCTACGCGGCCCGTAATTTCAGGCTCAGGGGCGGCGACGTCACCTTCGACGCATGGCACCATATCGACCTCGTCGAGGGGCACCAGATGCAGATCACGAACCCGGACAACTCTCGTACGTATGCGAGCATCTACCTCCACGACTCACGCCTCTACATTCTCGAGGCGACCGTGCCTGAAGGATCTCTTCCGCAGGGTTTGTTCCAGGCCTCGTTGAATTTCCTGGACGATACCGGTACGAAAATTCGCTACAGGTTGTTTCCGGACGGTTCCAGGTTGCAACTGGGGGAAACGGGGCCGGGGCCCTGACGTGAGATAAGGGCAAAATCCGACGGGGACAACGCTCCTATTCCACACGCAGGAAAAAAAATGAAAATCGAGAACGCGTACGTGGCGCGCACCTTGTTCATCGTGGTTACTACCAGTCTCATACCTTTCGCGGCACAGGCGCACCATTCGCGACAGGAGTTCGCTCAGGACGTCGAGGTGATGGAAGGGGTGTTCGAGAGCGTCAACTGGACAAATCCCCATCCGACATTCGACCTGACCGTGACCGGCGAAGACGGTAGCGAAGAAACCTGGGAAATTCAGGCATTCGGTTCCCTGTACACGCTCACAAGGGGAGGCGTATCGGGAGACAGTTTCGAGCCCGGTCAGCAGGTCACGATCGCCGGGCAGGCATCGACACGCCGGGACAATATCCTGCTCGCCAACAATGTGCTTCTTCCCGGCGGTCGGGAGGTAATCCTTAACGGTGGCGCCGAACCCTACTTCAACGAATCCGCAGAAGCGGGTGGACAGGCCCATTGGGCAGCCACACAGGACGATGTCGTGGACGCCTCGGCCGAAAACCTGGGCCTGTTCCGCGTATGGAGTCAGCCGCACCGCAGCGCGGGTACGACAGCTCTGGAAGGCGCCATCAGCATTCATCTTCCGTGGAACGAGGCGTCCCTGGCCGGACGCGCCGAATGGAATCCGCTGGATGATCCGGACATGCAGTGCATGGCCAAGGGGATGCCCGCGGTGATGATCACTCCGCATCCCATCACACTCATCGAAGACGGTTCGAACATCAGGATTCATGCGCACGAGTACGATGTCGAAAGAACCATCTACATTGACAATGAACTTCCCGAAGAGCGGCCGCCGAGCACCGTGGGTTACTCCGTCGGGCGTTGGGAGGGCGAGACGCTGGTGGTGGAAACCGACGACATCGCCTGGAACTACTTCTTCTTCGGCTTCGGGCTCGGGGACTCGGTCGAAGTGGTGGAACGCATCACCCTGAGCGAGGATCAATCTCGATTGGACTACTCAGCCGTGTTTACAGATTCGGATACCTTTACGGAGCCGGCGACGATCGATCGCTTCTGGCTTGCGCTGGGGGAGACGCCGGAACCGTATTCTTGTACGCCGGACGGATAAACCCCACCCGCGATTGCAGGGTTTGAGATCACGGTGAACGTGTGAAAGCCGGGTGGATAGACGCGCGGCGAAAGTAGTCGGTTGAATTCCGGCGTCGGGGCTCGCGGATGGGCGCCTACAGCCCCCGCGCGCTCAAGCGATCCCCGCCATCCCTGGCGGAGATCGCATCGACGGCTCCTCGCTTGTGGCCATCCCTGGCCCGCTCGTCGCCGACGACGCGCGCG
>JAJEFE010000117.1 GCA_022820625.1 Gammaproteobacteria bacterium | reverse complement strand
GGCCGTGGATGGCCGGCGCGGCTAAAATCCCTGCCTGACTACCCGCGATCGGAGAGGTGGCAGAGTGGTCGAATGCGGAGGTCTTCCCCATACGTCGGCAATCACCGGCTCGGATACGACCGCATTATTTGACCGAGTCGTCGTCATTCTCGAAGATGCCCGACGCCATGTGTCCCGGACCGTCAACATTGCCATGGTGGTCGCGTATTGGCTGATTGGGCGCGAAATTGTTCAGGAATTGCAGGGGGGAGCGAGTAAAGCCGAATACGGGAAACAGATCATTGTCGATCTGTCTCGCCAACTCACAGAGCGCTATGGCAAGGGGTTTTCTGTTCCGAACGTGCGCAACTTCCGGCAGTTCTATCTGGTTTACCAACACCGCACTCCGCCGGAGATTCGCTACCCGGTGGGTAGTGGATTTGGACATGATCCAGAAAAACGCTACCCGGTGGGTGGCGAATTCATGCAGAAACAACACCCGATGGATGTTGAATCGGCGCAACGCTTCCATCCCGATCTAAGCTGGTCGCACTATCGCGCCCTCATGCGCGTCGACAACGAGGAGGCGCGGCAGTTCTATGAACAGGAAGCCGCCCGGAACCAGTGGAACAAGCGGCAGCTTGAACGACAAATCAACACCCTGCTATTTGAACGCCTGCTCAAGAGCCGCGACAAGGGCGATGTGCTGCAACTCGCAAACCAAGAAGGAAAGGCAACCGAACATCCAATCGACATCATCAAGGATCCTTATGCCTTGGAGTTCCTCGGGCTTCCCGAGTCGCATCGCTTGCTCGAAAGCAATCTGGAGACGGCTCTTACGACCAACATGCAGGAGTTTCTACTGGAATTGGGGGCTGGATTTGCCTTCGTGGCCCGGCAGAAACGACTCACGCTGGATGGAGATCATTTCTATGCAGACCTGGTCTTCTATCATGTGCGCCTCAGGTGCTATGTGATTATCGACTTGAAAACAGAAAAGCTCACTCATGGCGACATCGGCCAGATGCAGATGTACGTTAACTATTTTGACCGTGAAGTATGCACCCAGCAGGACAACCCCACGATTGGCTTGATCCTCTGCACCGACAAGAATGACGCCGTCGTCGAATACGTGCTCGACAAGGGCAACGAACGCATTTTCGCCAGTCGCTACAAGCTGGAACTTCCGCCCAAGGAGGAGCTGCGCAGACTGCTTCTGGAATGGCGCTCAGAGAACGAAGCAGACAAATTGTGAACATGCCCCACATGGCTCGTGCGGCTAAAATCCCTGCCTGACTACCCGCGATCGGAGAGGTGGCAGAGTGGTCGAATGCGGAGGTCTTGAAAACCTCTGACGGTTAACGCCGTCCGTGGGTTCGAATCCCACCCTCTCCGTAATAACAGACGTTCCTGATTTTGAGACAAAAATGGCGGGTTCGCGATGATCAGCGAGAGAAGAAAGTGGAGTAATTCAACAGATTGCTGAATATTTCTTTGCGGGTTAGGTCACCGATGTACCAAAGGTGGCCTGTTGGAAAACCGAAAAACGGAATCCGACACACACGAATTATCGCCGGTTTTCCTGCCGGAGTGCGTAAACCGCTGAAGTCTGCCGCCCGTTCCATTTGAAGGCTGCCACCCAAACCGGGGCAAAGCTGCCACCTGTGGGTGCATAGCGGCGCGGGTGTTGCATTATGACTCGGGCGGGGCGTGCTTCGTCAAGCGGGTATGTCGTTTTCGCATGGATTCTCCTTTCATGTTGATCGGGTAGGCGTTGTGGATCAGCCGATCGAGGATGGCGTCGGCGAGTGTGGGGTCGCCGATTGCGCTGTGCCATTGGTCGATGGGCAGTTGGCTGGCGGCGACGGTGGAGCGGCGGCCGTGGCGCTCTTCGAGCACTTCGAGCAGGTCGCGGCGATTTTCGGCGTTGGGCTTGACCAGTCCCAGATCGTCGATGACCAGGACCTCGGTTCGGGCGAGCCGGGCCAGCAGTTTGGTGTAGCGTCCGTCGCCCTTGGCGATGGTCAACTCGCGCAGCAGTTGGGCGAGGCGGAAGTACTGGGCGGTATACCCTTCGCGGCAGGCCTTGTGGGCCAACGCGCAGGCCAGCCAGGTCTTGCCGACGCCGGTGGGGCCGGCGATCAACACGTTGAGGTGCTCGCGGACCCACCGGCAGGCGGCCAGCGACTGGATCAGCCCGGGATCCAGTCCGCGGGGGCTTCGCATGTCGATGTCTTCGATCGCGGCGTTGTGCCGCAGCCGGGCGCGCCGCAGCCGGCTGGTCAGGCGTCGGCTTTCGCGTTCGGCGGCCTCGCGGTCCACCAGTAATCCGAGGCGTTCTTCGAAGCTCAGTTCAAGGATGTGGTCCATGGCCATCTGGTCGGCCAGGGCCGCGGCCATGCCGGTGAACTTCAGCGTCTTGAGCTTGTCCAGGGTGGGATGAGGCAACATGAGGTTCTCCTTCAGTGGTAATACTCCGGCCCGCGGATGTTGGTGTGCGCGTCCGGTAGGCTCAGTTCCGGCTGTTCGGCCAGCGGTTGTTCGTCGAGGCGGTTCTTAAGGATCGATTCGATGCTCTTGTATCGGCAGCTGCCCAGGGCCAGCGCCCTTTGGCAGGCCGCCTCCAGGCGTTTGCCGCCGTAGGCCTTGCCGAGCCTCAAGATGCCCAGGCAGGCGCGATACGCCTGCTGCGGGTGTTTTCGGGAGTTCAGCACCGCGCGGATCAACTGGCCGGTGGCCGGGCCGTTCTTGGCCGCCCAGCGGATCAGCCGCCGGGGCGACCACTCGCCGGCCTGGCGGTGCGCTTCGGGCATGTGCGCCGACACCGTGGTGTGGCCGCCCTTTTGATGCGAGCGCCGGTGGCTGGCGATGCGCTGGCCGCGGTAAAAGCACTCGACCGTGTGGCGGGTGAAGCGCACCTCGACGGCCTTTTTGATCAGCGCGTGGGGAACGGAGTAGTAATGCCCGTCAACGGCCACGTGGTAATCGACATGCACCCGCGCCTTCTTCCATTCGGCATAGACGTAGGGTTGCGCCGGCAACGGCGTCAGCGCGGGCCGGTCCAGTTCCTCATAACGGGAACGGCGGCAACCGGGCAACTTGCGGAAGGGGCGCTCATTGAGCTGGTCCAGCAAGGTTCGGATCGCGCCGTTGAGCTCGCTTAGGGAGAAGAACTTACGCCGCCGAAGCGCGGCCAGGATCCAGCGCTCCACTACCAAGACGCCGGTCTCCACCTTGGCCTTGTCGCGGGGCTTGCGAACCCGCGCCGGCAACACCGCCACGCCGTAATGCGAAGCCATCTCCTGGTAGGTGGGATTGATGTCCGGCTTGTAGCGGTGCGCCTTGCGAACGCCCGAACGCAGGTTGTCCGGCACCACCAGCTCCGGGGCGCCGCCGATGAACTCAAAAGCGCGCACATGAGCGCCGATCCAGTCGGGCAGGCCCTGGGTCCAGGTGGCCTCGGCATAGGTGTAGTTGGATGCGCCCAGCACCGCGACGAAGACCTGCGCCTCGCGCAACTCGCCGGTGGTCCGGTCGATGACCCCGACGGTCTGCCCCGCGTAATCCACGAACAGCTTCTCGCCGGCCCGGTGGTCCTGGCGCATGACCACGTCGAGCTTGCCCCGCCACACGCCATACCGCTCGCAGAACCAGCTGTACTGATAACCGTCGGGACACGCCGCCCGATACTCCTGCCACAGCAAGAACAGCGTCACGCCCTTGTGCTTGAGTTGCCGGTGAACCTCGGCGAAGTCCACAACGCCACGCGCCGAAGCCGGCAAGTCCGGCGGCGGCGGGAACAGCAGCCGCTCCAAACAGGCATCGCTTGCATCCGCCGGCAAGGGCCAACTCAAGCCCGCCGACTCGGCCC
>JAJEFE010000119.1 GCA_022820625.1 Gammaproteobacteria bacterium | reverse complement strand
CCGGCAACCAGTCCCTCATATCGGACGGCAGCAACAAACCCTGATCCGGATGATAGGGACGAAACGTCGTCGGCATCGCAATCTCCCACAAACTGCGACACAATTATCTCATTAATTTCCTACGGCGCAGCCTCCTAGCGTATAAGACTAGCAAGCGTCCAATTTCCGCAAGTAAATTCAACCCGGGAATTGGCGAGGCCCCGATCATTCGGCGCCAAGCGGCATTAATCACGAGGTGCATCGAGAATCGCAGCAGATACCGGCGCAAGACGACTGGCGGGAGAACCCGTCAAGAATCGATGTCGCGAACCGTCTGTTCGCGTTACTCCTCGAGTGTGCAGTCGTAGCGATTGACGACTTCGCCCGGACGCCAGATCCAGCGGCCGTTCCAGACGTAAGGCTCCGTCAGCGTGCCCGGATCGGTCACTGTCAGTTCGTAATGCAGCGTTTCATCGCCGTCGGCGAGCTGAAACCGTTCCCGGACCTCGACAGCCTCGGTCTGACGGACCCCGAGGCGGTTGAAGTAAGGCCAGTTGATTCGCGTCGTCGTGACGACGAGGGCGCCGTCTTCCCATCGACCGGTGGAATAACCCATCGGCGAGGCCGGGTGGCCCGCAGGCACGGCGCCGTCGAGATGAATCTCGCGGACGGCGTCGAACTCCTCGAAGCGCAGTTCGATGACGTTACCGCGGTCGACGAATTCCATCGGATAGGGGTTGCCCATGAGCGGGGGCATGCCGGGCGGTTCGCAGCGCAGGATCGGGTTGTCCTCGAGATCGTTCCAGTCGGCTGCCGCCGCGGCGGCCTCAGCCGTTACGGGATACTCGCCCGGGGGCTGGAAGTACCACGTCCCCACGTCGCGGCTCCAGACGCGGAAGATTCCGTCACCTTCGGCGGCGGCTACCCGGGCCGGATCGAGAACCCCCGATTCCAATCCGATCACCGTGCCGGACCCACGCGCTTCCCGGCTGAATCCGACCAACAGCTCGATATCGCCGGGCAGGAACAGATGCTCGGCGTGCATGTGTTGCCCGCGGCGGGACGACGTGAACCCGGCAACGCGCACCCGGTCGCCGACCCGAACCTGCTCACCCGTCACACCGCGGCGGTTCAGCCAACTGACGGCCAGCGCCTCGAAGTCCCAGATGACCTCTTCGCCGTCCTCATTCATTGTCGCAACCTCGAACGCGATATGCGGGTTACGCCAGCGGAGGGAAATGAGCTCGCCCTCGATCTCGTGCAGCATCGAGCGGTCGTATTCGACGCTTGCATGGTGCGCGAACGCCGCGCCGGACAGTGCAGCGAACAACGCGCTCGCCAAGAGGCTCGCAATGGCTTCGACCAGCTTCATTTCAGTCTCCGAATCTGTGCGCGGACGGTTCAGAAGGCGAAATGCTACCATTTGCGCAGAAATGGCGATTGCACCGAAAGCCTGGGAGGCGCGTAATTCAGGCCCTGTAACGTTGGTAGTCGGCGAATTGGCGGCGGCAACCCGAACGGGTCACGAACCGACGTAGAAAGGGCAAACGCAAATAATGGAAATTGTAGACTGGATCACACCGGGATTGCTGCTGGGCTTGTTTGCCTGGCAGCGGCACGACATTGCCGAACTGCGGCGGGACGTCGCGGCGCTGGCGGAACGCCTGACGCAGGTGGAGGCAAAGTTGGGAGAACGCATCGCATTGCTGGGAGAGCGCGTGGCACGAATGGAGGCGACCCTGGACTTGGTCGCGCGGGGACTGCGAATTGACCTGAAGCGGCGTGCGTAGCCAAAAGCAAACACCTCGGGATCGATATCCCGGCTGCCGAACCTATCGCCCCCCCGGCTGCAGCAACTCCATGACGGCTCCATCCGGGCCGGTAACGTACGCGAACTGCGTCCCGCTCGGGCTGGTGATGGTTTCGGATATCTCGGCGCCTCGGTCGCCGTAGAGCGCCTTTGCCGCGGCGAGGTCCGGGACGTTTACGCCGAAATGACCGAGCCCCGGCGGGTTTTCCGGAGTCGCGGGATTGATTTCCAGCCGCGAATCCTCGCCGAGTTGCAGGAATATCAGTATCAGATTGCCGTCGTCGTCGTACCTGCGGTTCAACTCGGGCAGCCCGATGACCTCCGTGTAGTAACCGAGCGCTTCCTCGACATCGGTGACGTTGACGCCGATATGCGTCAGCGTGAGCGTCGGCTCTTCGCGATCCTGTGCATCGACGAACTGACTGGTCAGCGCGGCCGAAACGGCCGCGACGGCGAGCAACTGAAACACGTGGGAAACATTGATCTTCATATGGACTCTCGCAGCGTGTGATCGGGAGGCCGCTGCCTCATTCATCGCCGTACAGATAAGTGCAATCGAAGCGCATCACACGGGCGCCCGGGGTCACGATCCAGGAACGGCTCCGCTCGGTCGGCTCGGTCAGCGCATCCGGCGCCGTGATCGCCAAAGTGTAGAGCAGGCGCGATCCTTCTTCGCCGACCGTGAAGCGCTCCACGAAGGACGCACCTTCACCTAGCGGAATGCCCCTGGGAGCCATGTACTGCGTACGCACGTGGCTCGTCTCCACGACCAGCGAATCGCCGTCCCAATACCCCGTCGAATGGCCAACGTGCGATTCGGCCGGCTCGGGCCCGCTCCCGTTCATGTGGATCGTGCGGACCGTGTCGTATTCCTCCAGGCGCAGCAAAATGGCATCCCCCTCATCGACGAATTCGATGGGATAGGGCTGACCCATGATGAGCGGCATGCCCTTGGGCTCGCAGCCGGTCAGGCTCGACTGCAGTACGGGATCGAACGCATCGGCCGCCGCACGGGCTGCCTCGGTCAACGGCAACGGCCCCCTCCAGAGCGTGATCGGCGAGGAGTCCGGATCGTCCGGGATGCCGGGCCGCCCGTAACCGGACGTCCACACACGGAACAGCGTCGGCGCGTCCTCGACCGCCTGCTGGGCCGCGCTCTCGACGGGAACCTCCAGACCCAGGCCGTAGGCGGTTTCGTTCCAGCGCGTTTCCGTCAGCCACAAGACCGATTCCCGCCCGTCGTCCGAAAGGATATTGGTGCTGTACATGCGCGTATCCGACCGCCGCGACGGCCACCCCGCCACCTTCACCGTGCTGCCGACTTCGTAGATCTCCAATGGAACCCCGTTGCGCCGGAAGTGGTTGACCGGCGGGGCTTCGATCTCCCAGATCACGGGTGGATCGCTCTCATCCTGCAGTTGCACTTCGAGCACGGCGTGCGGGTTTCTCCAATTCGCGGTGACGAGGGTTCCCTCAACCTCCACGATCTGCCGGGTATCGAACTCGGTGTAGGCATGGTGCCCGCGGGCAACGAGGGCGGCGAGAAGAAGGCTTGCTGTGGCTAGTGCTCTGAACATGGTGACCTCTATGGGTTAACGGCCTCTACGGGCGAAGGCCGGTCCTCTCGATATATTCGTCGAAGGCGCCGCGGTTGTACAAATCGGTATAGAACGGATCCGGGTCGCATGCATCCATATTGTACTGGGGCGTGTCCACGCGCGTTCGCCATAACTCGATGCACGGCATGCTTATCCAGGAACCTCTGCGAGTCTGCGAGTTGCCAAACTGGTACGAAAACCGCCGATCAGCCCACTATCCTGAGATGTTAACTATCAATACTATTAGGATAGTATTGATAAATAGCGGGTTCAATCCGCCCGTCAGTGGCAGTATGCGTCGTCAAAGCACATCCGGAGCACCCTGGAATGACCCGAACTGAGCTTCTGGCCGTGGTCGACGACCGGCCAATGACGAACTTCCAGGTAACGGTCGTCGCGCTGTGCTGCCTCATCAACATGCTCGATGGCTTCGATATTCTCGCCATCGCGTTTACCGGCGCACGCATCGCTGCGGAAATGCAGTTCGATGCGAGGGTACAGGGGTTCATCTACGCCGCCGGACCGCTGGGGATGGCCCTTGGCGCCTTCGTAATATCGCCGCTGGCGGACATCATCGGGCGGCGCAGGTAGATCATCCTCAGCGTCTCGGTGATCTCGTTTGGCGTGATCGCGACGTTCTTCGTTCGCAAGCCCACCGATGAAGGCTGGAAGCTTCTAGCGGAAGCAATTGTTTATGCAACGGTTAGACTAATACACTACTACCGTAGTAGCGTCATTTTTCTGCATTATTTGGATACTCGATGAGCGAAGCCCATTCCTACTTTCATTCCGTTACCTCCGCTTCGCTCTCCACGCGAATCGTCGCTCAGGTCCTGGACGCGCTGTTCGCGGATCAATTCGAGGCCGGGGACCACATCGGCACCGAAAAGAACCTGTGCGAGTCGTTTTCGGCGAGCCGGTTCCCCGTTCGCGAGGCGCTCGGGAAACTCAGTTCCATGGGCGTGGTCAGGGTCGTTTCAGGGCAAAAGGGCGGAATCAAGGTTGCCCATCCCGACCGGGCCCTGCTCTCGGAACTGATTGCGGTCCAGTTCAAGCTCGAGAAGATTTCCATCGACGAGATGTTCGATGCCCGTATCCTGATCGAATGCGAAGCGATTCGGTTAACCGCACAGAACGCGACCGGGGAGCAAATCGAAGGCTTCAGGAGCTTGCTGAACGCCGCTCAAACCGAAGCGAACAAGCCTGACGCCACTCACCTGGATGTCATCCCGCTGACCCGCGACCTGAGATTCGCATTGGTCGAGGCGTGCGGAAATCGGGCCACCGCGGCGTTTGCCCGCGCCAATATCGCCCTTCTCCATCACTTGTCGGTCGAGTATGCCGAGATTGAATCAATAAGGATGGGATTCAGGTCGAAATCTCTCGAGTCGGTCATCTCGCACATCGAAAACCGGGATGCGGATGCTGCGGAAAAGCTCTACAGAGAGCATTTGACCCGCCACAAGAAGGACATGATCGAGCGATTCACGCAGGCCAATCGGGGGGGCGACTGACTGCGCCCGGCCCCGCCACCATCAGCCGTGGATGGCGACGACGACGCAGCAGGCCGCCCAGAACAGACAGTACTCGCAACCGCCGATATTCCACAGCCACTTTCCGCCCGTGACCTTCCACACGGCCACCGCCGCCACGAGGAGGTGCGCGGCAGCGATCGTGCCGACGGCTGCAGTGTAGATGCCGAAGATCAGCCCGATTACAAACACGACCTCGATCGCGAACGCGAAGTACATCCATGCCTTCGCCGGCCTGAATCCCGCGGCCCTGAAGAAGCCCAGAGCCTCGGGGACGAAGAACTTCGCGTACATGTGCGGAATGAAGAACGCTCCGCAAATTATGCGAAGGATGTTGAACTCGTTCATCAGATTGAAGTTTTGAGCAAGCGCTGACATCGGCTCTCTCCTGGACTCTCCTTGACCGGCGTGTCTTTCCCGCAAGTCGGTTAGCGGGCGAGACGCATCGCGTGCAAGTGTATTCTCGTGCCACGCAGATTCTGGCATCCTTTCGTTCGATCCTGTTGTTCTTCATCCAGTGTCCCGACAAGCCTGATAGTCAACCCATATTGCGTCGTTGCCCTCAGTGGGGACGAATGTGGCACCATTCGCCCATGATCAAGTTGCTCTTGACTTCGACACTCTTCGTGTCTGCGATCTTCGCATCGGCCGCGCTGCTTGCGCAGGGGCGGGCGCCGAATATCCTGCTCATCATCGGCGACGATATCGGCGTGGAGCAGGTTTCGGCATTTGGCATCGGCCCGGAACCGGCACGGACGCCAAACCTCGATGCCCTCGCAGCGCGCGGTATGCGTTTTCCCCGGGTGTGGGCCCAGCCGATGTGCTCGCCGACCCGGGCGACGCTGCTGGCGGGCCGCTATGGCTTCCGCACCGGCGTAGGGAGCGGTGTTCGCGGCAGCGGCGTGACCGGGCCTTATCCCCCCGGCGACCCCGTTCCGGGTGCAGCCGCACTCACGGAGGTAGACGAAGTTCTTGAAACCGATGTGGTGCCATTAATCGCTGTCTACAACGGCGACACCGATAACCCGCGAACCAGCCGCGGGTTGCGCCTCGACGAATCCGCCTTGCCGGCGCAACTCAAGCTGTCGCGCACCGCCGAATACTCCACTGCCGCATTCGGCAAATGGCACCTCGCCGATCTCGATAATGGCTGGCTCGAACACCCGGGGCAAATCGGCTTCGATCGCTATTCCGTGTTGATGCTGAACGAGCCGGAGAGCTACTTTGCGTGGTGGGAAAACGTCGATGGAACGCTGGAAGAGCGGCACGGCTATACACCGGCGAGAAAGATCGACGATGCGCTGGCCTGGATCGGAGAACAGCGCGACCAACCCTGGTTCCTGTGGCTCGCATTGAATCTGCCGCACTATCCGCAGCACGTCCCTGAACTCCCGGGCCTCGATACGTCCGGGATTTCGCCCTCGGACCCGCATGCAGCGCTCGATGCCATGATCGCGCGCATGGATTACGAAATCGGCAGGTTGCTGGAGGGAATCGGGGACGAAGCGCTCGCGGACACGGTCATCGCATTTGTCGGCGACAACGGCACCACCGGAAACTCCATCGATCCGCCCTTCCACCCCGACCGGGCGAAATTCACGATCTACGAAGGCGGGCTGCGCGTACCGCTGATCATTGCCGGCCCGGGGATTCCCGAAGGCGCCGCGACGGACGCACTGGTCAGCACGACCGACATCTATTCGACACTGCTGGATCTCGCGGATGCGCCGATTCCCGACGACCGGACACTCGACTCCGTATCCCTTGTACCCTACTTCGACGATCCGTCGCGCCCGCCCTTGCGGACGTGGATTTACGCTGAACACTTCATGACGAATCAGGGTGTCGCGCTTGGCGGACACACCATACGCGATGACCGCTACAAGCTCGTCAGGATCAGGGAGCGGACGGAATTGTTCGATCTCGATGAGGATCCCTCCGAGTCGCTGAATCTGCTCGAAGACGGCATCTCCGGCGAAGAGCAGCGCGTACTGAATCGCCTTCAGGAGACCGTGACCGCATTGCACGACTCGGAGAAAATGCCGGAGGATTGACCGCGATTTACACATCCGCTCCATTGAGGAGTCCCTCCCGGGAGGGGAACCGCAGCCCGTGTCCTTCTTTCTTCCGTGCAACGCTCCCGGTTTCGGCGACGATAACGGGATCGCCTCTTGTTATAAGATTTCAGGGGCATCGCAGAGGAGTCACTCAATGAACCGCGTGAAGTTTTTTCCGGCTTTCCTGGGGATAATCGCGTTCGCCGGCCCGTCTAACGCGCACCACAGCGACGCCATCTACGATCGCGACGTCACGGTGGCGGGCGAAGGCGTTGTGACGCGCTACACCTACCGCAATCCGCACGTTCTCATCGGTGTCGAGCTTGAGAACAATGACGGCGAGATCGTCGAGTGGCTCGTCGAGACGGGCTCCACGCCGATCATGAACCGCAGCGGCTGGTCGGCGGACCTGCTCAGCCCCGGCGACCGGATCAACGTGCGCCTGCACCCCGAGCGCACGGGAAATCTGCACGGCATCCTGCACTCGCTCGAGGCGCCCGACGGCCAGGTGTTCATGCAGATCGAGGATGCCGCGGTAGAGACCGTCCCTGCCGAGAGCCTCGCGGGCGTCTGGCGAGGCGCACGCCAACCGGGCGCCTTTCAGCGGATGCGCAGCATGGCTCTCACCCCGGCGGCCGAGGCCGGGCGCGCGGCCTACGCCGAGAATGGACCCGATCCGAGCCGCGAATGCGATCCGGCAACCGCGCCATTCAACATTGCCAGCGGCCTCTATCTGACCGGGATCGAATTGCTCGACGACCGCGTGATCCTGCGCAACGAGTTCCTCGACGTCTACCGTGAGGTCTGGACAGACGGGCGCGAGCACCCGGCTGACGGCGAGTACACACTCCAGGGGCACTCCATCGGCTGGTGGGAAGACGACACGCTCGTGGTCGACACCCGCTACTTCGAGGAAAACCCCAGCGGCAACGGACGGGGCGGAACGCCGTCGAGCCGCCAGAAGCAAGTCGTGGAGCGTTATTCGCTCACGGAGGACGGCATGCGCGCCGTCGTGGACTACGTTCTGGAAGACCCGGTATATCTCGCCGAGCCGTTCGAAGGCCGCACCGAGATGATCTATTCGCCCCATCTCGAACTCGTCGACTACAACTGTATGCCCGGCACGCTTGGCTGAACCGGGTTGGAGAAAAGTATGCGCGTATTTCAAGTCAGCCTGTTGTCGGTAGCCATGTTCGCGGCCTTCAGCGCGACAGCGCACCACAGCAACTATCAGTTCGACACGGATGCCGTGGTGACACTCGAAGGCACGGTGACCGGATTCGAGTGGAAGAATCCGCATATCTTCTTCAATTTCGACACGACCGACGAGATCGGCGACCGCGTGAACTACCAGGTGGAAGGCGACGGCGTGGGGATGTCGGCGCCGCTGGGCTGGAGAAGGGATTCGCTCGAGATCGGCGACCGCATCACCGTGGAGGCGAGCCCGCCCACGGATCCGCGGCGGCGCTCCCTGTGCCGTCAAGCGATGAGAAGCATCTCGTGGAGGGCTTTACGCTCGCAGAAGATGGAACAAGGTTGATCTACGAAGTCTTTGTGGTGGATCCCGTGTACTTGGCGGAGCCGGTGACCCAGACCCACGAGTGGGACTACCGGCCCGACATCGTGCCGGGAGAAATGGACTGCGACCTGGATTCCGCCCGGCGACATTTGACGGAGTTCTAACCGGGAGACTGCGCAGGGTCCCCCCGCGGTGACCTCCGAAAGCAGAGTAGAGACCCTCCGGGAAATCGAGCTGGGGTCCGGAAAGCACGAGATGACATTCTTGCGCTAAAGCCTCATCAGATCGCGGCCGATGACGATAGGGCCATCGTAGTGGCGTTCCAGAATGTCCAGCAACAGGCGGTCGTCGTTGGACGTCAGTTCCACTGGCACAATGTGTGAAATGACCAGCATCCCGACGGCCGCTTCGGTTGCGACCTGGCCGACCAGTTCCGTTGGAATGTGGTTCGTGGTCAGGTGCTGCCGCATTTGCCGGCGAGCCTCAGGATCGTCGCGAGCCGCAATCACCGTCTCCTCGATGAGCTGCATGTAGACCACCTCGTGGACCAGCACGTCGGCGCCCCTGGCAAGTTTGACGACCCTTGCGTCGTAACCGGTATCGCCGGAAAAGACGACGGACCGGTCGGGCATGTCGAATCGAAATGCATACGAATAGTCACGCCCGTGCGTGTTCTCGGCCGAGGTCACCTTGATGCCACTGTCCTGATAGATGACGCCCGGTTCGGAAAGCTCATGGACGACGGCGAGAGCGCGCACCTCTGCCGCATCCGCGTCGCCAAGCTCCGCGAGCCCCGTGTCGATGACGTCCCCGATACCCGGGTACGAGTAGATGTGAATGGGCGCGCTTCTTCCCGCCGCCCAGGCCGCATGCAATACCCGCCCGAGATGCTGCGTGTGGTCCCGGTGATCATGCGTGATGAAAATCAGATCGATGGCGCTCGCATCGAGTCCCGCCCAGGCGATCTGGCGGGCGGCGTTGAATCCGGTGTCGATGACGATCACGGAATCTCCGTGAACGAGCGCCTGACTCGTCTGAGATCGATGCTCGAATACCCGTTGCCCTCCGCCCGTGCCCAACAGAACGAGCTCTGTCGACTGGCTATACGCTACCGAAAGTACGCTCGACGATAGAATTACTACGCCAAGAGATCGAATGGACATCACTCAGGCACCTCGCTTGCCCCACGCCCGAGAACAGCCGCAACGGTGACTCGACGGGATCAGACTCGTCCGGTATCACCCATTTCCGGAGGCGGACATGGAAACCCGTCCAGTCGGCCTGAGCGGCAGTCTCAACACGAAGATTAACCGGATGAACGGCAATGCTCCACCAAAACGGCCGCAAGCGTAATTTCCATTAGACTATTCCTTATTCGCCGTTTTCCTGACAACGGCCGTTGGGTAGAATCTGAGTTACGTCTCAAGGGATGATGCACATGAAGAACCTGCTTCTGGTACCGGTCTGCTGCATTGGCTTGGTGACCGCGGCAATGGCCCACCACGGCGGCGGCAGCTACTGGACGGCCGACCGGCTGGTCGGACCCGTCTCGGGCACGGCAACCGACTTCTCATTCAACTTTCCCCATGTCTCCTTCGCTCTGGACATTCCGGACGAACAGGGAAACGCGGTCAACCACCGGATGTCGATCCGGTGGACGCCCACCGTGCTCCGCAGTATGGGATGGCGGCGAGATACGATCGGACCCGGTGACGAGCTCACGATCACCTTCGTCCCGCACAAGCTGGACCCTACGGTCGGATCGCTGAGGAGCCTGGAGGTGAACGACGTGCCGCTGGCCATCTCACCGCCCGAAGAGTGAGGTCCGCGATTGATGATACGTACAGACCGCCGCCGCAGAACACGTAGCTGGCCCGCCCGCCTTGGGGCAGGCGCCATGTTCGCGGGCCTTTCCACACTGTCCGCCCAGCAGAACGATGAAGCCTTCGACCCGCACGATCTCTCCGGAAACTGGGATCGGGAAACCGCCATCGTCACCTACAGTAATGTACCGGGATCTTTCCGCAGCCCGGTCAACCTGCCACTACCCGATCAGGGTCCAACCGCAGAGCCGCCCTTCACGGAGGAAGGGCGCAGGCAATATCTGGAGAACATGCCCGGCTACGGCGCCAATCGCAGGGAGTTCGAGCGAAACGATCCCTTCGGGCGGTGCGAGCCCGCCGGCATTCCCCGGAACCTGACGGTCGAGATCATCGAGCCTCACGACACTTTCGAGATCGTCCAGACGGACAACCGCATCCTGCAATTCTTCGAGTACCGTCACGACTGGCGGGAGATCTGGATGGACGGTCGCGAGCTGCCCGCGTTCGAGGATACCTGGCCCACCTGGAACGGGTTCTCCGTCGGGCGTTTCGAGGGCGACACGCTCGTCGTGGAGACTATCGGGTTCGATGCCAGGACCTGGCTGGACAAGTACGGCCACCCCCATTCCGAGGAGATGCGGCTGGAGGAGCGTTACCGCCGACTCGACGCGGACACGCTCGAACTGACCATGACCATCTGGGACCCGGTGATGTACAGCGAGCCCTGGGAGAGCGACACGAAAATCTACTCGCTCAACAGGGATCGTCACCACCAGTGGGACGAGCAGATCTACTGCGTGCCGGCCGAGGAATTCTCGCTGCAGGAACTCTTCGGCACGGGAAACACCATCGACTGACCCGGGCCGTTTCGACGCCGCCGCGAAAACCCGAAGCGCGATGTGCCGGCTATTCGAGGATCTCCAGCGATGAGCGCTCCAGCGCCAGACGCGGCCTTCCTTCCCTGCCCAGGCGGCCCGACACCCTGATTCGGTCGCCTACCGTCACCGTGTCTCTTGTCCAGCCGGCGGTCGCCATGCCGTTGAGATTGGAGGATTCGAGATCCCAGAGCTGCGTGGCGCCGTCTTCCCCGGCGACCTCGATGTAATAGTGAACGTGGGGATTTGCCCAGAAGACTTCCACCACGACTCCCTCGATCGTACCGACCTCCTCAATGTAGTTGGCCGACAGCGCATGATGTCCGTGTGCCGGCGCCCACATGAGACAGGCGATCAGGAGATTGCGACGAGCGTGCTTCATGGTTCTGCCCCCGTTCATTACAGACGGTTTTGCGACCGTCCCCAGTACTCCTGCAGCCGCCCATCCAGTTGCAACCCCCGGTAGAAGGCATGGGGGTCGCACGAGTACTCGCCGATTTCCGAATCGTCCGGCAAGCGCTCCCGAACCTGGTGCATCAGAATCGGCCGGTGATAGTTGATCGGGTCGCTGAGGCTGAACTCGACATGCAGGTTGCCGTCATCGTCCAGATACCAGCGCTCCGTGACGACGGCGCCGGCGTTGAAGGGCATTCCGGCCGCGTCCCATACCGCCCGCTTCAATCCCCGGGTCTCGACCACGAGGGTCGAACCCTCCCAGCGTCCGATCGAGTAACCCATGGACAAGTGTGCGTCATCGATCCCATCCGGAAAAGGCCTTCCATCCAGGTGGATCCTGCGCACCTCGTGCAGGTCTTCATGAAGAACGAATATCCGGCCCCTGCCCTCGACGATCTCGATATCGAACGGCCCGTGAGACATGCGCATCAACCCGTCGGAGACACAACGAAGAATCGGGTCGTCGATGGTCGAGTCATAGGCCGCCTGCGCCGCACGGCCCGCTTCGGTCTGATCGAAGGAATACTTGCTGATGATGGCCGGCCCGCCCCAGATGCCGGTGAGATCGGCCGGATCGGGCGCCCGCTGCGGGCTCTCGGGCAGCGGCTTCGGAGTCGCCCGCCAGGCTCCACGCGATTCCCCCTCCTCGGTTACCGTGCCCGTCAGAACGCCGTCATCCAACACGCCTTCGAGAATGCTCAGGTGCACCCGGTCACCCACATCCGTCCAGTCGAAGTCGAAGCGAATGCGATCCTCCTCGAGGCCCAATAGATTGACGGGTCCGCCGTCGATATAGACGTTCACGCTGCCGCCCGACGGCTCGATCTTCAGAGTGCCATACGCCGGCCGGCGCGCATTCCCCTGCTCCAGCCAGAGCAACCACTCGCCGACAAAGGCGCTTTCCTGCGACGCCGCCCACGTCGGCAACAGCGCCAGTACGAAACACGCGTTCAATGCGATCATTTTGAGATGGCGGAGCGGGTATTCTCGCATGAGTATCCCCTGATACTGCCGCGTTAGTGTACTACGCTGACGGAGCCGGCTCCGGCCAGCGGCGGTCATCTTGATGCGTCGACCACGACCACGTGGCCGGCTCCCGCATAATCGAGAATGTCCTTGTCCGCCGTCATCAAGGGCGCACTCCATTGGCGGGCAGTGGCGACGATTAACCGGTCTGCGGGGTCGGGATGAAACGCGCCTGGCAACCGTACGCTGTCCACGGCGATTTCCGGACTGATTGGCAGGAGCCGCACGGCGGGCGTACGGAGCGCATCCCGGATCCATTCGCCTACCTCGCGCGCCAGACGCAAACGGCCCTTGTTTTCCAGCATGGCAATTTCCCAGGGCGTGATTGCCGAGATTGCGACGCCGTTGTCCGCGGACGCCTTGAGAACGGCTCGCCGCGCCCCTGGTCCCAGCTTCCTGTCGCCTTCCATTACCCATACAAATGCATGGGTATCCAACACCATCACTGCGCGACGCCCCAATCCGCCGGGTCAACAGCGGGCAGAAACGGGTCGTCATAAGCCAGCACGGAGCCGCTCAGTGCGCCGATGATCGAAGGATTTTCATCCGATCGTGGCGCAGGGACGAGGACGGCCACTGCACGCCCCCGCTTGGTAATGGTCACCGATTCACGGTCTTCGCGCATTTCGTTGATGAGCCGAAGGCACTTTGCCTTGAACTCGGCTGCACCTACCACCTTTGTCATTGATCAACTCCGCGCATTTATGTACATGTATAGTGTACATGATGAGATCGAGGAACTACGAGCAAATGGACTGAAACAATCAGGGCCTGCGAACGCAATCCCATACAGCGTTCACAACCGCTAATTCAGCGTCACGCTGAAGTCGCCGACCATGTCGCCCTGGACCCATTCACCGGACAGGCTCCGCTCCGCAGGAGAAGTAACGTTTTCGATGCGGCCTTCGATGCGGTAGTTGACCGTGTTCCCGTCGGCGTCCTCGCGGCTTCCTTCCAGCACGACCGTCCAGGTGGGGGCGTCCAGAGAGGCGCTGGTAATGGGCACTGCGTTGCGACCGGGGTTGATGATACCGCCGATGTTCTCCCCGTCGTATTCGAGAAGCAACAGCACGCGATTGCGCTCCTCCGCGTTCGTGCCCCAGTAGCCGCTCCAGGTTCCGACCAGCGGATGGCCGTGCTGGGCAAGGCCAAGGCCCTGCAAGCCGACGAGCAATGCTGTAACGGCGGCGATTCTGGCGAAGTTGTGCATGGCATTTGTCCTCGTGGGTCGCTTGCGGTGTAACTTCAGGATACCTGACAGTGGCAACAATGATAGTGAACCGGAACAGGCACGTGCAGCCCGCGCTGTTCCTTTTTTGCAAAAGAACGTGCTTTTTCAGTCAGGTGGATTGCCGCGCTGCCATCGATGTGCAATTTTGGTCTTTATGAGGAGTGACCGCGCGACAGGCTTGCGCAGCATGCGTGGATTAGCGGCGCGATAAATTTGTGTTCTTCAGATGAAAGGTTGGGCTATTCCCATGAAATACAAGCCGATTCTCATTGCTCTCGTACTGGCCGCATGGTTGCCGGCGGGACTCGCGCACCACAGCCGTTCGATGTTCGACGGTGACACGCGAATCACGGTGACGGGCGAGGTGACGCGAGTCGACTTCGTCAATCCCCACGTATTCATTTACGTGGAAGGCGTCACCGAAAGCGGCGAGATCGAGGAGTGGGGCTTCGAACTGCATTCGCCGAGCCACATGAACTTCAACGGATGGAAGACGGATACGCTGGAGGTTGGCGATCCGGTGGTTGCGTCCGGGAACCCGCCTCGCTCGGGCGCAAGAAGGATCGCCGGAGACGCGTCATTCACCCTGGCGAATGGAGAAGTCATCACCATTAGCAGAGGCCCGGGCGCAGCCCCGGCCCGGGCTGCCGCGGAAGCCTCAACGGCATCCGAAGGCCAGGACGCGCAGGCCGCGGGTGGGCCTGGCAGGGACATGTCGGCCGGAGCGACGCCCAACGACGGGTGGAACGGCGTCTACCAGGTCGCTCCGCCCGATGGGATCTTCGGGCCGCCAGCGATATTGTATGAGCGGCCCTCCCGGGAAGTTCGTGCGGAGTTCGCCGGGCTGTCGGGGCAATCCACTCGCTTCGTGCCCGTATTGAATGAGAAGGGAATGGCCGCAGGCCGGGCGTTCGGCGGCGATGCATCGGACAGGCCCTGGTGCTCGCCGGACCCCTATCTTTTCGCGCATCATGAGAATTCCTATGTCGTGCAGATCGATCGCGGCCCGGGTCAGTTCGTTCTTCGTAGAGACGGCCATGAGCTGGTCGTTCATATCGACGGCGAGCATCCTCCGGCTGACGAACTGTTCACCTGGGGTTACGCGGTCGGGCGATGGGAGGGCGAGGTCCTGACCGTGGATGTCAGAAACTACGAACCCAATCCCTGGGGTCTCGCGCGCGGGCTTCCGTCGGGTTCGCAGAAGCGCGTCACGCATGTTTTCCGCTGGCGCGAGGACCGCACGGCGCTGGATGTCGACACGACGATGTTCGATCCCGAGTACATGACCGCGCCATTCACGATCGAGACGAGCTTCTTCCACAAGGAATACCTGGAGCTATCTCCACCGATCGCGTGCCTGGAGCAAACCTACGAAGCGATACCGGCGGAATAAGCGATCGAAGCATTGAGAGAGGTAAGAACCGATGAAGAACCCTGTGACTGTCTGCCTGTTGCTGGCTATTGCGGCGCCGGTCTCGTACGCGCATCACAGTATCGCGATCTACAACGAAAACGAGCTGGTGTCGGTGACCGGCAACGTGGTCGAGTGGTACCGGGGAAGACCGCACTCGTATCTCAGGATAGATGGGAGTGACGAACTCGGGAACGAGAACACCTGGTTTCTCGACTTCGGCAGTACGAGCGTAATCGTGAACACCAATGAATGGGACGAATCGACCTTCGACATCGGCGATGAGATTTCCGTGACCGGCTTTCCGTCCCGTCTCAAGGACACCGACATCCTGGTGGAAAGCATGGTGGCGCCATTCGGTAGCTTCGGCATGACCGAATCCTATTTCGGCGATCCCGAAGAGGCCGGGCCGATACCGGAGTGGATAACGCTCCCGGCGATCGAACTGTCGGGCACGATTGCCAGATCGGAATGGACAGGCTCCAGTGCCACGGTGTGGGTGCGCGGCACGGTCGACGGTGAAGCCGAGCGTGAATACGAGATTCGCTTGTCCGTACCGACATCGCTCTACGACATCCTTGCGATCTCCGAAGATCATGTTGCCGAGGGAAATGCAGCGAGAGCCGAGGGCTACCTGGCTGATGAGGGTGAGCGGCTGATCGTCTTTCCGCGAATAGTGGACTTCGGCGACAGGGGACCGGTGAGAACGGCGATGATGACCCAGAGAGCGGTTGCAGCGTACCTGGGCGTGGAATTCCAGGGCCGGCGAGGCCCACCGGCCGGAATGGGAGGCGCCGGCGCGGGTCGCGGCGGAGGGGGACGAAACGGGGAAACGCCATGAAATACCAATCCATCGTATTCGGGCCCATACTGGCCGTATGGATGCCGATTGCTGACGCGCATCACAGCACGACGATTTTTGACCAGGCGCAGACCGTCTCCTTCACCGGTACGGTGGTGGAGTGGTATTCGGGCCGGCCCCACGCGTATCTCAGGGTTCTTGCAACCGACGAATCGGGTGCGGAAACAACCTACACGCTCGAGTGGGGCGGCGTCAGCGCAATGGTTCGCGAGAACGACTGGGACGATTCGACCTTCACTGTGGGCGATACGGTCAGTGTCACGGGCTTTCCGTCCCGTGTGCGCGACGGCGATATCCTGGTTGAAACCATGGACACCAATTTCGGCGCCTTCGCCATAGACGAACCCTACAGCTCGGAGGTTACTGCCGAATCGCGCTTCGCCCCGCCGCCGGCGGGGATGGATTTGCCGATTATCAGAATAACCGGCGTCGCGACCGGTGCTGACTGGCAGGATTCCGATAACGCGATCGGTCACGTACGGGGCGCGGTGGAGGGCGAGGCCGAACGCGACTACCAGATCCATCTCGGCGATTCGACGTTCGCCTACGAGAACTTCTACCTCAAGGAGGCGGATTTCGCACCGGGCACGCCAGTCATTGCGGAAGGCTTTCTGGCAGACGAGGACACGCGTCTGATCCTGTTCCCGCGCTACATGGGCATTGGCGACCAGCCGCCGTCACGACTGGGGCAGATCGCAAACATCATGGCGTCACAGTATGTCGGCCTGGAATTCAGGTTCGAAGGTGGTGGCGGTCGCGGCGGAAACGCCGGCGGGCGTCCCGGCGGCGCTGGTGGGATGGCGCGCGGAGGTGGCGCCCAGTAGGGACCGCATCAGGTCGAGTTCGCCAAGCCGATTACCGCGATTGACCGGTACGAACTGCTCCCCGGCGCACAAGTAGCGTTGATCGGGCACCGGAGCGGGCACTGGAACGGGTTCCGGTACGCGCTCTGGAACGAGTTTCGGTACGCACTGCGGGACAGGTGCCGGTGCGAGGTCTAGGATATCATTGACCAGTACCTCTATCTCCGAACAGGTGGTTGCCATGACTGATGTTTTTCGTAGTGGTTCTCCGTTGCCGTTCCTGACGGCCCTCTTTCTCTTGCTGATTTCCACTTTCGCCTGGGCGCATCACGGCTGGACAGGCTATACCAGCGACATAGAAGCGACCGTGGTGGTGACCGAACTCCATTTGGGCGCCGCGCATGACCAGTTGGTCGCAACCGACAGCGAAGGCCAGACCTGGGACCTGGTGCTGGCAACACCCAATCGGAACCGTCGCCTGGGGTTTGACGAAAACACGCTATCGGTGGGTGACGAGATCGATATATTGGGTCGACTGCACCCTGCCAGGCCGGAAATCAAGGTGCACTGCATCTACATGAACGGCGAAACGGCCTATACCTATTACGACTTCGACGGCACGACCAGCCTCTCCAAGCACAGCGACAGGGATCAGTGCTAGCTCGATAACCCTGGCAGAACCGCAACCTGGATAACGGCTGCGGTTCTGATTCGATAGACCTCACCACAAGGCCGGCCGCCTCTCCGGAATCTGGGACATCCAGCCGCACCGGAATCTCAACACGGATGGCGACTCGCCAATGCCGCTGACTGAGTGGGCCACCCGGTTCCGCGAGAACTACGACGTCACGGAGTCGCCCGCCGTGCACTGCGTACCGCCGAACCTTCCGGCGCTCTTCTTTCCGCCCTATCTCCTTGGAATCGAGTTGTCGGACGACCGGGTCGTGCTGCACCACGAGTACTTTGCCGTCGTTCGCACCGTGCCCCTGGGCGGCGAACCGGTCCGGAGCGAGCCGTCGGGACTGTTCGGCTACGCGACGGCGCGGCTGGATGGCGAGAGCCTTGTGGTCGAGTCGGAGCGGTTCCCGGAACAGGCCGCCGGCCTCGCCTCGATCTACGATCCCAACGGCCGGGGCGGCGAGCTGCCGTCCAGTACCGGAAAACGCCTGACGGAGCGCTATTCCGTGACGGATGACGGCACATCGTTGACCCTGGAATACACGGTGGAGGATCCGGAGTACCTCACCGCAACCTTTACGGACCGCGTGATCCATACGCAGCTTGCGGACGGCACGCCGATCGAGAATTTCGAATGCGACGAGGAATCGGCTTCCCGAACCATTCAAAACGTCGCGCGGCAGGATTGACTGATTTGTAACCGGCCTCTACGCTGGCCATTATACGAAAGCCATCGCCCGCCAGCGTGACCATGAGGCGACGTGAACCCCGTTGACGCAAGTGCCCTGAGTCTCCGACAGTTGAGGGCCGTTCTGAGTGTCGCCGAAACCGGCAGCATTTCGCATGCCAGCATGCACCTGGCGCGCTCCCACTCGGCAACCAGCAAGGCCGTTTCGCAGATCGAAAAACAACTGGGAATCAGGTTGTTCGACCGTGTAACCGCCGGCATGATACCGACGAGTTACGGCGAAGCACTGGTCAAGCGCCTGAAGAGTGCCAACCGCGAGTTCGAGCGCGCCGGCGCCGAGTACCGGAATCTGCCTGGCGACCCGAAGCAACGGCAAAATCCGCCGGTTTTCCGGATGGAGATCGGCAACAATCGACTGGTCGCGTTCATCGCCGTACACCGCTTTCGCGACATTCGGTTTGCAGCCGATCGTCTCGACATTGCCCCGCACGCAGTGTACCGGGCGCTGAACGAACTCCAGGATCAGCTCAATTTGCCATTATTCGAGCGCTCCTCGGGTGGAACACTCGAGGCGACACCCTTCTCGCGGGTGCTGAACACCCACGTACGCCTGGCCTTTTCCGAGATTCAACATGCCGTTGACGAGATGGCCGGAATGGCGGACGGGATCGTCAGAGGCCGCCTCGCGATCGCCACGCTCCCTCCGGTCCGCAATCTCATTGCACCGCGGGCGATAAGCAGACTCCTCAAATCGCATCCGAGGATCCGGGTAGCCACGCTGGAAGGCGACCTTCACGTCATGGAATCGGCGCTGCGTTCGGGCGATCTGGATTTCGTCATCGGTGTCCGCTACCTGGCCTCGGACCACCCGGACCTGATCCTGCATCCCATCATGGATGCCGAGGCCCGGATTCTCGCGCGGGCGGGGCACCCGCTGGGCCGGGTTCAATCGGTGAAAGCGGAGGATCTTGCGGCCGCAACATGGATTCTGCCGCCGATGGATACGCCGATTGCGGAGTGGTTCAGGTCTTACTTCAACGCTCGCGGTCTCGAGCCGCCGAGCGACTGGGTAGAGTCGGGGAGTTCCCAGGTCGTGGATGGAGTGCTTCTGGAAAGCGACCGTCTCGCCCTCTCGTCCGTATACGATGCTCAACGCCGTTCGGAGCTGTCCGCAATCGTCCCACTGGCGGCCGGGGACATCGAACAATACAGCCGAACGACCGTGCCGAAAGTCCAGATCATCATGCGCGCGAACACGACGATGTCTCCGCCGGCGAAATTGTTCTACGAGCAATTGATCGGCGTGGTTCGTGATATCGAGAAGACCGGACGTACCGAAGAACAGGCGCCGGAGCGCGAACGCCGCATCGTGAAGCGAGTGAAATAATCGGACCGTGGGAAGTTCGACAAAAATTCAGGCCGATTCACTCCAAAGGAAATGGTCGACGGGACCGGCAATCGACTGCTTGCATATAATTGTGGCGGATAACTCCTTTGCTTGAGACAGGATTCGCGCGACCAGACACTCGACCATCATCATGACGACACCCCAGGTGAAAGCACCGCGACCGAATCCGGTGGCGTTGCTGGCGGCCGCAGCAGCGTGCTGGATATCCGCACCAGGCGCTCAGTCGTTACAGGACACCCCCGGGCTTGAAACCATTCAGATCCGGCCGAACGTCCACGTGATCTTCGGCGCCGGGGGCAACATCACCGTGCACGTCGGCGAAGACGCGGCCATTCTCGTGGACAGCGGCTCCGCGGAGATGGCGGACGAGGTCCTGGCCGCGGTGAGGGCGATCACCGACAGGCCGATCGGGCTGATCATCAACACCAGTGCCGATGCCGACCACGCCGGCGGCAACCATGCGCTGGCGAGCACGGGCATTCCGGTCGCGGGCGCTCCCTTTGGCGCCGCCCCCTACGCAAACGTTCTTGCGCACGAGAACGTGCTGCTGCGCATGGCCGACGAAGGAGTGCTGCCCTACGAGGACTGGCCGAACGAGACGTACACGTCCAGAGTGAGAACGATGTACATCAACGACGACGGCATCGTCGTCATGCGCCAGACCGGCGCCCACTCCGACGGCGACAGCATGGTGCATTTTCGCCGCGCCGACGTGATCGCCACCGGCGACATCCTGGACCTGCACCAGTTCCCGGTGATCGATCCGGCCAGGGGCGGCAGCATCCAGGGCGAACTGGCGGCGCTCAATCACCTGCTGGAGATCACGATTCCCGCGATGCCCCTGGTCCTTAAACCGGGGCGGACGCTGCTCGTGCCAGGGAACGGGTACATTGCCGACTACGCCGAGCTGGTGGAATACCAGAACATGATCACGATCATCCATGACCGGATCAAGGACCTCATTGACAAGGGGATGAGTCTCGAGGAGGTGCAGGCCGCCAACCCCACGCAGGGCTATCGCGAGCGGTATGGATCCGACACGGGCCCCTGGACGACCGGAATGTTTGTCGAGGCCATCTACAACGGCCTGAAGAATCCGCCGGGGATTGAGTGAGCATGCGCCGAATTGCGCAAATGGGATGGCCCGGCCGCTCTCGGGTCCAGGTGCGATGGCGACAGCTGGCCGGCGGACTTCGTGCCGGAACTGCCATGCCGACTCGAAGGGAACTCACCTCGAAAACCGCTGGCGCGTTGCCTCCCTTGTTTGCACTCATAATCGCTTCCGGCGCTTTCGCACAGTTTCCACCGACTGAATCCGGCCCCGCGGGACCCGCCCGCGCGATCGCCCCCGTCGACCTGACCGGCCAGTGGGTCGCGGTCATCTCCGAAGACTGGCGCTGGAGAATGGTCACCCCGGCGCGGGGCGACTTCCCCAGCATTCCGATGAATCTCGAGGCCCAGCTCCTTGCCGAGGCCTGGGACCCGGCTGCCGACGAAGCGGCCGGCGAGGCCTGCAAGGCCTACGGCGCGCCCGGCCTCATGCGCGGGCCGACGCGGCTGCGTATCGAATGGCTGGACGACAGCACGCTGCAGCTCGAATCCGACTACGGCATGCAGACGCGCCTGTTCCACTTCGACGGTGCGCCCGCAGGCAGCGCCGACAGCTCCGACAGCGCAAACACGTGGCAGGGCGTATCGACGGCCGAATGGATCATGGCCGGCGCATCCGGCTTCGGTTCGATGAAGTCCGTCACCACCCGGCTGCGGCCCGGGTACCTGCGCAAGAACGGCGTGCCCTACAGCGACAGCACGGTCTTCACCGAGTACTGGGACGTTCATGTCCAGGACAACGGCGACCGGTACCTGGTCGTGACCAACACGGTGGAGGACCCGGTCTATCTGCAGCTCCCGTGGATCACGGCCATCCACTTCAGGAACGAAGCCGATCGCAGCAAGTGGGACCCGACGACCTGCGACGCGAGGTTCTGAGATCCCCAGGAGGCGACGCCGGTGACTCGAACAACTTTCATCACAGCCCTGACAACCTGTAGCGCTCTGCTGATCGCGGCCGTTCCCGCCCGGGCCCAGGTTCAGCTCACGGGCACGTACGAGGACCGCCTTTACGAGGACTACATCGAGCGCGGCCCCGGTTCGGACCTGGGCGACTACACCGGGATGCCGATGACCGACGAGGCCAGGGCAAAGGCGCTGAGCTACACGTCGAACATGCCCATGACCATCGAGCGGCAGTGCCTCTCGCAGGCGCCGTGGGTCGGGCTCTACCGGCCCCGGCTCTACCGGATCTGGAGCATCAACGACGAAACCAGCGGCAACGTCATCGCCTGGGTAGTGGCCGGCAACTACCTCAGGGACACGATCACGATCTGGATGGACGGGCGCGAGCACCCGTCGGAGAACGCCTGGCGCCCGTCCGGCGGATTCGCCACCGGCAAGTGGGAAGGCAATACGCTGACCGCGCGAATGACCCACGTGAAGACGGCCTGGATCAGGCGCGGCAACGGCATTCCCGGCAGCGACCGGACCACATTCACGGTGCACCTCACCCGCCACGACGACCTGCTGACCGTAACGGTGATCCAGGAGGATCCGATCTACCTGAGCGAGCCCCACGTCGTCAGCCGCGTCTGGCAATACGAGCCCAATGGGCGGCAGGGTCCGGAGCGGACGCAGTGCAATACGGCGAACGAGATCCCGTATCTGGAGGACTCCGGTCTGGTACCCCACTACCTGCCCGGCGAGAATCCGGAAGAGGACTTCATGGTCCGCACCTACAACATCCCGAAGGAGGCCGCGATGGGCCATGCGCATACCCTGTATCCGGAGTACCGCAACACGATCCGGGACACCTACGTGCCGCCTGCCTCGTGCGGCCGCTACTGCTGCGGCTGGATCGAGCGGCAGGGCCTGCCGGGCGGCGCGCCGAACCTGACCTGCAACGACGGTGGTTTTGCCGAACTCGGCCCGCGAGGGCGTCGGCTGATGGAGGAGGCAAGCGAATGAGAACGATTCTTCTGACAGACGCCGGGCCGGACCGCGCGCCGGACCGCAGTCCGTGGCGCAAGATTTCGATTCAGGCGCTTTCCCTGGCAGTCGCCGCGCTGCTGATGGGCGCAGGAGCCCGGGGCCATCACTCGTTCGCCGCAGTCTATCTCGAGGACCAGGAGGTCACCATCGAAGGCCGCCTCGTGCAGTTCCTGTGGCGCAACCCGCATACCCTGGTGCACGTGATGGTCGAGCAGGACGACGGCTCCAACGTGCGCTACGTGGTCGAATGGGGATCGGCGACCCAACTCGGCGCCACCGGGGTGACGCAGGCAACGCTGCGACCCGGCGACTACGTGGTGATCAACGGCAATCCTGGCCGCAACGTGGAGGACAACCGCGTGCGCCTGCTCAACTTCCTAAGGCCTTCCGATGGCCTGACCTGGGGTCTTCGCCCCGACGAGGTCTTTGACTGACACTGCCAATCTCGGTGGGCGGTGTTTGAAGGTAGAATCGGGACAAATGGCCAATCGACCCATGGGTGAACCGGCATGAGACCGATCTTCACGCTGACTGCAGCCGCGCTCCTTCCCATCGCCGGGCATGCCCACCATTCGACCGGCGGATTCTACGACACGGGTACGACGATCGAAATCACGGGAACCGTGACGGAAGTCTTCTGGCGCAATCCTCATGTGGGCCTGACGATCGAAGTGGAAAACGAAGCCGGCGAGACGGAGCTATGGGAGGTCGAGGCCGGCGCCTGGAACACCGTGCAGAGACGCGGAGTCACATCGGAGACCGTGGCGATCGGCGACGAGATCCGGGTTGCCGGCGCCCCGGCGACCCGGGGTGTGAAGGCCATCTGGACATCCCACATACAGGTGCCGAGTGGCGAAGAGTTCACGATTTCCGACCGTCCCTATCCGCCCCGCTGGACCGAACCGTCATCGGCGCCGACTGAGGTTTCCGCCGGCGATACCGTGGCGGAGGCAGAAGCCGCGGACGGGATATTCCGGGTCTGGAGCTCCGTGCGTGGGTTTGGCGGTGGGGTCGAGCCGCCCGTCCTCACGGCAGAGGCACAGGCACTGAAGGACCAGTGGGATCAGGCCGTGGACGATCCGGGACTGCGCTGCGAAGCGCCGGGGATGCCCAACGCGATCCTCAATCCCTATCCCATTCAGTTCATCGACGAGGGCGACCGCATCCGTCTCCTGATCGAGGAGTGGGACGGCAATCGGGTGATCTACATGGATCCGGCGTCGACGCCGGCGGACCCGCCCGTCGACCGGCTCGGTCACTCGGTCGGCCGTTGGGAGGGAAATACGCTGGTCGTCGAAATCGACCGCGTGTCATGGCCTTACCTCGATGCGCAGGGCGCGCCCATGAGCGATGCCGTGACCATGGTCGAGCGATTTACACTGAGCGATGACGGGACGCGCATGACTTACGAGGTCACCGTCACCGATCCCGTGTACCTGACCGCACCCGCCGTATGGCGGAGGTCCTACGCATGGGTTCCGGGCGCCGAAGTCAAGCCCTTCGACTGCGCACTGCGGGAGACGGGCCGGAGCGTCTACGAGAATTGACCCTGTTCGTCAGGCAGGACTGTTTGGGTCGCAAGGACCCGACAGCCTGCAGGTTCCGCAGTTTATCGGGGATGATCCACCCGGCAGGGGGTCGGGTCCCAGCCACTGCCGTCGTCCACCTGCCTGAAGTGGTTCGTGACCGCGTAGGGTCGAGTCAGGTTGGCGGGGTCCGTGACGATGCTGGTGACGACCATCCAGCGGTCGCCGTTGGGCTCGGTGAAGACATCGAAGTGCTCTTCAAGTACCGCGTCGTCGCTGTACGGCACGCCGTTCTTGCGCAGGTAGCCCGGCAGCATGTTGGTGGTGGTGACCTTGAGGTACCGGGCATCCTCGGCGCCGGACTGGCTCACCCAGGACGCCGCCGAGTGTCCCTGCCATGAGGGCGGCCCGGCTTCGGTCTCGTCGAAGTGCAGCAGGCGGGTCTGGGTACCGGAGTCGATGTCGATCTGCAGGGTTTCGTCGTCGGCCCACTGGATGTGCAGCCGCCCCGGCAGGCGCATGATGGCGGCGGCGCCGTAGCTGCGGCATTCGTTGCCGGCGTCGTCGCCGGGGTTCCAGGCATCGGCGGACTCGCGTGCCCCGGCTGTCAACGGCAGCATGCTGTAATTGCCCTTCGGCGGCATCAGCATGCGAAGGTGCCAGTATTCGCTGACCACGGAAACCCAGTACCCCGTCAGGTCCTGGGCGGCGGCTTCGCGGCCGCTGCGGGGGTCAGGGGGTGGCGGAGGCCGGTCGAAGAACTGGGCAAACGCATCGCTCGCACTGCCCAGCGCCAGGGTCAGGACGAGCAGGCAAATGGTGCCTTGCGTAGAGCCACCCTGTGAGCGACCGGACATGGCCCGCTAGCGGACCCGGCCGCGCCAGGACCAACCGTCGCTGGGGCGCGTGACTTCGCGCAACAGCAGCCTGTTGTACCCGGAATCCCGCGGCGGAAGGCCGCTGGCCACGATCTGCTGACCGGGCAGCAACGTCGTTCGGGTCAGCCGCGCCTCGGAGAGTTGGTTGATGGAGGCCCACTCCAGCACCCAGGTCTCCACGCTCCCGTCGGCGCCGGTGACATCGACGCGAAGAAACGAATGCGGATTGCGCCACACGAGTTCCTTGACCACCCCTTCGATCTCGACGGGATCGGAATCCTCGTCGTAAGTGGCCTGGAACGAATGGTGCGTCCAGCCGGCGCTCGAAACCGCCAGCGCGGCGGCGCCTGCGAGTAATGTCCAGAAATGACGTTTCGTCATCGGATATCTCCTCGGTTATCTCGCCAGGCTGTCGTAGGCAGCCCCGACGAACATGTCGGTGGTCCAGTCCCCGCTGTCGCTGCCGTAGCGGGCATCGTATCCCCACGTGGGGCCGGCGGCGATGATCATCTCCCGCGTCATCCCGCTGTCGATCATTGCCAGAATCCGGTCGCGGATCACAGACACCATGTCGCGGTAGTAGGCGACTTCCGCGTAGTCGGCGATACGTCCCCGTCCGGGCACCACGAGCGTGCCACCGGAGGAGTATTCCGCCGGCGCAACGATGCTGATCAGGTAGTTCAGCGCATCCACAAGCGCCTGGATGCCACCGCCGGTGTCCGGGTCGATCCGGGGGAAGCGGGTCAGGTCGAGCAGATCGCCGGCGCTGACCACGTCGGACTTTCGAAACAGCACCACGCTGTTGGAATCGCTGGTGCCCGGCCGATGGGTGATGACCACGGGTTCGTCGTTGAAGTACAGCCGCTTCCACGGCGTCGAAAAGGTATTGTCCGGCCATCCGCCCTCCGGCAGGGGCTCGCCGCCGTCGGGAGGCACGATCATTCGGGCAAAAACGTTGAGATAGGCGATGACCGACGCCTTGTCCCTGCCCAGCGCACCCTGGGGACCCTGGGCGTAAGTCTCGGCTCGCCACGGAACCTGCTCCCCGGCAGCGGCAATGACATCATTGCCGCCGGTATGCTCCCGGGTGTGCGTGGTATTGACGATGTACCGGATCGGGCCGTCGGTGATGGAGCGGATGGCCTCGAGCACTGCGTCGCTCATCGACGCGACCCCCGTATCCACCACCAGCACGCCGTCCTCGCCGGCCTGCACGGTTATGTTGGCGCCGGCGCCGAACAGGGCGTACACATTGCCCTGCACCGGCAACACCTGGATTTCACCCGGTTCCGGCCCTCCCTCCAGTTCGACGCCCCATATGGGTTGGGGCCCGATCTCTTCGCCCTGCGGGCGCATGAACGGCGCGGCGGGGTCTGCGCCCGCCGGGTTTGTCTCCATGGCTGCCACGTTGTCGACATACTCGGGCAACATCGTGAGTGCGCCGCCGAGCTTCGCCTCGTAGGGCGTTTCGAACTCGTCGACCCGGTCCGGGTCCAGCCCGGGCAGCGGACTCTGCCCCGGGAGGAAATGGGATACCGAACCGCGGGGCACGACGGTTTCCGTCGCCTCCTCGCAGGGGTATGGGGCCATGGGACGTTCGGGAGAGTTCACCCACATGTTGGCACTGCGAATATAGGGCTCCGCCAGGTAAATGGGGTCGTACATGATCGTGGTGGCCTGAAGATAGTCGCCGATGCGCCTCCATCGAGTACGCACCGTCGTGCGGTCGCTGCGCATCAAGCCCGTGCGCCGGATATAGGCCTCCTTGAGGTGGGTGGTGGTCGTGACCAGGACATCGCCCTCCCACTCTCCGGTGGTGAACCCGCTCCAGGTGTGCGGAGCATTGGCCGGCGGATGGGGACGGCCGTCCAGCCAGATGAAGGTTTCCTGTTGCTCCATCTGAATGTGTCCGTGGTAGGCGATGATCTGTTGCGTAGCCCGGTCGACGATCGGCAGGAAACGGATCTGGGAAAGCGGGCCGTCGAAAGAATAATCCCACGCGTGGGGCCGGCACACCCACTCGGCCGTGTCGAATTCCTCGGCGGACCAGCTATGGGCGCGCCTGCGTCCGTCGACGCTCAGTGGAATACCGGCCGCATCGCCGGTGTCCCCGCTGCCATCCTGGTCTCGGGGCAGCGGAACCCACATGCCGGTGAGATCCATCTGCGCAACGGCCGGTGCGGTCCCGAGCACGCCAAGCAGCGTCCAGATGGTCAGCAGTGCATTTTCCCTTCTCAACATGACAGGTGGTATCGGCTGATGAATATCCTTGCCCGTTATGCAGTATGTATGGTGACCGGCAATCCGGATTCTGACATCTCGCAGCATAAGCATCTCAGAATATGAATATTATTGCTGAGAGAAGTGTTGAAGATTGCATTAGTCTCCATGAAAAGATCGCAATTTTACGCTTGGCGAAGGCCGGTAGAGTCGGCCCGCACCTTGGTCATATCGCTGTAGTAAACTCTGCCGCCACACGGGTAGGCATTCCGCAGGGATGACTGTGCACGACTCGAAGTTCGGATTCGCGGCCGATGAAGCTGAAGTGCCCGGACACACCGAGTCGCAGTCCGTTGCAGACCACATGGCGGGCCGTGCCCTACACTGAAATCAGACTGACAAGGAGAGTCCAGATGCGGCCTTCAATGCTTCTCACCATGCTGCTGGCAGCGCCCGCCACATTCGCCCAGCTCGGCGACCCTCCCGACGAACTGCAGCAGGCCGTGATGGACGCCATGCAGAGCGAGATCAGAACCGCGGAAGAGCGTGCGCGAGACCGCAATCGTCAACCTGCGCAGGTGCTCGATTTCTTCCGGCTCGAACCTGACATGACGGTGATAGAAATCCTCCCGGCGGGCGGCTGGTACACAAAGATCCTGGGACAGGTGCTCGGAGAAGAAGGCAAACTCTACGTGACACATCCCGCGCCGACGTTCTACAGCGATCTCTTCGCCGGTGTCACGGACCTGGCCGGCATGGAAGGCGTGGAAGAACTGGACTGGGGCACGATGGCTCCCGCGGACGGCACGCCATGGATCGCCTCGGGCCCCTGGGATGTCGAGCCCGTGGACATGGTGCTGACGTTCCGCAACTATCACAATTTCACCTACGATGCGCGCATGACCATCAACAAGTCGTCGTTCGACGCGCTGAAGCCGGGCGGACTGTATGGCATCGTCGATCACACGCGCCGGCACATGGAGCCCGACAACTCGGAGAATCGCCGGCGCATGGACCCCGTGCTCGTCATCAAGGAAGTCCAGGATTCCGGTTTCGTGTTCGTCGACTACAGCGCGCTGTTGCGGCGGCCCGATGACGAACTGCGGTACGAGGTCGGCCGGCGTACGGTGACGGGAAACACGGACCGCTTCGCGCTGCTGTTCATGAAGCCGGAGTAACCCGCCAGCAACGGCGGACAAACGGCCGCATTCGGCCGCGCCGGCAACGATACCCTGCGCTATTCCCTGCCTGCCTCGGCAATCATGACCAGCGAAGGCAGCAGGAACAGGATAAAGAGGCCCGAGAAAATCAGCCCGCCCAGCATGCTGACCACGAAGGGCACCAGGAACATCAGTACGTCGCTCCGCTCATAGAGCAGCGGCGCCAGCGCCAGAACCGTCGTCAGGCTGGTCAGAAAGACGGCGCGGAAGCGATGCCGGGTGGCGGCCGATGCCGCGGCAATGGCAGGAAGCATCTCGTTCTCGCGGCGCAGGGTGTTGTATCGGTCCATCAGGACCAGCGCGTCGTTCACGATCACGCCCGCAACGCCGATCAGGCCGAACAGGGACATGAACCCATAGTCCCATCCCAGAATCCAGTGCCCGAAGACCGAACCGGCGAACGCGATCGGAACCCCCACCACCGCGATCAGGGGCTTCCAGTAACTTCTGAGAAACGCCGCGATGAGCACGTACATCGCAATCATCACAAGGGGGATGAGTACTCGCAGCGTGTCGAGCATGGAACTCTCTTCCCTGGCACTGCCGTCCGGTTCGATGACCAGGCCGGGATACATTGCAAGCAGGTCGGGTATCAGGTCCTGATTGACTTGCCGCCTGGCCTGCAGGGGTGTCATGACTGCGGGGTCGGCCTCGCCGGTCACCCTTGCGGCCTGCTGCCCGTCGATACTGGTCAGCGTCGACAATTCCCTTCGCTCAACCAGGTTCGCCACCGTGGACAGCGGAATCTCGCCAACGCCTCCGGGCCTGAAAATTCGTTCGTTGGCCAGTTCGCGACGACTTTGGCGCTGCTCCTCGGGATATCTCACCACCACCTTGATCTCATCGGCGCCGCGTTGCAGCCGCTGTACCACCGCCCCGTGGAAATTCGAGCGCAACTGCGCACCGATCGATCCGGTCGTCAGGCCGGCCGCGTGCCCTTCCGGCGTGAGTTCGATTTCCAGGTGCCGTTTGCCGAGCGCCTGACTGTTCGCAACTGCATAGACCCCCGGTACGTCTTGCATACCGGCAACCAGATCGTTGGCGGCTTGCCGAAGAATCCCGGGATCGTCGTGCTTTACGGCATAGGCAATTCCGGACACGGGCCGCGTGACTCCGGTGTAGTACCTGACGTTCCCGAGGTATGAGACGTCACCGACATTCTGGCGCACTTGCCGCTGGACCTCCTGAATGGACGCCTGACGCTCCGGCCGGTCGTTCAGATGAACCACGACCGAAGCCTGGTGACTGTTGATCCGCGCCAACGCCTGATTGGGCGGCGCGAAGAAACTGCCGGCCATGACGCTGATCGACTCGATCGGTGTTCCGGCGCTCTGACCGTTGATCCGTTGCGCCGCATCCACGAATCGCTCTGCCGTGGCGAGAGTCGTTGCGAAGGGCGTTCCCACCGGCAGTGTCAGGTCTACCTGCAGGTCGTCGGACGCGTTGATCATGTCGTCGAAGTAGACGACCTGAACGGCTTCGCTGCGCATCAGCACCAGGGCAAACACCACGAGCACGGCACCGCAGGTTGGCGCGACCCAGACTCGTTGTACCGACCAGGACACGGCGGGGACGACAATATTGTCCCGCATCGCGGCCAACCGTTTCCGCACCCTGGCCTGAAAGTCGCTCAGCGGCGGGACGCTCCAGTTCCTTTCGTGCGACAGGTGTGACGGCAATATGAAGAAGGCTTCCGCGAGCGAAACGATCAGCACGAAGAACGCCACATACGGAAAGACGCTGACGATCTGAACCCTGATCGGAGTGACGAACAGGAATGGCAGGAAGGCCAGAATCGTCGTTACGGCGCCGATGGTAATCGGCCCGACCATGGCTTGCGCTCCCGAGACTGCCGCTTCCAGTGCCCCCTTGCCGCGCTCCCGTTCCGCGGCAATGCTCTCGCCGACCACGACGGCATCGTCCACGACGATGCCCACCATCAGGAAGAAGGCAAAGATCGTCCCGAGATTCAGCGTCATGCCCGTCGGAGCGAAGAAGATCAACGATCCCAGGAACGACAGCGGAATGCCCACCGTGATCCAGACCGCGACGCGCAGGTCGAAGAACACGATGAGGCAAATGAAGACCAGAATGATCCCGATCACCGCGTTCTGTACGATGAGTGAAATTCGCTCCACGGCGTCGCCCGCGCGATCATTCCACATTTCCACCGCGATACCGGCCGGGGGCGAATAACCGGCGAGCGAGTTCCTGATCTCCTCGCCCATCGCCACGATCGATTGCTGCTCCGCCGCGTCGACTCGGACGAACACCGCCGGATCGCCGTCCACGCGGGCAATGATGTCCTCGTCCACGAATCCGTCGCGGATGTCGGCCACATCGCCCAGCGTGAGCATCGTTCCGTCCATCCTGGCGATCAGCGGAATGTCCTCGAACTCTTCACCGGTCTGCCGTTTCGCAACCGTATGCAATACCAGGCCGCCCGAGTCCGTACGCAGTTCCCCGAATGTGAGATTGAGCGACGCGCGCTCCACGGCGTTGGAGATCTGGAGGATGGTGAGCGAATGCCGCCGCATCTCCTCCTCGCTCAATTCGATGGTGATCTCGCGATCCCTCGTGCCGAGAAGCGCCACCTGGGATACGGACGGCAACTCCAGCAGGTGCACGCGCAGATCCTCGGCCGCGCGCCGCAACTCGTCCTCCGTGGCCGATGCGGACGACACCGCGAGTGTCATGACCTCGATATCGAGCCGGTCGTACTGGACTTCCGGCTGTTCGGCCGTCAGCGGCGGGAAGTTCTCGATGCGATCCACCGCGCTCTGTACGTCGTCCAGAACCGCGTCGGCATTCGCAAAGGTCGCCAGCTCGGCTCTGATCTCGCCGCGGCCTTCGTATGCCGTTGCAACAACGCGCTCCACGCCCGGCAGACCGACCACGTTCTGCTCGACCCGGCGTACGATATCCTCCTCGACTTCCCTGGGCGAGGACCCGGGAGAGATAACCGTCACCGACACGGACCTCAGATCCAGATCGGGATAACTCTGAACCGGAAGATTGCGTCCGGCGATCAGGCCGCCGACGATAAAGAACGCCATGAGCAGGTTGGCGGCGATCGGATTCCCGGCGAAATATGCAATCGGCCCTGATCTCACGGCAGCTCCTTGAATTTCAACTTTCTGGTCGCGCAGGCGGTCTGGCTGGCAGGGCGGAGTATTTCTTGCCCCACATTCGAGTGGGGGCTAGGAGCGTGCGCCGTAGGATGTTTCGCGGTCAGGCGAAGGGCGCAATTTGGCGATGAACCCGCATGGGCGACCGCGGAATCGGCCGATGGCTCGGCGTGGGCGCACAAAGGCCCCTGGGCGCGCTCCAATCGGCCG
>JAJEFE010000160.1 GCA_022820625.1 Gammaproteobacteria bacterium | reverse complement strand
CGGCCGATTGGAGCGCGCCCAGGGGCCTTTGTGCGCCCACGCCGAGCCATCGGCCGATTCCGCGGTCGCCCATGCGGGTTCATCGCCAAATTGCGCCCTTCGCCTGACCGCGAAACATCCTACGGCGCACGCTCCTAGCGCGGAAATTCGAATGTCACGATCAGGAGCGAGGGATCGAACTCCATCACCTGATGCGGCACACCCTCCGGGATCACCAGGAAGTCGCCCTGGGACACCTGGTGAACGGTCCCTCCCTCGATGCGCCTGCCGACCGTCTCGCCGTTTTCGACGATATCGACGATTCGACCGTCGGTGGTTATGGCACCGCTACCGCCTACGATTGCCCAGAGTTCTGCTTCAGCGGCATGTTGAGCAGCGCGTTGCGGAGGGGTTCGCCGGTCGACCGCGAGCCGATAGGCGAGTCCCGTCGACGTTGCCGGATCGGCGCGCTCCAGTACCGTGGTGTTGGCGTAGGCGATGTTTGCATCGAGTTCGGCAGCGGTCGCCGCCACATCCGCCGCAGAAAGCAAAAACGCTCTCGTCGGATCGGACGTCGTGTTTACCTCCGATTCCGCCTCCTGTCCCGCAGCGGGTACCGAGGCGAGCAGGAAGAAAGCGGCAGTGATTGATATTGTTCTCATGCTGATCTCCAATTGCGTTGATCGACGGGGCGGCGATACCCGCGGATGTGATGTCTTGGCGTTCATCGGACGCACGGTCACTCCCCGTCGGGCACCAGCATCCGAATCATGCCGTCCTGTCGTGAGGTGACGAATATCTCGCCGTCGGCAGTGCGGCTCAGGTGCATGTCCGCGCGGGCCGTTTCCGCGCCGTTGGTGCGCTCGATGAGTTCGCGAAAGTTGACGTAGATGCGAGTGCCGTTGAGGTCGAGATAGTAGAGCTGAATCTCCTCCACCGGCGCAACCGTCGCGGGAATGCCGTCGTCGGCGGCCTTCAACTCCGCAAGATCGGCTGCGAACAGCCGTCCCCGCACCAGGTCGCCGAAGATGAACTTGCCGCGCAGCGCCTCGATACGGCCGTGATAGGCGAAGCCGCCGCTGATCGCCCGGCCTTCGTTGTGGTCGTACATCGCGACGGGATAGGTGTATTCGTCCTCGGTCCGTCCCTCCAGGACATCCGCCGGCAGCTCGAAGAGCTGACTGAGCTCGCCGCCGGGACGGTACTTGCCGTTCTCCCAGTAGCCCTCCCGCGCCATCCAGCCGTAATTTCCGCCCGCGTGAACGATATTGACTTCCTCGATCTGGTTCATGCCGATATCCATCGCGAACATCGTTCCGTCGGTCAGGTCCCAGGAAAGACGGTGGGCATTGCGGAACCCATAGGCATAGATTTCACCGAGAGTTTCGGGGTCGCCATCGGCCACGAACGGGTTGTTCTCCGGTATGGTGTAGTTGCCAAGCCCCTCGATGCCCCCGGTTTCCGATGGGCTGCGCGGATCGATCCGAAGGATGGCCGTGATGACCGAGTCGAGACGCTGTGTCTGGGAGGGGTTTTCGGAATTCGGCCCCACTCCATTGCTGAATCCCAGGTCGCTGCCGCTGGTATAGAGCAGCCCGTAGTCGGGGTCTCCGGGCTCCGATGTCGGGTTGAACCCGACGTATCCGAACGGATGCGAAAGGTTGGTGGTGACCTGGCCGACCCGCAGCAGGTTGCGCCGCGACCCCTCGAAGACGTTCGCCGCGGGATCGTTGGCGCGCCACTCCGTAATGACGTTGTGGTGCGTGACGTCGGCCTCCGTATAACCCGGAGGAATGAAATCGGGCGTTCCCGGGTTACCGAACGCGCGCTCCCCGTGAACCGTGTAGAACAGCCCGTTGCGGGCAAACTCCGGGTGGAATCCGAAGCCGATGAAGCCGCTCTGGAGGCGGTTGTAGACGGTGTTCGGAAACGCGGTGACGAAGTCCGCATAGATCGAAGGACCCGTGTCCTCATGCAACAGGTAGAGGTAACCGCGCTGGTCGTTGGCAAAGCGGCGCCCGTCCGGCGCATCGTGAACGAAGCTGACTCGCGCCCAGCCGGCCGGGTTCACATCCTGGTCGGGGTGAAACAGCCCCAGTGTCTTTGGCAGGCGCACGACATCGCGGATCTGAACGGTCAGGCCTTTCTTGTCGACCGGGGCCGGCAGTGGATCGGTAATTTGCGCGAGCACGGCCTGTACGGGCACAAGCGCGAGCAACGCGGCGAGAGCGGGCAGAGCCCATTTGTTCATGGCGGACCTCCCGGATTACAGTCCGATGGCGTGGCAGTGCTTCGAGGCGGCTTTCGGTGGAATACTACCCGACTCAAGCGTGCCTTATCCTGCGGGCATGCCAATCTGCTACCGTTGACGCATGAGAACGAACCGCATCCGCCCCGGCATCGTACTGGCCCTGTGGCTCGTCTGCGCCCCCGGCCCCACATGGGCGCATCACTCCGTTGCCGGGTTCTTCAATCCCGGCGAGTTCGTGGAGATCGAGGGCGTTGTGACCGCAACGCTCTGGCGCAATCCGCACACGGAGTTTCAGGTGGAGGTTACGGCACTTTCGGGTGAGGTGACGTCATGGCGTGTGGAAACGGGCGCACTGGGGATCCTCCGGGCCCGGGGCCTCGATCGCGAGTTCCTCCATGCAGGAGACAGAGTCAGGGTCCGGGGAGACAGATCGTTGCGGGAACTGCCGGAGGTATTCGCCAGGAACATGTTGCTGGCCGATGGAAGAGAGGTCCTGCTCACCACGCGGTCCAGCCCCTATTTCACACAACCGGAGGCGGGGGAGCTGCTCGAGTCGGTCTATGACGAGGAGGTCGAGCAAAGGGCCCGCCTGGACGCCGAAGGGATCTTTCGAGTCTGGAGCACAGATCTTGAGGAGATTCCGCACTCCGGTGTGAGGATGTTTCACGGCGACTACCCGCTGACGGAGGAGGCCGAGGCAAGGCGAGCGGCGTGGGACGCCGGCGACAGCAGCCTGCTGGAGTGCACCGCATGGAACATGCCGAACATCATGTACAACCCCTTGCCGATGGAATTCCTGCGGCAGGGTGGGGATATCCTGCTGCGATTCGAGGAAGACGACAACGAGCGCCTGATATACATGAATGCGGACCCCGGTTCCGGCCCGAAACCCGAAGACCGCACGCTGCTGGGCTATTCCACCGGCTACTGGGAAGGAGACACCCTGGTCGTTGCAACGTCGAACCTTCAAGCCAGCGTGCTTGATTTCCTGGGTACGCCCTTCAGCGCTGCGATTCAACTGGTTGAAAGATTTACGGCGAGCGCGGATGGGAGCCGGCTCGACTACCGGCTGGCGATCACGGACCGAGGGACGGCAACGGAGCCGTTCGAAGTGGAACGATTCTGGATCTGGCGGCCGGAAATCGTTGTCAGCCCCTACGAATGCGGCGAAGCGCAGAGCCTCGAAGCCGTTACTCGGGACTGACCCGGGCTCCGTCCTCGACGCCGTCCCGGTCGATCGAACTGACCACCCGGTCGCCGGCCCGCAGTCCACCGGATACCGCCGTGAACTCCCAATTGGAGATCCCGACTTCGATTTCGCGCAGTTCGATCTGTCCGAGGCCCTCGTCATAGACGTAGACCTGGCTGTCATCGACGATGAGCGATGTGGGGATGCGCAGGACATCCTCCTCGCTGGCGAGGATCACTTCCACGTCCGCACTGTAGCCGGGGAGGAGGGCCCCCTTGTCCGGATCGTCGATCTCGGCTTCGATCTCCACCGTGCGCGCCTGCCTTTCCACGTCCAGCACGTAGGGTGCGACGCGGCGGACATGGCCCGAAAAGGTGCGATCGCCGAAGGCGTCCAGGCTGATTCGCGCGGGAAGCCCCTGACGCACGTCGGGCGCATCCACCTCGTCGATAGGCGCACTGATATAGAGGCAACGGGAGTCGATCAGGTCCACAGTCGGCGGCGTGGGAATTCCGACGGGCGAGGGCGTCACGAATTCACCCAGTTCGCCGTTGATCTCGCCGATGGTTCCGGCGAAGGGCGCAAAAAGCTGCGTGCGCTGCAGGGCGGCTTCGGTCACTTCGATGTTGGCGGCGGCGACACGTGCGCTGTCACGGGCGGCCTGGCAGGCGGCTGCCGTGGACTCGGCCATGCCTACGGCGCGGTCCGTATCGTCCTCGGATGCGAGCCCGTCCTCGAGCAGCCGGGTGAGCCGGTTGGCCTCCCGCCGGGCAAAGTCAGCCGTGACGCAGGCTTCCGCGGCCCGCGACTCGGCGGCGGTCGACTCCCGCCTGGTCAGTTCCAGTTGCGCGCGCAGGTCATCGTTCCACAGCTCCAGCAGCAGTTGATCCTGCTCGACGAAGTCCCCTTCCGCCACTGGAAGCGAGACGATCTGACCGCCCGAGGCCGGCGAAAGTCCCGCACGCCGGCACGCGTCCACGGTGCCTGCACGGGTGTTGCTGACAGTCGCCGAAACCGGCCCGCGTTCCACTGTGACCAGGGTGACTTCGATGGTTTCCGGGCGGTTCAGGTACCAGACCGCAGCGACCGCAACGGCGGCCAGCGCGATGATGATTCCGAGTCGTTTCATGGTGTTGCCGTGCCCGTTGCCAATGTGAGCCGTCGGACTCTCAGATCGGTAAAGTTTTTTGGGCGATTGAACTCTACCACGCTATAGCGAATGAATCGGTTTTCGGCGAACTTCGGACGCTCCCAAAATCCGGTCAGGGTACGCTTCGATGCGACCATTTGGACCGTTATGCTTGCTTCATGGTCGCGTGCGATACACCTGAGGGCTACCACGGAACCTCAAGATGAACTCTGTTCGTCCTGTACAGCCTGACTGCTTCGTCCCGGGTCCGACGCTGTTCAGGCGTCCGCGGTCCACTCGGCAGGAGGCCATACTTGTATGTCTTGCCCCATAGCACTCACCAAAAGACCGAATGAACGAGCAAGCTTTCGAAACGACCTGGACCGGCGATAAGCATCGGGCATTGAGAAGAGAGCGCTAAGGGCAGCTTGGTCGGTCGTCTCCATGTAGCTTGTCCCCGCATGCATTCGCGCTTCCAGTTGCTCCTTTGCTCCGCGGGGACGTTCCGGGTCTATGACTGACTCAGCGTCGCCTCTCAATCCGCGATTCCCTCGCAGCGACTCGATCGCGGCCAGGAACCAGGCCTCCTATTCCTTGTGAGCGATCACGACCGCGCAGGGTATGCCGCCGGCTGCGGCCTGTGCCCAAGCCTGAACAGTCGGTCCAAGCTCAGCGGGACAGTCCGAGTTTCCGTCGAACAAAATGAGTATCGCCCGACAATCCGCTTGCACAAGCGCCAGCCGCACCGCTTGTTGAACATCGGTCTCGCGCACAAGCTGGCTGCGGGGTCTTCGGATTGGCCTTCCGATATCAACTGCCCAAGCCTGGATTTCGTCGCGGAGGCGACGCAGCAGCACAGGGAACGCTGCCACGTCGCCGTGGCCTTCGACGATCGGCTGGATTTTTACGCCGGATTGTGCCCCTCAAACAACTTGTACTGGGGTAAGGCTGTGTCGGGCGGCTCATCGGGCGTCAGAGCGTTCGAGCGCAGCAACTCGCCGGCGCCCATCAGGTGCTCGCTCAGGGCTGTTCGCGCCGCATCCGAGACGGGATTGATTCGCGTCGCGCCCTTGTTCCAACTGACGATTCGCAGGTGCCGGTCCTCGATCCATTTGGCATCCAGGATCTCCGGGCTGTGCGTCGTCACCACGACTTGCATGAAGCGCGCCGCATGCCGCAATACATCCAGGATCGAACCCAGTGCGCCCGGATGCATCGTAGCTTCCGGTTCCTCGATCACGAGAAGCGAGGGAGCGGGCCGTTGAAAGATCGCAGTGAGTAGCCCGAGCACGCGCAACGTGCCGTCCGACATGCTGAAGGCTTCGAACTTGACCGGCTCGGACTTACCCCAATCCTGAGTAAATTCCAGGGTGAGCTTGTTGCCGTGTTTTATTGGCCGGACCCCAAGCGTTCCCGGGACAACACGGTCAAGCAACTCGCGGATTCGCTCCCAATCGCCCTTCGATTGCCGTTGGATTTCACGTAGCACACTGGCTGCATTGCTACCGTCGGAATGCAGGCGCACGCCTCCGTCGGGATCTTGCATAGCTCGCAGGGTTGTCGGTTCGATTCGGTACGTCCACATGCCTGACAGGAATCGGACTATCGCCTGAAATCGGGCATCGCCGCCGACCAGGGGAAGCGCTAGCGCGTTCCTTTCCAGGGCTGGTTTCAGTGAAGTCGCGCTGCTGTCCCACCCGTGGTAGTACCTGGGAGATCTGTAGAACCACTCTCGCGACCCATCCGGCTTCCACACTGTGCATTTCTCGCGAGCAACCTGGAAGCCGTAGCCTTTCCGGGCGCGCAGTTCGAATCCATAGCGGGCCGCCACTGTGCTTTCATCGGGGTTTTTCAACTCCACTGCCAATCCCAGGTTCGACGGACGTCCCCTGGCCGAGCTTCGATGGGCCACTGCGGACAGTCCTCCGCGTCGCTCCAGTACGGCCTGCAACGGTGACGTCATCGCTTCTGCAAGGAACGCCAGGGCATCGGCGAAATTGCTTTTTCCAGAGCCGTTCTGGCCCGCGATAAAGGTTGGATTGTCGAACGTGACCTGTTCCGATGAAAGGCTGCGGAAGCGCTGGAAAATGAGTCGCCCGAGGATGGGATCAGCCATAGGTCACCTCGCTTCTGCACCACGCTTTCGCCATGACCTGTTCGTTGGAAAGATCGAACCCGTCCATCTGAGCGAGCACCCGAATTTCCTCGCGCCGGACCACTTCCAGCAAGGAATGTTCTTCTTTCTCCTTGATCGAGGTGGCGTCGAGCAAGTTCCGCGCCTGCTCATTCAAGTGATCGTCGATGTCTACACTGGTCCTTCCCATCGCGAAAGCATCCCTGTGAACGAGGGTTCAACGATATACGATTACAATGACATTTGTAGCGTATATCGCAATTCGGCTGAGAAACTACAGTTCGATGCGGATTGTCGCGCTGGTATGCTTGTTTCATGGTCGCACTCGACACGTTGAGCGCCGCGAAGGAACTGCAAGTCGCCGGGTTCGAGCAGTCCCAGGCCGAAGCGGTGGCGAGCACCGTCGTAAAGCTATACGCGGAGCACCTTCCGACGAAAGCGGACCTGTACCGCGTGGCGCTCTATATCCTCGCCGCGAATGCCGCGATCATTTTCGTTGCCATCCGTTTTCTGTCGGCCTGATCCCCAAATACTGAGCGCTGGGGTGCAAGTGACTGCCACGCACCGTTCTCTGCACAGCAGTTCAGGAGCCGCCCTATTCCTCGACTTCGACGGAAAAGCCGGAGTCCTCGTCAAAGTAAACGATCTTGCCGTCAACGATCGTCATCAGGGAATTTATGCCCTGAATCTCCTCGTCGCTGACGGACGGCGAGAACAGATCATCGCTCAGCACCACAACATCGGCCAGCTTGCCTTCTTCCAGCGTTCCGTAGTCGTCTTCGGAGCCTGCGAGCCAGGCGCTGCCCTTCGTGTAGAGCTGGACCGCCTGGGCCCTTGAAATACGCTCGTCCGGGCAGGTGAGGGGAGCGTCCGGATCGATGGCGGCTCCCGCGCCGGCGCCCATGGCGGCCATACCGCCCATGCCGCCCGCGGTGGCTGCGCGCAGAGTGGTCACCCCACCGGCTCTGAGTCCGAACCCCTTCACGTCCTTTCCGGTCACCATGGCGTAGATGTTGATCCAGGGATTGCTGGGTTGCGCGTTGGTGCTGTCCGTACCGATTCCGGCGTGAAAACCTTCTTCCACGATGGTCCGGAACGGGACGCTGCCGCATGCGCGACCCGCGGCGCCACGACCGTAGAACGCATGCGAAGAAAGGTTGGCGCCGACGACGTCTTCGTATCCGAGTTCCCTGATCCTGTCGAATTCGGCCGGGCCGGGAGAAGAGTGTTCCAGGATCAACCGGGTGACTTTCCCGGTTGCCACGGCAGCGTTGTGGTACGTCTCGATGTCCGCCAGTGCGCCCGCGTGCTTGCCGACCTGCCAACCGTTGGAGATCGCCATCTCGACCACGTTCTGATAGCCGTTGGTCGCGATGTCGCCCAGGTCCTCTCCGAGACCGATGACCTTGAACATGCTGTCGTCTTCGCTGCCGAACTCGGCCGCGATGGAGTGCACCAGGGCTTCATGATCCTCCACGGGCGTGATCAGGTCGCCCTGCACACGCGCGCGTACCCTGATGGTCAATTCGTCGGCGTCATAGAGCGTCTTCATCGTTTCGTAGTCGGAGAAAACGTCGAAGTACTGTGCGCCCATACCCCGAATACTGCCGCCGACGTCGACGACCGAGGTCAGGCCGACGCCGTTGAATCCCCGCATGACACGAATCGCCTGTTCCCGTGGGTTGCTGTCCTGCTTGATCAGCCGGAACGCCGCGGTCGAGTCGGCCACGAATCCCGTGGCCGGATCGACCTGCGGATCGCCCTCACCTTCGGTGATGACGGCCAGTTCGTTCAGCCGGGCCAGGCCCCGCGAATTCGCGTACGCGTCTTCGGTCGAACGGAGGTGAATGTAGAAGGGGTAGTCGCCGGCCGCCGCGTCCAACTGTTCCAGTGTCGGAAAGACATAGGCCGGGCCGCCCCCGGGACCGGATCCCACGGGGTTCTCTTCCCATTGAATCGGGTCCCAGCCGCCGATGAACGTGATCCACTGATCCGTGGGTACACCCGCTTCGGCCATGGCGGCGCTCCTGGCCGCGATCATGTCCAGCGCCTCCGGAATACTGCGGCTCAGTTCCAGTTCGCGCGTGTCGTACCCCGGCCGCAATGTGGCGCGGATGAAATGCATGTGCGTGTCGATGATGCCGGGAATGACCGTCCTGCCGTCCAGGTCGATGGTTGTCGCGCAGTCGGGCGGCTCGAGATCGTCGCCGACCTCTGCGATCGCGTTGCCGGCGATTCGCATGCTGTTGAAGTCGCTCTCCGCAACGCCATCAGTGCTTTGTGGCAGCTCGACCATTGAGAAAAATCGGCCGTTGACCAGGTACAGGTCCGCACAGGCGTCGCCGTCCTGTGCCGCGGCGTTGCCGGCGAGCAATGCTGCCAGGACGAGTGCGGCCGATGCGGGAGAGAATCTTCGCGAAAAAACGGGCGAAATGGTTGTCATGGAGCAGTCTCCTCCTGAAGTTCTCGATAAGGGCTGCACCCTATCGCTCCCGAAGAATGCAGTCGAAGTCGAGCAATTCGTAATCGTCGAAGGGATTCCAGATTTTCTGGAACCCCAGGGGCTCGGCCAGCATGACGGGATCGGTCACTTCAAGCTCCAGCCTGAGCTGCCCGCGTTCGGTCAACGAGTAGCGTTCGACCGTTCCCACTTCCTCGCTGGTCCAGAAAAAGTCGCCGATCCTCCCAAGGCCCTCGGTGGCGCCGCCGGAGGTGACGATCAGCACATCGTCCTCATAGCGTCCGAGCGAGTAACCGAGCGGGTTGGGCTCATAGTCGTCGGGCACGCCGCCATTCAGGTGAACGGTTCTGAAGACCTCCCATTCCTCATATTCGATGGTCACTCTGTCGTCGTACTGGAGAACCTCAATGGGATAGGGGCTGGTGATGGTGCGAACAAGCCCGGACTGAATGCACTGGACCGCGGGATCGTCGGCCGGGTCGAAGTCGGCCATCAGGGCCTCACCGTGCCCGGTCAGCGAGAGTTCGGTGCCGGTTCCCATTCCTCCCATGCCCATTCCGGCAGCCTCCGGCAATTCACCGGGAAGGAGCGGCACCGGCGCACCGGACCACCACACGCCCGAAAGGTCGACGGGGGCTTCCTGGGCGCTTGCCGCGGCGGTCAGGGAAGCAATCGCGAGCGCCGCAATGAGGCGACGGGCTGCCAGTCTGATGTTTTCCATGTTCAGCACCATTCGGTTCAGTCGGCTATTGTCAGAACTCACCAGCATGCAGCGCATCGACCTGCGACTTCAAGCGATCGAATGCAGCGCTCTGATCGGCCATGAGTTCACCGTCGAGAACATCCCGCAGAACAATCGAATCGTGTCATTTTATGCTCCCTTCAAGAGCCAGCCGGCGAGCAGCAGCCATTTGATTATGCGCCCGGGTGCGGTGTGTTCCTTGAAGCCGCCACTCGTTCCTCCCACCTCCCGGGACTTTATCTGCTACTGCGTAGCGTCTCCACTTCAGCCTTCAGTGCCGCGTACGCTGCGCGTTGCTCCACGGACAATTCGCCCTCGAGCAGGTCATGGCGCTCGTAGGGATCGGCCTTGAGGTCGTAGAATTCCTCGACGCCGTCGAATCTCATCAGCTTGTACTGCTCGTCGCGCATGGCGTAGTCGGCCGTCTCCACACCCTCGAATCCCCCGAAGAACTCGTCCGCATACACCCAATCTCTGGGTGAAACGGCGGGATCGGACAGCGTGTCCAGGAAACTGACCGAATCGTGAGTCACGTCTGCGGGAATCGTTTCGGCGGGATCGATTCCCGCCATTTCCATGATGGTCGCGAACAGGTCCGTCGAGTTGACCAGGGCGTCGGAGACCGCACCGCGCCGCACGCCGGGTCCGGACACGATGAAGGGCACATTGACGCCGCCCTGGTACACGGCGCCCTTGGCGCGTCCGGGCTGAAAGGGCGCCGTCACGTTGCCGCTCGGCGTGCCGTTGTCGCCCATGAAGATCACGAACGTGTTTTCCAGCACGTCCGGCGCAATGGACGCGAGCAATCGGCCGATCTGTGCGTCCATGGTTTCGATCATCGCCGCGTATTCACCGTCCGATGTGCCCGTGCGGGTATCGTCCGGCGGAGAATGCAGCGGAGTGTGGGGGAGATTGAACCCGAACCACATGAACCACGGGTTGTCGCCGCGAGCCTCGATCCAGGAGATGGCGTCGTCCACCTTTTCGGTGGGCGCGTACCCGACCGCGCCCGTCACCTCGCCGTCGACCACCTTGTTCCAGGCGAAATACGACTCGACCCCGCCGGTGAGCCCCCCGGAGAAATAGTCGAAACCGATCCGGATGGGGTGCTCCTGCCAGCCGTTGTCCGCATCCGCCAGGTGCCACTTGCCGATCGCCGCGGTGGAGTAGCCCAGGTCCCCGTTTGCATCGAACGCGTGGGTGAGGGTGTACTCGTCAACGCCAAGGCCGTGACGTGGCAGGCTCTGCAGTTCGTCGGCGCCCATGCCCATGCCGCCACCGGTCTCCGTGTTGACGTACGGCAGCGCCCAGTCGGGAATCTGCGGCGGCTCCGGCAGGGGTCCGCGGTTGGTCACAGGCCTGCCGATGCCCGTTCGGAAGCCATAGCGGCCGGTAATGATCGTCGCCCGGGTCGGCGAGCAAACGGGCTGCGCCCAGAAATTGGTGAAGCGCACGCCGTTGCTGGCCAGATCATCAAGATGGGTGGTCATCGGCGGGTTCTCGCCAACACCGTAGGACGCTACGGTCTCGACACCCATGTCGTCGCCGATGATCAGCAGAATGTTGGGCGCGGAGTGCGCCGTACCGATCCAACCCAGAGCGATGACGAGACCGGCCGCAAGCCAATTTGAATCAAACAGTCCCGACATCGGGCCGGCTGTCTGCCGGTTTCGAGCAAGCCGTCCCAACATGTCCAGGTCCTCCGTTGCGCGATGCATGATCGCCGTTCAGTCCGAGTCTCCCCAATCGGCGACGCAGTCGAAGTTCTCGACCATCTGGAGACCGGGCTGCCACCGCCAGGCGCGCTCGAGCTCAACCGGAGCGGTAAACATGACCGGGTCCGTGGCGACGATCGTGTAGTCGAGCCGGCTGTCATCGTCGGCAACCCGGAACGTCTCCACGTAGCTCATCCGGTCCGACTGCGGCGTACCGTAGGGATCGAAGTACGGCCAGTCGATATGCGTGGTCTCGACAACCAGCGTGTCACCCTCCCAGCGGCCGGTGGAATACCCGACGTTTGTTGGCACAGGCTCCGGGCGGTCTTCCGTCAGGTAGACCACGCGCCGCACGTTGTACTCCTCGGTATGAATATGGATGCGGTCGCCGCCGTCGGTAATTTCCATCGGAACCGGGTCGAACATGTGCGTCGGGATGCCCGTGCGGCACTCCAGCTCCGGGTTGTCTCTCGGAGCATGGAACCGGGACGCCAGTTCGCGGCCGTGCGCAGTCAGAAGATCCGCGTACGCTTCCGGAACGGGTCGCGGGCTGGTCCGCCGGCCCCAGACCCTGAAGATGCCGTCCGCCGATTCTTCGGCGGCCGTGACTGCGGCGGGATCGGTGGGCCGGCGCCTGGTCTGCAGGCGCTCCTCCGACCAGAGGGTCTCCCGGTTGCCGTTAACGTATTCCTCGCCGCTGGGCAGGAGCAGGTGCAGCAAGCCGATCGAGGTGGGATCGCGGCGCGACACGACGCCCGCCGCCCTGACACGTTCGCCGATTTGAACGAAGTCGCTGTTCAGTCCGTTAGCGATCAGGCCGTTGATGCTGCCGGACATTTCCAGTTCCCAGTCCGCCTCCGCGCCGTCGTCGCCGACCACGCTCAGCATCAGCCTCGGATGCGGGTTGCGCCACAAGATTCGCGAAATCTCCCCTTCCAGCACCAGGAGATTCTCCGCGAGGTAAAGGTCCGGGTTGGAGTTGCTGCCGTGATGCCCGACTGCGGCCGCTGGAAGCACCAGGCCAGCGATAACCGACAGGGTCGCTGCGCAGAGGGACTTCCGCCACGGGCTGTTAGCTGATTGTGTCTTGATCATTGTTCGCCTCCCATTCCCATTGCACCGGCGCCCATGCCCATTCCCGCTCCGGGCGCCGTCCCGAGCGTCATTGTCGACGGGTCCGGAATCGTTGCGCCGACCGCGTCCAGGTAGCTTATCAGCCGCTGGTGCAACTCCTCCACGCGCTCGGGCATCTGGCCGGCGAGGTCCTGCTGTTCCCGCAGGTCCTCTGCGATGTCATACAGCTCAAGATCTCCCGTGTCGTAGAATTTCAGCAGCTTGTAATTCGCAAGGTAAATGCTCGAGGAGGGCCGTGACTCCGGCTGCCCGCTCGGCTGCGCAAAGTGAAATACGAGTTCGTCGCGGGCACGCCGAACCTGGCGGTCTCCCCCTCCGTGAAGCAGCGGCACGAGGCTCCCGCCTTCAAGATCGTCGGGCAGCGCGTCGGCGGCGCCGGCGAGTTCGCCGAATGTCGGGAACAGGTCCAGCGACACGACCCGCGCGCCGGATATCGTTCCGGCTTCGATGCCGGGGCCGCTGACGATGAACGGCACGCGCATGCCGCCCTCCCACAGCGTGCCCTTGCCGAGCCTCAGGGGCTGATTGGTGGAACGGTTGATGGTCTGGCCGTGATCGGAGGTGTAGATCACATACGTGTTGTCTTCGACGCCCAGTTCCCGCAACTTGTCCAGCACCCTCCCGATTCCCGTATCCATGTCTTCGGTCATTGCCGCGTACACGGGGTCGTTGTGCATCTCGCCGGGCTCGATGCGTTCCCACCTCTCGACGGATTCCTCAAGCGCCTGGAATCCGACGTGCGGAGCGTAGTGTGACAACTGCATGTAGAACGGTTGGCCGGCGTCGACGCTCGCTTCCATGAACGCGACGGCACGCCCGGTAATGCCGAAGATGTCCTTGGGATTGGCGGGGTCGTCCACGTTGCCGTCGCCGTTTCCCGCGTTGCCATCGCTCCCGTCGTAGTGTTGCAACCCGGATTCGGGCGCGCCGGGACTCCACTTGCCGAAATGCGCCGTCGCGTAGCCCGCAGCCTTCATCATCTCCCCGATCGTCATTGACGCCTCCCGCACGTCTTCGGCCGCCTCGGAGTACATGACCTGAGCGGTTCCCTTGCCGTAGTGCAGTGCCACACGGCTCGGGCCGCACATCGGCGCCGCAGCGTAGGCGTTGGGGAACCGCATGCCGGCTGCGGCGATGCGTTCTATGTTGGGCGTCCGGAAGTAGTCGCTCGCCGATCCCGGAATCTCGTCGTGCATCGGCACGGACAGGTGGTTCCAGCCCTGATCGTCGGCAAATATGAGAATGATGTTCGGTGCCGGATGGTCTTGAGCAAGTATGCACGGAGCCGCCGTGAGCAGCATCGCGGCAACGACGATTCGCGTGACTGGCGAGGAGCTATTCACGCCTGATCGTCACCGGGGGAATGTTCTCCCGGGCCCGGCGTTGACGGACTTCCTCCAGGATCACCGTGGTCCCCCGTTCCGTAATGATCGTGCTGAGCGCCATCGTATCGGAGCCGTCCCGTGCCGGCCATCCGAGTATCGTCACGGTCTCACCGACCTCCGCCACATCCCTCGGATGCTCGAAGCTGTCCCACCGCCTCGGCGCCATGCTCTCGATTTCCCAGGTCTCCTTCGAACCGTCTTCGAGCGTTGCGTCAAGGAGGAGTTGAATGTGGGGTTGCGAAAACTCGAACAGCGTCAACACGCCGGTTCGGGAGATCTTGTTGTCGATATCGTAGATCGCAAACGAGTGATGCGCGTGAGACACGCCAAGGAAGCCTGCTGCAACGGATGCAACCAGAACTTGTGTCGGACGATTCATTGCCATTCTCCAATGCTCTTGCCGCAGGCAAGTGTCTCAAGTCACTCAAGAATACGTCTGTAGCGGGGACGATTAAAGGCTTGTGACAGTTCTTCGCAAAGCACACAAAGACCGACGGAAAGCGGACAGGTTTTCGTAACCTGTCGAGCGGCGATACCGGAGTTTGTGAACATGTATGGCCATTGGGAGACGGACAATCGGCACTTGCGGCTGCTGCCAGGCGCCCGTTAGCGTGACGGGCTTTGGACAAGAGGCAGTTTCAGGGTCACGAGCAGACCGCCCTCGGGCGCACAGTTGGCTTCAACCGTTCCATTCATGAGAGCGGCGGCGGACTGCGTTATGGCCAGACCGATGCCGGCGCCGCCCCTGCGATCGCCGCAACGGTAGAAGGGTTCGAAGATCCGGTCGATCTGTTCGCCCGGTACGCCTTCGCCATGATCGCGGATGTGCAGTTTCGCCGTTCCCTCCGAGTTCTCCAGCGCGACGTCGACGCGAGTATGTTCCGGCGTGTGCGAGATCGCATTGCGTAGCACATTCTCGACGGCGCTTCTCAATACTTCGGCCAGCCCACGGACCCGGAAGAGCCCTTCAGGCGGGTCCCAGCGAACGGACTTGTCCTGCGATCGACCCTCGAACCGTACGTCATCGACGACGAGACTGACCACCTCGACCAAGTCCACATCCTCCAGCGCCTGATCCTCGCCCTGATTCTCAAGTTTGGCGAGGTCGAGGATCTGCTGAATCATGCCCTCGAGACCCTCCGTTTCGCGCCGGATTCTTTCGAGATTCTCGTCCCGCACGTCTCCCCGTTCCTCCTCCGCCAGTGCGAGCGCGACCTGGATCCTGGCGAGCGGTGAACGAATTTCGTGAGACACGTTTCGGAAGAGCTCCTGCTGGTTCCGGATCATCTTCTCGATGCGTCCCGCCATCCGGTCGAACTGGTGGGCGACGGCCCCGATCTCGTCGTTCGTCCGGAGATTGGCCCGGGCGCCGAGGTCTCCCCTGGCCAGTGAGATTGCCGCCGACTGAAGGCGCAGCAACCTTCGGCGAAGAGGTCGCGTGAGCGCCAGACAGGCCACCGCCGTCGCGAGCACGGCCGTCAGCAGCACCAGCCACTGGACGCTGGGGAGCCCGAAAGCACCCAGGGGAGGCTGCGGTGTCGGTCCGACAATAAACGTGTACCGGGTTCCATCCGGTCCCGTGACTCCTTGTCTGTGTGCTCGCCGATCGGCTGGTGGGGCGCGCTGGGCCCCTCCCATCGCTTGCTGGGCCGGCCACAGGAACCAGGGAAACTCGCGCCCGAGAATGTCCACGCTATCGTTCTCGAGCACATAAAGCGTCATGCCCGGGGGGAAATTGTCGTCATCGTTCAACCATTCGGCGAGCCCTTCGATCCCGTCCGCGCGAAAAACCGCTCTCCCCGCACCGATGATGTCGAATGCCGTGACCGAATAGAGTTCTTCATTCCATTGCTGGCCGATGCGTGCATTCGAAAAGACCACGACGGCGAGGATGACGACGGTTGCGCCCCAGAAAGACAACAAAGTACGCCAGACGATGCTCTTCATGAGTTTTCCGGTTGCCAGTCGGGTACGAGGAGATAGCCCATGCCCCGAATACACCGTATCACGGGCCGCTTGAGGTGGTCCCGTCCCAGCTTTTTTCGCAGGTGACTGATATGAGTGTCGATCGCGCGATCGTAGGCTGCCCTTGGCCGGCCCAGGGCCCGCTCCGTCAGTGATTCCCTGGACTGAACCTTGCCCGGATTGCGCATGAGTTCCTCAAGCACCCTTTCTTCGGTCCCGGTGAGCGTGATCAGGCGGGGTCCGACGCTGGCTTCAAGTTGCTTTATCCGCAACTCCAGCGGCCCGACGGTCAGCGTGTCCCGTTCGGCCGAGTCTTTCCACGAACCGCGTCGCAGGATGGCGCCCACGCGCAGCAGCAATTCGCGGGGATTGAAGGGTTTGGCAAGATAATCGTCCGCACCCCGCTCGAGGCCCCTGATCCGATCGGTATGTTCGCCCTTGGCGGTCAGCATCAACACGGGAATTTCCGATGACTGCCGGATCTCGCTCAATACGGTCAGCCCATCCTTCTTCGGCAGCATGACATCCAGAATGATGAGGTCGTGCACGCCCTGTGTGGCTTTCGCCGCGCCTTCCTCCCCATCATAGGCCAACTCCATCGCGAAGCCTTTCGACGTGAACAACTCCTGGAGCAGCGCACCCAGTTGCACATCGTCATCAATCAGCAAGATGCGGGAATTCATGGTTACGCCGATAAGAATACGTTGCAAAAAGGGGATCGAAGCCGACGAATTGTCAAGTTTGTCAAAAAGTCTTGCGCCTCGTTCGCCAGCGGCGCAGCCGTACCGTTTCTGACCGGAGTCGAGGCGCATTCCCGTGCGTGCGGGGACCGCTGAGCCGGTTGGGTCGGCGCCACGATACCACGTGCGATTGGCGAGGTTCGTTGTTCGTCATGGCACACAGGAATTCATAAGGAATCTTGTAAAGGAAAAATAGTGTGAATGCCGTTTTCTCCACGTAAGCAACACAAACTCATAAGTATTTGTTTCTATTGCGCTTCTATCTGTCGACACTTAAACACTATCCAATCTGTCGGCGTTGTAATGATAGCGAGGGTATTCTATAAACTGTAAGGATTGAATGTTGCTGGTATACAACGAGTTAGGGGATGATCATGGATTCAGAAGGACGGACCTTTCGCAACGCCGCTTTCCTCAGCGCAATCTTATTGGCCCATGTCTCACCGGTCCTGGCGCAGGACGCGCAAGGTCAGGACGGGCAAGGTGACGAGCTCGAAGAGGTCATAGTCACCGGGTCCTACCTGTACACGGGTATCGACTCGCCTTCTCCGGTCAGCGTTCACTCGGGGGAGGACATGGTTGAATTCGCCCCCCCGGACCTGGCAACGTATTTCTTCGACAACGTCCCCCAGAACTTCAGTTCAGACAACATCGCCCAGACTGACGCGGGGGGCATGGCGCGGACCCGCTCGGGGCGCGTCGCCACGATCAACCTGCGCGGCCTGGGCGACGAGAACTCGTTGACCGTTCTGAACGGGCGCCGCGTGGTCGCCTACCCCGCCGCCGACGGCACGGGCTGGAACCGCGTGGACATCAACTCGCTGGTGCCGCGCATCGCCGTGCAGCGTGCGGAACTGTTGCTCGATGGCGGATCGGCGATATTCGGTTCCGACCCGGTGGCCGGCGTCGTGAACTTCGTCACCAACAGGGATTTCCGGGGATTCGACTTCCAGGCGGACTCCCGCACGCTCGAGGCGGACCCCGCCGCCAACGTCACGTTTGCGGGACTGTTCGGCGCCGGCAACGAAAACGCGAGCTTCATCGCCGCCGTCGAGTACCACATGGAGGACCTGATCCGCCGCGGAGACATAGACGATACCTTTGCGGAGGAACTCGACGTGACTCCGGAAGGCGGCGTCGGGCTGGAATCGCAGGCCGGACTCACCTACACCAGCGGCATGGGCATGAGCGCCGCAACCTGGATCGACCCGCTGTGCGGCGATCCCGTGTTCGGGCAGTTTTCGTACTACCCCTACTACGAAGACCCGGCCGACGGCGAGCTTCGGGAAGTTGGCACCGGCAGCAACCCGACGGCGCCGGCGGAGAATTGCGGCCGTGCGAACGGGTTCGACAACGCGTTCGATCTGGTGAACAACAATGTCGAGCAGGCCATGGGCTATGTGTACTTCGATCATGCGTTCGAGAATTCAGTCCGGATCAACGGCGAGGTCAGCATGTCCCAGCAGCGCTTCGACGATATCGATCGTTGGGGGGACGGCGGCACGGGCAACGTCTGGACTCCGAATGTGCCGGCGAGCCTGGGAGCGGCTTACGCCTTCCCGACGGACCATCCGGCGATGGTGCACGCCCGTGGCGTGGATCCGAACTTCGGCTTTGTGCCGGCCACTCCGGCCATGGGGATGGGCATGGCCACACCGGCCAGGTACATGCCCCTCTATGCGGTGAACGAGACGATGCCGTTTCTCGCGGAAATGGACGCGTACAACGAGAACGCCTTCCGGCGGGTCGCATTCGGGATCGAGGGCGATATCGGCAGCGGCTGGACTTGGCTGGTGGATTCTTCCGTCGGCCAGAGCCAGTCCCATAACGCGATCAGGGACATCATTCTGGATCGTTACCCGCTGGCCATGCAGGGCCTCGGCGGGCCCAGCTGCGATCCCGCCACGGGTGCCCGGGGGGAGGGGAGCTGCTACTACTACAATCCACTCATGAGTTCGGCGCTACCGGATGCGGCCGCGCAGGGTCTCGCCAACGATCCGGAACTCCTCGAATGGCTGATCCCGAACCGGGTCGATAAATTCACCATGGACCTGAGAACCGTGGACGCGCGAGTCACCGGGGAGTTCGGTGTATTGAGGGGCGGCCCGATCGGTCTTGCGGCCGGCGTGGCCTGGCGCGAGGAAGAGCTGGCGCGGGATGTCGACCCGCTGGTCGAAGCGGGCGCGACGGCCAGCGTGGGCGTTTTCAACGACTTCAGCGGTTCGCAGGCCGTGCAGTCGATTTATTTCGAGTCCGCGCTGCCGTTCACCGACACGCTGAATGTCCAGGTCGCGGCCCGGAACGAATCCTACGACATCGGTTTCAGCGAGCTGTCGCCGAAGGTCGCCGCGCTGTGGACACCGACGGATCGAATAAACATGCGCGCCTCCTGGCAGACTTCGTTCAAGGGTCCTTCGATCAGCCAGAGCGCCGCATCCACCGTGATCGGTGGACGCAGTCCGAACTTTGTGGAAGTCAACGGCGTAACGTACGGCGCAATGGGCAGGACTTCCGCCGCTTTCGAAACCCGGGCGAATCCGGACCTGCAACCCCAGACCTCGGACAACCTCTCGTTGGGATTCGATTTCCGGGCGACCGACAGAATCAGCGTCGGGGCGTCCTGGGTTCGGGTCCGGTTCAAGGACAGGATTGTGGCCCCCACGGCAAATGTCGTGGGCGGAGACCTGACCTGTATCGTCACCTACGACGACGGGATCCCGAAGACGTTCGATGCCGACGGGAACGAGCTTGCCCGTGAGAACAATGGCGGCAATATCAACTGGATCCCGGCCTCCGAAGGCGGTTGCATGGAGCCGATCGATCCCAGTCTGCCGCTGGACCAGACCAATATCGCCCTGATCGTGACATACCCGAAGAACCTGGATTTCCTCAATGCGGAGTTTCTGGATATGTACACAAACATGAACTTCGATACGGCGGTGGGCAGGCTGTCGTTCTCGCCGAGATTCACATTGACGACGAAGTACGATTTCCCGCTTCCGGAGGGACAGGGGGGGCGGCAGGGTCTGTGCCCGAACGATCTGTGCAGCTCGATCGGCCGCAACATCGGCATGGGCTTTTCGAACGGCATCAACAACATGCCCCACTGGCAGGGTAATTTCCCGCTCAGCCTGAATCGGGGCGACCATCGGGTTCGGCTGAACCTCTCCTACAGGGATAGCCTGAACGCCGACTACGACGACCTCGCTACCGACGTGGCGAGGGAGGCCTTCACCCACGAGGAGGGCCAGTGGTTGCTGGACCTGCAGTGGAACTGGCAGTTCATGCCGTCGGCCAGTTTCGGCCTCGCCACGCGAAACCTGTTGGCCACGGAGCCTCCCCAGAACCAGTCGGCCCGCTACAACCGGCGGCTGAGGGAGTACGTCATGCAGTTCAGGTATACCTTCGACAGGAGGTGACGCGACCGCGAGGTGTGCCAGCGGCGGGTTTGCCCGTCGCCGGCACCGCGTTCACCCCTGTCGTGGATGCACCCGGAGAGGGCGCAATTGTCCCGACTCAATTTCTTGTACGCCATGGGTCGAGAATTGCGGCCTGTTCTTCCGCACATCCGTATGGCAGGACTTCCACGCGGGGCAGCCACGTCCATGACCTGGTGAGCATCGGCGGACCGCCCGCGGGTGACCGGCGCGCAGCGATTTCCGAGTACCGATTCCTGTTGCGACGACTATCCTCGTAGGCGACAATTCAGCGTCTTTCAGCACCACCACCCGACATCACCCGTTGGTATCGACCGGAGAGCAAATGACGGCAGCCATACGGCCGCCCCGGCGGCAACTTGCAAACGCGATACGTGCACTTTCAATGGACGCGGTGGAAGCGGCGCGATCGGGCCATCCGGGCATGCCCATGGGCATGGCCGATATCGCTGAAGTCCTGTGGAACGACTTTCTAAGGCACAATCCCGCCAATCCGCACTGGTGCGACCGCGACCGCTTCGTGCTTTCCAACGGGCACGGCTCCATGCTGATTTACGCGCTGGGGCACCTCAGCGGGTACCCGCTGGAGATGGACGAGATTCGGCAGTTCCGCCAGATCGGTCAACGGACGGCCGGGCACCCGGAGCGGGAGCTTGAAATCGCCATCGAGACCACCACTGGCCCGCTGGGGCAGGGACTGGCCAACGCGGTCGGCATGGCGCTTGCGGAGAAAGCGCTGGCGGCGACCTTCAACCGGCCCGGCGGGACGATCGTCGACCACTACACGTATGTATTCATGGGCGATGGTTGCCTGATGGAGGGCATCTCCCACGAGGCCTGTTCGCTGGCGGGCACGCTGGGTCTGGGCAAGCTGATCGGCGTCTACGACGAAAACAATGTCTCCATCGACGGCGATATCGACGGCTGGTTCACGGACGATACGCCGGCGCGGTTTCGCGCGTACGGCTGGCACGTGGTCGAGGATGTCGACGGGCACGATCCCGAAGCAGTGATTGCCGCTCTCGAGACCGCCCGGGCAGAGACGTCGCGGCCGTCGCTGATCTGCTGCAAGACGCTCATCGGCTGGGGCGCTCCCAACAAGCAGGGGACGGCGGACACCCACGGGGCGCCGCTGGGGCCCGACGAGGTCGCGGCGACACGGACGCAGATCGGTTGGGAGTACGAGCCTTTCGTCGTGCCGGATGAACTGCGCGACGCGTGGGACGCCCGGGCCAGGGGCGCGGCGCTGGAGGCGGAGTGGCAGCAACGCTTCGATGTCTACACCGAACGGTGGCCCGACCTGGCGCGGGAGTTCCAGCGCCGGGTTCGGGGCGGGCTTCCCGGGAACTGGAGCGATCTCGCCGATGCCGCGATCCGTGAAATTGCCGCAGAATCCAGGGACATGGCCACGCGAAAGGCGTCGCTGCGGGCGCTGGAGGCCTTCGCACCTCACCTGCCCGAGCTGATCGGCGGATCGGCGGATCTGACAGGCTCCAACAACACCCTGCACAGCGGCTCGGCGGTCATCGGATCCGGACAGGCAGCCGGCAATTACATCTATTTCGGAGTGCGCGAATTCGCCATGGCCGCGGTCCTGAACGGCCTGGCGCTGCACGGCGGATTCATCCCCTACGGCGGCACCTTCCTGGTGTTCTCCGATTACGCCCGCAACGCGCTGCGCATGGCGGCGCTGATGCGGATCAGGACCATCCTGGTCCTTACTCACGACTCCATTGGCCTGGGCGAGGACGGACCCACCCATCAGCCCATCGAGCACGTGAGCAGCCTGCGCGCCATGCCCAACATGGCGGTTTGGCGGCCCTGCGATGCGGTGGAAACCGCGGTCGCCTGGCGGTCGGCGGTGGAGCGCCTCGATGGTCCCACCAGCCTGGTCCTGACTCGCCAGGGTCTCTCCCACGTCGCCCGGACCGACGACCAGATCGACCTGATCGCCAGGGGAGCCTACATTCTGCTGGACAGCGACGGGGACCCGGAAGTCATCCTCATGGCAACCGGTTCTGAGGTGGGACTGGTGCTCGGGGCTGCACGGAACCTGGTGTCGGAAGGCGTGCGCGTTCGGGTCGTTTCCGTCCCCTGCACCGAGGTCTTCGACGCCCAGCCAGAGGAGTACCGCTCTCATGTGCTGCCGGCCAACGGCGCCGCCCGCCTGGCGGTCGAAGCCGGCGCGAGGGATTGCTGGTGGCGCTACATCAGCGGCCGGGGCGACGTGCTCGGCATGGCAAGCTTCGGTCAGTCGGCGCCCGGCAAGGCCGTGATGGAACACTACGGCTTCACCGTGGAGGCCGTTACGGAGGCGGCGCGCCGCGTGCTAGGGAGAAATTCATGCCTGTGAGACTTGCGATCAACGGATACGGCCGTATCGGCAGAATGGTGCTGAGGGCGCTCTACGAATCGGGCCGGCGCGATGACATGCAGATCGTCGCGGTCAACGACCTCGGCGACGCGCAGACCAACGCCCACCTGACGCGCTACGACTCCGCCCACGGCCGCTTTCCTTTCCAGGTCGAAGTCGGCGACGGCGAACTCGTGGTGAACGGCGATTCCGTCAAGGTGCTCGCGGAACGCAATCCGGCGGATCTGCCGTGGAAGGAACTCGGCGTCGACATTGTCCTGGAGTGCACGGGCCTGTTCCGGACAAAGGACAAGGCTTCGGCTCACCTCGATGCAGGCGCGAAGAAAGTCGTCGTATCCGCTCCCGCAGGTACCAACACCGACGCGACCATCGTGTACGGTGTCAACCACCACATTCTCGACGCCTCGCATCAGGTCATTTCCAATGCCTCCTGCACCACCAACTGCCTGGCGCCGGTGGCCAAGGTGCTGCACGAGGCAGTGGGGATCGAGCAGGGCCTGATGACCACCATTCATGCCTTCACCAACGACCAGGTGCTATCCGACGTGTTCCACAAGGACTTGCGGCGGGCGCGCTCTGCGACCCAGTCGATGATTCCCACCAAGACCGGCGCCGCAGCCGCCGTGGGGCTTGTGTTGCCGGAACTGGACGGCCGTCTGGACGGTTTCGCGATCCGCGTTCCGACGATCAACGTTTCGGTGGTGGATCTCTCTTTCATCAGCACACGGGCAACATCTGTCGAGGAGGTCAACGGGGCGATCAGGTCGGCGGCCGAAGGGGCGCTCGAAGGCGTGCTTGCCTACACCGACGAACCGCTGGTTTCCATCGATTTCAACCATCACCCGGCGTCGTCCGTATTCGATTCCGGCCTGACCAAGGTGTCGGGCGACCTGGTCAAGATCTGCACCTGGTACGACAACGAGTGGGGCTTTTCCAACCGCATGCTCGACACCACGCTGGCGTTTGCCAGGGTGGGATAGGACAGATCCGCCGCAAGGCGATGGACATCAAGCGCATGGTGGATATCCCGCTGGCAGGTCGGCGGGTGCTGATCCGTGAGGATCTCAATGTACCAATCAGGGACGGCGCCGTGGCGAGCGACGCGCGCCTCGCAGCCGCGTTGCCGACCATCGAATTCGCCCTGAAGCAGGGTGCGCGCGTCACCCTCATGTCCCACCTGGGCAGGCCGGTGGAGGGTCGTTTCGACAAGGCTTTTTCCCTTCGCCCAGTCGCCCGTAGGCTCAGCGAACTGCTCCGCCAGCCGGTCGAACTGGTGGATTGCCGGGCGCGGGGCGTGGAGGTCGGGCAGGGCCACGCGGCGCTACTTGAGAACGTGCGCTTCGAGCGCGGCGAAAAGGCCGACGATCCGGAACTCGCGGCTCGACTGGCGGCGCTGTGCGACATTTTTGTGATGGACGCCTTCGGGTCGGCGCACCGCGCCCACGCCAGCACTCACGGCGTGGCGCGATTGGCGCCGGTGGCCTGCGCCGGGCCGTTGCTCGTCAGGGAACTCGAGGCGCTGACGGCTGCGCTCGAGCAGCCCCAAGCGCCCACTGTCGCCATCGTCGGTGGTTCCAAGGTTTCTACCAAGCTGGGGGTCTTGCAGACACTGGCCGGCAAGGTGGACGCACTCATCCTCGGCGGCGGCATCGCCAATACGCTGCTCGCGGCAGCGGGTCACCCGGTAGGGCGTTCCCTGCACGAGCCGGCGATGCTGGAATTCGCTCGCCGGTTGCTGGACGGTGAATTCGGCGCTGCGGACATCCCCCTGCCATCGGATGTAGTCGTCGCCGAGTCCCTGGATGAGACCGCCCGTGGATTGACTCGCGGCATGAGCGACGTCGGCGCCAATGAAATGATCCTGGACATTGGCCCGCAGACCGCGGAGGAATACGCCAGCCGTCTTCAACGGGCCGGCACCATTCTCTGGAACGGGCCGGTGGGCGTCTTCGAGCATCCGGAATTCGCCCGCGGGACCGAGGCGGTCAGCAAGGCCGTTGCGGCCAGCGGTGCATTTTCCATCGCTGGGGGCGGCGACACGCTGGCGGCGATCCAGCAGTTCGGCGTACGCGACCACATTTCCTGCCTCTCCACAGGAGGTGGCGCCTTTCTGGAGTTCCTTGAGGGCAAGGAACTGCCGGCTGTGGCGGCGCTCAAGGCGCGAGCCGGCGCTGATGGCCGAAACTGAACCGCAACAAATCAACGGTATAAGGGCGACGCTATCGCGGCTACGGTATAGTGATCCCGGTCAGGAAGGGAGCATTTATTGGACTCGTACGAGACTTCCGAATTCAGGCGTCGAACCAAGATCGTCGCCACGCTGGGGCCGGCGACGGATGATCCGCAGGTGCTGGAGTCGCTGCTCCTTGCAGGTGCGGATGTACTGAGGCTCAACTTTTCCCACGGCACGACGCAGCAGAACTCGGACCGGGTCAGGCAGGTTCGCGACATCTCTGCAAGGATCGGGCGGGACGTCGGGCTCATGTGCGATCTCCAGGGGCCGAAGATTCGCATCGAACGATTCGCCAAGGGCGTCGCGGTGCTTGGGGAAGGCCAGCGATTCATATTGGACACCGCTCCGGACGCCGGCCCGGGCGACGAGTCCCGGGTCAGCGTCGAATACCGTGATCTGGTCAAGGATGTCGTTCCCGGCGATATGCTGCTTCTCGACGACGGTCAGATTGTCCTTGAGGTCTACAAGGTCGAAGGCACAGAAGTGCGCTGCTGGGTGCAGCGTGGCGGCACGCTGACCAACAAGAAGGGCTTGAACAAGGGGGGCGGGGGGTTGTCGGCTCCGGCGCTCTCTGACAAGGACCGGCAGGATATCGATCTTGCGGCGCGGCTGGGAGTGGACTACGTGTCGGTGTCCTTCGCCAGAAACGCTGCCGACATCGAGGAAGCCCGGGAATTGCTGCATGCCGCCGGCGGGCACGGCCTGATCTGCGCCAAGATCGAGCGCGCGGAAGCCGTGGAGAACATCGAGGAGATCATCGACGCCAGCGACGTGATCATGGTGGCGCGCGGCGATTTGGCGGTTGAAGTGGGCTACGCGTCAATGACGAGCCTCCAGAAGGGCCTGATCATGGAGACACGCAATCGCAACAAGGTGTCGATCACCGCCACGCAGATGCTGGAGTCCATGATCAACAACCCGTCGCCGACCCGCGCGGAGGTCTCCGACGTGGCCAATGCGGTCATGGACGGCACCGATGCGGTCATGCTGTCCGCGGAGACAGCCATCGGCCGCTATCCTGCAGAGGCTTTGCGTACCATGAGTTCGCTGTGCATCGGTGCGGAGCGGCACGAAACCGTGCGCCGGCCCGAGAGCTACATGCCGGAGGAGATCTTCAGCCGCGTGGACGAGGCCATCGCGCTGGCGGCCATGTACACAGCCAACCACCTGAACGTCAAGGCCATCATCGCGTTTACCGAGTCGGGATCCACGGCGTTGTGGATGTCGCGGGTTCGCAGCGACATCCCCATATTCGCCTTCACCCGGCACGAGACGACGCGCCGCCGGGTCACCCTTTATCGCGGCGTCTATCCAGCAAATTTCGACGTGTGCCAAACTGAGCCCAGCGAAGTCTATCGGACGGCGATCCAGGTGCTCGCTTCGGAAAGGATCGTTTCCAAGGGGGACCTGGTACTGTTTACTGCGGGAGGGCAGCGGGGCGTTTCCGGAGGAACCGATACCCTGCAGATTCTGGAAGTTGGTGCGGAGGCCGAGATCGAGCACCGCTCGGACGCCAGCATTGCAGAGCGCTGGGAGTTGTCGCGAAAGCTCAGGGCCTAGCAACTCCGTGAAAAACAGGGATGTCATCGTCATCGGAGCTGGCGTGATCGGCAGTGCCATCGCGTTGGCGCTGTGCCGCCGTGGCTATCGAACCCTCAATATCGACAAGAATCCCGCCGCCGGTTTCGGCTCCACCGCGAATTCGTGCGCGGTAGTGAGGTTCTCATACTCGACGGCCAACAGTATCAAGCTGGCGTTCGAGGGTTATCACTACTGGAAGAACTGGGCTTCCTTCCTCGACCTTGGGGGCGCAATCGACTACGCACAGTACATTCAGTGCGGGCACCTGGTGATCAAGACCGCCGCGGATGATCGTCGGGACATGCTGAATCACTTTCGGTCGATCGGTATTCCGTTCGAGGAATGGTCCCGCGAGAGATTGCTGGCAAGGCTGCCAATCTTCGACGGTGCCCGGCACGCACCTCCGAAACTCATCGACGACCCGGCGTTTTGGGACGACGGGGACGAACCGCTCGCCGGTGCGATCTTTACCCCAGTCGCCGGGTACGTCAACGATCCACTACTGGCGACGCGGAATCTCAAGCAAGCCGTTCGAGCCGCCGGCGGCCGCTTCCTGTTCAAGCGACCGGTAGCGGGCATTCTGCGATCCGCCGGACGGGTGCGTGGAGTGAAACTGCAGGATGGCGAGGAACTGCATTCGGGGATCGTCGTCAACGCGGCGGGACCCTATTCGTTTGTCGTCAACCGCATGGCGGGCGTTGAAGACGGTATGTCGATCAAGACCCGGGCGTTGCGGCGAGAGGTGCATCATCTACCGTCGCCAGAGGCGTTCTCGTTCGAGGCAGACGGCATCATCGCTTCGGACACCAATATCGGTATCTACATCAGACCGGAGTCGGGCAACAAGATCTCCGTGGGGTCCGGCGATCCCGGCTGCGACGAGAAAATCTGGATTGAGGATCCGGACAACTTCGACCGAAACATTTCAGAACTGCAGTGGAAGACCCAGGTGTTTCGCCTGTCCAAACGCATTCCGTCTATCCCCATCCCCAATAGCGGCGTCGGTGTGGTCGATCTGTATGATGTGGCGGACGACTGGACGCCCATCTACGACAAGTCTGACCTGGACGGCTTCTACATGGCGGTTGGAACGAGCGGTCACCAGTTCAAGAATGCCGGCACCGTCGGCGCATTGATGGCTGAACTTATCGACGCGTGTGAGGGTGGCCACGATCAGGATGCCACACCGCTGCAGTTCACCGGGCACTACACGAAACTGGCCATCGACACCGGGGCGTTCTCCCGGCGGCGCAGCCTGAACACCGCAAGCAGTTTTTCCGTTCGCGGATAATGCGTCCGGCATCGGCGTCGAGTAGCGGATCCGGCGCTTGTTGTCGACCGTATTCAGGAAATCGTCTGGCGGCTGGACCCGTACCGCTCAGGACAGTTGGTGGTGCCGGGTCTGCACGGTATCGCCGGATGACAATCGTTCCGCCACGGCCTCTGCCATGTGCACCGAGCGGTGCTGTCCGCCCGTGCACCCGATGGCCACGGTCAGGTAGGCGCGCTGGGTTTCCTTGTAGCGGGGGATCCAGCGTTGCAGGAAGGCGGTGATATCGTCCACCATCGCCTGAACCTGCGGCTGTTTCTCCAGAAACTCCCGTACCGGACGGTCGCGACCTGTCAACGAGCGAAGCTCCGGTTCCCAGTACGGGTTGGGCAGGCAGCGAACATCGAAGACGAAGTCCGCGTCGGCGGGAAGTCCATGCTTGAATCCAAAGGATTCCAGTAATATGGACAGGTTGCCTTCGGCACGGCTGGCGACCCGGTTGCCGATCAGGTCCCGCAACTGGTGGACGTTCATCGCGCTGGTATCCACAACCAGGTCCGCGATATCGACGATGGGATCGAGCAATCGAGATTCCTGTTCGAGCGCCTCGGTCAGGCTGACCCGGTCGGTGGTCAGCGGATGCTTGCGCCGGGTCTCGCTGAAGCGCGACAACAGCACGTCTTCGTCGGCCTGCAGGAAGATCACTTCGCAGGCGATTCCAGCCTTTCGCATTTCCTGTACCAGCGCCGGAAGTCGCGGGATATCGGCGGCATTGCGGGCGTCAGCGCACAGCGCGACATGACTGAATGAGGGATCCTGCTGCGGCAGTGTCTCATCCACGAACGACTGCAACAGTGCGACCGGAATGTTGTCGATGCAGTAGTGTCCTGCGTCCTCAAGCGCGTTGAGGGCAACGCTTTTACCGGACCCCGAAAGTCCGCTCAGGACGACAAGCCGCATCGATTCTCCCCCCGGGCGGCGACCACCGACAGCGGACGATTACCCGTAACGGCGCCTCGCGGCGCGTTTGCTGAGACGGTCGATCTGTTTTTCCTTGTGCTTCTTGATCTGGCGATCGAGCTTGTCCACGAGGCCGTCTATCGCCGCGTACATATTTTCGGCGACGGCGTCAGCGTGAAGGGTGCCGCCGTCCAGATGTACGGTGGCCTCCGCGCGGCAGGACAGCTTCTCGGTCGTCAGGATGCAATGAACATCGATCACATGGTCGAAATGGCGTTCGATTCGAGCCAGCTTGGAACTGACGCGGCGGCGTACCGCAGGGCTCAAGTCCACGTGATGACCGGTGATGTTCAACTGCATGTTTCTCTCCCGGACCTATCGGGCCCGTTTCCATTACCGGACCGTTCCGGCCCGTTTTCTCTCCGTTGAAGTCGGGATACTCATCGCATCCCGATACTTCGCCACCGTTCTGCGCGCAACCTTGACGCCGTCCTTCGCCAGGAGGTTGGCGATCCGGTTGTCGCTCAACGGTTTTTCGGCCACCTCGCCGGCGATCAGGCGGCGGATCATCGCGCGTACGGCCGTCGATGAGCGCTCTCCGTTGTCGCCGTCGACATGACTCGAAAAGAAATACCTGAACTCGATGATACCGCGCGGCGTATGCATGTGCTTGTTGGCGGTGACCCTCGATACGGTGGATTCGTGCATGCCGATGGCCTCGGCGATGTCGCGGAGTACCATCGGGCGCATGAACTCCTCGCCGTGATCCAGAAAATCCGTCTGGCGCTCGACGATGGCTTCGGCCACCTTCAACAGTGTTTCGTTGCGAATCTCGAGGCTGCGGACGAGCCATCTCGCCTCCTGTAGCTGGGCGCGCAACACGCTGTACTGTTCTCCGCGGCCCAGCGAGCCGGCGTAGGACTGGTTCACCCGCAGCTGCGGCGCAACGGACGCGTTCAGCTCGACGATCCACTTCTGGTCACTACGGCGCACGAAGACATCCGGAATCAAGTATTCCGCCGCCGGCGCGTAGATCGCCGCTCCGGGGCGCGGATGGCACGCACGCACCAGCAGCAACGCCTCTTCCACATCGTCCTCGGATGCCTGCAACAACCTTTTCAGCGTGTTCGTCTGTCGCTCAGCGACGAGATCCAGGTGTTCGGCGGCGATGGACCGGGCAAGCGCGAGACGGGGGGTGGACGGATCGAGCTGCGCCAACTGCAGGAGCACGGACTCGCTGACGGAACGGGCGCCGACACCCGCGGGATCCAGGCGCTGAACGAGCTGGATCGCCGACTCGATTTCCTCCTCCGTGGTCACCACGTCCGGCGCCAGCGTCGCCTGGATGGAGATGGCATCATCGGTGAGATAGCCGTCGTCGTTGATGGCGTCGATGACGGCCTGACCGATCGCGGTCGTGCGCGCGTCCAGATTCTCAAGCTCCAGTTGCCAGAGCAGGTGGCCGCGCAGCGTCTCCTCGGAGCGGTCGGCGAAGTCGAACACACCCTCGGGAGCCGGGTTCGCCGGTGCGTCACCCGGGCCGGCGGTTTCGGTCCACTCGCCCATGGAATCGTCATTTGCGGCCCCTTCCGCAGCGGCCTCAAACGGATCCGGCGCCTGTTCCGGTTCAGCGGCCACTTCCCTGTCCGGCTCTACGGTCTCCAGCATCACGTTCTCGTCCAGCGCATCCTGGATCTCGGCGCGCAGATCGGCGACGGGCAGGAGCAACAGGCGTATCGCCTGCTGCAGATGCGGCGTCATGGTGAGCTGTTGCGCCGTCCTCAGCTTCAGTGCCGGTTTCAGCATGACGGCAGCCTAAAGAGAAAAATCCTGCCCGAGATAGACATCGCGCACGCTCTGGTTCGACAGCAATTCCACCGGCGTCCCGGAGGCCATGAGAGCGCCGTTGTTCAGTATGTAGGCCCGTCCGCATATCCCCAGCGTCTCGCGTACGTTGTGGTCGGTGATCAGCACGCCGATCTCGCGCTCGACCAGGTGGCGGATGATTCGCTGAATGTCCAGTACCGAAATCGGGTCGACGCCCGCGAAGGGTTCGTCCAGGAGAATGAACTTGGGGTTCGCCGCCAGGGTGCGGGCAATCTCCACGCGCCTGCGTTCGCCGCCCGACAGCGAGATCCCGAGACTGTCGCGGACATGGCCGATGTGAAGTTCCTCGATGAGTTCTTCCATCACGCGCTGTCGTTCGGCGCGATCGAGGTCGTTGCGCAGTTGCAGGATGGAGCGGATGTTGTCGGCGGCGCTGAGCTTGCGGAATACCGAAGCCTCCTGCGGCAGGTACCCCAAACCCAGGCGCGCCCTGCGGTGTACCGGCAGCCGGGTCACGTCCCGGCCGTTGAGGATGATCCTGCCCCGGCCGCAGCCGATCAGGCCGACGATCATGTAGAAGGCGGTGGTCTTGCCGGCGCCGTTGGGCCCGAGGAGGCCGACGACTTCGCCGCTTTCAATGGAGATCGACAGGTCCTGTACCACCTCGCGCGTTCGGTAACGCTTGGCTATGCCGAGGGCTTCGAGCTTGTTCATGGTCCGTCGGCATCGTCCGGGGGGGGCAATATCGTGATGGACACCGGTTCGCCGCACTCGGAGGAGCCGGAGGTGATTTTCTTGTCGTCGATGTTGTAGATCAGGTCGCAGCCGGAGAATTCGTTGGGGCCCTCGCTGAGCCGGGCGCTCCCGGTCATGTGCAGCGTCCGCTCGGCGCTGTCGTAGCGCAGCACTTCGGCGCTTCCCTGGATCGGCTCCCCGCGCTCGGGGTTGCGGTCCTGGAACCGGGCCGGATTACCCTCAAGTTCCACGACCAGCAAGTCATGGGTCTCGAACATTATCTCCGCCCGGGACGATTCGATCGCGGCGGTGTCCAGGTCGATGCGCACGTTGCCGATGAACTCCCACTCGCTCCTGTCGAAATCCAGGTCCGAAGCCACCGCTTCGTCGGCCTCGATCATGAAGTCGCCCTGGGCGATGCGCAGCCCCCGGAACATCATGGTGTTGGACTGCCTGTCGAAAGACGACCACTCCGCGTCCAGCGAGACACGCAGGTCTTCATCCTGGGCGTGGGCCTGCCCGGGTACCAGCACCGTTCCGTGGGCCAGCGCGGCTACCGGAGCCAGCGCCCACGCCCTGCAACGGAATTTAAGGACCGAATACGCCATATACGTTCGATTCTAGCGCCAAGCGCTCCGCCTTCAAGTTTGCACTGAGGCCGACGGCGTCCAGCCGCCGGTCGTCGAAATAGAGGCTCACCGGGCCGTCGGTGCGCACATCGAAGGTTTCAGGCTCCAGCCGCAGCGAGGAGGTACGGATCAACATCGGCCCCGAGTCCGACGGTTCGCTCCTGGCCAGTTCCACGTCGCCGCTGAAGTCCAGGTACGTCTCCTCGAGAAACGCCTGGCCTTCCGTGGCGGTGAGCACCCAGGGCACCTGGGTTTCGGGTTGATAACGAACGGCGATGTCGCTCAACAGCAGGCGCTGCTCTGCTGGCAGTTCTTCGGCGCGGGCGGCTTGCACGTGGAACAGGACCCGTCCCTCCTCATCCGTTCCCAATATCGATGCGCCGTTCAGGTAATACCCCGGCGCGGCGGCGCCCACCACGGACACGGGACCTTCGTCCTCGATGCCCTGCCGGCTCCACAGCCAGGTGAGCATCGCGATGGCCGTGAGCGCGCCCAGCGCAAACAGTTCCCGACGTTGAAAGGGTCGCGTCATGCCGTCAACCCGCCAGCAGCAGCATGTCGCATGCCTCGCGCACGGCGCCGTGGCCACCCCTCGCCGACGTCCGGTAGTGAGCGGCCTCCACCGCAGGTCCGCGCGCGTCCGCAACGGCGATCGCAAGCCCGGCCCGGCGCATCATGGGCACGTCGGTCGTATCGTCGCCGACACACGCCACGGCGTCCAACCCGATGTCCATCCGCTCGGCAATTTCCGTCACCGCTTCGAGCTTGTTCTGTTCACCCTGGACAACGGTTTCCACGCCAAGTTCCTTCATCCTGGCCGTCACCGCCGGGGTGCGGCGGGCGGAGATCACCGCTACCGCGATCCCGGCCGCCATGACCGCCTTGATGCCGGCGCCGTCGTGGACGTGGAACCGCTGCAGCGATTCGCCTCCCGCCCCGTAGTACAACCCGCCGTCCGTGAGCACGCCGTCCACGTCCAGGACCAGCAACCGGATTCGGCGGGCGCGTTCCAGCGTGTCCGGGGTCATCAGACGACTCCGGCCCGGAACACGTCGTGGATGTTCAGCGCGCCTACCAGTTTCTTCTCCTCGTCAAGCACCAGCAGCGCCGTTATGCCGTGGTCTTCCATCAGGCGTACGGCCTGGGCGGCGAGATCGTCCCGGCGGATGGTTTTCCCGCCCGGCGTCATGACCTCGCCGATGGGAGTGTCGTGGATATCGATGCGCCGGTCCAGCAACCGGCGCAGGTCGCCGTCCGTGAACACGCCGCAAAGCGTGCCGCCGCCGTCCACCACGGCCGTGATGCCGAGATTCCCGCGGGACATTTCCAGCAGGCCGTCGCTCACGGGTGTCTCCGGCGTCACGCTGGGGATGTCGCCGCCCTCGTGCATGATGTCCTGCACGCGCACCAGCAGCCTCCGGCCCAGTACGCCGCCGGGGTGAAAGCTGGCGAAGTCCTCTTCCCTGAATCCCCGCTGCTCCAGCAGCACGATGGCCAGCGCGTCCCCCATGGCCAGCGCCGCCGTCGTGCTGGCGGTGGGCGCGAGGTTTAGCGGACAGGCCTCCTCGGCCACGCCAATGTCCAGGTTGACCGTGGCGGCCCGGGCGAGGGTGGAGCGCGGGCTGCCCGTCATGGCGATCAACGGCAGCCCGAGCCGCTTGATCCGCGGCAGCAGGAAGGCAATCTCCCGGGTTTCGCCCGAATTGGAAATCGCCAGAATCACGTCCTGGCCGGTGATCATCCCCATGTCGCCGTGCCCGGCCTCCCCGGCGTGCACGAAGAACGCCGGCGACCCGGTGCTCGCCAGCGTGGCGGCGATCTTGCTGCCCACATGGCCCGACTTGCCCATGCCGACGACCACGATACGGGCGTTGCCGCGCTGCGCCTCGATGCAAATCCGGCACGCGGCCAGCAGTTCGTCGCCCAGCCGCGGAATCAGCGCGCGAATGGCGTCGGACTCGATCTCCAGAACCCGGCGTGCGGTGATCAGTGGGTCGACAGCGTTGGTTGTCGCGGACATGGGCGCGATTCTAGCAGCCTGCGGGGTGGGGTGACGGCGAGTGGAGCGAGCAGGTTTCCACGGCGCCGGTCTCAATGCCCGGTATTCGGAACTGGCTCTTCGCCGTGCAATGCCGGTGGCTCAAGGGGGCATGCAACGCGATATTGACTGCGAAACTGTGCGTTTTGCCAAAAAACTGACCGTTGGCAGGACGTTCCCCGCCACCATAGGCTTGTCGGCATGAACAACGTACGACTCGACCGCGCCCTGCTGGTGGCAATCCTTGCCGCGCTTGGGGGAAGTATCCGATTGATCTCGGAGCCTTCCGCATTTCATCGGTTCTTCGGGATACCCTTTCTGATGGAGAAGGATTCATGAAAAAGAGACGCTTCGTCGTCTCACGCTTTGAGGACGCCGCCAGACACATCGGCACGGCGTTGATCATCGCCGGAATGCTCGGGTTCCTGCTGGAACGCTCAATCGGCTATATTGACGCATCGCCAACCGTCCTGCTCGGCTTTTTCCTGTTGCTGTTCGGAACCACGGAGGAGAGCGAATGAACACGCTTACTCTGCTCTCACTGACAATATTTGCGCTGTTTGTCGCCGCTTATCTGATAATCGATCGGCAAAGCTCCAAGGACAAGGAACCTCCCGAGTCGTGAGCCGTCTCATTTTCCAAGGTTGAAACGCATTCCAGATCGTCGGTCGTCTACAGGAGCGGAAGGGTGCACGATACTGGCTGAGCCTCTTGCGCTGTTCGGAAGCCTTTGATCGATAAAGGTTTCGAGCAAGTCCAAAAAGAACTTTACCCCAGGAATCTGCGGTTTTGGCGGGATTTTGGGCCTTTTCCGGTCTCGGCGCCGGATTTTCACCCCAAGCGCGGGTTTCGCCGGATTTCGGGGGGAGATGCCGGCCGTCATGAGGCAAAATAGGGTTTGACGAACTCATCCGCCACTCCGGCGAGGGAGTCACTCCGGGGAGGACG
>JAJEFE010000035.1 GCA_022820625.1 Gammaproteobacteria bacterium | reverse complement strand
CGGCCGATTGGAGCGCGCCCAGGGGCCTTTGTGCGCCCACGCCGAGCCATCGGCCGATTCCGCGGTCGCCCATGCGGGTTCATCGCCAAATTGCGCCCTTCGCCTGACCGCGAAACATCCTACGGCGCACGCTCCTAGCTTCCAACTGAAATTGGTGTTGTCAATGGAATCCTGAAAAAGACCGCTCGGTCCTCCGATATTGACGAAGTAGTTGCGCTGAGTCTGGAGAACCGACGTGGACACGTCATCTCGTGTTCCTCGCGCACCAACGGTTGCTGTAAACCTGTCGGTCAGGAAGAAGTCAAACTGACCAAAGGCCGCGATGCTCTCGATATCCAACTCTGTGGCGCCATCGCTACCCAGAAAGACGTCGTTGCTGACGTTACATGCCGGCGGTGGCCCAGGCATGGGATCAGCGCCGACGCAGAATGGGAACCCGACAGCAATGAATGGCGGAGGCCCCGCAACATCCAGTGCGTCGAAAATTTCGGACGACAAATCGAAGTAATAAACACCAAACTGGCCCGAATACGCTTCCGTTTGAGGAAGAACGAACCGCAACTCGTTCGAGAACTGAGTCAGATCGTTCGTGTTAGGGTTGTCTACGATATCCTGACCTGCGTGAAAATCGTTGTGCAGGTTTTGCTTGCCTTCAAATGTGCGCCACCCCGTGATATTCACGAGACTTATGCCATTGTCAAACTCGTATCCGATTGTACTAACCAGACCGCCGGTCTCCTCATCCCTAAACATCTGACCATCTGAGTTGTTGGTGAGGTTCTCCGGGCCAGGGACAATTCCGTCCGCATCCATGATCGGCTCAAGGTCGCTGCCAGCACCGACAAGACGGAATGTACGTCCGAACCGGCCGCCTGTGCCTGTGTTTTCATTGTAGTCCGCGATGAGGTATACGCTCCAGGGACCGTCTTCATACAAGTACTTCGCTTTAAACCCGATACGATCTTGATCCAGATCGACGCGTACATCACTGGGGTTGGGAAAGACGTTATCAATTATGGAGTCTTGATCGGAAAAGAATGCGTTAAAGCGGAAAGCCGAGTTCTCTCCAGCCGGCACATTCAGAGTACCCCGATAGATCATTCCGCTCGCATCGTCCGGCGTACTGTTTCGGACGAGATACTCTGCGCTGAAATCCCCATCAAACGCTTCAGGGTCAGGTTGCCGGGTAGCGATATTTACCAGGCCCGCAGAAGCGTTCTTGCCAAACAGGAGACCTTGGGGACCATTCAAGACTTGAACGGAATCGACGTCGATAAACGGAATAAACGCCATAGCATTTCTGCCATAGTTTACGCCGTCGATCATCAACGCCACGCTGGGATCTATCGTCTCTGCGAAAATCTGCGATCCGATTCCGCGGATAGCAAACGTATTGTCTTGCCCGACCTGCAATGTCGGCGCTGCAAGAGGCAGCTGAGTCAATTCGTTTATGCTTCTTTGTAAAAGCGCATCGCCGCTAACCGCCGTCAAACTTACGGGCACGTCTTGAAGGTTTTCCTCGCGACGTTGCGCAGTCACGATGATTTCGTCAATCGTACGGGCCCCGTCTGACGACTCATCATCCTGAGCCTTTGCGGCAGAAAAGGCCGTTAGCGCGAGACTCGCTGCAACCAGTAACTGCCATTGATAAGTCTTCATTTGTTACCCTCACGGAACGATTTCGCATGGTCTGTACATTCGAGGCACTATGCTTCGAATTGTGCCTATGCTAACGCTACTCAATTCATAATTGTAATCGTTTATTTTGATTAAAAATGATTCGTATTGTTTATAGATTCATTTGGGGCGCGCCAGACCGACCGGCGCCCGGAGCGTGTTCGGCGCCATCGATCAACGCGTGGTGGGGCACCGAACGCCGCGTTGAGTTGGGCGGGCAACGCTGAGCCAGGAAAATCGTTGCTGGACCAACGCAAGAGATACATCAGAACATCTTATACTGTTCGAAGTATTCATTATTTGATATTTCGGCAATGTCGCCAGTATTCTGGCTCTCTTGCAGCGCGCTGCGGAAGCCTCTTTTGAACGTGATCGGCAATCGGAAAAAGAATTCACGCACAGGGGCCAACTGGACGTGGACGCCCCGTTAAATCACGTCATCAAGGTACTGGCCTACTGCGATGAGCCCGAGCGCAGTACCATGCGCTGCGAAAGGCTCGCGGACCAGTTCGCCAATGTCGAAGTCAGCGTGGCGAGCAGCTTCGAGGAAGCCGCCCGGGCGCTTGAAGAAGCGGAGGTGCTGATCACCATCGGTCACCAACTCGGCAGTAACGCCGGGAAAATCTATCGGCGGGCGCAAAAGCTCAGGTGGGTGCAGTCGTTCGGCAGCGGTGTCGACAATATCTGCGGCCATCCCGATTTGCCGGACGGTGTGACTGTGACGCGGGTACACGGACTGCATGGCCCGCAAATGTCCGAAGCGGCATTCGCCGGCATGCTGGCGTTCGCCCGGCACATTCCCGAACTCGTCAGGAACCAGGACCGTGCAAAATGGGCCAAGCCGAATTCGACCGTGCTCTTCGGGAAGACGGTCGGCATCTTCGGCCTCGGCGCCATTGCCAATGACCTGGCTCCGCGGTGCCGCGCATTCGGGATGAAGGTCATCGGCATCACGGGTACGCGAACCGAGGTCCCCGGTTTCGACCGCGTTTTCAACACCGGCGATCTCGAAACGGCAGTGGCCGAACTCGACTATTTCGTGGTGCTTACGCCGTACTCCGGGAAGACGCACCACATCGTCAGCAAGCGTATCCTTGCCGCCATGCGAGACACTGCCGTGCTCGTCAACCTGTCCAGAGGCGGCGTTGTCGATGAGGAGGCGCTGCTCGACGCGCTGGACAACGAATTAATCGCCGGGGCCGCCGTCGACGTGTTCGAGCGGCAGCCGTTGCCTGTCGGCAGCCGGTTCTGGTCGCACCCGCGAGTCTACGTGACACCGCACACAGGCGGCTTCCACATGGGCTACCCCGAAGTCGCGTACGCCGCAGTGTCGGACAATATCGCGCGATACCTTGAAGGCGGAGTGGCCGCCCTTCGGAACAAGGTCTGAGTATCGGAAGTTGGACGAACGGCTGAACACGCCCATTTCGACGGCCGAACTGGAGCGGCGTTGGCAGGCAACGCGGGCTGCGATGCAGGCGGAGGGCATCCACGTCCTGATCATGCAGGCCAACAACGACTTCATGGGCGGATACCCCAAGTGGTTCACGGATATTCCCTCGACCCAGGGCTACGCCGACATCGTGACGTTTCCCGACGACGACGGCATGACCGTCATCAGCCAGGGGCCGTTCGGACAGGACAGGGAGATTTCCTCCGACGACCCTGTATGGCGCGGTGTGTCCCGCCTCCTGACGGCAGCCTATTATTCGACCGCGAGCTACTGCCACCGCTACGACGCCGAGCTGGCTGCCAGGGCGCTGAAACCCTATGCGAAAGGCACGATCGGTCTCGTCGGCCTGTCCACGCTTTCGCATTACCTGGTGGACCATCTGCGCGAAGAGTTCCCCGGTGCGAAATACGTCGATGCGTCCAGCCTCGTGGACCGCATCAAGGCGATCAAGAGTGCCGAAGAGATCGAACTGATCAGGGGTGTGGCGGCATTGCAGGACAACGCGATGCGAGCGGCGTTCGACGCCTTCGAACCCGAAAAGCTCGATCGCGACATCACCGCGGCGGCCGAATATGTCAGCCAGAAGATGGGCAGCGAGCAGGGCCTGTACATGTGTGCCTCGTCGCCCATCGGTTCGCCGGCGTTTTTCAGGAACCGCCACTTTCAGAACCGCAAAATACGGCAGGGCGACCAGTTGGCCATACTCATCGAGAACAGCGGCGCCGGCGGCCACTATCTTGAAATCGGCCGCACGGCGACTCTTGGCAGGGCGACTGACATCATGCACCGCGAATTCGAGTTCACGCTGCAAGCACGCGCGTTCATGCTGGAAATGCTGCGCCCGGGCGCGTCTTCAAGCGATGTCTGGGACCGCTACAACGACTTCATGCGATCGCACGGCAAGCCCGAAGAGGAGCGGCTGCATTGCCACGGCCAGGGTTATGACCTCGTCGAGCGCCCGTACGTTCGCTTTGACGAGCCCATGCAACTCGAATCCGGCATGGTGGTCGCCTGTCATCCCGGATTCGTAAATCACGGGGGTTTTCACTGGGTGTGTGACGCCTTTCTGATCGGCGAAGAACGCACGGAGCGCCTGCACCGGTTTCCGGAAGAGATCACGGAGATCATGTGAGGCACAGCGCCCTCTACGGAGCAGATAATGAGCAACACGGTATTCAACAACGTCATGATTTACGACGGCACGTCGCCGGAGCGCTTTTCCGGCAGCGTGCGCGTCGAAGAGAACCGCATCATGGCCGTCGCCCGCAATGGGGAATCCACCCCCGCCGACGACGCCAGGGTGATTGACGGCAAGGGGGCCACCCTCATGCCGGGACTCACTGACGTGCATACGCACCTGGGATTCGGCTCGAGCGTCGAAAGGATCAACCCGCCGGGTCATCATCCAGCGGAGTTTGCGTCCCTGATCGAAGCGCACTGCGGCCGCGTCATGCTCGACCACGGCTTCACCAGCGGCTTCTCGGGCGGGTCGATGTCGGTCCAGGCGGAACTGGCGGTCAAACAGGCCTTCGACAGCGGACTTCTGCCCGGACCCCGACTGGTTACCTCCTCATTCGAACGAGTCCCGGGCGGCCCCATGGGCCCGATGTACAAGTTCAAGGGCTGCAAGGCCCGCGAGTGCAACCCTGCGGAAGTGGCCGGATTCGTGGACGAGATGGCGGACCTGGGCGCGCAGGCCGTCAAGTTCCTGCTCAACGGCGTGAGCGCGTTCGATCCGGGCACGAACATGGGTGAACAGTTCTACGACGAGGAAGTGCTGGCCGCCGGCGAAGCGGCGAAGGCCAGGGGCGTGCTGTTGACGGCCCATTGCTATACGGCGCACTCGATCAAGCTGGCGATCAGGGCCGGTTTCCGGACGCTGTACCACCTGACCTATGCCGACGAGGAATCCTACGATGCCATCGAGGCCAACAGGGACAAACTGTTTGTCGGACCGGCGCCGGGCATCGTCGAGGCCGATCTCCTGCGGGCGCCGAGGTTCGGTGTGATGGCGAGCGAAGAGCAGGTCGCCGAACAGGAGGACGCCGTGGATCGTGTCAAGGTCATGGGCCGGGAACTGCGCAAGCGCGGCATCCGCGCACTGCCCGGCGGCGACTATGGCTTTCCGTGGAACCCGGTCGGCAGGAACGCGCGCGATCTGGAGCTGTTCGTGGAGTGGTTCGGCTACGAGCCGCACGAAGTGTTGCATGCCGCCACCGCATTGGGGGGCGAAGCCATGGAGATGGGCGATGAGCTTGGACAGATCCGGGAGGGCTTTCTGGCCGACATGCTGCTCGTAGACGGCGATCCGACGAAGGACATCTCGGTTATCGCCGACAAGGACAACCTAAAGGTGATCATGAAGGACGGCCGCCTGCACAAGGGCGGATGAGCCTTCCCTCGTGCCGGAGTGACCTTGCAAACCGTTTCGGCGCGCGATTTCGCCAAGCACGGACGCGCTCGGCTTGGGCGATCGTTCGAACGTCTCACGGTCGACTGCCACCAGGCCGAATTTCGGGCCGTAGCCGAACACCCATTCGAAGTTGTCCAGCAGTGACCAGTGCAGATATCCCAGAACGGGGACGCCGTCGTCGATTTCTGCCTTGAGACCTGACAGCGCCGACGGGATGAAGCGCTGGCGCAAGGTGTCGTCTTCGGTGGAGACGCCATGTTCCGTAACCAGGATCGGCTGCCCCGTATTCGCGTAAGCGTAGCGGACGGCGTTGCCCAGCGATGGAGGATAAACCTCCATTCCCAGGTGAGCCGTTTCGGCGCCTTCAGGTACCGGTAACTTGCCGTCGGCGTCGAAGAGCGCACGGGTGTAATTCTGCACGCCGAGAAAGTCATCGTTGACGGCGAGTTCAAGCCACGGCTCGTAGACTTCGGCGCGTTTCCTGTCACGAACGACAGCAGACCCGACGGCCTGGTCGTCCTCGATGGCAATGCTCACGCCAACCGGCAAGTCCGGCAGCGACGACTTGATCGCATCGCGTCCGGCAACATGCGCCAACAGCAGGTTTTCCTGCGTTGCCGGGATGTCTGCGCGGTCGACCACGTTTCCGGTCGAGAATTTCTCTACGCCCAGCCTGCGGGCCGCCGTATCGAGCGCGATCCGGTTGCCTTGCCAAACCTCGTCGGGCAGAACCCAGGTGAGCAACGGCATGAGCTGCGGCTCGTTCAGCGTTACGGCAAAACCGATTTCCGCCCCCAGGTGCCTTGCCGCGCGCTCGCAAAACCGCGCGAACAACGCCGGCGACCCGCCGTTCGTCCAACCGCCCCGTGCCGCAAACCAGCGCGGCGTCACGAAGTGGTTGAACGTAACGACAGGTACAAAACCGCGTTCCCGGCAACCCTCGACGATACGCTTGTAGTGGTCGAGCATCGCGATCGAAAGGAAGCCTTCCTCCGGTTCGATTCGGGCCCACTCGATGGAGAATCGATACGAATTCAGGCCCAGATCGCGAACGATATCGAGGTCTTGCGGCCAGAGTGCCAGGCCATTGACCGCGTCGCCGGACGGCTCGGCAAAGTTGGTGGGTTCCTGGTGCTCCAGGAACCACAGATCGCTGGCCGTGCTGTTGCCTTCGATCTGATGACCGGCGGTCGAGGCGCCCCAGAGAAAGCCATCCGGGAACGCCGCGCCGCTCTGTCCGCGCCCAACGATGGGTGAGGCCAGCAGCGCCGCTCCGGCCGAAAGCACGGAGCGGCGCGACAGCAGGACATCAGAAGCTGACGTCAAATGCGAATCCGACCTGGCGGAAGGAAACGCCGGGGAAGGTCCACAAACGAACGCCGCCGTTTTCCTGCCCGATAAAAGTCGTAGCGTAAGCGTTGAGAATGTACGGCTCGTCGCCGAGATTGCGGCCGAACAATCTCGCCGACCATCGGCCATCGGCCGACCGAAGGCCAACGCTGCCGCCCCAGCGGGCGTGGGCCGGGTAGGTGAATTCCTCCTGGGCGCGCTGGGCAGCGCGAATGTCGGAATTGTGGATTGCGTTCAGATTGACGAATGCCTCCATCGCGCCACCGACGGGCGTAAACCACTCGCCCGATATCGTAAGCTTGCGCTCGGGGGACTGCGCCACCTGCTCGCCTCCCAGATCGACAGGTGTCGGATCGTCACTCAGGAATCCGTCAGGGTACTTCGCACTGTTGTATATATACCCTGCGGAGAAGCTCAGATTGTCGGTAATCGAACCGTAAAGGCTTACCTCCACGCCCTGCGAAATGACCTCCGGGACGTTGACAGGCGTGACCACCAATTCCGCCTGCACAAGGATTTGTTCCTGCGCCTGGTAGTTTTCGACGTTCATGCGGAACAGATTGGCGTCCAGCGACAATCTTCCACCCGCGAGCCCGAACTTGCCGCCAACTTCCAGGGACGTATTGAGTTCCGGGTCCAGTACGGTGGTCTCCGCCAGAGGATTGGCAGGGACATCCACGTAAGACGGCTTGAAGCCGCGGGAAACGGATGCGTACATGGTGCCGTCGGCGCCCACGCCCCAGCGGGCGCCCAACCGGCCCGAAACTTCCGAATCGCTCTTGTCGCCAAAGTTGGTGAAAGGCCCGTTGATCCCGGTCGCAAATTCCAGATCGTGGTTGGTGTATCGCAGACCGCCAAACAGGGTCGTCGTTTCATTCAGGTCGATCTCCCCATCGGCAAAAACCGCCTGCGTTGAAGTCTCCACGTCGGCGAAGGTGAACTGCGGCCAGATCGGTCCGATAGGAGGCGGTGGCCCAATGCAGAACGTCTTGGAGAAGTTGCACAACACGAAACCGGCCGGGTCGTCCAGATCGCCAATCTTGCCTCCGGTCGGAAACTTCGTGGTTGTATAGTCGGAAATATACGCTCCGGCAACGTAGCTGACCGTGGCATCCGGATCGGAGGCGATGCGCAACTCCTGCGCAACCTGCTCGCCCGTATAGCCTTCGTAATAGAGTTGCGCGATGAGCTGGTTCCATTGGCGCGAATAGTTGCGGTATTGGTCGTCATGGTCCTTCTTGCGGTAGGACGTGACCGATGTCAGCGTGTGATCGCCCATATTCCAGTCGACGATTGCGCCGAGGGACATCCACGACCTTTCGAGCCATGTTCGTTTTTCGCTGCAATAGACACGGGCATGGGTGGTCACCTCAAAGGGTCCCGCATCGCCGCAAGCAGTCATCGCCGCGAGCTGCGCGGCGGGTGGAATCATGTTCGGTCCGGCAAAGACAGGGTATTTCGGTGCGACGCCGAGGTTGAAGAACTGGTCGTTACCCGTCCTGTTGTGGTACTCGGCGAACAGGTCGATCAACAAGTCCTCGGATGGTTCCGTCCGGAACCGCACGCGCAGGCTCGTCAGGTCGTTCTCATCTTCCTCGCCATACAGTCGATTTGTCTTTGCACCCGACAGGAAGGTTGACCGTGCGGCGACCCGCAGGGCCGAGGTGTCAGTAATCGGCACGTTCGCTGCAGCCCGGATGACTCGCTGGGTGTAGTTGTCCCACTGATAGTCGGCGCCCACCTCCGCGGAAAACCCGGTGGGGTCCGGGGCCACGCTGGTAATGCTGATCACGCCCGCGGAGGCCGACGCGCCAAACAGCGTGCCCTGCGGGCCGCGCAACACCTCAACCTGCGCCATGTCAAGAATGTCCGGCATTGCCACGTTGCCCGTGGGTTGCTGGTCGACGACGACAGCAACCGACGCGGTCGCACTTTCGTTGAACAGGTTTGTGCCGATTCCACGTATGCGGCCACCGCCATTGGCCTCGGCGCCGGCCGTCGGCGAAACCTCCAGACCCGGCGCGGCGCGCGACAGATCGAGTACGGAATAAATCTGGTCTCGTTCCAGTTGTTCACGGGTTGCGACAAATATGGAAATGGGTACATCCCGCAGGGATTGTTCCCGTTTTTGTGCCGTGACGATAATTTCTTCGAGCGGGCTACCGTCAGCTTGCGCGAAAGTTTTCGCCGGAAGAATGACCATTGATGCGGTCGCAAAAAGCGCTGGCAAGTATCGAACTGTCATTAGACTCCCCGTCCTGGTCTGCATCCCGGTCAGCAGGGATACTCAACTATTCGAGGAACAATTCCATCATTTGAGACCCAAAATTTCAATTAATATCTTCTTTTGCATCAATCATTTGTACTTATATTAGTTATCATTTTGCCCGATAGTTCCGGGGAGGATGTCAAACTCAGGATTCGCCGCGCAGCCCTGTTGCCGCGGCCTGTTGGATGGGCGGCTGTCATTTGGCTCGGGGCCGTGAGCCAGGCGATCGAACGTCGCTATTTCTTCCGAGCCGTACAGTCCCTGACGAACGCGATGATTTCATCTGAAAGCCGCCGGTCCGCCGTGCCGATGTGATAACCGATCGAGTAATGATTGTGCCCGATGGCAATCGTGCCGCGCGGGATGCGGCCGCCGCGGTCCAGTCGGGCTTGCAGCAGGCCCAGGCTCTCTGCCTGGAATCGCGGCAAATCGAATTCGGCAAACGCCACGAACAGCGGAACGGCCGAAGTGGGCATTGAAGGGATGCGTGGGATCGCTCTTGGCTTCCTTGAGAAAGCCACCGCCGTGCACCCAGACCAGCACGGGCCGTTTGTCCGCCCGATCCTCCGGTGCGTAGATGTCAAGACACTGCCTCGGTTGTTCGCCGTACGGCACATCGACGACCGGCCGCGGCGCCACCCTCGCCAGTTGCTCCTGTTCGTCGACCAGCAGTGCCCGGGTCCCGGCGAGCACGTCGGGACCGAGTTGGCAGCCCATCCCGGCAATTGCCGCGCGAAACCCGATCATTTGGCTGCGGTCAGCTTGCCGACGGACCTCAAACCGCGCAGCGTCTCCAGGAACACGTTCGCAAACGGCGACAATTCCTCGTCTTCCAGCATCCGGACTCCGACGTAGCGCGACATGGATCCCCGAATCGGTATCTCCCGCAGCGCGCCCATCGACAAATCGGATGCGACGACGTCACGCGGCAGGATCGTCACATAATCCGTGTCGCGCACGATCGCCTTGGTCGTCAGCAGCGAGTCGCAGCGAATGACGTTCGATGGCAGCGGTGTGTTGGTCGACACGAACAACGCCTCAACCTGGCGGCGAAACGCGCCGGCGACGTACGGCAACACCCAGCGGGCATCGCCGATGCTTCGACAGCGTGATCTTGCTCGGCAAGTGTGCATTGGCCCGGCCCACGATCAGCGAAAACGGATCGCGCAGCAGGGTCTCTTCCATGAGCCTTTCGGAGGCGGCTACCGCCCCGGTCGTTACGATCGCAAGTTCGATTTGCCCGCTTCTCAGCATCTCCGAGAGCTCATCGTCCGGGCGCTCGACCACCTGGAGCTCGAAGGACGGGTACAGCACCTTGATCGTCGATACGGCGCGCGGCACCAGACTGACGAGTGCGCCGGGCGTACCCCCGATGACCAGAGGTCCGACGGCGTCAGCCCGCAGGAGTTCCACTTCCCGCTCGGCCTTCATCAGCAGGGTTTCCAGGGCCCGGGCACGTCGGCGCAACGCCACGCCGGTATGGGTGAGCGTGATACCCGTGCGAGATCGCGTGAACAGTGTCGTGCCCAGCGTTTCCTCCAGTTGCAGGATGGTGGCGGACACAGCGGGCTGGGTGACATGCAGGCGCCGCGCGGCGCCGCCGATGGAGCCTTCCCGGCAGACGGTCAGGAATCGTTGCAGCGCGCGCGGGTCAAGTGCCATCGCTCAAGGTTAACAGACACACCGGGGCGATATGGTCCCGGTTGGCTGATTTACGGAGCCCGGCGTATCGCGCACCGCAAGGATGCAGCTACTGCGAAGTTGTGCCAGCCCCAACAAATCTCAAACCGCTTCCTTTCGCCGCGACGTACTCAACATGGCCACCACGACGATCGCCGCACCGAACATCGAGGCATAGGCAAGGTATGCGAAACTCGGCAACAGGCCGCCAACGCGCATCGAAATTATCGTCACGACGATGGGGCTCACGAACTGGCCGAGCATGAAGGCGGACTGCCAGAAGCCGGTACCGCGGCTGCGTATTTCAAAGGACAGCAGGCTCAATGCCCAGACGAGCAATGTCGGCAGCAACATACCCGCACCGAACTGGCTGACGAGGCAACCGGCCACGAAAAACCCTGGCGTATCCGCAAGAGACATCATCATGAAGCCCGCCGCCAGAATCAGGAATTCGGCCAGCAGGAGCCAGGCGACCCGGGATTTCGGCGCGAGTTTCGCGTACACGTACGTTCCGACCGGTACCCCGAGGCTGGCGGCCGCCGTCATCAGGCCGATGCGTCCCGAGTCGGTCAGCCCGAGCGCCGCCAGCCCGGTCGACGCCTGGATCTGTACCGCGTAGAAAAGTATCGACGCATAGATTGTCGTGACGACGATCAACGCCATCTTCAACCATGGAAACCCGGCCCAGCTCACGTTGCGCGGCGCCTCGTCCGCCTTGCGCGGCGCTCCGCTCTTGTCCGGCTCCCAGGTAAACACGATGACCGCAACCATCATGAGCAGTGCGCTGCCGTAGACCCAGAACGGCGTGCGCCAGCCGAAATTGCCGAGAAACCCGCCCACGCCGAAGAAGAGAATCGCCGACAGGGACGCGCACGCCGTCTGCCCGGCGAGCCATTTTTCGCGCGCGGAGCCCGTGTAATAGTCCCCGATCATCGTTGTGGACAAGACCACGATCAGTGCCTCGGCGGCGCCGACCCCAATGCGGGACACGAGGATCAGCCTGAGATCATCGAGAAATACGGGCGCGATCCCGAACGCCGCATAGAAGACAAAGGACAGGAGCAGCAGTTTGCGTCGCCCGAAATAGTCGCCGAGCATGCCGGCGATCGGCGACAGCAATGCAACGCAGAGCGCGGGCACGGTCAGCACCATGGGCACCAGGAACTCGTGGTTCGGCACGTGGCTGAACTCTTCGAGGAGCCTCGGCAGGATCGGCGCCAGCAGCGTGATCGCCATGACCGCGAGCGTGATCGGAATCAGCAGGGAAAGGCCCGTCGCGATTCCGGGCTGGCGAGCATTCATTGCGTCAGTGTTGGGGGCGTTGTTGTCCGGCATCCTTGAGCCTCTTTCCGTGCATGAGCAGACGACCTGCTGATAGCATAGGTGCAACAGGAAGTGCTGTCGACACGGGCCGATGGACGTTTGCACCAGGGTTCGATTGATGTGACAACACCAATTCTTCGATCAGGCGTAGCCGTAGGCGCGGTGGTGGATCGCCGCGTTCGGAGAGGCCGGATTCGCTCCGGGACCCGTTATACGGACCTGCCGGCGATCTGTTGAAGGAGAAACAACCATGCTGAGGAATTTACTGGCCGCAACCGCACTGCTCGTCTCCGCTTCGGGTGCGATCGCCCATCACACCACGCTGGGGTTCTACGATCCCGAGGTCATTGTCGAGATCGAGGGCGTCCTGAAATCCCTGTCCATGCGGAACCCGCATGTGGAGTTCGTCGTCACCGTGACGGATCCCGACGGCGAAGCCGTCGACTGGCAGGTGCAGACCTCGGCTCTGAGCGTTCTGCGCGCCAAGGGTATAGAACCGGACTTCATGGAGGTCGGCGACCGGATACGGGTCGCCGGCCCCGGGTCGCGACGCGGGCTGCCGGAGTTGAATGCCCGCAATGTCCTGCTGGAGGACGGCACGGAGGTCATGACCCTGGTGACCGCGGCGCCCTATTTCACGGCGGAACGATCCGACCTGCTGGAACCCGTCTTCAGCGCTTCGGTGGAAGCCGAGGCGCGGCGCACCGCAGAGGGGATCTTTCGCGTCTGGAGCACGGTGATGGGCGATCCCGCGTCCTTTCCGCTGTTCAAGGGAAACTATCCGCTGACCGAAGCCGCCGAACAGGCCCGCGCGGCCTGGGAACCGGACAGCGAGGAACTGCTTGCCTGCTGGTCAAAGGGTATGCCCCACCTGATGATCACACCCGTCCCCATCGAGTTTGAGCGGATGGGCGACGACATTCGGCTGCGATTCGAAGAAGACGACACCGAACGTGTCATCCACATGTCGGCCGGTTATTCGCCACCTGAGGGCTACAGCATGCTGGGCTACTCCACGGGCCGGTGGGAAGGCAACACGCTGGTTGTAGAAACGGCCAACATCGATGCGCCGAGATTCGATGACCGGGGTGTTCCCCAAAGCAGGGACATTTCGTTGGTCGAGCGCTTTACCCTGAGCGAGGACGAGAGCCGCCTCGACTACCGCGTCACCATCACGGACCCGGCCAACTTCACCGAACCCTTCGATCTGACACGCTACTGGATGTGGCGCCCCGGGATTCCGCTCGGTGCATGGAACTGCGGTGAACCGCAGGAGGTGGCGGCAAGCACACCCTGACAACGGGCCGGGGCTACACGCCGATGGCGCCGGGGCGCTTGAGAAATCTTGATCCGGGACTCGTTCGGACGTAGCTATAATGTTCATCGGAAACCAACCGCCGGGTCGTGCCCATGAAGAGCCGCAAGAATCGCACCGAAGACCAGCAGACACAGATCTCCAGGGACATGAAGATCCTTGGCGAGCGTGGATTCATGCGGCGTAGGCTGCTTGGCTTCGTCGTCGCAACCGGCGGCATGGCCATGATTGGCGGCGCCGTCCTCGCTCAGAGCCGGCCGCCGCCGGGCGGCATGGGCGGTATGGGCCGGCCTTTCGGGCCCGGACCGGGCAACGGCAGGGCGGACCCGGTCGTGACGGCGGAAGGTCCCGACGGCCAGTGCATGAACTTTGCCTGGGAGACCAATGGCCCCTTCCCCGCCGACGGCACCAACGGTTCACGTAACGGTGTCCTGAATGCCCTGGCGGACTCGGGAATCGTGCGTCGCAACCTTATGGCCGACCTCGATGATCCCGGGCAGACCGTCAATGGCGTCCCGCTGGAACTCTCCCTGCAACTCGTCGACGTCAACAATGCCTGCGCACCGCTGTCCGGCCATGCCGTGTACATATGGGGTTGCGACGCCGCCGGCGACTATTCGCTCTACAACCAGCCGGACCGGTCCTGGCTGCGCGGCGTGCAGCAGAGCGACGAACGCGGCATCGTGCAGTTCACGACGTTGTTCCCCGGCTGCTACATGGGGCGCTATCCGCACCTCCATTTTGAAGTCTTCTCGAGTCTGGCCAATGCCACGACCGGCCGCAATTCCCTTCTCATCTCGCAACTGGCGTTGCCGGGGAGCGACTGCGAGGCCGTGTTCGAGACGGCCCATTACGAGAGCAGCAAACGCACGTTTGCACGCAATAACAGCATCGAGCGGGACAATGTATTCGGCGACAACGGCGAAGAGCGCATCTCCATCATGACGTTGCGGGGCACGGGCAACCCCGCAGATGGCTACGAAATGGCGGCGGTTGTCGGACTGGCAGCCTGACACTTTTCCGGCAGCGGATCGGGACCGATCGCGTCCTTGCCGGGGAATCGAGGCTCAGCGACCTTCCAGCAACCAGAAAAGGATGTTGCGGCCCTGGAGGTCCGTACCGCTCCATTCATCCCCCAACCTGTGTTGTCCAATGAACAATTGGTTCTCGCCCAGTCTGATTCGATTGGCTTCAACCCGACGCGGTTCGATGATGGAGCATCATTGTGCTCTCTCCAGCGCCATGCCCTCGTCATAGGCAGGACGCTCGCGGATTCACCGGTACCAGTCCCCAACCGCCGGGCGCCTTTCCCAGTCCACGAGACCGGTGAGTTCGTTGACCTCAAACCGCTCAAAGAACGGCACCATCGCAATGTCGGCGAGCGAATACTCCTCGTGCGCCAACCACAACTGCATCGGTCCTGATGACACGGCTTTTCCATTCCAGTTCTTTCTCGGCCAGGCAGATGCGAACCTTTTTGGAACAGGTCGAGGTCCACATGAGATAGAGCTTCAGCATGGAGGGTTCCTGCTTGCCTGCGATTTCCCGTTACGACAAATGAAAATCCGGCGCTCGCGCCCTTTCAGACGTGACTCTCACCGCCGTCCACCAGCAGAGTCTGGCCGGTGATGAAAGCGGCATCCTCCGAGACGAGAAACGATACCACGCCCGCCTGGTCCCCGGGTTCGCCGCTGCGCTTGAGTTGCTGCCGGCTCAGGACCAGGTCGAAATGCGCCTGCGGCACGGATTCCACCGCGTTCCTGGTTCGCGTCAGGCCAGGCGCCACGGCATTGACGGTGATCCCGTGCGTGCCGACCTCCGTCGCCAGACCCCGAACCAGGCCGATCAACGCACCCTTGCTTGCAATGTAATGGGTCATTGCGGCGGGCGGCGCAAAGAAGCTGGAAGAGGCGACCATGACAATCCGCCCCCATTTCGCTTCGATCATCGCCGGAATGAACTGTTGCGCCAGCAGAAACCCTCCGTCGAGGTTGACCTGCTGCGTCGCCCGCCAATCGTCGATCGTGAGGTCGGCGAACGGCTTGACGAACTGCATTGCGGCACAGTGAACGAGCACGTCGGGGTCGCCGTGATCCGACCTGATCCATTCGCCGAAAGACCGCACCTGGCCGCTGTTCGAAATGTCGCAGCGGAACCCCGAAATTCGATCCGCGCCGGCTCCTGCCATTTCGATCGTTTCCGAGGTGTCGCCAATGTCGGCGATTGCGATTCGGGCGCCTTCCGACGCCAGCCTCAGCGCGATAGCCTGACCGATGCCCGAACTGCCGCCGGTCAGGACGACGAGACGGCTTTCGTGCCTGCCGCCGGTCACTTGCAAATGTCGTTGCGTTGTCGGGCAGTCACAGCGTCGATGTCTTTCCGTTCGGCTGCGGCCCCTGTATGAACTCGATCAGGTTTCCGGCATTGTCGCGCAGGAAGATATTCTTCCGGCCATCGCCGAAGTCCTTGACCCAGACAATGTCGGCATTGCGATCACGCAGTTCCGCCGCTATCGCATCGACATCCTCGCAGACAAAGCTGACGTGCTTGTTGCCGTGCGTCTTGATGTCTTCGTCCGGTATTCGGCGGCATTCCGGAAGCGGAGCGGCGCCGGGAGCTTCGAACAATTCCACTCGCATTGCGCCGTTGCGAACGAAGGCCATGTCCGCAGGAATCGTTGGAATGTGACCTCGATACTCGAGTTTGAAGTTAAGGACACGGTCCCACCACTCGATCGATTCCTCGAGGTCCGGGACACTCACACCGAGATGGTGGTGCCAGAATTCAAGCTTGGTCATGGCCGAAGTCCTCTCTCCGGTCGCGGCCTCATGCGGTCAGCACGAACCACACCCGCTGTACGCACACCGACATGCCGTTGTCGCAAGACTCGATGTATTCCCAGATTGTCCACGATTTGAGGCTTCCGCAAAAATTCAATCTCGCAATGACAGCCATTGCCCCGACGAATTTGAAGTGTGGCCTCCCGGACGTTCAGCAACTTCGTCGATGATCGCCGGTTGCCGACGTCGTACAGCCTCAGGGGTTCAGTTCGCCGTGTGGCTGTTCGTCGTGTAGATACGTCCGTTGGCTTCGGTCAGCGCCATGTCGACCGGGGAGTGCCGGGCGTTGTTCGCAACAAGTTCGAAAATCGCAATCAAAGCGGCTCGGAGGTGGCCCGAATCATGTCGGCCGTCGCCTGGGGATAGTTGACGAGCGGGCCCTTGCCGATTTGACCCATGCAGATGGCGAGCGAAGCTTCGACGATGTACCTGCAGCGCTCGTAGCGGCGTTCCTGGAAGGCCGCGAATGCCGCATTGACCGAATCGCGGCCTTGCAACTCCTCCGCCAGGACCAGACTGTCCTCGATCGCCATTCCGGCTCCCTGGCCCAGGTGAGGTGTCGTGCCATGGGCCGCGTCTCCGATCAAAATTGCGTGGCCCCAGTACCAGTTGCCTTCGAGAAAATAGCTATCGAGCGGCCTGTAGACCACGCCGTCGTCATCGGTGATCTGCTCCCCTAGTTTCGCCATCCTCGGCGGTGCATCGCTGAGTTTTTCGCGCATGATCCCGGCCAACCCCTCGCGCGGATACCTCGGATTATCCGGTTCGGGCGTTGTCAGATACATGTACATGAGTTCGTCGGAGAGCGGCACGAGGCCGATTCCCATCGTGCCGGTGTAGGCGTGCATGTTCACGATATCGTCGGTGCGCGGAAAGTTGTATCGCCAAACCGACTGTCCGACGAATTCGGGCTGCCCGGCATCGGGGAACAGCAGATCGCGCATCTGCGAGTACAGGCCGTCAGCGCCGACCACGACGTCGTAGCGGCCGCTCGAACCGTCCGAAAATGTGACATCCACACCCGAATCGCCGTCGTCCAGCGTCGTCACCGTCACACCCAGCCGGATTCTTGCACCCTCTGCCCTGGCGCGATCGGCCAGCACCTTCTGCAGTGCAGGCCGGCCGATGCCGAGTTGCCCGGGGTACTCCTCGATCAGGCGACGAACCGGTACCTTGGCAGCCAGTTCATCGTTCGGCGCGTAAATCTCGACGAAGTCGTACCCGTAACCAGCCTCGATGTAATCGTCAATGACCCCGAGCGCCGTAACTGCCCGCACCACGTTTGCCTGCTGGATAATGCCGACACCGTACACTGACCAGTCGGGGTCTTTTTCGATCACGTCAACTTCGAATCCGCGCTGTCCCAGCGCAATGGCCGACGTCAGGCCTCCGATCCCACCGCCTACGACAAGTATCGACAAGTCCTTCATGTGTTGCTGCTCGCCTTGCATGGATAACGGGAGGCCGCAGAGATTAACGTGTCGGCGTCAATCCGCCAACCGAAACGTCTCAGGGGCTACGAGGCTGCCCCTGGCCGAGGGCGAATAATTGCCCGCCAGATTGTTCGCCCACCGTCAGTTCGCCGGCGACACGACGATCTCGCCTTCGTAGGTCCCGGGTGCGATCTGGACCGGTTCGCCGTCCACGGTCATCGTGACCACCTGACCATCGGCGCCGAGTACCTGGCCATCGCCAACCGTGAGCGTGTCAAGGTAGCTCTCGGCGGTCACGGTCCACACGCCTCCGTCATCGATGTTGACGGCGAGCGTGCTGTTGCCGTTGCGGAAATTTCGATTCTCGACGTGGCCGAGATAGTAATATTCATTGATTGTGAAATGCGTGTTCTGCGCGCCCGTTTCGTCGATATGACGGGTCTCGGTCAGGGAGATCGCGCCGGTCAGGTTTGCGCCATCGCCGATGGTCACCTCCAGCGGGACGGCCGCCAGGCCATAGTACCCGGTGCCATTGAACAGGTCGCCGCTGTAGCTGCCGTTCGTCAGCGAGACGTTGACGCCGTTGGGCGCCCTGGCCGGCATCGGCCCGGGGCCGCCGCCGGGCGGCGGGCCACCCATGCCTTCGGGCGCGTCGCCTCCACCGGGACCGCCGGGCGGCGGGCCGCCGGGTCCCATCGCCATTTCCAGCGAACCGCCCGGCGGGCTGACGTTGCCGTTTTCCGACGGCCAGCCGGCAGCTTCGTTGAACTCGGTATTGAAAGCCTGGATCGAGCCGCCCACGATTCGGTCGTCATTGTCGATCATCTGCAGGATGACGCCATTCGCGGGATTCAGTTCGGCGGTGTCGATGTTGATCGTCACCGCACCGCTCTTGTACAGGAAAGTCGCACCCTCCGAATTCACCTGCGTGCCGTCGATTATGTTGGCCGTCGCACCGCCGTGGGACATGAAACCGAATACGGAATCGATGACCGTCGGCCGGCCTGCGCCCTGTACGGTGTCGAACACCTCGCCGTTTGCGTCACGTAATTCAATCTCGCCGCTGGACGACGAATAGGTTGCTTCGCCGCCCGTGAAAATCGTGGCGTACGTGGTGCCGCTGATGGAGGCGCCGATAAAGTTCTGCGTGGCGCCTCCGATGGCGTAGGTACCGTAGCCGCTGCCGTAGCGATCGCTGAACTGGAAGTCGCCCGAATCCATGCCGCCTTCCGACTCCGGCAGGATCCGCAGGACGGAGTCGACGACGTTCAAGTGCGGTTCCACGCAAGCGTCGGTGGACAACAGTGCCCAGCCGCCCGATGCGACACTCGAATTGACCAGGGTAAGCGTCGACCGCTCGCCTAGCATGTTGGCGGCACGGATGCCACCCTGGATTCCGAGGACCCAGGGAGGCGATATCATCGTGTTCATGTTGGCGCTGTTGACGTAGCCGTCGTAGACGTCGGTCAGCGGATTGGCGCCCATCGTTGTGATACTCGAGTCTCGGACCACAACATTGGCGTGTTCATCGGTTATCACCGCGGAGCGGGCAAATCCTTCCGTCCTGATCTCCAGCGAACTCAGCGTCACCCTGGCGCCATTCGAAGCCACCACCATGGCGCCAAGCCCGGAGAAGTCGGAAACCATTGTCCCGTCCCCGCCATCGGTCGAGTCTATAGAGCCCGTCAGGGTGAGATTTGTATCGGCGCCGTGGGCAATCACTGCGCTGTACGCCAGTCCTTCCGCCTCCATGTCGAGATCGAGAAACGACAGAGGGGCGTCTTCTTCGGCGAGCAGCGAGTTCTCGGCCACTACGTTGCCGTCCCTGACGAAATAACCGACCCGGTAGTCCTCGTCGCCACGCCGCTCGAAGCTGGTGGCCTGACCGGTCCAGGTCGGCCGTAGCTCCACAGTGGCAGCCCCTTCCCTGACGGTATTGACGAGCGGCGCAACCTCATTGTCAGTGCTCGCAGAACAGGCCGCCAGGGTGCCTGAAACGAACAGAAGCGCGAAGCATCTTTGGGGTTTTTGTTCGTAGAAACTCATCTTGATTTCCTCGGGATACTTGTCGCTCAGCGGTGCATACCGCGACCAAGTCATGGTAGACAAAGCACGAGGGATTGACGAATCAAAACGTCCGATAGTACCTATCGGCTCGCACTATCAATACAAGGAAGCCGGGCGTGAGTTTCGCCCGGCGAGCGCCGATTCTCCTGGCAGTATTCTCTCTATTGAGGGGGAGGACCTGGAGGCGGTCCACCGCTCGCAGCCGGCCCTCTACCCACCTGCATGGTGTCCCAGTGGGCGATGATCTTTCCATCTTCAACCATGAACAGATCCCGGCCGACTTTCCCGGAAATGGTCACCATATTGGCGTTTGCGTAAATCTCCTCGACCATGGTGCCTTCATGAGGGCCGATGAACATTTCAAATGCCTGCAGGGTTTCGTCGTAACCGATGTCCTGCTTGTTCAGCATGCGGCGTGGCGTGTTGGAGTGATCGACAAAGTCCCTGCTGACATACATCTCAAAGGCCTCCCTGACCTTGCCTTCGTCTATCATGTCGCCCCACGCCTGCACAACTTCCTTTGCCGCTCTTTCTTCTGCCGTGTCTTCGGTCGGTATGACCGGACCGCCGGGGCCGTCTCCTGGCGGGCCACCTTGGGCCTGTGCCAGTGACACTCCCGTCAATCCAATAGCCATACACAAAGGCAAGTAAACGAATTTATTCATGAACCGTCTCCACGCGTTGCTGAGGGGGGCCTGTCCTGTAGCTCCGGGGCATTGGTAAAGTCATCGCCGCGGGACCCGGGCGGCGCACGCCCCGGAGGAGGCAAGGGCGAGGCTGAACCTGTAGGCTGCCAACTACGTCCATCATCCCAGGTAATCGATGTCAGCAGTCCTGCCTTTCGCCCTTCTCGCTCAGGTGCATATTCCACCGTTACCATGTCTCCCTCGTCGATCGAGTCATAGCGTAAACCGGACTGGCGCAAATAGTTGGGTGAACTCAACTCGAAAGCCCAGGTTTCTGTCGATCCATCCTGATTGACTGCATCGACGAATACCCACGAATGAGGATTTTGCCACTCGAATACGACGACGGTTCCGCTCCTGGTTTGTCTTTTGGCATCGCTCAGATCAAAATTTGCCACAGAATGGTGAGCGAGGGCTGAAGTTGTGGCCAATGGCCCGATCAGGAGCAAGCTCCCCATCGCCGCCCTTCGCCTTGTCATTTCCATAATTCCGACCTCACCGGTGCTGCGTCAACGATAAAGTTCCAGATTGCCACCGGGTATCTCGTCGCGATCCGTCCAGCAGTAGGCCTCATAGTAGTTTCCGCCATCGGAACGCGTCAGCGTTCTGGCCGTTTCGTAAGGAGTTTCAAGGACTGCCGGATTGGTAATGGTGCGCTTGATTTCCAGAGTGTCTTCATCCAGCAATCGGATACGCTCGACCAGGTGTGTATCGTAGTTTCCGACGGGCGTCGTCATGGTCAATTTGGCCTCCTTGCGAATCGCAACGGTGTCAATGACCAGCGTATCGCCCTCCCAATGACCGATGGAATGTCCAAAATAGCTGGGTTCCACTTCATCTCCGTCATGCCCGCGGCCATCCATGTAGACGCGACGCCAGACGTTGTACCAGTTTTCCATGCTGCCAATGATGATGACGTCCCTGTTGAAGAAAAAGGTATTGCCGCCATGACGGATGACACCAACCGGTTCGCAGCTTCCCAGGCCCTGCGCGACTTCCTGTACCCTGCGCATCTCCTGCTCCTGAAACGCTTCGGTCAGGGCCATACCGGCGCCGGGACCGCCTGGAGGGCCTCCTCCCGGCCCTCCCAGTCTCCCTGCGCCGCTGACTGGGCCACCGGGGCCGGTGGCGCCGCCTGCGGGTGGACTGCCACCAGGGAACCCGCCGCCGCTCCAGCTCCCGTTGAAGTCAGGCCAGTTGGCAACATCTTTCCAAGTGTAACCATTCCCGGACGAGCCGCCCTTGGCGATCGATGTTTCCTGTGCCATGGAGGGGTCCACGAACCACCCGATTGCGACAAGCACGCCCGATACAAGGGGAACCACGTTCAATTCGGACAGGGACGCCATCTCATCCGCCTTCCGGGGGCCGCCGCTCGGGACCGACAGCTCCACCCTCGCGATTCAGCGGATTGTCGACGCTTTCGTCCTCTCCACGGGCCGCCTTTTGAACCTTGCGTGCCAGGCTTCGGTAGGTTTCGACATGAGCTCTGGACCAGGCAAGCAATTCCGGATTGACTCTGCCGCTCTCGGCCGACTCGATGTGGAGCGCGATTGCCCGCTGCATCTCTTCGTTTTGCAAGATGGTCAACAACAGATACAGGCGATCGAACTCGCCGCCTGTTGCCTGCTGCAGGGCGTCGGCAAAGGAACCGCCGGGAGGCGTATTGAAGCCGCCGGGCGGGCCGCGAGTTCCCTGGGGGCCTCCGGGTGCGGCGGGCGGCCCACCGGGGCCACCTGGTCCTCCAGGGCCTGCCGGCGGTCCGCCAGGCTCACCGGGACCGCCGCGCCCCCCGAAATCGCCCGGCCCTCTGCCGACTTCACCCCAAGCGGCCAGTTGCTTTCCCAATTCGAAGATACTGGACTGACCCGCAATATGAATCTCAAGCGCCATTCGGGCGACAGAACGGGTCAATTCCTCGCTTGCCTTCTCCATGGCAAGACGGTCGTACTCCATCTGGGCCTGCTGACGCTGCGCCAGTCCGCGGATGAGATGCGTTTCGAAGTTGTTCAGATAGGGGGGGTCCAGGGCTTGTTGAGCCTGGGTCGACGAAACGAAAAGAAACGCCACAGACAACACAAGGTTTCGAACAATGACCATGGGGTGTTCTCCATTCCTTCTCGAACTCGCGTTGCGTGCAAATCCGCTACGCCAGAAGCACTGTGATCGACTCTGTTTATACCACAATTCACATCATGCGCATTGCTAGTGCGGCTCTGAATCAGACCGAAAATACGGGTGACAGGGCGCTTATGAGTTTTCGTGCATTCAATCACTTGCACGGAACTGCTCAATGGAGTTCTTTCTGCCCCCCAAGGGAGTGCAGCTATAGTAGGATTACCATTGTCTTGGGGACCCTTTCCGGTCATTCCCAAGGCTGTTCCATAGGGAGTACAGAATGAAGAAATCATGCGTACAGGCCACTTTTCTGGTGGCATTGCTTGCGGGCGTTGGGTTTTCGCATGGTCTGGTACAGGCCGAGCAGATTACCGGCGAGCGGGCAAAGGAAATCTGCGCGGCCGGAGAGACGGGCCCTGTTACCTCCTATGGCGAGTTTCCCGAAGAAACAGCCGCCAAGCGAATAGTGTTTGAGTGGAACTGCGCGATGATGGTCGAACGAAATGTTGAGGCCGCTTTCGAAAGATATGTCGCCGAAGACTGGTGTGACCACGCGCACATGGTGACCAGAGGTGAGAACCGGTGCGGCACCTACGAGGAAACCATGGCCCTTTTCGCAAGAATGAATTCCGAACCGCTGGAGGATGACGAAATCATTGAGTTTCCGACGCAGTACATGGTTAACGGCGACCACGTGACTGTTTATGGGGCAGGGGTCGATATCTTTCGCGTAGTCAACGGCAAACTCACGGATCATTGGGATGCTTCACCCACTCGTGCAATTTCATTCGAAGACAAGCCCGAAGGCATGGCGGAGCGCATCATGAGCGGTCAGATGTTTCAGGGTCCCGAAACCGATGAATGAATCGAAACAGCTCCTCAGTTCCAAACAGCGAATCAGTCATTTGACATGAATACGTCATTGCAGTTTTCACGCGCAGCGTTGACGTTCGTGCTCTCGACTTGCCTGGTTTCAGCGTTTGCCCAGGCGCAATCGAGTGACGAACCGGCGACCATGCGGGCTATTCGCGTCCATGGAGCTGAACTCAGGCTTGACGAGATACCCGTACCCCAGGCCGGTGAGGGTCAGGTTCGAATTCGGGTCTACGCCGCAGGTGTCAATCCGTTTGAGCGGCCCCGGCCGCTCGGAGAAGGTCAGGATGCAGGGCCGCCACGCATGGTCGGCGGTGACGTCGCCGGCGTCATCGATCAGCTTGGCCCGGGCGTTACACGGTGGCAACCCGGCGATGCGGTGCTTGCGGCCATGCAGGAAGCGCCGCAGGTCAATGGCGCCGCTCAGGGCAGCTATGCCGAATTTGTGATCGCTCGAGCGTCGGACGTCGTTGCCAAGTCCGGCCGGATGACCTTTGAGGAGGCTGCCGGTGTTCCAACCGTGGGAATAACTGCCTGGCGAGAACTGGCTGAGCGGTCAACGGTGAATGCGGGCGACAGGGTGCTGATCCTCGGCGGATCCGGAGGAGTCGGAACCGCAGCGGTGCAACTGGCCAAGACCATGGGCGCCCATGTCATATCGACAGCCTCCACCGGAGCCCTGCAGCACCTCCGGAATATCGGGGTGGATCAACCGGTGGATTACACCACCACCGACCTGGTTGACGTGGTGAACAACGTGGACCTGATGTTTGGCACCGTAGGTCGCGACCCTGTGGTTGAGGCCCTGCCGGTCATGCGTGAAGGCGGCGTCGTGGTCTCCATCGCCGGTGAACCGACGCAGTCCGAGTGCCGCGCAGCCAGTGTCATCTGTCCCATGTGGGCGCCAAACTCGGCAGAACTGAATCGCCAACGGCTGGCTGCCGTGAGCAATGCAATCGATGCCGGCCAGTACAGGACGGTCGTGATGCGGGTGTTTCCGCTGGAACAGGCCCAGGCAGCTCAGGACCTGCTGGCCGAGAGAGGAACCATAGGCAAGATCATCCTCAGCATTCACCCCGATTCAGCAACCCGTTGACTCGGGTCGGAACGGCCGGAGGAGCAGGTTTCGAAAGTCTCCGGCCGGTTCATTGCCACTGGGGAGAACCCTCTATTCCTCCGGTATGACGATGAGAACGACCTTGCCCTGGGTGTGCCCTTCGCGATTGTATTCCTGCGCGTCCGCGGCTTCGGCCAGCGGATACGCCACGTCGACGTTGATCCTGAACATTCCCTGTTCGGCGAGTTCCGCGACATCCCGAAGCAGGTCGCCCTCGGACACGCCGCCTGGACTCCCTGGGCCGCCTGGGTCGCCTTGACCGCCCGGAGCACCGGGGCCCGGCGGCGGCGGACCCATCCTCGGGCAAATCACGCCCGCTTCGCCACAGAGTTCGTTGGCCGGTCCGCCGACGACGCTGACCAGACTGCCGCCGGGTCTTACGATGGCCAGCCCGCGGGTGGCGAGATCGGCATTGACGGTCTCCACATAAACATCAACAGCTTCCACCACCTGCGTGAAATCCACTCTCGTGTAATCGACGATCTGGTCGACGCCAAGGGAGCGAAGGTAGTTGTGATGGCGTTCCGACGCAGTCCCGATCACGGTGGCGCCTCTGGCCCTGGCGATCTGGGCTGCCGAACTGCCGACCCCACCGGCGATTCCATTGACGAAGACCCTGGTTCCCGGGCTGATTGCCACGTCACTGAGCACACGTGCCGCAGCCAGTCCCACCGTGCCGATACCGGAGGCCTCGGCAAAGGAAAGTCCATCGGGTTTCGCAATGACGTTGTCCGCCGGGGCAATGACATACTGCGAATACGCGCCATTCAATCCGTCCACGCTGACTCTCCCGATCATCGTGAAGACCTCGTCGCCAACGTCAAAACCGCTCATGCCCGGCCCGACCATGGCGACAACCCCGGCTGCATCGAAGCCGGGAATCCTCGCGGGTGGCTCGTCGGGGGGCGGGGTGCCCAGCGGCCTTTCGCGTCCGCTGTAACCTACTCGCGTCTTCCAGTCGACCGGATTGACCGATGCGGCGTGGACCTGGATCAGAACCTGGCCCGGTCCGGGCTCAAGCACCGGGACGGTCTGCAACGACAGCACTTCGGGACCGCCGTTACCCTCTTGGACGATCGCTTGCTGGACATCGGGAACCTGGCCCGTTGCATGCCCGCCAATGATCAAGCCCAGCGAGGCCATCGCGGCCCTGAAAGTCTGTCGGTTCATAGGTTTCTCCCGATCCTGGCATCCGTTGAATGATAACCGCGGCAATCTTCGAAGAATCGGTTCTTCATTTGCCGAAACACAGGGTTTAAGCTGTCCGCCATGAAATCGATCTGCGCAGTGGTTGCCGGCGAAGGCAAGGTCGTCCTCGAGGAAGAAGATGTCGGCAGGCCGGGTGCGACCGAATTGCTGCTCGAAGGCGAGTTCAGCACGATCAGCCCCGGTACCGAACACTCACTCATGGCAGGATTGATCCGGCCATTGCCGCAGCACATCGGCTACAGCCTGTCTGCCAGTGTTTCTGCCGTGGGCAGCGACGTCACGGACTACGCACCCGGCGACAAGGTCGTCGCCACCGCCAGGCATGCGAGTTACCAGGTCGTTGACGAGCGGCTCGTGTCGCCGGCGCCGGCCGACATCGACATGGAACAGGCTGCGTTTTTCAATCTTGCCCACACCGGACTCTACGGCATACGGCGTGCCGGCCTGCAGCTCGGCGAGCCGGCGCTCGTCATGGGCCAGGGTCTGGTCGGCGCCCTGACCGCGCAGCTTGCGCTGGCATCCGGCGCGGCCCCCGTCATCGTTACGGATGTCGACGACTCGAGGCTCGACCTGGCGCGAGAGGCCGGCGTGCACCTTGCAGTCAATCCGGAGAGGGATCCCGACGCGCTCGGCGCGATCGTCGAGGGGCTTGGCCTCGGCGGCGTGCCCGCCATCTTCGAGGCAACGGGCCGGCGCGCTCCCATAGAACAGGCGGTCCAGCTCGTTAGCGAACGTGGACGAATCGTCATGTTGTCGACAGTGCATGGCAACATAGTACCCAACATTACCGAGAGCATCATGATGAAGGGCGCTGTCCTCTACGGGGCATATGTGAACTCCAAGCCATTCGCGTTGCGGCGCACGGACCTCACGATCTCGAACCGATGGCCGCCGGTCGTCGCCGAGGGCTCGCGGCGCTACGCGAATCGGGATGTCTGGACCAGTGACGAAGACATCCGCGCGATCCTCAGCCTGATTCGCCATGGTTCGCTCGATGTCAGCCCCCTGATCAGTCATCGATTCACCGTCGAGCAGATTCCCGAAGCTTACGAAATGGTCTGGAATAAGGACCGCAGTCTCGTGGGTGGCGCGATCCGCTGGAAGTAGGATCCAGCGGATCCTGACCGTCGCCCAGAAGATTTCGTCCCTGCAACCGGCGCGCCGATGCGAAGGGTAGTGGGTATTTCCATGCAAGCCTGCGCCGTAGAAATGGGCCGAAACTGAGTTTCGCAGTCGCCGTCGTTTCAACCGATCACTTGCGGAGAGTTTTGCGGAGAATATCGGGTCACTGGACCGGACCCTCCCTATTGGTGGATGCGATAGTAGCTATCGGAATCCACGATTGGATAACTGTTTGCAAATCGCGGAGCATGTTCGATTGATGATCGAAAAACTCAGCGAGATACAAATGACGAATCTACCAATACGGCTGAGGCGTCTGCTGAATGGCGCAATCACCGTCGCGGCAGCTTTTGGCGTGTTGCACACCTCGAGTTTGCCGGCCCAGGAGGGCGATGGCGCGGCGCTCGAGGAGATCGTCGTCACCGCCGAGAAGCGTGAGGCGGACCTGCAGAAGACTTCCATGTCCATTCAGGTATTCACCGGCGAACAACTGAGGGCGGAAGGCAAGAGGCGCATCGACGAGATTATGCGTGGCGTCGTGGGAGTGGCCTCGCAGGGGAGCCAGGTTGGCGACTCCTTCTTCCTGAGAGGAATCGGCGTTGGTTCCGGGCCGCCGCCTCCAGGTACGGGCACACCCGTCGTGGCCGTTCTTATCGATGGCGTTTACCAGAATCGCGGCGAAACGGTACGCGGTGGATCGCTGGACCTGCAGCAGGTCGAGGTGATGCGCGGTACGCAAAGCACAACGCTTGGCGCTGCGTCGCTGGCCGGCGCCGTGAGCCTGGTTTCGAATGATCCGGTGTTCGAATTCGAAGGTAACGGCTCACTGGAAATCGGTAGTTTTGACCTGGCCAGTTTCGAAGGCGTAGTCAATGTTCCACTGGCCGACAACCAGGCAATTCGTATCGCCTATTCCGATGTGCAGAGGAACGGTTACATCTCATCCGGCGCCGGCGACTCGGATTTGTCGAACTACCGGATCAAGTATCGCGTACAGCCAGCCGACGACGTGAACATCGTGTTGACGGCGTCGCAAAACACGATCGGCGGCAATGGGGTCGACACGAGTGTGCTGACGTATGGCGGTTACTGGGAGTCGTACAACCAGGATCGGGATCCTCTGCGGCCCCCTGCTCCGCCTCCTCCGCCCCCTCCGCCCGGCGGTCCGCCCGGCCCACCGCCGCCACCGCCCCCTCCGCCCGGTGGTCCGCCCGGTGGCGGATGCACACCGTCACCCTGTTACGACGTGACCATGGGCGAGTTGTACGGCCATATCAACGATGGCACGTCCTACAGAGACCGGTCCGACCCCTGGGACGATGGATACCCGGCTGATTCCTGGCCGAACAGTCCATTCCGGAACACAACCATCGACCAATACAGCGCGGACATCCAATGGACTACGGGTATCGGTACGCTGAGCATAGAGCCGTCGTTCCAGAAGGCGCACTTCCGGTCCGAAGAACCGCCCCGTGGCACCGACTGGCGAAGCGAGGACCGAAGGCAGGAGACTACCCAGGTCGATCTACAGTTGACGTCTTCCCCGGACGCGCCATTTGAGTGGCTCGCGGGCCTGTACTACTACGACACGGAGTTTGACGGAACATTTCGTTCGGCCGGTTTCCCCGGGTTTGGCGCCGGGCCGTTCTGCCCCGCGGTCAGCGTGACCGAGAGCGCCTATTGCTGGTCGTTCGACAACAACGCACACGAAACGTTTTCCGCATATGTGAACGGCGCTTTTCCGGTAACGGATGTGCTGCGCATCGTTGCGGGCGTTCGTCAAAGCGACGACGAAAAGTCATTCCTGAACCACTCGGACACTCCGGGAGACAGCGCGGGCCCCGGACCCCAAGGTTATCCGCCTGCGAGAACCGGTTCGAGGTCCTGGGACGACGTGACCTACCGGATTGGTGTTGAATACGACCTTACAGACGGTAACTCGATGGCGTACGCGGTTTTCGGCACCGGGTACCAGGCAGGCAACATCTTTGGGTTCGCCCCTGAAGGCACGGTAGCGGAAACGCTCGATCAGTTTACCGTCGGTTACAAGAGCCGCTGGCTCCAGAATCGGCTGCAATTCAATATCGAATATTTCGATTCCGAATACCATGACCGAATGCTGGACGGCAGCGTGGGTGTAGAGATCAACCCGCAGTTCGCGCCGCCGTTCCCTGCATGTTCGGCCTTTCCGTTCCCGAACCCGTCGTTTTACGATCCGGGCACCGGCTATGCCTGCTACCAGATACTGGCATCGACGGTTCCGGACCTCATCAGCTCAGGGGTCGATATCGAGCTGAACTGGCTGTTAACGGACTTCGATCGGCTGGACCTGACCATGGAATTGCTGGACTCGATCACAACGGCTCCGTCCGGCCTTCCAACCCAAGCGGACTTCGAAGCGGCAATGAACAGGGCCGGCTTCATGGACGCGGGCGCGGTCTCGTCGATGTACAACAACCTTTCCGCGCTCAATGCGTCATACGATGGTCTGGTCCTGCAAAACTCTCCCGAGACGATGGTCAACCTGACCTACAGTCATATCTTCCAGTTGGCGGGCGGCAGTGACCTGACCGTGAGCCTGAACGCCGAACACCGCAGCGAATACTGGTCGTTGGGCGGCGCCCCGGGTGCAAACATCGCCAATCCCGGCAAGTCCGTTCAGGACGGCTACGGGCTGTACAACGCCTATCTGAATTGGGCCTCGGCCGACAACATGTGGTCCGTATACGGCTACGTGCGAAATATCGGTAACGAGGCGGTGCAGACCAACTACGGTCCTCCGTTCGGCGGAGGGGCGGAGTACGTGACGCTGGCGCCCCCGCGTACATACGGCGTTGGGCTTACGGTGAATTTCTGACCGGTACCTCACGATGAAATTCGAGCGCGCCGCGACTTGCTGAGGTTTTCCGCCAGACGCCGGCTCAGTGCGGCCATTTCTTCGTCTCGTCGAGGAACTCGGTCATGACGTGGCGCCCCCCGTTGAAGTACGCGAAATTCTGTTGCTGAATGGCAGCGACAAGCTGAATTTTCAGGGCGTTGGACTGCGGAATCGCTGAAGGGCCTGAATATGGCGGAATATGATGTTGCTGTAATGGGCGCAGGCCACAATGGGCTTGTCGCGGCCGCCTACCTGGCCAGAGCCGGCAAGAGTGTGCTGGTGTTGGAGCGCAAGTCCTACTACGGTGGCGGAGTCGCCACGCGGGAACTGACGCTGCCCGGTTACCGGCACGATGAGCACAGCACAGTGCACATCATGCTCCAGGGCAACCCGCTGTTGCGTGACGACGAACTGGGTCTTCTCGGCGAATTCGGCCTGAAGTATCACTACCCCGAACTGCCCTGGGCAACGGTCTTCGAGGATGGCCGGGTCATACGCGCCTGGAGGGATCTCGATCGCACCTGCGAGGGAATCGCCGCGTTTTCGCCAAGGGACGCCGAAGCGTACCGAAAGTTCGTACAGGCAAGCCAGAAAGCGCTCCCCATGCTGACGTCGGGGTTGTACTCGCCGCCCTCGCCGTTCGGGGCATTCGCCGCCATGATGGACCAGAGCGACGAAGGCCGATTCCTGCTCGACATCATGTCGCGCAGTGCCCTGGACGTGGTCGACCGGTATTTCGAAAGCGACCTGATGAAACTGCACATCGTTAGGATGGTCACCGAGAACCTGCAGATGCCGGATGAACTCGGCACGGGAATGGGCGCATTCCTGATGCCCGGAATCATCCATACTTTTGGCGTCTCGCAGCCCGTAGGGGGTTCGGGCGAGTTGTCGGAAGCGCTGGTACGTTGCATCGAGCACTGCGGCGGCGAGGTCCGTTGCAATGCCGAAGTCAGCCGCGTCCTGGTCAGCTCCGGCCGGGCGACCGGACTCGAACTGGTCTCCGGCGAGCGATACCATGCGAAAGACGGTGTCATCGGCGCGATTCACCCCTATGTCTTGCGCAAGTTCGTTGACGGTGTGCCGGAACCTGTTCTCGAGCGGGCCGAAAATGTCACGCTATCGACCTTCTCCCTCCTGTTGACGCATATGGCGCTGAAAGAGCGCGCCCGGCTCCGGGCCGAGGATGGCGAAGGCGCCGTGATGACCGAACTCGTCGCCGACGATAACCTGGACAGACTGCTTGCCGATTACGATGAACTGCGCCGGGGCAATGTTCCGGAACGGCGGCTGATTGCCGGTGGCGACAACGCGGTCAACGATCCAACCCGCGCGCCGGAAGGCGGTGGCGTCTTCTACGGCGTGTGTTTCGCGCCCTACAATCTGCGAGAAGGCGGCGCGGCGAGATGGGACGAATACAAGGAGCAGTGCGCTGACCAGAATCTCGATCACTATCGCAGATTCTTCACGAATCTGACCGACGACAACATCCTTGCCCGCGTCGTCCGGTCGCCGCTCGATCACGAGCGGGAAAGCCCCACAAGTTTCGTTCAGGGCGACGTTCACGGCTGCGCGCCGTTCATGTACCAGTCGCTCGGTCACCGTCCAACCCCGGACCTCGGTCAATTCACGGTTCCGGGCGTGGAGCGGCTGTATCTGGTCGGCCCGTTCCAGCACCCGGGTGGTGGCGTATTCGGGGCGGGTCGAGCCACGGCCATCAAGATGTTTGACGACCTGGGCATGGATTTTGACCGAACTTTCGGGAGCGGGTCGGGCGACGATTCGACGAAAACGGTTTCAATTCCGTCGACGCCGGCACCTGGTGGTACCGACGACGACTCGAATATGCGGCTATACGATGCCAACGATGAAGAATTGATGTCCATCAGCGAGATCGGCCGCGATGACAACACGCTCGTTATCAGGGGCAAGACGTTCGGCACAATGCCCATGACCGCCAGGTTGCAACCGCGCGATCTGCGCAAGGGCATGAAGCTGCTCAACCTGGGCAAGCTGTTGTTCCTCATCACCATGCCGTTCCGGCGAAACTGAATGAACGCCAGCAAACTCGTCATATTTCATCATCTGCCCGACAATAACGACCGGCCGGCGCTGGAGCGCTGGTTTGCCGAACGGCATTGCCCCGAGGTCTGCGCGCAGGCGCCCTGGCTGACTCGGTACGTGCTGTACCGCCCGGTGCCGCCGCCACCCGGGGCAGAAGCGTATGGCTATATCAATTACCGCGTCCATGAGAACTGGGTCCGCAGCCCCGAAGAGCGACGCGGCGTCAAAGGGCTCCTGTCGTTCTCGCCACAGCCCGGGTACATGGACGTGGCCGTAACGAACGTCCCGGGGGAACCAACCGATGACTTCCTGGGTGCCGACCTGCGTCATTCCGACAGGACAATCCTGCGCTGGGTGACCCTTTTTCGTTACCCGGACGGTGTGCCGGTGGTGGAGGCGGAAGACTGGTATCTGAACGTCCATGTTCCTCAAGTTTGTGAGCAGCCCGGACTGACCCGGTTTTTCAGCCACAAGGCAATACCGGGCACGGCCATTCCCGGTTCGAGCAAACAACGCCCATTCCTGGAGAAGCTGCCGCCCTTGCTGACGAAGTCGTGGCACAGGCTGTCGGAGCTCTGGTACAAAAATGACGACGGCTGGGTTGACTCCATCGCGACGAATGCCCCCGCCTACACGCCCGCTCCCTGGGCATCCGGCAACAGCTATCCGTTCCTGGTGCCGGGAGAGGAATTCATCAGTACCTTTTTGCTCGAGCGGCCGGACCAGGACTTGCTCCGGCAACGAAGCCTTCGTTACTTTTGACGTTTCTGCAAGCGCATGCCGAGAGATGCGCTTGAGCACACAACCGGCCTCGTATACGGACGGTACCTGTTTTCGATCTGCCGTGTCAGTCCAGCTCGCCCGCGGATTCCATGAACGCGCCCCGCAGCCACGCGTGACCTGCATCGAGTTCGTGACGGTTGTGCCAGATCAACACCTCATCCAGACGCGGAAGATCGACAGGCGGACTCATCATCCTGACATCGATGTGCCTGGACAAAGTCTGCGCCAGGCGCCGCGGAATAAGGGCGAGCAACTGGGTACCCGGCAACATGAACATCAGCGTCGTGAAATTCGGGGCCGCGGCGCACACATCGAGGTCCAGCGAAATCTGAGCGTGGGAAATTTCTTCCAGCATGGGTGTCCGTCGACCGAAGTCATGAGAAACATGCGGCAGGCTCGCGTACTCCTCCAGCGTCAATTCTTCGCCGATCGCCGAGTTGTTGGCGTCGGTTACGCAAACCCAGTCGTCGTCGAACAGCTCATCGACATTCAGGTTCTCCGAGATGAGCGTCGATTCGATTCTCGGGTCGACGCGGGCCCGGATCATCAAGTCGGCCCGGCCGGTTTCAATCTGCTCATGATCGCGCCCGCCCAGCGTCGCGACCTGGATCTTGATGCCGGGCGCCCTGGTCGAGATTCGGCGAATCACCTCGGGTAAGAGTACGGTTGCCACGTAGTCGCTCATCAGCACCGTAAACGACCTTCTGGCCGTCGATGGGTCGAATTCCGGTTCGACATCAATGGTATTCTGTACCTGAAGCAAAATCTCCCGAACCGGCTCGATCAGCGTCCTGGCTCGTGGCGTCAACTCCATTTTCCTGCCCACCCGTATCAACAAAGGATCATTGAAGCGTTCCCGCAGCCGCTGCAGCGCACCGCTCATGGCGGGTTGGGACATGTACAACCTCTCCGCTGCGCGTGTGACGTTCTTTTCCTCCAGCAGTGCGTCCAGTGCCACGAGCAGATTCAGATCGAAGCGATTGAAATGCATTTCATGTCCCCCAGGGCCGCATTCCCGAATTTGGCCCACAAATAGGTGGAATCAATAATAACGATTTTGGGCACACATGCTCGATGAACTAACTTGTACCCTGGACCAGGGGAGGTGCGTGATGTTGCGCAGTTACCTGATACTGAATCTCGCTGACATGAACGATTTGCCACTGATGGAAAGGTGGCTGCTCAAGGACCACGCTCGAGAAACGATTAGCCAACTCGATCCCATACTGGAGCGGTATACGAGCTATCGCGCGCTGCCGGCACCGAAGGGTTCGGAGCGTTTCTGCCCGTACAACTGGCGCATGACGGAGCACTGGTGGCGCGAACATCCATGGGTAGGCGGCGTCATGGACCACGGTACGGCATTGGGCGAGGCCTGGCCTCCGGGCTATACGAAGGTGGTGGGCCAGCCTGATGGCGAAGCCCGCAGCGCAGGCTGGGCGGGGAGCCCGGGCGGACCGAACCCGCCGGTCATGATCTTCGTCCAGAGCCGCCGGGCGGACGACTTCCTGGGCAAGGGACTGACGCTGGACGACGGCACGAACATTCGCTGGATCACGGCGCACAAGTACCCCGACGGCGTACCGATCGACGAAGGCGAGGACTGGTTCCTGAACATTCACGCAAAGGAAGTGGCTGACCAGCCGGGACTCAAGCGATTTTTCAGCTACAAGCGGGTGGAGGAACCCAGGCTGGGCCCTTTCGTCCGTGTCTCGGAGCTCTGGTACGACAATGCCAGCGCGTGGCGCAAGGCGGTCGTGGAGTCTCCGGTCGAATATGCGAAGCCGGGCTGGGCCACCTGCGACACGTACCCTTTTCTGCAGCCGGCCGTGGACTTCGTCTGCCAGTTCCTTCTCGAAGCACCAACGGACGATTTCAAGAATTACCTGCGACCCTACATAACAACAGCATAGGTACAAAGACATGTTGCATACGAAGATTCATGCGATTCTCAGACTGCTTGCCATAGTTTTCTGCACGGCGTTGGTGTTGCCGACTGCCTTTGCCCAGGGAGGTCCTCCGGACGCGCCTCCGCCGGGTCCGCCCCCCGGCATGCCTCCACCCCTCCCCGTTGGCACACTGGCCCCCGACGGTATCGGTGTGACGGTGGGGCCGGCGCCAACAGCGGGAAACATGGACGAAAGCGGCTTCGGACCCTGGGTTGATGTTTCCGTCGTCTCACCGCTGCAGAATGGCGACAAGATTCCGGATAACAGCACTCTGCTGGCTACCGATGGAACGTCGTTCGATTTGAATGCTGCCGTAGCGGAGCAGCCTACCCTCCTGATCTTTTACCGGGGAGGCTGGTGCCCGTACTGCAATGCGCACCTGCGAGAGCTGCAGGGCAGTGCCGGTGCATTGCAGGAAATGGGCTACCGGATTCTGGCGGTCAGCACCGACACGCCGTCGCAATTGCAGGAATTCATGGCAGAAGAGCCCGTCGATTACACGTTGCTCTCGGACAGCACGGTTGAGGTCGCAACGAAGTTCGGGCTGCGCTTCCAGGTGGTCGAGCACTATCTCGATCACGTCAGGGACGACCGCGGCAGAGACCTGAGAGAGCAGACCGGCGGCTATCTCATCACGCCCGGGGCGTTTATCCTGGACCAGTCCGGCACCATTCGGTTTTCGTATGTGAATAACAACTTCGCGGTGCGGATCAGTCAGGACGCGTTGCTTGCTGCGGCCAGAGCGGCAATCGAGTAGCCAATTGCCACGATGATCAACTACAGGCGGGCGTATCCGGCTGCCCTGGTTGCAGCGCTCGCTGTTACGCAGGTCGAAATCGGCTCGAGTCAACAGGCCCCGAATGCGGACGCAGTTGCCGAGTGGGCGCGACTGGCCGAGCTTCCGGATTTGACCACCGGAGTCTGGAGCAACGACAGGCCCGGAACGCTCCCGGCGGGACTGGCGGCAGACGCCCCACCGCTGGTCGAGGGCGCGTCCCGATCCGAAAGCCCTGTCGAAAGCTGCGTACCCATAGGCGTGCCCACGGTGATGCACCGCCCCTACCCTTTCGAGTTCGTCCTTGAACCCGGCCGCATCCTCATGTTGCTGGAATTTGACGGGATGACGCGCCGTATTTTTACCGACGGACGCGCACATCCCGAAGATCCGGACCTGACTTACGCCGGCCACTCGATCGGGCATTGGGAGGACGACACGCTGGTGGTTGACACCATCGGCTTTCTCCCTGAAGTGCGTGTCACCTCAGACGTGATCGCCGGCGGCCCCATGCAGGTCATGGAGCGAATGTCCCTTGCAAGTGCGGATGTCCTGAGAATAGAGACTACGATCACGGCACCCAACGCGTTGCGAGAACCCTGGACATATACCAGGGAATATCTGCGTCGTACCGACTGGACCGTGAACGAGTATTACTGCGTTCAGAATCCGAGGGCGGTTCTGGATGGGGGGAGCGAACCGCTGCCGGATCTCACACCCCCTGACTGACTCGATTACCGAGGTATCTCACTCGGAGGCGGAACACCCGTTCCTATTGTGCTGCCATCGGGCAGCGTCACGCGAAACAGGGCGCCGCCGGTCCTGCCGTCGAGGAATGGGTGCAGCTCAACCGTCACGGCGTCGCCCGGTCTGACCGTGTTCTTTGTCCACCCCGCGCGTCGATTCATGTTGGCCGGAGATGCGCCTTCCGCTCCCCAGTGCTCAATCGTGCCATCGTCTTTCGATACAACTACCCATAACCACATGTGCGGATTGGTCCACTCCAACTCGCTGACGGTGCCGGTAATCGTGACGGTCCTGTACAGATCAAAGTTGCCAACCGAGTGATGCGCGAACGCCGCAACGCACGCGAGAAAACCAATCAGAATCATGGCGCACTTGCGCATTGTCTGCCTCCAGGTGGCCTCGGACCGAGAAAACCGTTTACATGTGCAAGCGCTACCAGAAAAGTCTTGCGTGCCCGTTCCGGCGTCGCCGATTCCAGAGTGAGAAAAACGTACAGACGCCGGTAAACCATAACAGTATGATCGCAATCCCGGTACACAGCATTGCCCACTCGCCAGGGCGGCCGAACATTCGCCCGCTGTGATACTCCTGCAGGAGTGTGGCCAGCGGAAGCTCGTAGCCGTCCGACCCCGGTGGCGGCCTCGGGGGCATCAGATCCGGAGGTGGGCGCGGCACTGCGGCAGATTCACCCGTTTGCGCGTCGAATGCCGACTCCGACTCGCCAATCCCGATGATGCCGCGCGGACTGCCGTCAATTGTCCGCAGTTGCAGCCGAATCGATGGCGCCTCCATATCCGGGATTAAAGCGATTGCCGCTTCCACTACGGTTTCGACCATTGCCGAAACGTCATCTGCAGGCAACCGTTCGGCGGCGGCCGGTTCAGCAATGGGCGCGCCCGGGACGGCACTCATGGGAATGGGCGCCGCCGACTCCGGATCGAGCAGTTGAGCGATTCCCGTAGCCGTACCCGTTATGAAGAGATAGAAGAGGAACAGCATGAACGCCGAGCCGATCCAGCGATGATACCTGCGCATGCCCCTATCTCCAGAACAGCGCCTTCTTCCCCAGTCTGCGACGCCGCATCAGCACCTGCAGGTACATGATCGTCCCGCTGACGCCCAGGAAAATAAAGCAGAAGCCTGACAGGACGTCGATGACCTGGCCGGGAATGCCGATGATGCTGCCGCGATGCAGGTCCTGAAGAAAATTGTGTACTCGCAAGCGAGCAGGGATGTCGTTGAGCCAGCGCGCCAACCGCGTCTTTCGATGTTCCGCCACGAACGACCCGGTCAGCGCATCGTAGTATCGCGCGGAACCGTCGTTCCCGAACGCAACGGCAATCACCGTCCGACCATCGAGACTCTGCAATTGCACATCGACGGAATCCACCTCGGGAGGAGCGTGGGCCAGCGCCTCGGCGATCGTCGGCCGAAACATTCCCAGTGCCGCGTGGACTTGCATCGGCGCTGAAGCCTGAGCCACCCCTGGTGCTTCTTCGAGAGGGCCCGGCGGCGACATGGAGTCGATGGCAAGCAGCACGCCCGTGACGCCGATCCAGCCAAGGAAGACCATGGCAAATGTCGATACCCAGCGATGCAGTCTGCGCAAGAAATGAAGTCTAGGCATGGGCAGGCCACGAAGTACGCTCGAAATCGTTGCGACAAAGACGCAACGGGGCGCGCCCGATGCGCGCCCCGTGCCGCCGGTTCATGTCAGAACAGAAAATTGGCGCTGGCGCCAACGGTTCGTGGTGAACTGACCTGCGGGTGCGGACCTGCCAGGAAGATCTTGACCACTTCATTGCTGATGTTCTTGACATAGAAATTCAATGACCACGCGTCGCTCACCGGCCGGTACGACAGGTTGAAGTCGCCGGTTGTATACGCCTCTTGCGTATTCGGGGGGTTGTTGACCGCGTTGACAAACTGTTCGCCGGTGTACCGCAGGTCGAGTCGGGGCATCAGCGAGCCGCTGGCGCCCAGGTCGAACTCATATTGGAGGCCGGCAATCACCCTCCACTCGGGCGAGTGCGAGAGCGTATCCCCTTCGAGCAGGAAGGTAATCGGTCCGTTGGCAACGGTTTCATGCAACTCGCCGTCCAGATAGGTCACCGCAAAGTCAAAGCGCCCTCCTTCCCCGAACAATGCCTGAGTTTGCATCTCCGCACCGGAAATTGTCGAATCTCCGTTGACGAACTGCGCGAAAAGCCCTGTCGGACCAAAATGGTAGATGTCCGCGAGATGATAGTCCTCGTAGTCATAGTAAAAGACGGCACCATTGAATTGAACGGTGTCTTGCGCAACGCGGGATTTCCATCCAAATTCATACGCGCGCAATTGCTCCGGACCGAAAAACGATCCCGGGCTCGCGATGGGCGCAGTGTTGTCCGCGAGAGTATTGAACCCGCCTGGCCGATGCGCATCCGACGCTGTCAGGTAAAGCATCGCGGCGTCCGTGACATCGTGCTCGATACCCAACTTCCAGTCAAAGTCGCTCTTGTCGTCCTGGCCCATCCCGTCGGGAAGGTTCGGAGGTGGATGAGTGTAGGAATAGGCCTTGTCGTCCCAGCTATTGCGGGCTCCGGCGATAAAGCGCGTCCTGTCGCTTATCGGGGCGGTTACCTGTCCGAACACGGCCACGCTTTCCGTGGACAGGCTCAAAGTTCCAACGGGCATGGAATCGCCCTCGTTCTGCTGATCGTAGTAATACACTCCGGCAACCCAATCCACCTGCGACCCAAGTTCCGAAGCATACCGGACTTCAAGCTGGGTCGACTCGGCCACAATGGGGTCGTCGATTCGCCTCAGGGGCGGCGGCGTGGGCCCTGGCGGACCCCGCGCCGACAACACGTAGCCGGAGTCAGTCTGAAAACTCGGTAGAACCGTAAGCGTGCCGGGGCCGACCGAATAGTCAATTTGCATCATGGCCCTGACTGAGTCGTAGTCCTGCCGCTCGTCGTCGCGTCCGCCACCTATCAGCGGGTCTTCAGCGAATGTACGCCCGTTGGAGACACCGGGTCCGTGCCCCCCGAGATTGCTGGCCTCGAGCTTGGTCACCACCCGCAAATCCTCGTTCGGCGCATAAAGCAACTTGAGGCGCCCGGCGGTCGCGTCCGCGTCGTTGTGGCCATCGCTGAGGAAACCGTCCCGACTGATCGAGGCCACGGCAAGTCGCGCCGCCCATGCATCGCCGAGCGGCATGTTGATGGCCGCTTCGCCGCGAAGCAGGCTGTAGTCGCCTGCTTCGACAGTCACATGCCCGCCAAATTCGTCGATTATGGGGTCCGCGGTGATCACGTTCATGACGCCGCCGGTGGCGTTGCGGCCGTAGAGCGTACCCTGCGGCCCGCGCAACAGTTCCACGCGGGCCAGATCGAAGTAGCCGATCACGCCGCTTTCGGAGCGGAAGTTGTACACGCCATCCGTATTCAGGGCGATAGCCTGCTCACCCACCTGTGGCGGCAGGTCGAATCCCGTGCCGCGCACGGATACCCCGAAACCGCGCGCCGTGCCCACAACGATCGCGCTTGGAACGTTCTTCAGGATCTCCTCGACATTGACAAGACCCTGTTCACGGATCACGTCGCCGGAGATCTGCTCGACCGATATGGAAACATCCTGCAGGCTTTGCTCGCGCTTTTCTGCAGTGACGATAATTTCTTCGAGTTGCGCGTGTGCCGAAGGACCGGAAAGCACCGCCAGCAGGAGTAGCGGAATAACAAACCGATAGCCTGGCAACCAGGCGTGGATGGACTGGAAGTTTGAGTTTAAGGCAGTCACGTTCCCTCCTGACAGTGTTGCGGAAAAGTCCAGATTCAGGACACTTGCACGGGTCAATATAGGTCAGGCATCGGCTGGCGTGTAATGTTTATACCGATGGTTCTCATCGGGGATTCCGATGGCACTTATTGGCGTATGCAGACTTGGGCGACAGCGGGTCATCGGCAACCACTCCGGATGGCGATGCCTGCATCGAATCCGACAATTTGATAAGAGGTATCGGGAAGAACTATTGGCCGAAGAAGGCGTGCCTGAGCTAGCCTTGCAGAGTTTCCCGGGGCCCTTTTGGCCCCAGGTGCTGCCGTCAGGAGCGGAAGCCGGAGATGTACGGGTATCGCCGCAAATTGTTGACATGTACCTTGCTGGCTGTCTCGTGGATCGCCATTGGTTCGACCACGGCGGCCGAAGTCCCCGACCCACCCGCGCTCAGTAGCCCAACCGGCGGGCAATTTGCCCTTGATCGCTACGCGGGTCGTCCATTGCTCGTGAACTTCTGGGCGACCTGGTGCCTGCCGTGCCGAATTGAAATGCCCGACCTGGACGAACTTCAGTCTCATTTTGACGCAGAGCAGTTCACGGTGCTCGGAGTTGCGGCAGATGACATGGTGGCCGTTATTGACTACCTGGAGACTCTTCCCGTGGACTACCCGATCTATGCGGGTGATCCCGATGAGGTGTTTGCATGGAGCGAACAATTGGGCAACCGGGTGCTCGGGCTACCGTTCAGCGCACTGCTCGACCGCTCGGGCACGGTTCGCTGGGTCAAGATGGGCGGGCGAATCGAGGTAAACGAGATGTTGCCGCTCGTGGAAGGGCTGCTCGCACGGAACTCGTCTGAAGGAGAACGGGAATGACCAGGTGTTTCCCCAACAGGATCGCGATTCGTGCCGCTTTTCTGGTGTCGCTATGTACCTTGAACGTGCACGTTGTCCAGGCACAGGACGACTCCGACGATTTCCTGACCCTGTACCCGAATCTCCTGACCGAAAGGGAGCGTCCCCACGTCGAACAGTACCTGGCCGAAAATCGGGCCATCAACGAACGCGGGCCCATGGATGTGCAGGCCCTGATCGACGGCACGTTGCCCGGGAACACGCCGGGAATAGGACCTGTCATCGTGGCAACGCCGGAAATGGTGGCGTACCAGAACGGCAAGTACGATCCCGAAAACAGGTTGTACTCCGACGGCGATTATGCGCGCGAATTGGGCTACGAAGACCTGCTCGCCTATCCCACATACGCCGCGCACGACGATACGTTCATGGTGCCGTTTCCGGGTCCGGCCCGGGACAAGCTGCTGGTTTCCCAGCTCAACCACAACGTCACCTTTCACCGCCCGATCTACCCGGGAGACAGGCTCTTTCTCGTTGCCGACGAACGCACGGTGACCGACCTTACGCCGCCCGAAGGCGACACGTACCGGCGCATCGCAATCTCCACGAAAGGCAGCATCTACAACCAGCGCGGGGAGAAGGTAAACGACGTCGTATTCCAGGTCCTGGAAAGCGTCAGGCAGTACAGGGAAGGCAGGGAACCACAGTCCGAAGGTACGGGTCCGGGGGGCATGGCGTTCTGGATAGCCCCGGACTGGATGCGTCGCCCGCAACACATCTATACGGACGATGACTGGGAGCAGATCAGGACGCTCTGGAGGAACGAGAATCCCCGGGGCGCAGAGCCACTCTACTGGGAAGACGTCAATGTCGGCGACCGGCCCGCAGTGACTGTCGACGGCCCCATCGTCGCGAGCGTGAGTCCGATGGCGACCATCGGAGTGGGTACCGGCGGCAGCCGTACGCTGAAGAATGAAATCCTTTCCGGCGACGAGTCGCTGATACGGCGAGCCGATGGCATCTATACGACGGCAGATCCCGAAGATCATGTCCCAAGGGTGCCCGGAGAGGAAGATCTTCCCGGCATGCCGCCTGGGGGCGAACGGGAACTGGCGGAGGGCGACATCGACACCACCGAGATACACGAGCAAACCGGGGACCAGCGGGCGATTCTCATCAACTACCTTGCTCGTGACCTGGCCATTCGCCATGTCAACAACTGGATGGGCGATCATGGATGGTTGCAGAACATGCGCTGGGGAATCATGCCCACTGAAGTCATGGCCGACCTGGGCTACAGCATTCCGAGGCACCCGACAGCGGCAACCTTTCTGGACAAGGTGCCCGGAATGGAAGACATGTACGTCAACACCCACGGCTTGACTACCGATCTGGCGATAGTCAAGTCCTACGTCCATGACAAGTACTTCCGCAACGGCGAACCAATGGTTGACCTGGCGCTCTGGGCAGAGTCCATCGACGGCTACATCTGGTGGGCGGGCGGCGCGACCGTGAAGCTGCCGTCCAGCAATTCGGAATGATCGTCGAGGGTCATTTCGCACCGCTGGGCTCCGACAATTCGATGCACTTCATGTCATTCGGTGAGAACCTAATGGGCCGACTGGTAACCAACTGGATCGGACACGACGGCTGGATGCTCAAATTCGACGCCAGTCATCGGGTTCTGGCCGAACGCATCAATCTTTCGTCGGTACTTGTCCAGAAGGAAATTCTGGGTGGACACGGCGTCGGTGGAGATACCGTCGTGGGCCGTGCCGAAGTGGTGAACAAGTTTGTCGACGATGGCAATCACTTCGTTGATCTTGTCACATGGACCGAAAACCTTTCCGGCCAGGTCTGGCAGACGGTCGCCGTTACGGTTCAATTGCCAATCAGAGAAGACGGAGACAACTGATGCAGATATCAAGGGCAGTGCTTGCAGCCGGCCTCCCGGCATTCGTGCTGGGCGGCTTCCTCGCAACCGTCCCGGTCGCCCAGGAAGGTGCGCCGCAAGCACCGGTACCGCAAGGCGATCCGCCGGGCGAGCCGCCCCCCGGTGCGCCTCCCGGGATGCCCCCGGGAATGGGCATGCCGCCTGGCATGCCTCCAGGCGGCATGCCGTTCATTCAATCGACTGCGGATACCGAGTACACCGCCGCCGTCTATGTCGAGGACGGCCGCTACAATGCAGAACGGTCCCTGACCGAACACGTCACATCGGGAAGCGTCGGCGACTCGTCCGCCGAGGACGTGCAGATTACCGGGGATACCGACGACTTGAACGGCGTGTTCGTGCGTGGCGCCAATTCGATATTCGAGCTGTCCGCCGCAACCATCAGGCTCAATGGCGACGGCAGCAACGACTTTCTCGGCCTGGGGGCCGGCGTGATGGCCGAAGGCGGCGCCACGGTCATCGTGCGCAACGCCGACATCGTCATGAACGGCGTGGTTGCGGCAGCAACCATTTCCACGGGCGATGCCGTCATGCGCGTGTACGATTCGACTCTCCGCGCCAATGGCGGCGAGCTTCCGGAAGACTTCGTTCCGGTGATCGGCCCCGGCATGAAGACACCGCCGGCGCCGCTAGGCATCACCGGTACGGCCCGCACCAACGTCACAATGGGCAATGCCAGGAGCTACTTCTACAATTCCACCATCGTTGCCGAAGGCTGGGGCGCGCTGTCGACGGACGCGTGCGGCGGCGACGTCTATCTCGAGGCCAACAATTCGGACATTATCGTCAACAACAGCGGCTACGGCCTGTACGCGGACAACGGTTGCGCCGTCGTCTTCAATGATTCGACAATCACATCAGCCACCTACGGCGGAATTCTGGCCGGCGTCGGAACGGTGGAGTTGAACAACGTCGAGTCCGACGCAGCGAAGAACATCCTGATGATTCACAGCGTGTTCGGGCGCCCGACGGAATCCGCAGGCATCGCCATCAAGGGAGGCCGCCACCAGAGTGGCGAGGCGATCATTCTCGTGAAGAGCGCCAACGTGGACATTGAAATCGACGGCGCGGCACTCAATCCGGGCGACGGCAACCTGATTCACTCGATCGTCAACGATGACGAAAACGCCACCAGGGTCAACGGAGCCGAGACAGCGGGAATCAACGTCACGTTGCTCAACATGACCCTCACGGGCGACATCCGGCATGAAGACTCCGTTGACCGCGACATGGCAGTGTCTCTTGTGGGCACCCAGCTCACCGGCGCGGTAATTGGCGCAGAAATCAACCTGGATGCCGACAGTAGCTGGACGGCCAGTGGAGACTCGCAGGTGCGCCTGCACGATGCCTTCGACCTGCATCGAATCGATGCGCTGCCGGGCGTAACGGTTCGGGTCATTGACAGCGGCGATGTACGGATTGCCGAGGCCCGCGATCTGCCAAGCGGCGGGAAACTGGTCGCCGACGCAGCTTCCTAGCGCTCGATATTCCTGTATCGCAATGTGTCGCCGCTGCCCTCGACCGTCAGGTCGGTGAACGGGTTGTAGTCGGTGTTCTCCACGACCTTCCAAAGCGTGAATAGCTGAGGCAGGAATACGCCCCAGTTGCCCACTTCCTGAGCGCAGTGCTCCGCCCAGACCAGGCCGTCGGCATGAGTTTCCTTTACGCGCGTGCCAATGCCGGATGAACGGCCCCTGACGCCGAAGTCGGTCTTCTCCCATTGGTGAATGCGGTACCCCATCGGATCCGGATCCTCCATGCTTTCGGGTCCGAATCCGAGGCCGGCCACGACGACAACGTGCTCGTGGTCGATGGTGTTCCTGAACCTGCTGGGAACGTCGTCGAGATCTTCGAAGCGAATATAGAGATTTCGCCGGGTGCCGTCCGACCAGGTCTGCGGCGCCAGGTGAATGGAGTGAATCGGGTTGCCGTGCTTCGGCGGCACTTCCCAGGTAAGGGGCTCGTGTTCCTCCGGGTGCCAGAGAATGTTGCACTTTTCCATGTTGCTCCAGAACCAGTCGATCATCTGCGCCGTGACGCCGTCGTGTTTCCAATGCAGATGTGTACCGATATCGTCTTGAGTCACCGTGTAATCCACTGCCAACCTCCTGTGTGTGTTGATTGCGCATCGTGCCGTATCCGCGGCACTACCTGATCTACTTTACCGATTTCCGCGTAAGCCGAATTCCTATGTTGCACTTGCGTAATCCCTGTCCGCTGCATTCGCGTCTGGAATATTCCGCATGGTCAGAATGGTCACGAACGAAACAACCAGCAGCCCCATGAGAGCGTAATAGGCGTAGGTAAGCTGGCCCGCCTGGTTGAATGCGCCCATGAAGGCAAGCGCGAATGCCATGGGTATCGCCTGGATGGTCATGATCCACTTGTTGGCTTCCATGAAATGTTTGCGTCCATAGACATAGGAAGTAATGCACGGGTGCATGGTCGGCACGCCGCCGGTCATGCAGGCAACGCCGAATGCCCATATCACCATCAGGACAATGTTGCCGCCCACGGGCATGACCGCAAGCGGGACCACGGCAAAGAAAAACAGGACGTTCAGCACGAGCGAAGCCTTGATCGACCCCATCTTGTCGTCGATCCAGCCGATCACGTAGCTCATGGGAATGCCTGAAGCGGCGCCCACCGACAACCAGACGAGCGCGTCGCTGACGAACAGGTTCGGCACGTTCTCCGGTGTGCTGAGGCTGATGTAGCGCACGGCCATGTACGCCATCATTGCGACAATGACAAACTGCATGATCCCGTAGGAAACGATCAGTTGCCAGGCCCTGGTTTCACTCAACAATTGCCTGACAGTGATCGGCTCTCCCGTCTCGTGCTCTTCGGAAAGCGGACGGTGGTCCAAACCGTCCGGATTGAGCCCGGATTCCTCAGGAGTATCCTTGATGCCGAGTGCGGTAACGATGGCCAGTACGAGCAATATTGCGGCAATTGCTGCGTACACGTTCAGGCCGAGCCCCACGTCGTTTGCCAGCCAATTCATGGTGGCGATACCGATGACGGAGAACAAGGGACCTCCGGCAGTGACCACGCCCAGCACGCGTCCCCTGTATTTGATGAACCAGTTGGCACAGAGCAGGAAGGCGCCCAACAGCAGCGGTACGACCAGCGCGCGAACGATGAAAACGCTGACCGCGTAAATCGCATAGTTTTCGCCGGCAATTGCTATCCCCAGGCACCCCAGAGCCAGCACCAGAATCGAAGGTACGAGAACCCTCTTGACGCCGTACTTTACATACGCCGCTCCAGTCACGAGATAGAGCGCAATGGCGACGATGGCGGCGGCTGTCACCGGGTTGGTGATGGCCAGGTCATTCCATCCGTAGGTCGCCTGCAGGAAGGGTGTAAGGATGTTCAGGTGATCGTTTTGAAGCCCAACGTAAAAGAACAACAGAAAGAGACCGAGGAATGTGAGCAAAATGGCGTGTCTTGCGAATTTCCTGTCGTTAAACATTACGGCACCCAAGTGTCTTGTTGTTTCCGATGCTCATGTACGAGATTGGAAAATCCTCTCATGCCAGTCGTCGACGTGAGCTCGGCTGAATCCGGTCAAGCCTAGAGTGACCGCAAATCAGCGGCCAATCGTTTCGGCAAATACTTCGTATCGGATGAGCAAATCCAGCCTGAGCGCCGCCCCGGCTGATTGACTGCTTCGCTTAACGTTCGACCAGATACCGATCGAACCAGCCGATCATGGCGCCGATATAGTCCGGCGGGTCTTGCGGCAGGCCCCGGACACGCTCGCCATCGATGATCCGGGTGGCCTCGAATCTGGGGCCGTGCCCGCCGCCCGGAACGCGCACCAGGCTTGCGCTGACGCCCGCTTCCTCAAGCGCCGCCTGCATGGCGACAGAGAGTTCGAACGGCACCACCGGGTCCGCATCGCCGTGTATCAGCAGAAAGGGGGCATCGTCGGGCGTGACATACATGACCGGTGAGGCATCCTCAAGCTGCCTGAACTCCACGGTCCCCTGCCGGCCGGCGGTATCCCTGAACCCGAACAGGGGCGCCGCCGCATCGTTGCGAAAATCCGTCGGCGCCGCTCGGACCACGACTACCTGTACCCTCGAACTTTCCCGATTGATCGGACTGGGATCGTCGGGATCGCCCTTTCCGTCCATGACGCCGAGCATGCTGACCAGGTGCGCGCCGGACGATCCGCCCATCGCACCGATTCGATCGGGATCGATCCCGAACTCATCCGCATGGTGGCGGATGAAGCGCACGGCCCGTTGCGCATCTTCCAGGTGAGCGGGATGCCGGAAGCGCGGCGCCGCGCGGTGATTGATATTGAAGACCGTGTAGCCGGCTTCCGCCAGTGGAATGGCGTAGACGTCTTCCTGCCCGGTCTGCGTGATGGGAGCGGCATCCAGGCTGAGTTCGCGCGTCCAGCCGCTGCCCGAGACAAAGACAATGCCGTAACCGTTCGGGTTTTCCGGATAGTAGACGTCCATCAGCAGGGCAAGGCCCGAATACATGCCGAATACGACGTTTCGGTCGACCCTCGCTTGCGCATCCGCGGAACCCGATGCGTGCAGGAACACCATCGCCAGCATGGTGAGGAAACAAGGTCGATGGGGAATGCTCATAAGTCTCACCTCGGATCAATTGTCCGTCTACTGTAAGGCACCGCCGCAAAAAAAAGTTATACAAAATATTGCAACAGTGTGTTTTTCATAATTGAGGATGGTGCCGGATGGGCACATCATTCATTCAAATGCGCTGCCGGATGCTACCGACCATGAAAAACAAATTGATCGCTGTCTGCGTCATCCTCGCTTCCACGCACTTTCCGTCGGTCAACGCGGCGGAAACCGAAGATATGGTTGCCGCGAGGCAGTGGATCTTCGGCACGGAGTTCGTCGATCCGCAAAGCGGCGCATTGCCCGGCGACAAGGTCATATTCTCCTGGTTGTCGGCCTCGTCCTTCGCGGTCTCGGTTCGGGGCCGGGTGTTCATGCTGGACAGCTACCTGACGCGCATGGAAGTCGAGCGGGGCCGAACGCCACTGGTGCTGGCGGACCTTGTCAATCTCAACCCCGAGGCCATCCTTCTCGGCCATGGGCACAACGATCACGCCGATCATGCCGCCTATATCTCGGCAATGACCGATGCCGTCATTTACGCAACCGAGGAAACCTGCGGAACCATGCAGATCGACTTCGAGCGCATGGCGGTTGACCCGCGCATTCAGGACCATGCCGACCGCGCGTTTCCGGAGAATGCAACCCTGGACTGCGTGCCGGTGACTTCCTCGGGCTCCGTTCCCGGAACCGAAGTGGTCAACCTGACGTTTCTCGAGCCGCAGGCCTGCGTGACGGCCTTCCGTCACCTGCATTCCATAGCGGTCGAGCCCGACAGCGACTTTCCGCCCACGCCGGTGGAAATCATCGTCGACGAGCGCGACGATTACCTGTTCCCGCACGGAATTCCGCTTTGGCCTTCTTCCCGGGACAGGGAACCCGTACCCACTGACGACCGCCAGTTCAATACCGCGACGACGCGGGGAGCACCGGGAGGGGCGGACGCCCTCTTCTTCAGTTTCCTGCTCCGCGACGGCAGCAACTTTTCGTTTGTCTACCAGAACACGGCGGGCGCCCTCAAGGAGGGCATCGGCCGAAATTACGAGGGAACGCCCGAAACCGGCCAGCGCATCGTCGACTTGCTCGAAGCCCTGGCGCCCACGGACGTACAACTCGGCACCGCCGCAACGGGCAACTTCGACAACAACGGCTTGCGCGACCTGATCATGTACCAGGCGGCGATCCAGCCGAAGATCTACATCCCCAACCACATCACGACCGGGACACGGGCGAGGGAAGGCTCGTCGCTGTCCGTGTATGCGGGGTACCTGAGCCAGATGGACTTGATGAACGTGCCGCCGGAAGCCCGCCCGCGGCTGCACTGGCTCGTGGACCCGGTGGATTACATCAAGCCGATCGTTTTCGACGTGAATCAGGCGTCCTGGGCCGACCCCGCAAAGGAGTCCGCCCTGAACGGATATTGTGCACCGACCGGTTCGGCTGAGCCCGCACCCGTCTCACTGATCCGGGCCGACTGAAGCGAGGGTAGGCCAGCGCAAAAACGCGGCTGCGTATCGCAGCGTCCGATCAGTGAGAATACCGCTCCAGGTTTGCCTTCAACAGGTTCATGAGATCGTCACGGTAGTGATCGTGCGACCCCGTAACCCAGGCTGCCGCCAGGGGTAATTCCCGGATCGATCGTCCCGCATCGTCCACGAGGGGCCGATACTCGACGCCCTGTACCGCATTGCGGCTGTACCAGTACGGAACGATGGCAGCCCCGATTTCGGCGCCGACCATGTTGATGATGGTCTGCTTTTCTTCCGCCTGCTGCTGTATCCGCGGCTGCAACGACGCGCTGCGGAACAATTGCATGGTCAGGTTGTAGCTGTGCGGCCGGGTCCGCGGCGAAGGCAGAATCATGGGTACCTCGTCCAGGTCGCTTACGCGCAGTTGCTCGCGATTCGTCAGGGCGTGTCCGCTTGGCAAGGCCACGATGGTCGGTTCTTCCAGCAGATGATCGAAATGGATCGCGGGCTGCGGCGTCATCGGCGGCCGAACGATGGCGATGTCGAGAGCACCGGACAGGAGTCTCGGCAGCAGCTTGGCGCTCTTGTCTTCCATCAGGTACAGCTCAAGGTCCGGCGCCAGTTCCCTGAAATCGTGCACGAGTTGCGGAATCAGGCCGGTTGCGGCGCTGTCCATCGCCCCGATGCGAAACACGCGCTCTTCGCTGGCGGCCGAGTCCCGCACCCGATCGGATACTTCGTCAACGTGAGCAAGCAGGGAGCGCGCCTCGCGCAACAACAGGTGCCCGCTCCGGGTCAGGGTCACCTCACGAGTCGTTCGCGACAGCAATTTCAGGCCCAATTGCTTTTCGAACAGGCCGATATTGCGGCTGAGCGACGAAGGCAGTATGTTCAGGCGCCGCGCCGCACGGCCGAAGTGCAATTCGTCGGCGACGACCACAAAACAGCGCAAAAGTTTGAGGTCCATAAGAAAACCTTATATTTCAATATATTTGTATATTCTCCCTGATTCGGGATGTCAACGGAATTAGTCGCTACGGTTAGCGTTGGCCGCCAATTGCCCGAAGTTGCAAGGGACACGAATCCGATTCCCATGACACCGTGACCCCGTTGACACTTGACCCGGTGACCCCTTGACTCCGTGACTCCGTACTCCATGACACCGTGACCCCCCATGACCCAGTCGCTTGAAAAACGAGTGATTCGCAAGCTGACGCGCAGGATCGTGCCGTTCATCATGCTGCTCTATTTCATCGCCTATCTGGACCGGGTCAACATCGGATTCGCCGCCCTTAGCATGAACGAGGATATCGGGCTTACCGCGGCGGCATTCGGTTTCGCCGCCGGGGTATTCTTCATCGGCTACTTTCTGTTCGAGGTCCCGTCGAACCTCATCCTGCACCGGGCCGGGGCTCGGGTGTGGATTGCCCGGATCATGTTCACCTGGGGGATCATCTCGGGCGCGACGGCATTCGTGCAGGGGCCGATCAGCCTCTATGTTCTGCGCTTCCTGCTCGGGGCTGCCGAGGCGGGCTTTTTCCCGGGCATCATCCTCTACCTGAGCTACTGGTTTCCGGCCCGCCATCGCGCGGGCGTGACCGCCTTCTTCATGGCCGCCGTGCCCATCTCCATCGCCATCGGTTCGCCCATTTCCGGGGCATTGCTGACCATGGACGGCATACTCGGACTGCATGGCTGGCAATGGCTCTTCCTGGTCGAGGCAGCGCCGGCCGTCCTGCTGACCGGGGCGGTGCTGACGTACCTGACCGACCGGCCGGAGAACGCGAAGTGGCTGGACGATGAGGAACGCGAATGGCTGGTTGCCGAGATGAAGGCCGAAGAGGCTGACGTCACGCAGGAGCACGGCACCGAATCGGCCTTGCGGGCACTGGCGAACCCCTGGGTGCTGTCGCTCGCGCTGGTCTATTTCGGCACCTCGGCCGGGCTCTACACGGTCGGTATCTGGTCGCCGCAGATCATTGCCCAACACGGCGTGGGGCCGTTTGCAACGGGCATCATCAACGCCGTGCCGCCCATCTTCGCGGTCGTCGCGATGGTCCTTTGGTCGCGGCACTCCGACCGCACCGGCGAACGCAACTGGCATGTCGTTTTCGCGTGCCTGTTCGCCGCCGCCGGACTCGTACTCGCGGCCTTTACCTCCACGCTGATGCTGGCGGTCGTTGCACTGATTCTGGTCAGTGCCGGCGTCAGTTCGTCAAAGCCGCCCCTGTGGAGCATTCCGACGCAGTTTCTGACCGGCGCTGCCGCCGCGACCGGGATCGCCGCGATCAACTCGATCGGCAATCTCGGCGGGTTCGCTGGGCCGTTCGTGATCGGGTGGCTGAGAGAAACCACCGGCAGTTTTCAAGCCGGATTGCTGGCCGTAGCGGCCACCCTCGCCTTTTCGGCAGCGCTCATCCTGCTGCTTGCGGAAATCCGCAAACGGCAGTCGAATATGCCGGACTATCGTGCCGAGGATGCAAGCAAGATGGGTGCGGGAGCCAACTGATGTGCAAATATCCGCTCGTTTCGGCACGCATAACGACAATCAGGACTGGGAGCAATCATGAGCATTCGTGAATATGCCATTGCCGCGATTCCGGCAGACGGTATCGGGATCGAAATGACCGAAGCAACGATCGAGGTACTGGGCGCTCTGCAGCAACGCTTCTCCGATATCCGGTTGAATTTCGAAGAGTTCGACTGGGGCTCGGACTACTACAGGAAGAACGGCTCAATGATGCCGGCGGACGGCCTGAAGACGCTCGAACCGTTCGATGCCATATTCTTCGGCGCGGTAGGTGCGCCCGACGTGCCCGACCACATCACGTTGTGGGGCCTGCGGCTTGAAATCTGCCAGGGCTTCGATCAGTACGCCAACGTGCGGCCGGCCCGGGTCCTGCCGGGGATATCCTCGCCGTTGCGAAAATGCGAGCCCGGGGACCTGGACTGGGTGATCATCCGGGAGAACAGCGAGGGAGAGTACTCCGGCATCGGCGGCAGAACGCACCGCGGACATCCCGAGGAAGTCGGCACGGACGTGTCGGTGTTCACTCGTGTCGGCGTCACGCGGATCATGCGCTACGCATTCCAGACAGCCCTCTCGCGGCCCCGGAAAATGCTCACCGTGGTCACCAAGTCCAATGCCCAACGGCACGGTATGGTCATGTGGGACGAAATCGCCGCCGAAGTCGCCGAAGAGTTCCCCGATGTCACCTGGGACAAGATGCTGGTGGACGCCATGACGGCGCGCATGACGCTGAACCCGCGGAGCCTGGATACCATGGTCGCCACCAACCTGCATGCCGACATCCTCTCCGACCTTGCCGGCGCACTGGCCGGCAGCCTCGGGGTCGCGCCCACCGCCAACATCGACCCGGAGCGCCGCTACCCGTCGATGTTCGAACCGATTCACGGCTCGGCGTTCGACATCACAGGCAAGGGCATCGCCAACCCGGTGGCAAGCTTCTGGACCGCGGTTGAAATGCTGAAACACCTCGGTGAAGAAACGGCCGCCGATGCGCTGATGAGGGCCATCGAACAAACGACGTGGGCAGGAATTCTGACGCCGGACGTCGGCGGCACGGCCGGTACCGCCGACGTGACCAGCGCCGTGATCGGCGCACTTCTCGACTCGGAAGTCCAGCGCAAGTCCGTCGGATGAAGGAAGAAACGGGAGCGGGCCGCTTGCGAAAATAGCCTTGTGCGGCCATTTCGTCGTCAAATCTCCAGGTTTCGACAACTTTCTCTCTGTTGACGAATCGATATTCCGGTTCTTTGGTGGGTAATTGGCCTGTTGCCCCTGCTGCCTCGCGGACGTAAGCTTTGCGGCATGAGTGACCGATGGACAATGATCGGCGGATTCGTCGCACTGGCAGGGTTGATTCTCTATCAGGCGAACGCAACCCGCGCCGACCTGCGGGATGTTCGCGCCGACATTCGGGACCTCCGCGCCCAGGTTACGGAACTGGGCGAGCGCGTCACCCGGATTGAAACGCGCCTTGAATTCGGGCTCCCTCGCCAGCTCGAACCGGCTCCGGAGCTGTCGCCCGAACCCATCCCGGAACCGTCGCCAGAATCGACCCCGGAGCCTTCGCCGCCGGACTAGAGGTCGCCCTCCAGAATCCTGGCGGCCTGAGCCAGGGCACACTGCTCGAGCACGTCGAAGACCGCAAGGAGTTCTTCACCCTGGACGAACGGATGCGGATCCCCGGGACCGCGTTCGTTCAACTCCCGGATTCTGTCCAGCGAGCCGTCGCGGCGGGAATGATTGCTCAGGAATACCTGCACGTTCTGCTGCATTGCAATCTCTCCCAGTCGATTTGCGGAGGCAGCGTAGTCGTTCATCTGCTCGTAGTTCGGCCCGAAATTGAACCCGGTTCCGCCCCATAACATGGCACGATAGGGTTGGCCCTGGTCATAGACCGTGAACGCGGGCGAAATCGTACCCGGCGTATGCCCCGGCGTTACGATGATATCCAGCGTTGTGGTACCGGCCTGAAGCTGATCGCCGTCCGTCACGGAGACGTCCTCATCCGGCGGGAACCCGAATCGCGGATGCTCGCCGAGCGTGCTCGCAAGCTGCCAATCGGCTGCGCTCATGACGATTGCAGGATCGTAGGTATCCTTGATGTAGCGATAACCACCGTAGTGATCGCCGTGAGCATGCGTGATCAGGAGGTACTCGATCTCGGTGGGGTCCAGTCCCAGTTCAATGATGCCGGCCTCGATGATCGACCTCGCCTCTTCATTGGTATTCATGGCGTCTATCAGGATGTACCCATCTTCTGTCCCCAGCAGCCACGCCGACACTGACGCGCTGCCGACGAAGAACAGGTTGTCGAAAACCTGCGCAGGCGGCGTCGAAGGCCTCGCAGCCCGCTCGCTCGCTGTGGCTGCAACATCGGCGGAGGATGCCGCATCGGCTCCGGATGCGGCATTGCCGGAGGTCGCTTCTCGCGCCTGAGCCTGGCCCGTGCGAGGCAGATTGACGTTCCGAAACGTCATGTCGAGATCGCACAGGCTCGCGTAGCCCGGAAAATCCGCGGCCGCCTGCAGACCCCTTTCCGCATGCATTCGAGCGTCGGCGCTCACATCGTTTCCGTCTTGCGCCAGAGCAGCACCGGCGCCGAGCGCGAGAGCGACAGCAAGTACGATCCTGCAATCACCAATGGCGATAGATGATTTCATTTCAGTCTCCCCATGTTTTCAGTTGAGCGCACCCCGCGAGCTGCGCGTCCCTTGCGTCGATACAGCGGCACGATCAGGCGGCGCCAGGCGAGCGCGAATCCGGTCCATACCATGAACAGGCTCGTGAGCGATACCACGCCCGCGATGGTCTGACCGACGAAACCGAAGGATTCGCCGGTGTGCAGGTAACGGTTCCAGGAAATGGCCCGCGTCGTGGCCGGTTGATCGGAAAACTCGCTCGACCCGACGACCTTGCCGCTGAAGGCATCGAGCATGACTATGGTGCGCTTGTGCGGCTGACGGCCGGAGCCGGCATCGAGTTGGAAACTCACGGACTTGCTCTCGGGCCCCGGCAGATCCATTGCGATCGAATTCCAGGAATCGGACTGCGCCATGGCGCGCTGCAACAGTTCATCCAGGCTCATGCGGGCGGTGTGGGCCGGCGGCTCGGAAACGGCCGCTTCGATCGGACGTCCGGGTGAATCGCCTGCCAGGCCGGTCAGCAGGCTGTTCGCCCAGCCGAAGGAAATCACGACGCCCGTTGCGACGACAACGATCAGCGGCACGATCGACCAGGCGGCGAAGATATGGTGCCAGTAGAAGTCCCGCTCCTTCGAATTCCTGTAGCTTTTCCTGAAGCGCAATCGTTCGCGAAACAACGGCCAGCGCATGACCTTCGGCAGCCAGAGGTAGGCGCCGGACACGATCAGAAACAGGAAAATGAGGTTGCTGATGCCCGTAATGAATTGAGCTGTTGCACGTCCTTCGCCGTCGACATCGAACCAGCGGTGCCACGCGGTCAATGTCGCCATCACATCCCGCATCGTACTGGTTGGCCGACCCAGCAAGTCACCGGTGTACCCATCGACATAGGTCGAAGGGTCGCGGCGGCCACCACCCGCAAGGACCGGCATATCCGGGTCCCTGTAGTAGGTCAACCGCTGCGGACTGATGCCTGCACCGGCCGCGCTGGCCACCAGTGCCTCTACGCTCACGCGCTCCGCGCCCGCCGGGTGAGACGGCCAGGATTTCGCGTCGGCCCACGCGGTCATCTGATGCTCGTAGGTCAGCAGCACGCCGGTCAGGGACATCATCGCGACGACGAGCCCAACCGCAATGCCGGTTCCGAGATGCAGCCAGAATATGGTCTTTCGGATCATTTTCCTACAGGTTGACGATTTTCAGTTATTTCGGTTCCCTGTCGGCTTACTCTAGCAATGCAATCCTCGCTCAACATTGTTCAATAAATTAATATTATCTGACTCGCTCACGGCAGCCTCCCGGCGACGTGCGTGTGTTGCTACCTTTAGCCCCACTGCGGCAAGACAATATCGGAGTGCATACCATGACAACAGAACGTGCTGAACAGGATACTGTGGCCTTCGAGGTTCGGGACGGCGTCGCCTGGGTGAAATTCAATCGCCCCGAAAAGCGCAACTGCATGAGCCCGAAACTCAACCGGCAGATGCTCCGCGTCATCACCGATCTGGAATTCCGCGATGATGTCGGCGTGCTCGTGCTGTCGGGCGAAGGCACCGCCTGGTCGGCCGGCATGGACCTGAAGGAGTATTTTCGCGAGACGGAGGCGCAAGGACTCGGGGCCATCCGTCAGGCGCAACGCGAAGCCTATGCCTGGTGGGAGCGGCTGCGCTGGTACCAGAAAGTCACCATCGCCATGGTCAACGGCTGGTGTTTCGGCGGCGGGTACGGGCCGCTGTTCGCGTGCGATCTCGCCTTCTGTGCCGACGACGCGCAGTTCGGGCTGTCGGAAATCAACTGGGGCATCCTGCCCGGCGGCGGCGCCACCAAGGTGGCGACCGAACTGATGCCCATGCGCAAGGCCATGTACCACGCGCTGCTGGGCGAGAACCTGAAGGGTCCCCAAGCGGAGGCCGCAGGGCTGGTCAATGAGTCCGTACCGGCGGACAAACTCGAAGAACGCGTCACTGAAGTGGCACAGAACCTGCTCAGGAAGAATCTCGCGACTCTCAAGGCCACCAAGGACGCAGTCCGGCGCGTTCGGGAGATGACGTACGGAAACGCGGAGGACTACCTTATTCGGGCCCAGGAGGCGCTGAGCTGGCATGACAAGTCCGAAGGCCGGCTGGAAGGCATGAAACAGTTCCTCGACGACAAGACCTACAAGCCGGGGCTCGGCGAATACGACAAGTCCGAAGCTGCCTCTGCAGGCGACTGACCGGCAGCCCGACGCAGAAACCAATGCCCATCATCGACCCCATCGCGACCTACGCCCGCAGTAACCCGCAGAATCAGGCGATGGTCGACCTGGAATCCGGTCGAGACTGGACGTATGCCGAACTGAACGCTGCGGTCGATCAATTGGCGGCGTGGCTGGTCCGGGAACTTGGGCCGGCGAGTGGCGCGCGCATTGCGACGCTATCGAAGAACTGCGCCGAAATGCTCATGCTGCAGCATGCGGGGGTGCGCGCCGGGACGATTTTTGTGCCCCTGAACTGGCGGCTCGCGCCGGCTGAAATCGAGATACTGGCGGAGGATGCCGGTCCGGAGATCGTTTTTCACGATGAGGATCACGCCCCGCCCGCAGCTGCCGCACGTTCGATGCCCATCTCCCAGGTGTCGAACCTCGGTTCGGCCGGGTCCTGCCCGCCCCCGGAAGCGCGGCTTCAATTCGATGACGTTGCGACGCTCCTCTATACGTCCGGCACGAGCGGCCGGCCCAAGGGCGTCATGCTGTCGGAGGAAAACATCTTCTGGGGCTGCGCGAATTTCATTTACTCGCATGACGTGACGATGCAGAGCGTCTTTCTCTGCGACATGCCGCTGTTTCACACGGCCGGCCTGTTTGCAGCCGCCCGTGTCCCCATCCAGGCGGGCGCCAGCGTTCTCGTTTCAAAGGGCTTCGACGCACCGACGACGCTTTCGAGGCTGACCGATCCCGACCTGAACGTGTCCCACTATTTTTCCGTCCCGCAGATGTCGGCATGGATCTGGAACGAGCCGGGCTTCGATGCCCGGCAACTCCGGAAGTTGTCGTGCTGGGCTATCGGCGGTGCGCCCAACCCCAGGGCCAATGCCGAACGCTTCATCAGGGCCGGCATCAGGATCGCCGACGGTTTCGGCATGTCCGAGATTTGTTCGGGTTTCGGCATGCCGCCGCAGGACTTCGCCACGCTGCTGGACAAGACCGGAAGCTGCGGCCCGCCGTTACTGTCGATCGAGACCCGGATCGTCGACGACGAGGGCAATGACCTGCCGTCCGGTCAGGTCGGCGAACTTTGGTTGCGCGGCCCCAGCATCACCCGCGGCTACTGGAATCAACCCGAAGCGACCGGGCAGGCCTTCAGCGACGGCTGGTTCAGGACGGGCGATGCGGGAATGCTGGACAGCGACGGATTCCTGTACGTGGTCGACCGCAAGAAGGACATGTTCATTTCAGGAGGCGAAAACGTCTATCCGACCGAAGTCGAGGCTGTCATCGCCGAGTTGCCCGATGTTGCCGAGAACGCGGTCGTGGGTGTACCGGACGAACGCTGGGGCGAGGTCGGGCGTGTCTACGTCATTCCGGTTCCGGGCCGCACCGTTACGGCAGAAAGTATCCTCGAGCACTGTCGGAAACGGCTCGCAAAATTCAAGGTCCCGAAGACCGCAATCATCACCGACACGCTGCCACGCACCGCGTCCGGCAAGCTGCAGAAGCACATTCTCAAGGCCCAGGCCATGCGGGAGGTCGCCTCAGGGAGGTCCCCATGAGGATCACACTCGTCACGACTTTGGGGGTGATCGCCCAAGCTGCGCTCGCCCATCATTCCGCCTCGCCCCACTTCGACCTGGAGCAGGTTCTCGAGTTGGACGGTGCGGTGACGGAATTGCGGTTCGTCAATCCGCACGCGTATGTGTATTTCGAGGTCGTTGCGGAATCGGGAGAGACTGCAGAGTGGCGGTGCGAACTCGGCTCTGCCGTTGAGCTGAGAAGGAGCGGCTGGACGGAGCAAACGTTTGTTCCGGGTCAGCGGTTGTTCGTCAACGCCTCGCCCGCGCGCCGGGAAGATCATCATTGTTATACGAACTTTTTCACGCTCGCCGACGGGACGATGATCACGCGCCAGGGCAGCCTCCTCGACACGGCCGCATCGGCGGAGACGGAAGCGATCGAGCGGCCGGCCGTGCTCGGTAACGGGCAACCCAATCTCGGCGGGCCGTGGACATCGCCTGGCATGGGTCCGCGGCCGAATCTGCCCGAACCGACAGAGGCCGGACGCGCAGCGGCGGCGAGCTATGAGCGGATCTACGACGATCCGGCAGTCAACTGCCACCCGGGGAATATCGTCACCGCATGGACCTGGGATACGCCGACGAACGACATTTACCAGGAAGACAACGCGATCACGCTCCAGTATGGGTACATGGACCTGGTCCGCAGAATCCATCTCGACAGAACGGAACATCCTGCGGAGATCGTGCCGAGCGTCACCGGGCATTCGATCGGCTGGTGGGAGGGCGATGAACTCGTGGTCGACACCATGGGGTTCGGGCAAGGCGTACTGTATACGCCAACCGGCCTGATGCACAGCGACGCGATGCATGTTATCGAGCGCTTCCGCGTCGAACCGGATGGCATGACGCTCGTGCGCGAGTATGTCGCCAGCGATCCGGCATTCCTGCAGAGCGACTTCACCGGCGAGCAGGTCATGCAGCGGTTGGGCGAATCGTATACGCCATACGACTGTACGGAACTCAGCGGAGCCAACAACCGCCGACCGATTCGGTAGTCATGGCGCGACTGGAGACTGGGCGTGTAATGAGCGACCGGTCGTTTCGGAGAGTGTTTCGTACCGGATCGGCCAATCCATTCTAATCGGCGGCGCGGTCCTTGAGGAAGTACAGCAGGCTTGCTGCCAGCAACGCCCCGCAACTCATTACGATCGCAACGAACTGCAGTCCGAACCCCGCCTGGAACAGGTAGCCGGCAACAACCGGCGCGAGCACCGATCCGCCGCGTCCGACCCCGATGGCGAAACCCGTCCCCGTCGATCGCACGTGCGTGGGAAAGACTTTCGCAAACAGCGCATACATGCCGCAGATCGCCGAATTGGTAAAGAAACCGGCGCAGGCGACGATGATCGTCAGCCCCGTCAGGTCGTCGGCGCCGCTGCCGAACCAGAAGATCATTGCGGCTGCGCCGATCATGACGCCGATGGTCAGGCGCCGCAGCTTGATTCGCGTGGCGAGGAACCCGAATATGGCTCCACCGGTCGCACCGCCGACATTCAGCCAGGCCAGCACGCCGGCCGCGGCGCTCGGCTCGAACCCCATGTCGACAATGATGTTGGGCACCCATTTCACGAGAAAGTAGAACGTGGTGATCAGCGCAAAGTAGGCACCTGTCACGAGCGTTGTCGTCATCACCAGGCCCGGCTTGAAGATATCCACCAACGACGGTTTCGGCGCCGCCGGGGCGACCGGCGTCAACTCCGAAGCCGGCGGATGGCCGAAACGTGCAAACGCGCGGTTGATCTTCTCCAGCGCTCCCGGCCGCCGCATGCGGTCCAGAAACACGGGCGATTCCGGCATCAGCAGGACCACGATGGGAATGAACGCCGCCGTCACCCAGCCTCCGTACGTGAAGATGTCGTGCCACGTGCTCTGG
>JAJEFE010000073.1 GCA_022820625.1 Gammaproteobacteria bacterium | reverse complement strand
CCGGACCTGTTCCAGGCTCCGGACCCGCTGCGTCTGTAACGTCACGATCATCCTCCGATGATCCCAGACGCCGCCCTACAGGCTCATGTCTCGTTGGATTTACGCCCCCCGCTCAGGCTCATGTCTCATTGGACAAGGCTATGACTCAAGCGCGCCTTGATTTGATATAAACTATGGGCTCGCGGCTCAAGGGTCTTGCGGGCTGTCGCTCCGGTCACAAAGTTTGCAAATGCATTGAAAGCCGGACTGATTGCGGGCGACGGATTGACAGGCGAATTCAGCAGTTGGTATATAGTCGTGCGGGCACGGGATTGTGTGCCGAGCGCTTGCGTGGCAAGGAGTAAGCCCAAAGGACGCGAGATAGGTGTGGGCGCGAAACTCGCGTCTTTCGAATTTGGATTGAAACTCTAAAAAGGGAACGGAATGAACAAAGCGGGACTCATCGAGGCGGTGGCAGGGGCTGCCAATCTTTCAAAAGCTGACGCAGGCCGCGCCGTGGACGCCGTTGTGTCCAGCATCGCCTCGACATTGCAGGCAGGCGATTCGGTATCGATTGTGGGTTTTGGGACATTCAGCGTGAAACACCGCGCTGCACGCACCGGTCGTAGTCCACGAACAGGGGAAACCATTCAAATTGCTGCCAGGAATGTGCCTGGCTTCAAGGCTGGCAAGGCATTGAAGGATGCCGTAAACTGACCGGCCGTTACCCGGGGGCACTCTCCCGGGGGTGCTTAGCTCAGCTGGGAGAGCGTCGCCCTTACAAGGCGAAGGTCGGGGGTTCGAACCCCTCAGCACCCACCAACCGGAGTGGTAGTTCAGCTGGATAGAATACCGGCCTGTCACGCCGGGGGTCGCGGGTTCGAGTCCCGTCCACTCCGCCAATCGACCAAGGACAGATTTTCGCCTGACGGAAATCTGTCCTTGTTATTTTCAATTCGGCTCAACGCGAGAACATCATGCTCCAGTCGATTCGTGAAGGTGTAGGCCGATGGATTGCGGGGATCATCCTCGCGCTCATCGCGGTGGCGTTCATTTTCTGGGGCGTGGATCCCACGATCATGGGCACCACCTTTGCGGCCAAGGTCAACGGCGAGGATATTTCGCTCGTCGAGTTCGATCGGGCGCTTCAGAATCAGCAAAGCCAGTACCAGGAACTCTATCGTGTCGAGTTGACCGACGAGTTGCAGCGGGCGTTGCGGCTGTCGGTCATCGAGGACCTGATTCAGGGCGAGGCGTTATCCCAGCGGGTTGCATCGGAAGGCTACCGCGTTTCCGACGCACGTCTGGCCCAGGCCATCCGGACCATGCCCGAGTTCCAGGTCGGCGGCGACTTCTCCATGGACGTGTACAGGTCCCAGCTCATGTTTTCGGGTCTTTCGCCCACGGCGTTCGAAGAGCAGCAGCGGGAACAATTGGGCCTGGTCGACCTGCAGAGCGGCATTGGCGTATCGGCGTTCTATACGCCGGCCGAATTCGCCCGCTACGTCGAGCTGTTCGAGCAGGAGCGGGAAGTCGCCTATGCAACGTTTCCTGCCGATGCCTTTCTCGATCGGGTCGAGGTCGACGAGGCGCAGGTGCTGGCGCACTACGAGGCCAACAAGGACCGGTTTTTCTCCGAGGAGAGCGTCGATATCGAGTACCTGGAGTTCACCCGGGCAGATTTCACCGGCGATATCGAAGTCAACGACGAGATTCTGGAAGCCTTCTACGAACAGGAACAATTTCGATATCAGACCGATGAAGACCGCCGCCCAAGGCACATTCTGATCGGTTCCATCGAGGAAGACCCGGAAGCCGAGGCCCGCGCGACGGATGTCCTGGCGCGCCTCGATGCCGGCGAGGCGTTCGAGGACCTCGCCGCCGAAGTTTCCGAGGACCCGGGCACCAGCGGGCAGGGGGGCGATCTGGGATGGCTCAGCCGGGGTACGGGCGCCTTTCAGGATGCGGTCTTCGACATGGAACTCGGCGAGGTCCGGGGACCGGTCAAGTCCGAGTTCGGCTATCACATCATCCGCCTGGACGACATACGCGAAGGCGAGATTCGCACCTTCGAAGCCGTCAGGGACGAGCTCGAGGTCGAATACCGCGACGTTCGGGCGGAGGAATTATTCTTCGACGCGGCCCAGGAACTGGATGCACTGGCATTCGATGCATTCGATGAGTTGGCGTCTGTAGCAGGCGACATGGAACTTCCCCTGCAAACTTTCTCGGGACTGACGCGTACCGGGACATCCAGCCCGTTCCCCGTTGCCGATCCTGTCGTCCAGACGGCGTTCAGCACGCAAGTGCTGGAATTGGGCGAGAACAGTCGCGTGATCGAGATTCTGGACGATCATGTGGCGGTTCTGCGCGTGACCGCGCACAACGAACCTCGGGAACAGCCGCTGGAGGCGGTCAGAACGGAGATCGAGGCAGAGTTGGCGCGCGCCGCAGCGGAAGAACTCGCAGGTGTGGCGGCTGCGGAATTCCTGGCGCTGGCCGCTTCTCTGCAGGCTGCCGATACCAGCGACGCCGATGTGGCGGACGGTGCCGATTCCGGGGATGCGGAAGCGGAGCAGACCTCCTCCGATGAGGTTGCGTCGGAGCAGGAGGCCGAACAGGAAGCGGTGCCGGAAGCCCGGAGCGAACTGGCGGCATTGGCCGAGGAATTGGGCGGATCGTGGACGGAACCCGCCTGGTTGCGGCGCACGGATACCGGCGTTCCCCTGGAAATTCTCACCAGCGTCTTCAACTCCCGCCCGGACGGCGAGGGCGCCGCGGTTCGCGAACGGGTCCCGCTTGCCAACGGCGACGAGGCGGTCGTGCTGATGACCGCCGTTCGCCCGGGAAGCGCCGATCGCCTGACCAGGGATGAATTGCAGGCAGCGCTGACTGCGTTGGCGCAGGCGACGGCGGGGTTCGAACTGGCTGGCTACGCGCAGCATGTGCGGGAGCAGGCCAGCGTGCGGATTCCCGATGAGGTGTTGGATCCGCCGTTGTTCTGATCTGTATTCCCACACCGTTTGCATCACGCGGCCGTGCGCGGACAGCACGTGCGCGCTCAAGCAATCCCCGCCATCCCTGGCGGGGATTGCATCGACGGCTCCTCGCTAGTGGCCATCCATGGCCCGCTCGTCGCCGACGACGCGCGCACGTGCTGTCTGCGCACGGCCGCGTGAACCAAACGGGTTAGATTGGGGGTCAGGGGGTGGATGGCATGTGCATGCCGACGATGTTGTAGCCGGCGTCGACGTAGAGAATTTCTCCCGTGATACCTGCCGCCAGGTCCGAGACCAGGAAACTGGCGGCGTTGCCTACATCGTCTATGGTGACATTGCGTCGTAGCGGCGCTGCTTCGCTCACGTGGGCCAGCATCTGCCGGAGGCCCTTGATGCCCGATGCTGCGAGCGTTCGAATCGGCCCCGCGGAAATCCCGTTGACTCGTATGCCGTCGGGTCCCAGATCGTGAGCCAGGAAACGGACGTTGGCCTCCAGGCTGGCCTTGGCAAGGCCCATCACGTTGTAGCTGGGCAGCGCGCGCACGGCGCCCAGGTAGCTCAGGGTCAGCAGGGCGGCCTGCCTGCCCAGCATCATCGGTCGGCCGGTCTTGGCAAGTGCGGCAAGACTGTAGCTTGAGATGTCGTGCGCGATGCCGAAGCCTTCCCGGTTGACCGCGTCCAGGTAGCGGCCCGCCAACTGGTCCGCGGGAGCATAGGCGACAGAATGCACCAGGACGTCAAATCCATCCCACTGACCGGCGAGGGCGTCGAAAAATCGCTGGATCTGCGCATCCTCGGAGACATCCAGCGGCAGGACGATGTCGCTTTCAAGCTGTCCGGCCATTTTCTCGACCCGGCCGCGCAACTTGTCGGTCTGGTAATTGAACGCCAGTTCGGCACCCTGGGAGCGAAGCGCACGGGCGATGCCCCAGGCAATGGAGCGGTTGCTGGCGAGGCCGACGATGACGGCTCGTTTACCGTCGAGAATTCCCATGCCCGTTCCTTTTCCCTGCCGGCGGCGTTGCCCGGACCGGCTTAAGTGGCCCTATTAGGTTGACCGAGCACTAGGTGCTCTGATTGGTCACGTCAACGAAGAGGATCAGCTGCTGTCCGGGTTGCAGGTAACGCTCAGGCGACAGGTTGTTCCATTGCAGGAGGTCGGCCACGCTGACTCTGAACTGGGTAGAGATTCGGTACAGCGAATCGCCTTGACGGACGGTGTACGTGACTCGGCGGATGCGCTGGTTGGCGGTCGGTACGAACACCGGAGAATCGCTCCATACCACCAGCTCACGCCCGATGTCGAGAATGTCCTGCGGCGACATGGCGTTCCATTGTGCAAGGTCTGTAACCGTGACCCCGTAGCGGCGCGCGACGCTCCACAGGGAGTCTCCTGACTGGATCACGTAGGTCTGACGGCGCTCGCCATTCGCCGGGTAGTCCGCGCCTTCGGCGAGCGCGGCGGCCAGCAGCCCGTATCCGTCGGAGGCGCCGGTGGGTTGCGGAACCATGAGCCCCTGGCCGGCGCGGATCAGGTCGCCTGCAATGCCGTTCGCCTGCCTGAGTACGTCGGCCGTCGTCTGATACTCGATCGCCAGGTGACTCAGGGTTTCTCCGGCACCGACCGTGTGCCGAATCCAGTGCACGCCTGCCAGGCTGTCCCCGCTGGCCAGGGCCGCCTCAAGATCTTCCGCCCCGTCGAAGGGGACCAGCAGGCGGTGAGGTCCGTCCGGATCGGTTGCCCAATGATTGACCCCGGGATTGAGGAGGTAGAGCTCATCGGTGCTCATGTCCGCGATCTGAGCGGCCAGGGCCATGTCCACCTGGCCACCGGTCTCGATCACCTGAAAGTACGGTTCGTTCTCGATGGCCGGCAACGCGACGCCGTATCGAGCCGGGTCCGCCACCAGTCTGGCCAGCGCCATGAGTCGCGGTACATAGGTTCGCGTTTCCTCGCGCAGGTAGGGCCTGATGCCCCAGAAATCCGTTGGCCTGCCGTCGGCGGCCGCTCTGCGCAACGCCCGCGAGACGCCGCCCCCGCCGGCGTTGTAGCCAGCCACGGCAAGCAACCAGTCGCCTTCGAACTGTTGCTCGAGCTGGCTCAGGTATCGCAGGGCGGCATCGGTGGACTCAAGTACGTCCCGGCGTCCGTCGTACCACCAGTTCTGCTTCAGGCCCAGTTCCCGGCCCGTTCCGGGGATAATCTGCCAAAGTCCGGCCGCCTGGCCCGCTGAAAGGGCAAACGGGTCATACGCGCTCTCGACGATCGGCAACAGCGCCAGGTCCAGGGGCATCCCGTTTTGCTCCAGCGCCTCGACGATGTGATGGAGGTAGCGTTCGGAACGCCCCAGTACGCGATTCAGGTAGTCCGCATTGGCCACGTACCAGTCGAGTTCCCGGTCGATAGCCGAATCCGACGCAGGAGGCAGAACCAGTCCTGTCCTGATTCGTTCAATCAGGTCAACATGCGCTGCATCGGACGGATCGGTCGGCTGCAGCGGGCGGGACCCGGATACTATCGGCGGTCTTCCGGATGGAACAGGCGCCTCGGCGCGTCCTGACGGCACGGCATCCGCAGGTTCCGCGTCGGTAGGGACGACGGTGGCCGTTTGGCATCCGGACAGCGATACGGCCAGTCCCAGAAATGCCCCCATCGCGACCCGGCGACCGAGTCGCCAGGCTGCAGTCAGGCTCGCACCGCGAAGTTCGCGGCAAACGGATAGGTACATAAAATCAATCGTATCAGCGTGCTGCGGGCTCTATGCTACGGATTGCAACCGCCCTTGCAAGCGCAGGCATGTTTCGCGACGCGAGATCGCGTGGACTTCGTGCTCGGTTGCGGGGCAATTGACTCCGCACGGGCGGTCATTCACAGTTTGCGCCGTGAACGGGAATTCCATGCGCAGCCCCTGGCTGGATACGCCCCTCGGACAGCGTTGCCTGGAGGTGGAGCAGGGTCTGGTGCGCCAGGCGCTGGAACACGCATTCGGCGATCAGTTCCTGCAGATCGGTCTCTGGGGCGGGGCAGATACTTTTACCCGCTACGCCCGCACCCAGCGCACAGCGCTTCTGGACTGGCGCCCTCTCGCGGCTGCCCAGATATTGTCCGATACCCACGCGCTTGCGATCGCAACCGGATCCGTGGACGCCGTGCTCTTGCCCCACACACTGGAGCTTGCGCCCTCACCCCACGCGCTTCTCAGGGAGGTGGACAGGGTGCTTCGGGCGGACGGCCGGATCGTGGTGCTGAGTTTCAATCCGAACGGCCTCTGGGGCCTGCGCCAGGTTGCATCCCCCGGGGGCTATCCTCCGGGCCATCGCCGCGCCATGCTCGAGTCGCGCCTGCGCGACTGGCTCAAGTTGCTGAGTTTCGATATCGACAAACGGACTCGCTACTGCCACACGCTTCCGCTCGAGCGCGTACGGCGCTTCGGTACTTTTCCGCGGGAAGATTGGGCGCGCAGGTGGATGCCCGTGCTGGGAGGCGGATACCTGTTGAGCGCCCAGAAGCGGGTCCATCCCATGACGCCGGTCAGGCCGCTGTGGCGCCGGCGCCGCCTGAACGTGGTCGGCGGATTGGTGAAACCCACGACGAACTCCCCCCACGCGCGCCGGTTTGGTGCTCCTTCAACCACTGATGCGCAATTGTCAGGTTGATGGAGCACCAGATGAAGGCAGTGACCGCCTACACCGACGGCGCGTGCCGCGGAAACCCGGGTCCGGGGGGGTGGGGCGCCATCCTGCGCTACGGCGACAACCTCAGGGAACTGCAGGGCGGCGAGCTGCAGACAACCAATAACCGCATGGAGCTCATGGCCGCCATCGAGGCGCTGGGTGCGCTCAGAGAGCCCTGCCGGGTTGCGTTGTATACGGACTCGCGCTACGTCCGTGACGGCATCACTCGCTGGCTGCCGGACTGGCGCCGGCGCGGCTGGCTGACCCGCGCCAAAAAACCCGTGAAGAACCAGGATCTGTGGATGCAACTGGACGATCTGGCGCAACGCCACGAGGTGGCCTGGCACTGGGTCAAGGGACATGCCGGTCACCCGGGCAACGAACGCGCCGACACGCTGGCAAACCTGGGGCTGGAGCAGGCCCTGAACGGCGAGGCCTGACGCCCATGCGGCAAGTAGTACTGGATACCGAAACCACGGGCCTGCAGACCGAGGCGGGCGATCGGATCATTGAAATCGGTTGTATCGAACTGATCGATCGCAAGTACTCCGAGCAAGTGTTTCACCGTTACGTGAATCCGGAGCGGGCGGTGGGGCCCGGTGCGCTGGAGGTCCATGGCATCGACGACGAGTTCCTTTCCATGCAACCGTTGTTTGAAGACGTGGCCACGGAGTTCCTGGAATTTGTCCACCACGCGGAACTGATCATCCATAACGCGGACTTCGACGTGGGCTTCATCAATCACGAGTTGCAGCGGCTGGAAACGCCTGTCCAGGATATTCGCGAGCATTGCCGCGTGCTGGACACATTGGCCCTGGCGCGGCGGATGCACCCCGGCCAGCAAAACAGCCTGGATGCGCTCGCCAGGCGTTACCAGGTGGACAATTCCCAGCGGAAACTGCACGGAGCGCTCCTGGACGCGGGGATTCTCGCGGAAGTCTATCTGGCGATGACGGGCGGCCAGACCAACCTGGCCCTGGAGGGTGAAGCGGAGCAGACCACGCTCCAGGTCGCAACGTCGCCCGTCGACCGGGAGGGGGTCGAATTGGTGGTCTTCAAGGCCACCGCAGAGGAACTCGACGCCCATCGGAGCATGCTCCGGCGACTGGCCAGGACGGCAGCGGCGCCCATCCTGTGGGACGAGATCGAGCCGCCCGATGCGGGTAGCTGAAACGGCTGACCGGCCTGTGCGGAAGTCCACGCGGTAGTCTTTGCAGCCGCTGAACCGAACAGCTAAGATTCGCCACTTCGCTGCGGCCCATTTTCGGATAGGGAAACCCCATGGAAACACTGACGTTCAATACCCACATGCTCGTTTCAGGCATCGTCCTGGTGATCACCTTCATCGCGATTTTCACCGAGCAGCTTCACGGCTTCGAGCGTGCCAAGGTCGCCGCGGCGGGCGCGGTGGCGATGATCGTCGTGGGGCAGATATTCGGCTTCTACTCCCCGATGCAGGCCATTGAAGCGGTCGACTGGAACGTCATCTTCCTGCTGGCGGCGATGATGACCATCGTCTCCATCATGATCCCGACCGGCGGGTTCAACTGGATGGCGTACAAGATCGCGGCCATGAGCCGCGGGCGGCTCTACATGATGCTGGTTCTGCTGGGCACGGCCGTCACGGTGCTGTCGCTGCTGCTGGACAACGTCACCACCGTGGTCATCTTCGGTCCGCTGATCATCCTCATCGCCCGGGCGCAGAAGATTTCCCCGATTCCCTACCTGCTGGCGGCGGCGCTGTTGTCCGATACCGGCGGTATCGCGACGCTGGTGGGCGATCCGCCCAACATCATGATCGGCTCGGCCGCCGACATCAGTTTCAACAACTTCGTCATTCACATGGGCCCGATCACCCTGGTGTCCTGGCTGGCGGTGGTGGTTCTGCTGAAGTTCCTGTTCAGGAAAGAACTGGCGCAGAAGCCGGCGGATGTCGATCTGGGAGAGGCGAAAATCGTGGACCCCCGGTTGTGGAAAGGCTCCATCGCGATCCTCTGCATCATGGTGGTGTTCTTCATTCTGCACAACGCGCTGCACTGGGAACCCTGGTTCGTCGCCGTGCTGGGCATGACGGGCCTGATCTTCGTGTCGCGCAAGCTGATCATGGACACCGCCCTGGAGCACGTGGAGGTCACCCTGCTGATTTTCTTCCTCGGCCTGTTCATGATCGTCGGCGGCGTCGAGGAAAGTCACTTCCTGCAATGGGTCGGCAGTTTCATCACGCCCTTTGTCGAGACCGACCTGCTGCTGGCCACCATCGTTCTCATGTGGATCGCGGCGTTCCTGTCCGCTGCCATCGACAACATTCCGTTTACGGCGGCGATGATCGTGATCATCCAGGGAATGGAATCGCAGGGCATCAATGTCGCGCCGCTGTGGTGGGCACTGGCCATGGGCGCGGGCCTCGGCGGCAACGGCACTCACATCGGTTCCACCGCCAACGTGTTCATCGTGACGATTTCCGAGCGCCTGGCCCGCCAGGAGAACGACCCGAGCCTCGCCATCACTCCCTTACTGTGGTTCAAGAAGGGCCTGCCGGTGATGCTGTTGACGCTGGTGATTTCCACCTTCGTGTTCTGGCTGTTCTTCGACTTCTTCTCGCAGCCAGTCAACTAGGGACCGGCGACGCCATCCTGCACGGAATAGTTGCGCCGGAGAGCGCTGACGAACATCGGGCCCGGGCCCGCGGTGTTGCCCCGGGGCGTATGGGCGCGTACCGGCCCCGGGGCGATCCAGGCGCCGTAACGCAACCGGTGCGGTAGTCATGAAGGTTCTGGTCACCGGAGCGGCCGGCTTTGTCGGTTTCCATACGGCGAAAGCGTTGCTGGACCGCGGCGACGAGGTCGTCGGGCTGGATAACCTCAGCGAGTACCATGATGTCCGGTTGAAGCGCGCACGGCTGGACATTCTCCGGGATGGCGCGGGCTTTCGGTTCGTCCAACTCGACCTGGCGGATCGGGACCGCATGGCCGAGCTGTTTGCCGCCGAAGGCTTTCGGCGAGTGGTTCATCTCGGCGCCCAACCGGGAGTAAGGCACAGCATCGCGAAACCCTTTCCCTATGTTCAGAGCAATGTCCTCGGTACATTGACCGTTCTGGAGGGTTGCCGTCACATGGAGGTCGAGCACCTGGTTTTTGCTTCCACAAGTTCGGTCTATGGCGCCAATACCCGCATGCCCTTTTCCGTGAGTCAGGGCGCGGATCACCCGCTGTCGCTTTATGCGGCCACCAAGAAATCCGGCGAGATGATGGCCCACAGTTACGCGAGCCTGTACGGGTTGCCGGTGACGGGTCTGCGGTTCTTCACGGTGTACGGCCCCTTCGGCCGCCCCGACATGGCGGTGTTCCGATTCACCAGGGATATTCTTGAAGGCCGCCCCATCGACCTCTACAACCATGGCAATCATCGTCGCGACTTTACCTATATCGACGACGCGGTCCACGCGGTGGTCGCGCTGCTGGATCGGCCGCCTCAACCTGGCACCGGTCTGCGGGGAGACGTGCCGGACCCGTCCGCCAGCTCCGCGCCCTACCGGCTCTACAATATCAGCGCGGGGCAATCGGAGGAGCTGTCCCGATTGGTGGAGATTATTGAGATAAGTCTTGGCCGAAAGGCCATCAGGAACCCGCTGCCGATGCAGCCCGGGGACGTACACGAAACCTGGGGCGATATCGCGGAACTCGAGGCCGAGATCGGCCATAGGCCGGCCACTTCACTTGCGGAGGGTGTGAAGCGTTTCGTGGACTGGTATCTGGGCTTCTACGGGGTTGGCTCGTAACCTCTGCGGCACTATCGGTTGGATGAAGCACTGGACCGGTGTACAAACAGGGACGCCACTAATGAGCGAAGAATCGTACGGACCGCGTACTGAAGCCTGGGCCGCGCTGGCGCGGCATGCAGGCGTTCTTGAGCGCGTGCCCATCGTCGAGCTCTTCGATCGGGATCCCCAGCGCGGCCGCCGGTTTTCCGCGGAGGCCGAGGGGCTGTGGCTGGATCTCAGCCGGCAGCGGCTCGATTCCCGGGCCTTGCAGTTGCTGCTGGAATTGGCTGAACAAACGCGCCTGCCCGACCGGATCGAGCGCATGCTTAGCGGTGAGCGGATCAACAACACCGAGGACCGAGCCGCCCTGCACGTTGCGCTTCGCCGTCCCGCCGCCCGCCCGTTGGCCCTGGACGGTGAGGACGTCATGCCTCTTGTGGAGGCGGAGCGGGAGAAAATGCGGGCCCTGGCCGACTCGCTTCACGGCGGTTCGTTGAAGGGTTATACGGACCGGCGAATCACCGACATCGTCAACATCGGCATAGGCGGTTCCGACCTGGGCGTCGTGATGGCGGCGGAAGCTCTCCAAGGTTATCGCTTGCCCGGGCTGGGCGTCCACTTCGTGTCCAGCGTCGACGGCGTTCAGCTCGACCGTGCCCTGCGGACGGTGGATCCCGAAACGACCCTGTTCGTGGTCTGCTCCAAGACGTTCACGACATCGGAAACGCTGACCAACGCCCGCGGGGTCCGCGAATGGCTGCTGCAACGGGGCGGGGCGGACGCGGTGGCCGCGCAATTCGTTGCGGTATCCACGAATCACCGGGCAATGGACGATTTCGGGGTGGCGCAGGGGCGACGGCTGGATCTGTGGGATTGGGTCGGCGGACGGTATTCGGTCTGCTCTGCCGTGGGCCTTGTCCTGGCACTGGCCATAGGCTGGCAGAATTTTGCCGAGTTCCTGGCCGGCGCCAATCAGATTGACGAACACTTTCGTTCCGCACCGATGGATCGCAACCTGCCGGTTCTGCTGGCGCTTGCCGGAATCTGGAACCGCAACTTTCTGGGAGCCGCCAACCATGCGGTGCTGCCCTACGATCAACACCTGCACCGCCTGCCCGCGTACCTCCAGCAGTTGGAGATGGAGAGCAACGGCAAGTCCGTGCGTCGCGGTGGCGAGCCGGTCGAGTGCGCCACCGCCCCGGTGATATGGGGCGAACCGGGCTCCAACGCCCAGCATTCGTTCTATCAGCTCCTGCACCAGGGCACCGATCCGGTCTCGGCGGACTTTCTCATGCCTGTAAGGTCACTGGTGGACCGCCAGGAGCAGCAGGACCTCGCCGCGATAAACTGTCTCGCTCAGGCGTGGGCCCTGGCCTCCGGCGATCCGGCGGCGGGCAGCAACGCTGACCCGCACAGGAACTACGCCGGCAACCGGCCCACCAGCCTGATTCTGTTCCGACAACTTGACCCCGCCACGCTGGGCAAGCTGATCGCCCTGTACGAGCACAAGGTCTTCACCCAGGGGGTGATCTGGGACGTCAACAGCTTCGACCAGTGGGGGGTGGAACTGGGCAAGCGGCTGGCTTCCAGGTTGCAGGATTCCGGGACATCTGAAGCACCGCCGCCCATAATCGAACCGGCGCTCGCCAAATGGCGGTCGTGGCGCGGGTAACCGGGGCCGGCATGGATTTTATCGACCTCAAGACCCAATACCGGCGGCTTCGCGAGCCGATCAACCGGCGCATTCAGGCGGTCCTGGATCATGGTCAGTTCGTCCTCGGCGCGGAGGTCGGGGAACTGGAACAACGGCTCGCGAGATTCGTCGGCGCAAACCACTGCATCTCCGTTTCCAGCGGGACGGATGCCCTGCTGATCGCGCTGATGGCGCTGGACATCGGCCCGGGCGACGAAGTGATCACCACACCGTTTACCTTCATCGCCACGGCGGAAGCCATTGCGTTGCTGGGCGCGAAGCCGGTTTTCGTCGATATCGACCGGCGCACCTACAACATGGATCCGGACCTGATCGAATCCGCGAGTACCGAGCACACCCGGGCGATCGTGCCGGTCTCCCTGTTCGGGCAATGCGCCGACTTCGACCGGATCAACGAGATCGGTGCCCGTCACGGAGTCACGGTCATCGAAGATGCGGCCCAGAGTTTCGGCGCCACTTACCGGGAGCGGTTCTCCTGCGCCCTGAGTTCCCTGGCCGCGGCCTCGTTCTACCCGTCCAAGCCGTTGGGGTGCTACGGCGAAGGCGGGGCCGTGTTTTCGAACGACGACGAGTTGGCCCTGGCAGCCCGGGAGCTTCGGGTGCATGGTCAGGATCGGGGCTACCATCATGTCCGGGTCGGGCTCAATGGCCGCATGCATACGCTGCAGGCGGCCATTCTGCTGGCCAAGCTCGACATCTTCGACGACGAGTTGGAGGCAAGGCAACGGGTGGCGCAGCGTTATGGCGCACTGATCGAGGAGGCTTTCGCGGACTGCGCTCCGGAACATGTGGTTCGCCCACCGTACGTGGAGCCGCACAACCGCTCGGTTTTCGCCCAATACACGGTTGAAGTGCCCAACCGGTCGGCCGTCAGGGAGTTCATGACGTCAAGGGATATCCCGGCTGCGGTTCACTACCCGATGCCGCTGAATCGGCAGCCGGCGTACGCTGAGAGCGACGCCGGCCGCAGCTTTCCCGTCGCCGAGGACGTCGCGCAGCGGGTGATCAGTCTGCCGATGCACCCCTATCTCAATGAAGGCGATCAGGTCAGGGTGGTGGCGGCGTTGAGGGATGCGGTGCTTCGCGCCTGAACGGCGCGAGACCGCAAGGCCGGATATTTGCCGAGGGTTACCATCCGAGAGTGGCGCATGATCGGCGCCCGTATGGCTGGTGGGCGATGCTGGGATTGAACCAGCGACCTCTCCCGTGTGAGGGGAGCGCTCTCCCGCTGAGCTAATCGCCCGGACCGGATTTCATCGATGGCTTATTCTCGAACAGACGGCGGGCTGTGGCAAGCGAGGTGTGTCAGCGCCCCGCTCGCCGGGGCGAAAACTGCTAGCCCACTACGGACACTGCGGGCAGGAACCTGGCTGCGGCGACGGCCACGCCGGCGGTCGCCACAATGCCGCCGAACAGGCGCCAGAGCAGCGCGGCGTGGTGCCGCTCGCTCTCGGCGATGCGGTCCAGGAGTCTTCGCTCGCCCTCGGCGATTCGCTCCCTGAGCGACTGATCAGTCTCGGCGATTCGCTCCCCGAGTGATTGATCAGTCTCGGCGATTTGTTCTCTGAGTGATTGATCAATCTCGGCGATTTGCTCTCTGAGCGATTGATCAGTCTCGGCCAATTGCGCCCTGAGCGACTGATCGCCCTTGGTCGCATGCGCCCTGAGCGATTGCTCGCTCTCGGCAATTAGCGTCCTGAGCGCTCCCTCACCCTCGGCAATGCGTTCCACCAAATCCGTCTTCAGCCTGGCGAGCGCGGCCTCGAGTTCGGGGCGCGTTACCGCATCTCCCGCGCCGGCGGCAGCGCGCAGTTGGGTGGCGACAGCACGGGCCTGGGCGGGCTCCATGCCAGCGTCCCGGAGCGCGTCGGCGGCGGCCAGAGTGTCGAAGACGAAGGACATGGGGGCACTATGCGGTTGGCCGGGACGAGGGTCAAGTTCACCGGCCATGGCCATGCCTCCCATGTTTGCCGCCGCGGGACTTGGGCCGCTCTGCCGGTCGCGTGATAGGTTCGATCATGGTTCTCGTAGAATTTCCCGCCATTGTCCGCTCCTCTGTCCGTACTGACGACGAAGCCATGTTGCCCGCGGTGCCCGGTTCGGCGCACGATTCAAAAGTGGCGATTTCGCTTGGAAATACGGAAATTTACGCGCATTGCGCATGATCGTTCTGAAATTCGATGTCGCTGGAGTCTGGAGTGCGGTGCGCCCGCGCCTGCCGCAGCCGCAGATACGTCAGACCGGAAAGCTATACTCGCCCAATTTGTTGTAGCAGCCTCCAGGGCGGATCGCCATGCACATCACCATCTACGGGTCCGGTTACGTGGGATTGGTAACCGCCGCGTGTATCGCGGAGGCGGGCAACCAGACGCTGTGCGTCGACACCGACGAGGACAAGGTTGACCGTCTGCGGCGCGGCGAATTGCCGATTTACGAACCGGGTCTGAAGGGTCTGCTCGACCGCGGCCTGGAGTCGGGCCGCCTGCGGTTCGCCACGGACGTCTCCCGCGGGGTGGGATTCGGCCGGTTTCAATTTGTCGCCGTGGGCACGCCGCCGCTTGAAGACGGTTCGGCGGACTTGCGGCATGTGCTGTCGGTCGCCCGTTCCATCGGCCGGTACATGCGCAGTCACCGCGTCATCGTGGTCAAGTCCACCGTACCGGTCGGCACATCGGGCCAGGTTCGCGCCGTATTGGCGAACGAGCTCGAGGCGCGAGGCGTGGATTTGGAGTTCGACGTGATCGCAAGTCCGGAATTCCTGAGGGAAGGCGCCGCCGTTGATGATTTCATGAAGCCGGACCGGATCATCATCGGGGCTGACGATGCGCGGGCGGCGGACGCGCTCAAGTCACTGTACGAGCCATTCAATCGCAACCATGAGCGGGTGATAGTAATGGACCCCCGGTCCGCGGAGCTGACGAAGTACGCGGCCAATGCGATGCTGGCGACGCGAATCAGCTTCATGAACGAGATGGCGGGTGTCGCCGAACGTCTCGGCGCGGATATCGAAAGCGTGCGCGTGGGCATCGGCTCCGATCCCCGCATCGGGTACGGGTACATCTACCCGGGATGCGGATATGGTGGCTCCTGCCTGCCAAAGGACGTTAGGGCGCTGGTGTCGTCATCTGCCGCAGCAGGTCACGACCTGGAACTCATGCAGGCGGTACAGCGCGTCAACCAGCGCCAGCGGCGTCTCCTGTTCGACCGGATTTCCGACTATTTCGACGGGCAGTTGGAGGGCAGGGTGATCGCCCTCTGGGGGCTTTCGTTCAAGCCCAATACGGACGACATGCGGGAAGCCTCAAGCCGGGCCCTGATGGAGGCACTATGGGAGGCCGGGTGTTCGGTGCGCGCCTACGACCCGGTGGCCATGGACGCAGCCCGGCGTCTCCATCCCGACCAGCCGCGCCTGGTTCTCTGCCCGAGCGCCGAAGACGCCGTGAAAGGAGCCGACGCGCTGGCTGTCGCCACCGAATGGCGGGAATTCCGCAGCCCCGACTTCGGTGTCCTCAAGTCCTCGCTGAAATCGCCCGTTGTCTTTGACGGCCGAAACGTTTACGAGCCGGAGCACATGAGGCAGATCGGGTTCGAGTACTTCGCTGTCGGCCGGGGCGCGTCCGTGCGGGCATAGCTGGTAAACAGGGAGCAACCGCAACATGGTCCTGACCACGCTGCTCCCGCTCGCCATTCCGGTTACCGGTCCGGCGACGATGATTACCTATCGGGTGCGGGCGATTCGAGCCTCCACGAACTCGACCGCTTTGGCCAAACGTCGCAGCGTTTTCTCCTGGCCGATGAGGGCCAGGGTCTGTCCGATCCCGGGTGAAGCCGATTCCCCGGTGACGGCAACCCGTAGCGGCTGGGCCACCTTTCCCATCTTGAGAGTCAGTTCGTCGGCAACCGACTCCACCGCGGCCTGAGTCGTCTCCACGCTCCATTCGCCCAATTCGCCCAGACACTGGTGGAGGCGCCTCAGAACCGGCAGCGCAACGCCGCGAAGGTGCTGTTTGGCGGCCTTGGGCGCGTATGTGTCCGGCTCGTTGTAGACGAACCGGCTCTTCTCGGCCATTTCAGTCAGCGTCCGGGCCCGATGGCGCTGTACTTCGACGATCTCTTCCAGAGGAGGACCCGTGTTCAGGTCGGCGTCTTCCACGCCGTCGCCTTCCAGGAACGTGGCCAGCAGGGGAGAGATGCGGGCGCTCGGGGTGCGCCTGATCCACTGTTCATTGACCCAGAGAAACTTGTCCGGATCGAAGGCCGCGGCGGACTCGTTGACCTGTTCCAGACTGAATGCCCCGATCATCTCGTCGACATCGAACAGCTCCTGGTCACCGTGCGACCATCCGAGGCGAACCATGTAGTTGAGGACCGCCTCCGGCAGGTATCCGGCCTCCCTGTAATCCGTCACGTTCACCGCCCCATGACGCTTGGACAGCCGGCTGCCGTCGGCGCCCAGGATCATGGGCACGTGCGCGTACTCCGGCAGGCGCAGGCCGAGCGCATTCAGGATATTGATCTGCCGGGGCGTATTGTTGAGGTGGTCGTCGCCCCTGACCACGTGGGTGATCCCCATGTCCGAGTCGTCCACCACCACGGAGAAGTTGTAGGTGGGAACACCGTCGGGCCGAAGGATCACCAGGTCGTCCAGCTCCGAGTTATCGAAGGTCACCTCACCCCGGATCAGGTCGCGAACACGCACACGGCCGGCTTCCGGCGTCTTGAATCGCACCACGGCATCCGCCCCGGGGACGGGACGGGTGCGCGTTCGGCAACGGCCATCGTAACGCGGTTTCAGGCCCCGCGACCGCTGATCTTCCCGCATGGCGGCGAGTTCTTCACGGCTGCAGTAGCAGTGGTAGGCGAGGCCGGCGTCAAGTAGCTGCCGTGCAACGGCGCGATAGCGGTCCAGCCGGTCGGTCTGCAGGACCGGTCCTTCATCCGCCTGAAGCCCAAGCCATGACATGGCTTCGATAATCCGATCGATGGATTCCCGCGTGGACCGCTCGGTGTCGGTATCTTCGATCCGCAACACGAAGGCGCCGCCGTGCCGCCTGGCCAGGAGCCAGTTGAACAGGGCGGTTCGGGCTCCACCGATGTGAAGAACACCGGTCGGGCTGGGCGCGAAGCGCGTGCGCATCGTCATGGGGTGGTTACCTGGATTGCCGTGTGGGGCGTGTCGAATGGGCTTTCGGGCGATGGGTTGCGGAGAGGTCGGATCAGTCCTGAGGGACCGTGCCCAGCGCGATCAACCGCGCCCCGTCGTCGAAAGCAATCGTGCCCGCGTTTGCCACGTGCGGCGAGTTGCGGGCGCGATAGGCGACCACGGTAACCTGCATGCCCGGTTCCAGTGAGGATATGCTCCACCCGCGCCGGAACAGCGCGCTCGGGCTGGCAAGCTCGAAGTCCCAGGTCACGGTTTCGCGCTCGTCGTCCTGGGCCGCGACATAGAAGCGCGCATGCGGGTTCGTCCAGGCGACTTCGGTGATGGTGCCCGTCACCTCGACCACGATAGAGGCAGATCAGGAAACATCCTGCGAGCACGAGTTCAAGCCCTTTGCTCACCACATTCCTCCCAATTGTCGCATCCGGAGTCACCGAGTGGTTGTTGTCCGTAAACGTATCGCATTTGCCCCTTGGTAGTCGACAGACGCGACATTGACGTTGCCGGACATCTACAATCAGGATAAGTCGGCTGGCTGCCGGCACAGGCACGCACATAGTGAACAGGAGAAGAATTGTGAAGTCAGCGTATTTGGTTTTGGTCGCCGCCGTTGTCTCCCTTCCTTCCTTCGCGCAGGTTCGCGTGGAGGCCCATCCCGACCAACAGGCGTTGCTTGCCAGCGACGATCCGCAGCTCGCGGCCAACAAGCAGACCGTTTACGACTTCTGGCGCTATGCGCTGATCGGGCGAAACATGGAAATGGCGCAGGGGCTCATGCACGAAGACTACATTCAGCACAATCCGAACATCGCTACCGGTCGTGCCCCCTTCGTGGCATTCTTCGGTTCGCTTCCGCAGAACCCGGTGCCGGACGACATTCCCGGATTGGTTTCCCTGGTCGCCGAGGGCGACCTGGTGACGATTTCCTTCGTTCGAGAGTGCGAGGACCCGCGTAACGAGGGCGAGACCTATACGACCACCTGGTTCGACATGTTCCGGGTGACGGAAGGCGTGATCACCGAGCACTGGGACTACGGGACCGTCGGCGGCGAAGGCAATCCGCCCGACTGCATGCGTGCGCAATAGCGAGCAAATTGCCGAAGAGCGACCCGTCTGAGTTCAGTATGTCCAAAAGGTCCCCTGCCTGGTCGGGGGGCTACCACTTTTCAGTTTCGACTGGCTTCCTTCGCGGGTGATCGTTCCAGACGCTCCGCGAGCCAAATCTTGATGACGGACTGCCGGGCGACACCCAGACGCCTCGCTTCCCTATCGAGTGCTTCGACCATCCACGTAGGGAAGTCGACATTGACTCGACGCGCTTCCTGGTTGACTCGCCGCGCCTTCGAATGATCCAGGTTTCCCGTCACATCGTTGCCGGAGTCAAAGTCGCTGTCGAATTCCGTGGCTTTCATACAATGTCACCTCTTCAATGCGCGATCGACGAACCGAAATGATTCGGGTTGTTTCATTTCGATAGGTTACAACCGCCGACCAATGTCTCTTCCCGATTCTTCCGATTGGCAACCACCGAGGCTCGTCTACCGTTCTGGCTGGAATTTCCAGCAACTCCGGGTCATTCCAGAGTGCTTGAGCCTGCTCGAAGTCGATTCCGTGCTTGACATGGTTGCTCGCGCTTTTTCGGGCGTCATAATTGTCGAAGCGATTCCTGTCAGTGTCGGCGAAACCGGCTCCAGGCGCGAATCCGGCTGGAAGAGACGCGCCAGGGGCGGCTTCCTGGCCGCCAACAGTTGTTGCGCGCGAGCAACAATTGGATTATTTCATATTTTTGTATAAACGCCGGAATCTCGGCGCGAACCCAAGCCAAGTATAGACTCGCTGGTGTTCGGCTGGCCGTTGTGCGGTCGAAACAAACCCTATCCAATGTCGAGAATTGGGATGGACGGTGCAGCCAGGTAGCATGACGACCCATTTTCCGGAGATCGCCCTATTTGACGCGCAATCTGCGGTTTCGATCAATGATCGAAGATTACCCCATTCTTCAATTCCAGCGGCAAGTCGCTTAGCAACACCTGGCAGCGAACTCGACCTGCAACAAGCGGATCATTTGCCTGGATCCAACCATCTGAACCCTGCTCGAAACCTTATCGGGAACCGGTGACACGAGCCTGCGAGAGGAAATTTGAAATGAGAACCCAGAAATTCACGATTGCGCTTCTTCGGCGCATGGCAGCCGGACTTGCGTTCGTTGGCTTGGCGTTGGCTCAGCACGCGGTCGCCCAGGAGGACGAGGTCGAGCTCAGCGAGACGCAGGAAATCGAAGAAGTGGTCGTGATGGGCACAGCAACCGGTACCGCGATCCGAGGCGTTGCTCCGGTGGGCGCAGCAACGCTGAGCGTGTCCCAGGATGACCTGCTCGACAGCACGTCCGTCGACACGACGTCATTCATCCGGGACCTGCCACAGGGCTCGGGCCTGGTCGCCCAGGAAGATATGGACACGGGCGGTCCCATCGGCAATGTCGGTTACGCCCAGGGAGTGAACCTTCGCGGTCTTGGCAGTAACGCGACATTGATCCTGTTCGACGGGCATCGCCTGGTCGGGCAGGGCGTCACGTCCCAGTTCGCCGATCCGAACCAGTTGCCGATTTCGGCGATCGAGCGTGTCGAAGTGGTCATGGATGCGGCATCCGCCATTTACGGCTCGGACGCCATCGCCGGGGTTGTCAACTTCGTCCTGCGCGACGATTTCGATGGCGTCGAACTCAACATGCGTCAGACCAATGCGTTGTACGAAGCCACGGCCGTGGACTTTCTGGTCGGCACGAGCTGGGATTCCGGCAACGTCTGGTTCGGCGCCATGTATGAGGATCGGGGTACGTTCCGCAATAACGAGCGGGCTTATCTCAAGGAAGACCTCAGGGACTTCGGAGGCAATGACCACCGATTTGACGCACCTCGGCCGGGCGCTCAGCCGTGGATCAGGGTAGGCAGGACGTATTATGGCGTTCCAGCCACCGACGGTCGGGTGCCCACAGCGGATGAAGTGCGCGCGCTTGAAGGGCAGTACACAATCTCGGACCGCGGCGACCAGACGAATTACTGGCCGGAACGAGAACGCCTGGCCGTTTCCTTCAGGGCCAGGCAGAACATGCTGGATGGCCGTGGGACGTTAACGCTCACCGGTGTCTACAGCAGTCGCGAAAGCTGGATCGAAGGCCAGTTCATCGATTACTTCACCCCGACCGTGTCCTCCCGAAGCCCCTACCATATTCCGGGCCTGACTTCCGGAAGCTACACGGTCGGGTACAGCTTGTACCACAACAATCAGGGGCCGGGCGCGACCGATGTCACCAACAATCCGGTAGAGGAAGCGCTCAATACGTATCTGGACTTCGAGTACGACATCAACGACAACTGGCGGCTTTCCGCCAACCTGACGTACGGAGATAACGTGGGTTGCGGTCGTTGCGGCAAGCGCGAAGCGAGCCCTCGTACCGGCATATTTCGTGGCGCGACGACCACCTACGCGGACATGTTCAATCCGTTCCTGACGGGGCCTCAGGACTATTTCGATATCCTGTATTTCCAGCAGGATCAGAGGACCTGGTTCACAATGAACCGCGGTTCGCTGATGGCCGAAGGTGCGATCTTCGATCTGGCGGGTGGCCAGGCTCGTGTGGCATTCGGCGCCGACTACGAGCAAACGACTCAAAAACTCTTCCTGGACGCGGTCGGGCGAAACGCGCCCGGCGAGTATTTCGTGCTTCGCGACGCCTACGAGGAACGCGATCTGGCGGCCGCGTACGTGGAGGCGTACTTGCCGTTCTCCGACACGATCGAATTGAATGTCGCGGTGCGGCACGACAACTACAGCGACTTCGGCTCGACGACGAATCCGCGTCTCGGCCTGAATATCCAGCCATCGGACGATCTTACATTCCGGGCCACCATGGCCACGGCATTCCGCGCGCCCACCCTTGTCGAGACGAATCCAGCCGTGCTTGAGCAGCTTCGCGGCCGCGCCTATGCGAACGACGGCTCGCACGACATTCCGGTAACCAACCCGAACAACGGCACGACGGCCGTGGTTGACAGGATCGGCAATACGCCGGGCCTGCAGCCGGAGGAAGCTGACGTCTGGACCCTGGGCGCCGACTTCACGCCTGCAGCCCTTGAGAATCTGCGCGTTTCGGCAACCTATTACAACGTGCAATACTCAAATCGCATCGAGAGTCTCGGCAATCTGGGACAGACTGCCGCGCTTGCGTCGTCTGCAAATCGCGAACTGTTCGATCGCTACATCATCGTCGCACCGCAACCCGAAAGCTGTGTTGTGGGTGACTATTCGACGTACAATCCTGCCCTGGAGCCCTATTTCAGCAGCCCGAATTGGGGCGTGGGCGGGTTCCGGGTCAGCGAATGCGACCTTCAGGCCGTGGTCTACGGCGGCACGCAGAACACCGGTGAGGTGAACCAGAGCGGCCTGGACCTTCAGGTCAGCTACGACTGGCGGACCGACGCGGGTCAATTCGGCGTCCGCTTCAATGGGTCCAAGGTTCTCGACCTGATGCGAAGCCCGCTGCCTGGCGACGAACCCATCGACGGACTGGACCGGATCGGCTTCCAGAACAGCACTCGCCTCGTAACGCGAGGTATCTGGAGAAGAGATCGATGGATGGTCAGTGTCGACGCCACCATGGTGGGCAGCTTCCTCAACGATCAACCAATCACGGTCAACGGCGTAAGGCAGCCGGAGTCGACAGTTCCCTCCTGGACCACGTTTGGCGCGAACGTCAATTACGAGGTGCCGCTTGGAGAAGGCAGCGGCCTGGCGGACGGACTGCGAATCGGTCTGGCGGTCGACAACATCACAGACAAGGCTCCGCCGATCGTGTTGAGCGGTACGACTGCGGTCGACACGACCCAGCACAACGTCTTCGGTCGAATCGCGTCGCTGACGCTTCAGAAGAGCTTCTGACAAAGGAGACCTGTCGGCAAGGACTGCGGAATCTGCATTGGCGGATTGAGGCCGCGTCCTTCTGAAGACAGGGAGAAACCGAATTGGCCTGCAGGGCGCCTCAAATTCCCTGCAGGCCTTTTTCCATTTGGAGAATCGGGTTTGAAATTCCCGGCTGCGACGCTACCCGAGAGTGGTAGGCGCCTTAAGGCGCCTGCCTGCATGCTGGCCTCGCTGGTTGCGCTGCTTGTGGCGCCGTTTAGCGGCTGGGCACAGATCAGCCAGGTGAACTTACTGCCTCCGCAAAATTCGTGGCTGCCGCCCCCCGGGCAGGCGCCGGTCACGGAAGGTCAAGTCGATGTCGGGAGTGCACGACTCTGGTACTGGGACACGGGCGGCGACGGGGAACCGGTGGTCCTGCTGCACCCGAATTCCGGCAGTGCCCTGTTCTGGGGGTACCAGCAACCGGTGCTGGTCGATGCGGGATACCGCGTCATCGCCTACTCGCGGCGCGGTCATTACGGGTCCGATGCGGGCGACGAGGATCGACCCGGGACGGCAGCGGACGACCTGCATCGGGTGCTTGAGCATCTGAATGTCGGGATGTTTCACCTGGTCGGCATCGCCGCTGGCGCAGACGTCGTACCGGATTTTGCCCTGTCCTGGCCCGATCGGCTGTTGACCGTGACGATCGGCAACACGATCGGCCAGCCCGGGGACCCGCAGTACAGGGTGTCGGATGAAACGCTGCTTCCGCCGGAATTCGGCGCCTTGCCCGTCTGGCTCAAGGAACTCAGTCCGGCATACCGGGCGGGCAATCCGGAGGGTGTCGGGCTGTGGCGCGAGCTTGCGGCACAATCGAGACTCGAGATCGTGCCGATCAGGGCGAAGAACGACGTAACCCCGGAACGGATCGCCGCCATCGACGTGCCGACGCTGCTGTTCACCGGCGACTCCGATCTCTACATGCCGCCGTCGCGGCTGCGCGCCTATGCGAGTTACTGGCGCAACCCGGAAGTGGCGATTTTCCGGGAGGCGGGCCATGCGCCGTACTGGGAGCAGCCCGACGCGTTCAACAGGCTGTTGATTGACTTCATGGGCCGCTACTCCGGGTCCGGCGAGGACAAGTCCGGGTTGGCCGATGTCATCGTGTCCAGCGCCGACCCGGGTGCGGGGGTCTTCGGCGAGCGCGACATCGAAATCACGCTGTTACCGCCTCAGACAAGCTGGACGCCCGTGCCGCCGCAGGAGCCGGTCACCGAGGGTTACGTAAGCGTCCACGGGGTCAGCCTGTGGTACTGGGACACCGGCGGCGACGGCGTACCGGTGGTGCTGCTGCACCCCTATACCGGCAGCGCGCTGATTTGGGGTTACCAGCGACCGGCACTGGTCGAGGCAGGTTACCGGGTGATCGCCTACTCGCGCAGGGGACACTACGGCTCGGACGCCGGACCGGAGGAAGACCCGGGCGCCTCGGCAGACGACCTGCACGCCGTGGTCAATCATCTGCAGCTTGACCGGTTTCACCTCGTGGGCTGCGCGGCCGGCGGATTCATCGTGCCGGACTATGCCGTTTCGTATCCCGGCCGGCTATTGAGTCTGACGATCGCGACGAGCACCGGGGGCGCCCGGGACCCCGAGTATCGACAGGTTTTCGAGACGATCCGCACTCCGGAAATCGTTGAACTGCCGCACTGGGTCAAGGAACTGGGTCCGTCCTACCGCGCAGCCAATCCCGAAGGCACCAGGGCCTGGATCGAGCTTGAGCACCAGTCCGCGCACGCGGTGCTGCGGCCGCCCGCGAAGAATGCGCTGCGGTGGGACCAGTACGAAGCGCTCGATATGCCCGTACTGCTCATCGGTGGAGACGCCGATATCTACATGCCGCCGCCGATGCTGCGGGAACTCGCTGCGCGCCTGTCGAACGCAGAAGTCTACATGCTCACCGAATCCGGGCATTCCGGCTACTGGGAGCAGCCGGACGCGTTCAATGAAACGCTGATCGGTTTCCTCAAACGGCAGGACGGCCTGCGATGAGTGCCGCAAGCCAGACAGAACTCGATGCGGTCTATCGCAAGATTACGCGCCGCATCGTCCCGATACTGATTCTCGGCTACATCGCGGCCTATCTGGATCGTTCCAATATCGGTTTTGCCCGGGTGCAGATGCTGGGCGACCTGGGTTTTTCCGAGCTCGTCTACGGGTTCGGCGCCGGTCTGTTCTACCTGGGCTACAGCGCGTTCGAGGTTCCCAGCAACCTGCTTCTGAAGAGAATCGGTGCGCGCCTCACGTTCGCGAGGATCATGATCCTGTGGGGGCTGATCTCGGCCGGTTTCGCGTTTGTCACCACGGCGACGCAATTCAGCATCCTGCGCTTTCTCCTCGGCGCCGCCGAAGCCGGTTTCTTCCCCGGCGTCCTGCTCTACATCACCTATTGGGTGCCGTCCGAACGGCGCGCCCGATTTACGGCGATGTTCATGTCCGCGCTCGTCCTCTCCGGTCTGATCGGCGGGCCGTTGTCGGGCGTCATCATGGCCGGCATGGAAGGCATCGCCGGGATGCGCGGATGGCAGTGGCTGTTCATCGTCGAGGCGATGCCCTCCGTCATCCTGGGCGTCATCGTGCTGGTCTCGCTCACCGATTCGCCGGACAAGGCCCGATGGCTGACGGACAGGGAAAAAGCGCTGGTGCGGGCCGACCTCGCCAGAGACGCGGCATCCAGACAGACCGAGACCAGGGTCAGCCACACCCTGAGGGAGGCCTTCCTGGACTACCGGGTGTATGTGCTGGCTTCCATGGCGATCGCGCTGGTGTCCGGCATCGGCGGATTGTCGTTCTGGCTGCCGACCATTCTGCACCAGGCGGGAATCGAGAATCTCGTCACGCTGGGCGTGCTGTCGGGCGTACCCTATCTGATCGCGCTGGGCGTCCAGCAATGGGTGGCGCACAACAGCGACAGGACCGGGGAACGGCGCTGGCACGTCGGCATTTGCGCGTTGACGTGTGCGGTGGCCTGGTTCCTGTTGCCGTCATTTGCCGAACAGCCCTGGGTTTCGCTGGTCCTGCTGGTCTTCGCCTGTGCCGGCGCGTTTGGCGCCACGGGACCATTCTGGACCATGCCCTCCGGTTTCCTCGCCGGGACGGCCGCCGCCGGCGGCATTGCGCTGGTGAGCACCGTGGGCGCGGCGTTCGCGATCCTGAGCCCGACCTTCGTCGGCTGGGCCACGGACGTGACGGGCAGCCTGGCGGCAGGGCAGTACTACTATGGAACCCTGTTCCTGCTTGCGGCCATCATATTGCCGTGGGGAACGCGGCCGAAACCGTCGCAGAACGAAACGGAACCGTCATATGAGTTACGAAGTGCCTGAAGGATGAACATGCATGGGTGACGAAACCGCGGCCGGCGAGTTGCTACCGGTCAATGAGGGCCTTGTCACGGGCATCGACAACGAACCGCGCGACGTTCAGTTGCTGGGCAGCAAGTGCGACCGTTGCGGCGAAGTGTCGCTCGGCGCCAACGCCGTGTGCCTGAACTGCGGCAGCGACAGGATTACCGGCATCCGGCTCGCGCCGGAAGGCGAGTTGTGGACCTACACGGTCATTCGCCACAGGCCGCCAGGCGGCTACCTCGGACCGGACCCTTTCGAGCCGTTTGCGATCGGCCTGGTCGAGTTGCCCGATGGCATTCGCGTCATGGCGCCGCTCGCCGGAGACGTGGATTCGTTCGAGATCGGCTGCCGGCTCCGGTTGGAACCGTGGATCCTGCAGTCCCGGGACGGGCCTGCCTACCGGGCGTTCCGGTTCGCCGCCGTTGCAGGCTGAGGAAGAGCCATGCCCGACTCAGACATCGTCATTCTCGGTACGGGTATTCATCCGTTCGGGCGCTTCGACAAGACACCCGAAGACCTGGGCGTCCATGCCGCGCGGCAGGCGCTTGGGGAAGCCGGGCTGGAGTGGTCCGACATCCAGGCCGCCTATCTGACGCGCATGTATCTGCCGGCGACATCCGGCGCCCGAATTCTGCGCCGCCTGGGCAGTTCCGATATCTCCATCGTCGACATCGAAGCCGCCTGCGCCAGCGGTGGCGCCGGGCTCAGGCAGGCTGTCCTTGCGATTCGGTCCGGAGAGGTCGACACGGCGCTCGTGCTCGGCGTGGAGAAAATGCCGCGCGGTTTCATGGACCCGTCCATGATCTATGCCGACTGGCAGGTCAGAATGGGACTGTCGATGAATCCCGCCTATTGGTCCATGCGCGCCAGGCGGCACATGCACGAGTTCGGCACGACCGAAGAACAGATCGCGAGAGTCGCCTGGAAGAACCACCGCAACAGTGTCGAAAATCCCAACGCCATGTATCGCAAGGCGTTCACGATGGAGCAAATCCTTGCGTCGAAACCCGTTTGCGACCCGATCCGGCTGCTGGAAATCTGCGCTCCCAACGACGGTGCGGCGGCGGTTGTCGTGACCACGGCCAGGCGTGCCCGCCAGCTCGGCGGCGAGCCGGTCGCGATCGAGGCTTGCGCGCATACGGTGGCGCGCTACTCCGCCGACTTTCGCTGCCCGGCGGACAGCATGAGCGCGACGATTTCCAACCCGGGACCGACAAGAGTCACTTCGCAAAAGGCTTATGAGCAAGCCGGCTGCGGGCCCGACGATATCGACTGCTTCGAGGTGCAGGACACGGACGCGTTCTGCGAAATCGAGATTTGCGAACAGCTCGGGTTGTGCGAACGCGGTGAGGGCGGGCCGATGGCCGAGGAAGGCCACACCGAAATCGGTGGCCGCTGTCCAGTCAACATGAGCGGCGGACTCATCAGCAAGGGTGAGCCCGTGGGCGCGTCCCACCTCGGGCAGGTGGTGGAAATCGTGTCGCAGCTTCGCGGCCGGTCGGGCGCGCGGCAGGTCGAGGGCGCGAGGGTGGGCCTCGCGCACGTACTGGGCGCCGGCGGCAATTGCGCCGTAACGATTCTCGCGGCGTAGGAACCGAGGCGCAGCAAGGCATGAAACTGCACTGGTCGCCGCGGTCCCCGTACGTCCGCAAGGTCATGATCGTGGCTTGTGAGATCGGTCTGGACGACCGCTTCGAGAAAGTTCGGTCCGTCGCGATTCGAACCCGAATCAACCCCGACATCGTCAGGGATTCGCCGGTCGGGCGAATTCCGGTTCTTGTCCTCGATAACGGTACCGTGATTTCAGGTTCGTATGCGATATGCGATTACCTCGACTCGCTCCATGACGGCGCTCCCATGATTCCGTCGGCGGGAGCGGCCCGGTGGCGGGAGCTGGAGCTTCACGGAATCGCCGACGGGCTCCTCGATACCTTGATTGCGTGGTGGGGCGAATTCCTGAAACCCGAGGGACAGCGGTGGCAGGCACTGTGCGAAACCTGCGCTGCAAAGACCAACGCCTGCCTGGACTGGCTGGAGCGCCGCAGCGAATCCTTCGAACGGGAAGCCCTTGGGATCGGCCAGATTACGGTCGGAGTCGCGCTCGACTATCTCGACTTCCGGTTTGCGGACCTCGATTGGCGGGCCGGCCGCCCCACGCTGGCCGCATGGCACGAGAATTTCCGGCGGCGCGCTTCCACGAAGGCCACGGAGATCGTGAACGATGAGTGAGAACAGACGATCGGGGCCGCTCGCTCACATCCGGGTCCTCGATCTCAGCCGCATCATGGCGGGACCGTGGGCCAGCCAGATCCTCGCCGACCTGGGCGCCGACGTCATCAAGATCGAACGGCCCGTCGTCGGCGACGATACGCGAAGCTGGGGCCCGCCGTTCCTCAAGGACAGGGAGGGCAATCCGACGCGAGACTCCGGGTACTACCTCTGCGTCAACCGGGGCAAGCGCTCCGTCACGCTCAACATCGCCAAACCCGAAGGTCAGGCCGTCGTGCGCCGTCTGGTGCAGGAGAGCGACATTCTGCTCGAGAACTTCAAGGTCGGAACGCTCAAGCGCTTCGGCCTGGATTACGATACGCTCAAACAGTTGAATCCGGCGCTCATTTACGCATCGGTCACCGGATTCGGGCAGGACGGCCCGCGTGCGACACAGGCAGCCTACGACTTCATGGTTCAGGCCATGGGCGGCCTGATGAGCGTCACGGGTGAAGCCGACGGCAAGCCGGGAGGCGGTCCGCAGAAGGTCGGAGTACCCATCGTCGACCTGATGACGGGCATGTACGCGGCGATAGCGGTGCTTGCGGCGCTGGCGCGCAGGGCGGAAACCGGCGAGGGTGACTACATCGATCTCGCCATGCTGGACGTGCAGGTCGGTTTTCTCGCCAACCAGGCCATGAATCACCTCTTGTCCGGCAGGGTGCCCGGACGTCACGGCAACAGCCATCCGAACATTCAGCCGCAGAACGTGTACCCGTGCCGGGACGGCCATATCGCCGTTGCCGTCGGCAACGACGGCCAGTTCGTGAAGTTCGCCGAACAATTGGGGCTAGGCGAGTTGGCGGATGACGATCGCTTCAGGCGCAATGCAGATCGCATTGCCAACTTGGCCGAGATGAACGAGATCATCGTCGAGACCCTGGCCGGCGACGACATGGCGGCGTGGGTCGGCAAGTTCGAAGCGGTGGGCGTCCCGTGCGGTCCGATCAACAGCATCCCGGACGTGTTGCAGGAACCGCAGACGGTACATCGGAAAATGCTGCGGGAGCTTGCTCACCCGCTGGCGGGCAGCGTGCCGCAGGTCGTCAGTCCGATGCGATTCGAAAATGCGCCGCTCCGGTTTGATCGGGCGCCGCCGGTATTGAGCGAGCACACCGACGAAGTGCTCAGGGAGCTGGGCTTGAATAGTCATGAAATCAACGAGTTGAGAGAGGAAGATGTCATCTGAGCCGACGCGCCGGCAGGGCGCGGGCAAGCGCATCGCGATGGCCGATGAAGGCCGGATGACGGACCGGCAACGCGAGGTCTGCGAGAAGATCGTCTCCGGCAAACGCGGCAGGATCGTCGGACCGCTGCGCGCCGCCCTGCATTCGCCGGAACTGGCCGATCGCTGGCAGGCGCTGGGCGAGTTTCTGCGATTCGACACCACGTTGCCGCCGCAATTGTCCGAACTGGCGATCATCATGACGGGCCGATTCTGGAATTGCCAGCTCGAATGGGTAATCCACGCGCGTGTCGCCTCGGAAGCGGGCGTGTCCGCACAGGTCATTGACTGCATACGGCAGGCAACGGCACCAGAGTTCGACGACCGGCGGCAGTTTGCAGTGTACGAATTTACGAGGGAATTGCTGGCCTGCGGGCAGGCCGGCGACGATGCCTACCAGCGTCTCGTCGATGTCGTCGGTGTCGTCGCCGCCGTCGAACTGACCGCCGTCATCGGCTACTACTCGATGGTTGCAATGACGCTGAACGCGCATGCCGTGCCGCTGCCCGGCGACGAACACGCTCCGCGCCTCGACCTGCCGGACAACGGCGGACTGCCGGAGCCGACCCGCCTGCCGCGCGCTTTCGCGGCGGGGACGGCGAGTGTCGAATAAAGGCCTCGACATGGATTTCGCTGCAGCACGGATGCCACGCGACCAGGAGCGGACGCCGCCACCGGGTGCCTGCGATACGCACAATCACGTATACGGACCGTTCGATGCCTATCCGCTGGAGCATCCGCCCGACTACCCTGTGCCGCTCTCCCCGGTCGAGACCTACCTGCGCATGCTGGAAATAGCGGGTCTGGAGCGGGGTGTGCTGGTCCAGCCGACGCAACAGGGGTGTAACGTCAAGCCGCTGCTGAACGCGCTGCGCGTCGCCAACGGCCGCTTGCGCGGTGTCGCGGCCGTGCGGCCGGACGTGTCCGACGCGGCACTCGAGCGTATGGGGGAGGCCGGCGTGGTCGGGCTGCGGTTTGTCGACGCGCCCATGCCTTCGGGGACGCCGCGTCCCGGAAGTGTCGGTTTCGATTCGATTTCGGCGCTGGCGCCGCGCATGGGGCAGCTTGAGTGGAGCGTGAACGTCTGGGGCCGCCTGGCGACGCTGATGGACAACCTCGACACACTGTTGCAGCCGGAGTTGCCCGTCGTTTTCGAGCATATGGGCATGCCGGACGTCGCCGAGGGCGTCGACGGACGCCATTTCCGGAACATGTTGGCGCTGCTGCGCGAAGGCCGCATCTGGGTGAAGCTCGTTGTTTGCCGGTGCTCGCAGCAAACGCCGGGCTATGGGGACCTGCGGCCGTTTGCGGATGCCCTGCTCCTGGCAAACGCCGACCAACTCCTGTGGGGGTCGGACTGGCCCTATATCGCCATGCTGAACAGGGAACCGGACGTGACAGACTTGCTGGACGTCCTGCTGGACTGGGTCGACGATGCCGATCTTCAGGGAAAGATCCTCGTTGAAAATCCGGCCCGAATTTTTTCCTTCGACCAGCCGCTGCAAGGCCCGAAGCAACAGGTCACGGTGTGATAGATTGCGGTTCGCGAACCAGAATGGACAGGCTGCGAGAGAGCGCCCCGGCGCGATAGGAAACTGACGCCGCTGTCCCGACAGAAACATCCTTGAGGAAATTGCGATGCGCGAAAGATTGTGTGTACCGGCGCGGAAAATTGGATTCTTCCTTTGTGCAGCGGCGCTTTGCGTCGCCGGACCGATGGCGGCACAAGACGCCCCGGAGCCGCCACAGCTCGAATTCGCATTCGAGATTCAGGTGCAGGTGGCCGACCCCGTGGTCGTCGCACACCTGCCGGGCGGGCAGACGCGCCGAATCATCGACATTCTCGGCGGCACAGTCGTAGGACCGGAGATCAACGGAGAGGTGGTCCCCGGCGGCGCCGACTGGCAGCTCATCCGCCAGTCCGACGGCTTCACGGACATCGATGCGCGCTACACGATCAGGACCGAGGAGGGTCATTTGATCTATGTCTCGAACATCGGCATACGCCACGCTTCCCCGGAAGTCATGCAGCGGCTGAACGCGGGCGAAGTGGTCGATCAGTCCCTGATCTACTTCCGCGCCATACCGAAATTCGAGACCGGGGCGCCGGGCCTCGATTGGTTGATGAAGCACGTATTCGTGTCATCCGGAGAACGCTATCCGAATGGCGTGGTCATTCGATTCTGGAAGGTTCTTTAGAGGCTGAATCGTCAATCACATGATGGTGGGCTCGCCGGTACGTGCCTGGGCAGCCGTTTGACAAGGAGAAGCAGTGGGCCATGACGCATAACACTCCAACCGCAATGATGGCGCACCGGCCCATGGGTCCGGCGCAGTGGATCGCTGTAGTGATCACCTTCGGGCTGAACGCCCTTGACGGATTCGATGTCCTGGCGATCAGCTTTGCCGGTCCCGGCATCGCCGCCGACTGGGGCGTGAACCAGGCAACGCTCGGCTGGGTGCTGTCCATGGAACTGATCGGGATGTCGGTGGGTTCACTGGCCCTGGGCATGGTTGGCGACAAGGCGGGCCGGCGAACGACGATCCTGTTCTGCCTGGTCCTGATGGCGGCGGGGATGTTCGGAGCCGGGCAGTCCGATGGGGTTTCGGAACTGCTTGCCTGGCGACTGCTGACCGGATTGGGCATCGGCGGCATGCTGGCCGTCACCGCGGCCGCCGTGGCGGAGTTTTCCAACCTGCGCTGGCGCGGGCTCGCGGTGGCCCTGATGGTCATCGGTTACCCGATCGGCGGAATCCTCGGCGGAATCGGCGCACGTTACATCCTGACCCAGAGCACGTGGCACGACATCTTCACGTACGGAGGCTGGGTGACGGCGGCGTTCATTCCCATCGTGGTCCTGCTGATGCCGGAATCGCCCGTGTTTCTGGACCGCATGCGGCGGCCGGGAGCGCTGGAGAAGATCA
>JAJEFE010000063.1 GCA_022820625.1 Gammaproteobacteria bacterium | reverse complement strand
CCAGCCGCAAGACCGCCAGCTAGGCGCGCTGGCTGCGAGGCGCCAATAACGATTCCAGATTGCAGCCACGAAAACGCCCTCACGAAAAGCTACAACTTCAAACTGGCGAAATTAGTGCAATTTCACGCTGTTGCTAGCACTGGGCGACCGGGCACTGCTGGATCGGCTGTTTCATCGATCCGGGTTTGACGGCGTCATGCATTTCGCCGCGCACATCGAAGTCGGGGAGTCGGTGGCCGACCCCGCGAAATACTATGCCAACAACGTGACCGGTACGCAGGTGTTGCTGGACGCCATGCTGCTCCACGGCATCGACAACTTGATCTTCTCCTCTTCGGCGGCCATCTTCGGCGAACCGCGGCATCGGCGCATCGACGAGGCGCACGCGAAGGCGCCGATCAACCCGTACGGGCGGACCAAGCTCGTGGTGGAGCGGATGCTGGAGGACTACGGGGCGGCGTACGGGCTGAATTCGGTGTGCCTGCGGTATTTCAACGCTGCGGGCGCCGACCCGGGCGGGGCGATCGGCGAATGCCACGAACCGGAGACGCACCTGATCCCCCGGGTGCTGAGCGCGGCCTCGGGCCGAGCTGCCGCCGTGACCGTGTTCGGGTCCGATCACGACACCCCGGACGGGACCTGCGTGCGCGATTATGTACACGTCAACGATCTGTGCGACGCGCACCTGCTGGCGATGCGGTCGTTGTGGGCCGGCGGGGGCAGTGCGGCGTTCAACCTGGGCAACGGCAACGGTTTCTCCGTGCGCGAGGTGATCGGCACGGCAAGGGCCGTGACCGGACGGGACATTCCGGTCGTGACAGGGGCTCGGCGCACGGGCGATCCGGCTTGCCTGGTGGCCGACTCCAAGCGCGCCAGGAAGGAGCTGGGCTGGTCGCCACGCTACGAGCGGCTTGAAGACATCGTGGCGCACGCATGGCGGTGGGAGGGGGTGCTGGCCGGGCGGTGCGGCCACAGGATGCCGGATTGAGCCGCACGCCCGATCCTCACGGATCGTGCGCGGCGCCGCATTATGGCCGCACGCGCTTTCGGGCCAGGTCCGAGCGCCGCGCGGCCTGCTGGCGGTCGAAACCCAGACGGCGAAACTCACCGGCGGCCTTGTGGCATGCGCGCTTGAGCATCAGCGCGGGGTTCCTGCTCTTACGGGTTCGGTCGCCAATGGTCGAGTGCCCCGTCCGGGGCGACATGCTCACGATCGGCGGACTCAGGGCAAAGAGGGGCACTCGGTGCATCCAGGTCTGCTGCAGGAACTTGTCCACGGGCGCGACAAGGGTCGTGCTGGCCCGAGACAGCGCGAGCGCGGCCCCGGGGCCGATGGCGTAGGCAAGCGTGTAAAGGGGCGGGTCGGACAGGTAATGCACCGACCAGCCGTTTCGGCGCCGGACTTCATGGGCGGGCGGGCGCAGGCGCTTCAGAACGGCCCGCGGACCGTGCATGGACTGCAGGCGAACGAACCCGAATTCCCCGACCAGCGGTTCGAGCTCGCCGAGCATGCGGGAAAATCCGGGTTCCAGTTGGAAGTCGTCTTCGAGTATGACGAGGGGCCGGTCGTGGCGCACCGCCCATTTCCATAGCGAAAGGTGGCTGGCGTAACACCCGATTTCCCCGGGCGCCGGGTCGCGGCGCAACGTGTTGAGCTGGAAGCGCCGCCGGTCGATGCGCGTGAAGAATTCCGCGTGGCCCGCGGTCCCGTCCACGGCATCGAAAAATTCGAATTCCGCCCCGCATTCGGCCATCTGCCTGGACGCTTCGGCACGCCGGGCCTGAGCCGTGCGCAGGCTGATGACGTAGATCTTCACATCCAATGCCCGCCGGGACAGCGCCGCTCAATACGGATGGCGAAATGCCGGCTCAATCGGAGACCGGCATCGACGCGCGCGCTTGCCGGCACCGCGCGGCTCCATCATCGACCGTGCCCCGGGAGAGACAGAAACATACTGAGGGCGGTAGATCATGACGTTTGGCAACTCCGGGGTGCGCGATTCAAACCAGCAGCGCCCAGGCCGCCCAAAGCCCGCTCCCCAACCCCAGGCCCCAGGCCACGAACAGACAGAGGGTTCTGAGCATCGTGGCGCCGATCAGGACCAGCGCGTGCGCGGGACGATCCCGATCGAAAGTGCGCCCGTTCAGCTCAAAGCCGAGTATGGCGGGATGGCGCAAGGTGATCAGCGTATACCACCAATCGATGGCGACCTGAACCGACGAACCCGCCGCGCCGCCGATCAGAAAGAAATGCCACCAGGTCATGTTCGGCCGAACGGGTGCACAAGGGGTAGCGGGACCGGACAGCACTGGCCTCTGGTACGCGGCACAGCGCACGAAGATTGCCGCTCGATCCGGTTCATGGGGCTCATTGTAAGGGATCGGGCCGTCGTTGTGACTCCTTGTGCGATTCGGCTGCCAAGGCGTTTGCAATCGGGCGCTGCTTTGCCGCCTGGGCGAATCCGACGCCGTTTGCAGTTCACGGCAACCTGTCCTTTCAGGCTTGTCGGTAGCGGATCGGACGATTGGCATCCGTACCGGCGCGTTGGTCGATCCGGGACCTCGGGCACGCGCGGTGACCGGATGGACGCAAGGACTGGGCATGCCGATGACGACCGTGGCACGGACCAGCCGGCGCCACGCGCCGTTCCCCTGCTTGTTCGTTTTTCACGCAAAGCTGTCATGCAGCCAGGGTTGTCCCTTACCATGGCCGCATGCAAGCGGGTTTGGGCAATGGACGAGACACGCAGACACCGCCATGGGGAGTCTACGCGCCGCCCGAGTCAGCGCGTTTGCTGCGCCTTCTGATCCGCGCCCGCCTGGGCCGCGGGTTCCTGAGAAAGGCCGTACTCCGGCGCTGGGAGCGGCGTTTCGGCCCCTGGGTGGACATCGCAAGGGGGGGTATCCGATACCGCCTCAATATCTCGGACAACACCACAGACCGGAAGATCCTCGCCTGTCCGCACCGGCTGGACCGCATCGAGATCGCGGCCCTGGCCGGGCATGTCCGCAACGGGGTTTTCGTCGACATCGGAGCCAATACCGGCCATTACGCCCTGGTGCTGGCGAAGGCCGGGCCCGCCAGCGTCGTTGCCATCGAGCCGAATCCTCCGGCACTGCAGCGGCTGCGCTTCCATGTCGCCCTGAACGGCCTGGAGACGAAGATCGCTGTTGTTCCCGCGGCGGTCGGCCCCAGCGGTTCCCTCCCGTTGTTCGCGGCCCCCGGCGATCTGGGCGGCGCCAGCCTGCTTCGACAGCCTGATCGGGCCAAGAGCGGGCGCGTGCCCGTGCGCCCGCTGGCCGAGATCCTGCAGACGCTGCGCGTCTCGACGATCGCCGGATTGAAAATCGACATCGAGGGCATGGAGGATCGCGCCCTGATTCAGTTCTTCAATGAGGTTTCCCGCTCCCTGTGGCCCG